>JAFTVU010000092.1 GCA_017465665.1 Oscillospiraceae bacterium | reverse complement strand
GCTTTTCCGGCGGAAGACCCATAAGCTCATAGAGCACCTGCATTACCTTAAAGGCCACCACAGCGCCGCATATTGTATCCGTCGGATACTGGCAGTCTGGCTGTTTAGGATCAACAACCGCATCTGCAGGAGGGATAATATGTGTGATCACCCCGTCCTCTTCCGTATATGGAACCTCATGGTGGTCCGTAACGATCACTGTCATTCCGGCGTCTTTCGCTGCCTGAATTTCTTCAGCCGCCGAGATCCCGTTATCGCATGTTACTATCGTATCGACATTGTCAGCAATGGCTTTCTCGATGATCTGTCCGTTTATCCCGTAACCGTCAAGTATCCGGTCCGGGATATAATGATCTACATCTGCACCGGCTTCCTTCAGTGCTTTTTTGAGGATATATGTGGCTGAAACACCATCAATATCATAGTCGCCAAGTATCCGTATGTGCCTGCCTTCGCTTATTTTTCCGGCGAGAATGCCTGCCGCTTTGTCTGCATCCTTGAGCAGGTGCGGGGATGGCAAATCGGACAGTTTGCCGCTAATATACTGCCGGATCTCCTCATCCGTGACCGCGTCACGGTTTCTGATGATCCGCGCTGTCACCTGGTCAATGCCATATTTCTCAGCTATCGCCTTAAAGTCCGCTTTTTTTGCATATACAGCCCATCTTGCCACGCTTCTCACTCTCCTCACTACAGGCAGAACCCGGGCGCATAGCTCCCGGGTCCTGCTTCTGATAGGAAATATTATGTTACTGTTCCTCTGTCTTCTTTGCTTCTTCTGCCTCGCGGGCCAGCCTCTCCTGTACACGCTTGCGGTTTTTCTTCTTAGGCTCTTTCTGTCCGTTGTTTGTGTTGGAAACTGTTGCCGATGCTTTAGCTCCTGCAGCTGCAGCCGCCTTCGGAGCCACGGCCTTTGCAGTTTCCTTACCTGCCCCTACATGCCTCTTCATGACGTACCAGAGTGCGCCTGTGATGCATATTGAGGAGTAAGCGCCGACAATAATACCAACCATCAGCGGAGCAGCAAATTCACGGATCGACGAGACACCGAAGATAAACAGCACCGTAACCATAACGAAGGTGGTGAGCGAAGTATAAATGCTTCGTGTCAGCGTCTCGGTGATACTTGTATTTACAATATCATCCAGCGTATCCGAGTCAGTGCGTCCGTGCAGATGCTCACGTATACGGTCGAAGATAACGATAGTAGCGTTGATCGAGTAACCTACGATAGTAAGCATACACGCGATAAATGTATTGCCCACCGATACTCTTGCGATCGCATAGAAGGTAAGGACAACAAGAACGTCATGCAGCAGTGCAAGGACCGCGCTGCTTGCGAACCTGATATCCTTGAAACGGAACCAGATGTACAGAAGCATGCAGATAGTAGCAACAATGACTGCCATAATGGCATCATTACGCATCTCTTTACTTACTGTTGCGCTGATACTCTCTGCCTGTATCAGATCCTCGTCCACTTCGAACTCATCTACAAGTGCCTTATTGAGAGCTTCACGCTCATCAAGAGTAAGCGACCTGGTCTTGATGATAACCTGGTTTGTGCCGACAACCTTGGTAGTCTGCACATTCTTGTCGCCCGTAAGCTTCTCAACTATCGGTACCACGTTTGCATCGATATCCGCAAGATCCATGTTTTCATTGAAGGTAACATTGGTTGCTGTACCGCCAGAGAACTCAAGGCTGTAATTCAGCGCCTTGTTGCCCATACCGCTGTTGATCACCATGAAAACAGGGCCTGCAAGGATAAGCACGATCGATATGATAAAGAACGTCTTACGCTTTCCAAGGAAATCAAAGACTTTTCGGTTCTTTGCTTTTCCGTAGAATTTCTCATCACGTACCCCTACAGCATATATCGCATAGATAACAAATCGGGAAATAACAAGGGCAGTGAACATTGACACAATAATGCCAAGGGCCAGGGTATATGCAAAGCCCTTAACTGTACCGGAGCCAAGATACATAAGCACCACGGCCGCGATAAGTGTGGTAATGTTGCCGTCAAATATTGCCGAGAAAGCTTTGCTGAAGCCCGCCTTGATGGCGCTGTGTACCGTCTGGCCGGCCGCTATCTCTTCCTGCATACGGGCATAAATGATAACATTTGCGTCAACAGCCATACCTATGCCAAGTATGATACCGGCAATACCCGGAAGGGTAAGGGTAATCTCGAAAGCATCGATAAGGATAAGGATAAGCGTTGTATAAAGAACAAGCGCCAGTGAAGCTACCACACCCGGAACACGATATGCGATGATCATGATCAGCATAACGATTATAAGACCGATGATTGCAGCTCTGAGTGAAGTCGCAATAGCTTCTACACCGAGCTGTGCCGCAACAACGTTTGAACGAAGCTCTTCAAGCTCCAGGCTGAGCGAACCGATCCTGATATAGGAAGCCAGGTTCTGTGCCTCCTCAACACTGTCCATACCGGTGATCTGCGCGCTTCCTCCGCCGATGGCTTCATTGACACGGGGAGCGCTGAGGATTCCGTTATCATATACGATAGCTATCTGCTTGCCCACATTTGCTGCTGTTGCCTCGGCGAACTTCGTTTTGCCGTCATCCGTAAGGGTAAGGCTTACAACTTACTCTCTTGTGG
>JAFTVU010000091.1 GCA_017465665.1 Oscillospiraceae bacterium | reverse complement strand
TTCCTCCAGCTTTGCGGCGTAGCCTTTACCGACTCGCCAGAAGCTGGTCAGTGGTCTGTGATTCCAAAGCTGTCTGCGATAGGACATTTCATCAAGCTCAGCTATTCGTACTCCATCCTCGCCCGCTGGCATTTTCTTCGCCACTATGTCCATAGCAATCTTGGCAAGATACATATTCGTGCCGATTCCTGCGGTAGCGGTAACTCCCGTTTCCTTGAGGACATCCTTTATCATCTTCACTGCAAGTTCATGTGCCGTCATTCCGTAGGTCTGAAGATATGCGGTAGCGTCTATGAAGACCTCGTCAATGGAGTATACATGAATATCCTCGGGAGCTATATATTTGAGATACACCTGATAGATTTGGGTGCTGACCTCCATATAATGAGCCATCTGCGGAGGTGCGATTATATAATCAACTGCAAGAGCAGGATTGCTGTTTAGTTCGGGAGCGTTACTGCTTTTACCTGCAAGTGTACGATTCGGGGCTTTGTGTTTCCTTTGTGCGTTTACCTGTTCGATTCGCTGTACAACCTCGAAAAGCCTTGCTCTGCCGCCTATTCCGTAGGCTTTCAGCGATGGGGAAACAGCAAGGCATATCGTTTTTTCGGTTCTGCTGCTGTCGGCAACAACTAGGTTTGTGGTCAGCGGATCAAGTCCTCGCTCTACGCACTCAACGGAGGCATAGAACGATTTAAGGTCTATTGCAATATATGAGCGTTCATTCTGTGCCATATCCGTTATCCTTTCCATTTATATATTTAATAGTATATCACATTTGTGGTAAAAAATCAACGAACAGAAAAAAGAGCCTTGATGCGAAGGCTCTCTGTATATATTAAAGGCTCTGTGTTATTTCCATACCGCCTATAAACCGTACCCTGATGGTCTGCTTGTCAATAACGCTTATTTTCTCCACCATCTGCCTCACAACTATATCGTCGTATTCCGTCAGCGTGAAATTCTCCTGTTCAAGCCGTTCCAATACTGCATTCATCTGCTCCGTATCCTGTTCTGCCGTAGCAGCCTTGGATTTCTCAGTTTCTATGAATTCTCGCAAGGCTTTCATCTCATCGCTGAATTTCTGTATATCAGCCATCGCCGTCTTACTGCTTTCGGGAGTGGTTGCCAGCCGCAGCAGCTCGTTCATATTGTTTGCAAGCTCATCGAGCCTCTGCTGTGCGGCGAGTACGTTGCCGTTCTTGGTGGGATCAAGCACCTCTGTTATACTCTCTCGAAGTATTTCCGCCACATCAGCCTTGACCTCGCAGAAGTTATTTATGGCGGTCACTATAGCTTTGTGGAGTACCTCCTCGGACAAAGTGGGCGAGTTATGACACTTTTTCTTGCCGTACTGCAGACGGTTTATGCACCTCCACTTAATCTCCTTGAAGCCTTTAGCAGTCCAGGTTACCCTGCGGTAAGGTGTACCGCATTCTCCGCAGACCAGCAGTTCCGTCAGAGCGTATTTGGCGCTGTACTTGCCTTGCTCGGTCTTGCAGAATTTTTCTGCAACCTTACGCTTGCTCTTGCGGCGGGCCATTTCTTCCTGTACCCGATTGAATTCTGTTCGGGATATTATCGGTTCGTGGTGATTCTTCACAAGGTACATCGGAAGCTCGCCATTGTTCTTACGGCTTTTCTTTGATATGCAGTCGATTATATATGTTTTCTGCAGGAGGGCGTCGCCTGTATATTTCTCGTTAGTGAGGATATTTTGTATCTTATTGCTTTTCCACAGCGATTTTCCGCATTTCGTGGTTATTCCTCTTGTGTTAAGAGAATCCGCAATCTGCTGTAGGCTCATTCCTGTGAGGTAGCTGTGGTATATCTCTCGGACTATTTCTGCCTCCTCGGGAACTATCTCGGGCTTGCCGTCTGTCCCCTTGCAGTAGCCGAGCATCGTGTTGTAATGCATAGGCACATTGCCCTCTCGGAAGCTCTGACGGATTCCCCATGCCACATTCTTGCTGATGGATTCGGATTCTGCCTGTGCGAAGCAGCTCATAATCGTCAGTATCATCTCAGTTTCGATTTCTAAGGTGTTTATGTTTTCCTTTTCGAAGATGATTCCAATCCCAAGTGCCTTCAGCTCTCTTACATATTTCAGCGTGTCTACTGTGTTTCGTGCGAATCGGGATATGGATTTTGTAAGTATAAGGTCTATCTTACGCTTTCGGCATAAGCGTATCATCTCTTTGAACTGGTCACGCTTTTTATCCTGCGTTCCTGTAATACCTTCGTCAGCAAAAATCTTCACCATTGTCCAGTCGGGATTGTTGCCTATCTTTTCTGTGTAATAGCTTATCTGTGCCTCATAGCTGGATTCCTGCTCCTCTTGGTCGGTGGACACTCGGCAGTATGCCGCCACCTTCAGCTTTGCAGCAATTTGCAAGGCTTCTTTTGTTTTCGCTGGGATTATTACTACCGACCTCTGCATTGTCGCTTCAAGCATTCGTGTCACCTCCGTCATATATCGGTCTTAGTGCGGTATATTTCATTTCCGCACATCTGAATATCTGTTTCACTATGTCATCCTTATCCGCATCGGGCGTATCAAGCATTCGGGATATCTCGTTGATTTTTCTCTGAATCTCCTCGGTCGGCTCGTATATGGTGCGGATAGGCCGTTGTTCTGTTTGGGGCGAGGATTCTTTTCTCTCGCCCTTTATGTATCGGGTAGCCTTTATCTGATTGGCTGTATCGAAGTCCTCTTGCGATATTATGGAGGGGTAGCCATTTTCACCGAGGTATCTGCGGTTTTCAAGCACTCTGCTTACCATATTCTTGTTCCAGACGGTCTTGCAGGTGTTGTAAGGAACGGTCATCTGTGTTGCTATGGTTTTCAGTGAGTCACCGCCTATGTATCGGGCGAATATCTGCCGTATTGCCTCGGCTTCGGTTTCATTCACAGCATATTCGCCATTTGTTATGCAGTAGCCGAAGGGTATGTTTCTGTTCTTCAGCATATTATCACCGTCCTTTCCGCTGTATCGGCTCGTTGAAGGCTATGCCGCCTATAAGCTCGAACCGTATTTCCTTTTCAGAGAGGACGATTATCCGTTCTACTATACTGCTGAATTTCTCCTCATCAAATTCGGCTATCTGCTCGGAGCTTTCCAGTATGGCTGCGAGCTTCTTGATTTTGGCGAGCCGTTCCTCATCCTCATCGCTGTTCAGCATTGCGTGTAGCTGTTTATGCAGTTGTACAAGATTTCGGTCAAGCTCCTGCGAGCGTGAAGTGAAGTACACCGAGTCCAGAACACCTTGTGCGTTTAGCTGTGACAGTAGGTGGCATTGTGCCTTTTGCTCGGCAATCTCCTTACGAATTTCTGCTACCTGTGTATTGGCAAGCTCACCTATGTCTGACAGCCTTTGCAGTAGACGGTAGGCTGGGGTGATTATATCCTGATAGTGGGCGGTGAGCTTATTGAACATTCTGATGAACGCTTCGTATATGAGCGGCTCATGTATCGGCTTCATATCACACTTGATAACCGAAGTCCTTTTATCATGCCTGATACAAGTCCAAGATACTCGTTCTCCGACCTTTTTGCGCTTGAAGGTACTACCACAGCTGCATTTTATCTTCTTGCTCAACGGATACCTGCTATACGGCGTATCTCGGTAGTACACCTTTGATTTTTGCTCTCGTATCCTTTGAGCAGCCTCGAACTTATCCTTGTCGATTATGGGGATATGTGTATTAGAAACATAATACTGTGGCTTATAGCCCTTGTTATACATTTTCCTAAACGGGAGCGTATCAGTCGTACACCTCTTTTGATACAGTGAATCGCCGACATACCTTTCATTGATTAGGATATTTTGAATTAACTGAGGATACCATTCCAAGCTGTTCCGAGGGTTTTCAACTCCCTCTTTGTTGAACTCGGCGGCAATTTCGTATGCACCTTTTCCTGCAAGATACTCGTCGAAAATTCGCACCACGATTGCCGCCTCGGATTCATTGATATGGATTTCGCCGTCTATATACTCATAGCCGTATGACATTGATGAGTTTTTGTAAGTACCGTCTGCCATTCTTTTCTGTATACCCATACGGCAGTTCTTGGAGATCGATATCGACTCCTCTTGTGCAAACTGGCTGTGTAATGTCAATAGCATCTCAGAGCTTAACTCACCTGTGTCGATATTTTCTTTCTCGAAGTATACCGATATGCCAAGCGTTTTCAACTCTCGCACCGCTTCAAGACATTCCTTTGTGTTTCGGGCGAATCGGGATACAGATTTTGTAAGCACTCGGTCAATCCGTCCTCTGCGACAGTCCTTCATAAGCCGCAGGAAGTCATCTCGCTTGTCAGCCGATGTACCTGTTATACCCTCGTCAGCGTACATATCCACGAACACCGTATTTAAACTGCTGCTTAACATCTCGGTGTAGTACCTAATCTGCGCATTGTACGAGTTTATCTGATCTTCGCTGTCGCTGGATACTCTAGCATACGCCGCAGTCCGTATTATGTCCTCGCTTCGGTCACGAGCAGGTATGATTTTGATTTCTGCCATTCAACCACTCCTTTCAACACAATACAATACCACAAGGGCTTGGCGATATCTATCACCAAACCCAACGAAAATATCTACGGTTTTTATGCAAATTCCGACTAAAGGGGAACATGGTTCAAACCGCCGTTATCCGTCTTTTGACTACGGCTCGGAGTTTGCCTCTCTGTCGCTCGGTTATGAGATTTTCTGCGGCGAGTGTTTCAATAAAGCTGTTGCAAAGGTGCATCTTCAGAACAATTTTTGCGTCCTCGTTCATATATTTTCCCTCCATATTTTTAGTTGTATTCTGATTTCAGTCCCACGCTTACACGGATTGCTCTATCCACAAGCGTCATAAGGAATGGCGGAAGATGTCCGACCTTTTCCTTGAGCCTTTCCTTATCCATAACACGAATCTGCTCGAGCATAACGCTTGAGGTTTCCTGAAGTCCCGTCACGCTTGGTGAAACGATAACATGGACGGGAAGATAGCTTGATGTGAGCTTTCTTGTGATAGGAGCCACGATAGTTGTGCGGCTGTTGCGGTTTCCTGTGTTGTTCTGAACGATAAGTACGGGGCGATTGCCGCCCTCCTCGCTGCCAACGACAGGATTTAAGTCGGCAAGGAACACATCACCCCGCCTGATTTTCTTTTTACACATAATATTTTCCTTTCGTTTGTTGATGTTATGTATAACCGCCGCAGATCCGCTAGGCAGAGCTGCGGCAATATTTTTAATCGGATTTCTCCGTATTTCGTAAATCAACCTGTGTGCCGTATTTGTCCCCGACCTCCCCGGCTAAAGCGAAGAGCATTATTGCTCCCCGAGGGAATATTTCAGACCACTGTTGGCGCAGTGTCATGGGAATCTCACCCCGATGTGGTTCTCACAAAGCCGCCCCCATTGCGATGTCTGTGGCTGGGCGGAAGTATCATTATCCCTCTGCATATATCATGGCGGATCGGCTGCCAAGCCGATTTTCGGAGCTACTCTTGTTCGCT
>JAFTVU010000090.1 GCA_017465665.1 Oscillospiraceae bacterium | reverse complement strand
GCCTTTTCGTTAGCCTCACGGAGGATAGCATCAGCCTTTTCTGTAGCGTCAGCGATTGTCTTGTCAGCGTCAGTTTTAGCCTGTGTTTTGAGCATATTTACAGTCTTCTGAGCCTCAGCAAAGATAAGTCCCATCTGAGCTGTAGGATCGCTTGCGCTTTCCTTAAGAGTTGTGATTTCGCCGTTGAGAGAAGTAATTTCACCATTGAGCTTAGCGATCTCAGCGTCCTTATTCTTGAGCTGAGCAGCAGCGTCATCCTTATCCTTAGTGATCTGAGCGATAGTCTTGTCTCTCTCAGCGATTTCCTTAGCCTTGCTGCCGAGTTCGCTTGTAAGTCTGGAGATTTCCTGCTTTGTCTTAGCGAGTTCTGCGTTGTTTGCAGCCTGTTCAGCCTGTGCCGGAGCAGCCTGTGCTGGAGCCTTAGCAGCTTCCGCTGCCTTAGCCTGAGCTTCCTTAAGCTGAGCGTTGAGTCTTTCGATTTCCTTCTTAGCTGCTTCAAGAGCTGCTGCAGCCTGAGCGTTCTGCTGTGCATTCTGCTGAGGAGCTGCTGCCTGAGGAACCGCAGATTTAGCATGAGCTTCCTTAAGCTGAGCATTAAGCTTGTCGATTTCCTTCTTAGCTGCTTCAAGAGCTGCTGCTGTCTGAGCATTTGACTGAGCTGCCGCAGCTGCAGCGCCGGGACCGCCTGCCTTAAGCTGTTCTATAAGCTTAAGATCGGTGTCATGCTGCTTCTGAAGTTCTTCAACTTCCTTCTTTGCTGCTCTGAGAGCGTTGTTTGAAGCGTTGAGCTTTTCCTGAAGGTTGTCGATCTGATTGCGGTACTTTATGATTTCCTGCTGATCAACGGGTGTTGCAGGAGAGCCTTTTTTGATCTCATCCTCAAGGGAAACGATCTTTGAATTAAGCTCGTCTATGTAGGTCATAACGTCCTCTTTTACGAAGCCCTTCTGACCGATCTTAGTTTCTCTTAAGATTGTTGATTCTGCCATTGTAAAAACTCCATTTCCCCTCGGATGAACGAGGTCAAAATAAATTCAAGGAAATAAAATGCCTTTAAAATATTATAACATATTCAACATTGAATTTCAATTACTAATATGTAGAATTTTTAAGCTGATTTTAGTGCATTTGATATAAAAAACTAAGCATTCCGACAGAATTTATTACATAGGAGTATAAGAAAAGCGGCTTCCCTAAAAGAGAAACCGCTTGAATTATCATGTCAGTTGCCCAGCATTTTGAAGATATCATCGAGATCGTAGTCCTGATTTGAAGAAGCCGGCTTAGAGCTGGTTCCGCCAAGACCAAGTCCGTCGATGAGTGGGTTGTCGATCTGGATAACATCCTCCTCAGCAGAAGCTTCATCAGCTGCAGAGGGAAGAACTTCCTCATCATCAAAGCCAGCAGCGATAACAGTGATGGTCATTTCATCCTGCATATCCTCCTTGAAGGCTGTACCGAAGATAAATTCAACTCCGTCAGCTGCTGTATCAGTGATCATCTTTGTAGCAGCATCAACATCGGATGAGAGGATATCCTCAGACATAGCGATATTGATAAGAAGTCGCTTAGCACCAGAGATAGATGTTTCGAGGAGAGGGCTGGAGATTACAGCGTTTGCAGCATCTCTTGCCTTATCCTTGCCGGAGCCATGACCGATAGCCATATGAGCATAGCCAGCACCCTTCATTATTGTAGAAACATCAGCGAAATCAAGATTTATGTAGCCTTCCTCAACGATGAGGTCGGAGATGCTCTTAACGCCTGTTTTGAGAACGTCATCGGAAAGTGCAAAGGACTGCATCATAGTGAGGGGCTTGTCCAGACCAACGAGGAGACGCTCATTCGGAATAACGATAAGGGAGTCAACGTATTTTTTCAGTTCTGCGATACCTTTTTCAGCCTGAGCCATTTTCTGCTCTCTCTCAAAGAGGAAGGGCTTTGTAACAACGGCAACAGTAAGGATATCCATTTCCTTAGCGATCTTAGCAACAACAGGAGCAGCACCAGTACCTGTACCGCCGCCCATTCCGGCTGTAATGAAAATCATATCAGCGCCCTTGAGGTGTGACTCGATCTCGTCACGGTTTTCCTCAGCACTTCTCTGACCGATCTCAGGCTTGTTTCCTGCGCCTCTGCCCTTTGTAAGCTTTGCACCAATCGGTATTCTTGTAGTAGCTCTTGACTTGTTAAGAGCCTTTGCATCTGTATTAACTGCGATATATTCGATATTACTTACACCTGAATCGACCATGCAGTTTACGGCATTTCCGCCGCCGCCGCCGACACCGATGACCTTTATATTTACATCAGGTTCAAGTGCTTCTTCGTAATTGAAATCAGACATTGTAAAACTCCTCCTACTTGTTTTATCCTGTATATTTAAACAGACAT
>JAFTVU010000023.1 GCA_017465665.1 Oscillospiraceae bacterium | reverse complement strand
GTTTCGGATTTTGTGCTTTTGGTGGAAAGTGCCGCAAGAAATGCTGCATTCTGTGTCGGGGTTGTTTCACCGCTCATGATCTCGGTGATCACGGTGTATGCCTCATCGTAGGTTAAATCCTGTTTGTCTACTATTTTTACAATTGCTTCCTTAATCATATCAGAAACCTCCATCTATAAAGTTTTCAAGCATTTTTCTGCCGTCGGGCGTTAAAATTGATTCGGGGTGGAACTGCACGCCGAAAATGGGATAAGCCTTATGCTGTACCGCCATGATTTCGCCGTCCTCCGTAACTGCCGTAACTGTAAGGCAGTCGGGAATTGTCTCGGGCTTTGCTACAAGGGAGTGATATCTTGCCACGGGTGCCGCTTGGGGGATGTCTTTAAACAGCGGACAGTCACTGCTGAATTTTACCGTGGACTGTTTTCCGTGCATAAGCCGCTTTGCGTAGGTTACCTCTGCGCCGTAAGCCGCGCATATTGCCTGATGTCCGAGGCATACACCAAGGGTAGGGATTTTCTGCGACAGGGTTTTCGCCGCTTCCACTATAATTCCCGCGTCCTCGGGTCTGCCCGGTCCGGGCGAAAGAATAATCCTGTCTGGGCTGAGTCTTTCGATTTCTTCAATCGTCATTTCATCGTTTCGTATGACTTTTATATCGGGATTTATCTCTCCCACAAGCTGAAAAAGGTTGTAGGAAAAGCTGTCGTAATTATCAATCAGTAAAATCATAAATCCGCCTCCTCTGCCGTTTTCAGCGCGTTTACAACCGCTGCCGCTTTATTGATGCACTCCTGATATTCCTTTTCGGGTTCGGAGTCGGCAACAATTCCCGCACCGCTTCTTATGAACACCTTTCCGTTCTTTTTATAGGCAATTCGGATTGCTATACAGGTATCGAGATTGCCCGTAAAATCAATATATCCGATTGCTCCTCCGTAAATTCCGCGCTTGTTGTTTTCAAGCTCCGCAATAAGCTGACAGGCTCTGATTTTCGGTGCGCCCGAGAGTGTTCCTGCCGGCAAAACTGCGCTTACGGCGTCAAGTGCATCACAGTCCTCACGGATTTCGCCCCGTACTGTTGAGCCGATGTGCATAACGTGAGAGTAGCGCTCTATACTGCGGAGCTGCACAACCTCAACCGTGCTGAACTTACTGATTTTACCCAAATCATTTCTGCCCAAATCAACCAGCATATTATGCTCGGCAAGCTCCTTTTCATCGGCAAGCAATTCCGCTTCAAGCGCTTTATCCTCGGCTTCCGTGTTGCCCCTCGGACGTGTACCTGCAAGAGGAAATGTGTGAAGCGTACCGTTTTCAAGCTTAACAAGAGTTTCGGGAGAAGCGCCTGCAATTTCCACATCCATTCCCGAAAAATAAAACATATACGGCGAAGGATTGAGCGTCCTCAGAACACGGTAGGTATTTAGCAGACTTCCCTCAAAGGGTGCGGAAAGACGGTTTGACAACACAATCTGGAAAATGTCACCTTCGTGGATGTGGTGCTTCGCCTTTTCTACCATGCCGCAGTAAGCTTCTTTATCAAAAAGCGGTGTGACCTCGCCTTTAAGATGTCCGCCCATCTCAATTTTCGGAGTTCCGTTTTTCAGCAGAGCCGCCATATTTTCAAGCTCCATAACCGCCTTGTTGTAGCCTGTTTCAAGCTCATCAAGGGACATATTTGCAATAATTATTATCTTCTGCCTGAAATTGTCAAAGGCGATAACCTTATCAAAAAGCATAAGGTCGATATCCTTGAAGCTTTCGCTGTCCTCGGTTTCAATATCCACAGACGGCTCGCTGTATTTCAGAAAATCATAGGAGAAATATCCCACAAGTCCGCCTGTAAATGGTGGAAGATAATCAAGCTTCGGACTTTTGTATTCAGCCAGAATCTGCCGCAGCTGCTCCGATGGGTTATCCGTTTCAATGCGAACATCTCCGATTTTCATATTCTTGCCCGAACAGGTTATTTCAAGCTTCGGGTCAAAACCGAGGAACGTATACCGTCCCCATTTTTCTTTTTCGGCAACCGACTCCAGAAGATAGCAGTGGGAAGAAACATTTTTCAGTTTCCGCAAAGCTTCAATGGGAGTGCAGATATCCGATAAAATTTCACAGCTGACAGGGGCAATCTTGTATTTTCCGCTGTCTGCAATTTTCTTTATTTCTTCAAGAGTTGGCAAGTAATTCATAAAAAACACCTCCGATAAAATCAAAAAAGCTCCTCTGATTCTGTCAGAAGAGCCTTTGTGCACGCAAACAAAAACGCCCCTGACAGAATTATACAATAACTCTGTCAAGGACGAATAATTACACTTATCCGCGGTGCCACCTTGATTCACAGCCACGACAGCTGTGCACTTAGCAGAGTGCCAACACACTCCCGACAACTTACGTATGCCAACACGTCGCAGAATACTCGGCAAAAGCCTTTGACTGCGCCCTCAGCGGTCCATTTGACAACTTGTTTCTTACCTGACTCTCAGCAACGCAGGTTCTCTGTAAAGGCATCATTGCCGTTATCTCCGCTTCAACGGTTTAACATATTCAATTTTGACTACAGTATATCACTATCCACCTAATTTGTCAATAGGTTTTTTTAATTTTTTTCAAATTGCCTTTTATCTGCTTTACTATATTAATAATAAGGTGGCAATGTGTAGCATTTATTGAAATATCGTCATTTTGACCATGCGTTTTTTTGATATCCCGTTGTTTTTGTGAAAAAACCACCAATTTATTTTTTTACCAAAATCCTATTGACAAAGTAGGTAAATAATGTTATAATAAACCCAACCTACCAAGTAGGTTAATAGTAAATGGAGCTGATGTTATAATGAAAAACATCTTCGAAGGGCTCGTCAGAGCCAATTTTCGCTTTGGACGATGTAGATGACCACTTTTGTAACACATATCTAAAAAACTAAAACAATTAATTTATGAAAGAGGTTATCATTATGAAAAAGAATATATTAAGCTTAACACTGGCAGCTACGGTATTACTTACAGGACTTACAAGCGTTACAGGCTGCTCATCAGACAAAGGCAGCAGTAGCGGCGAGAAGATCACTCTCACAAATGTGTCGTATGATCCCACAAGAGAGCTTTACGAATCCTACAATGCGCTTTTTGCCGAGCATTGGAAGGAGCAGACAGGCCAGGAGGTAGAGATCACCCAGTCCCACGGCGGCTCGGGCAAGCAGGCTCTCGAGGTTGCAAACGGACTTGAAGCGGACGTTGTCACCCTTGCTCTTGAGTACGATGTGAATGCAGTCCGTGATGCAGGACTTATCGAGGACGGCTGGGTAAGCGAGTTTGGTAACGATAGCGCACCCTATACCTCAACTATCGTTTTCCTTGTAAGAAAGGGCAATCCCAAGGATATTCAGGACTGGGATGATCTTGTCAAGGAGGGTGTCGGCGTTATCACACCAAATCCCAAGACCTCGGGCGGCGCAAGATGGAACTACCTTGCGGCATGGGCGTATGCTGAAGAACTGTACGGCGACGACGAGGCTCAGGTGAAGGACTTTATCAAGAAGCTGTATCAGAACGTTCTTGTCCTGGATTCGGGTGCAAGAGGCTCCACAACAACATTCGTTGAAAACGGTCAGGGTGATGTGCTTCTTGCATGGGAGAACGAAGCGTACCTCTCCATTCAGGATTATCCCGATGATTATGAAATAATCACACCCAGTATCAGCATCCTTGCTCAGCCCTCCGTTGCTATTGTGGATGGAGTAGTTGATGACAGAGGTACACGTGAAGTCGCAACCGAATATTTACAGTATCTCTACACGGATGAAGCCCAGCGCATCGCAGGCGACAACTATTACAGACCCTCTAACGAGGAGATCCTCAAGGAATACGCCGATGTATTCAATCTTGATATCAACCTTGTGACCATCAATGACTTCGGCGGATGGGATGAGGCTCAAACCAAGCACTTCACCGACGGCGGCGTGTTTGATGAAATCTATGAAAAATCGGAATGATGAGTGAATTATGAAAAAAGCAAACAAGAGAGTTATCCCGGGCTTCGGGCTGTCGATGGGAATAACGATTTCGATACTTAGTATAGTGGTTCTTATCCCATTGGCTTCACTGGTGGTGTTCACCACAGGAATGGATATAGGTGAGATATTGAGCACCATAACCAGATCAAGAGTTCTTGCAAGCTTTGAGGTAAGCTTTATCACTGCACTTATAGCATCGCTGATAAATGCGGTGATGGGAGTTGTCCTTGCGTGGGTGCTGGTGCGGTACGATTTCCCCTGTAAGCGTCTGCTGGATGGTATGATCGAGCTTCCGTTCGCACTTCCCACAGCAGTAGCGGGTATCGCACTCACCTCTCTTACCGCTGACACGGGACTTATCGGCGGATTTTTTGCGCAGTTCGGCGTGAAGATCGCTTACACAAGGGTGGGAATAATCGTGGCGCTTGTGTTCATCGGAATTCCATTCGTGGTAAGAGCCGTTCAGCCCGTGCTGGAAAAGCTGGATGCCTCCTACGAGGAAGCGGCGGGCGTTCTCGGTGCAAGCCGAACAAGGATATTCTGGAAGGTCATCTTTCCCGAGATCAGACCTGCGGTTTTTACAGGCTTCGGGCTTGCGTTCGGCAGGTGCCTTGGTGAGTACGGCAGCGTGGTTTTCATTGCGGGAAATCAGCCGTATGAAACCGAGATCACTCCGCTTATCATCATGTCGGAGCTTCAGGAATATGATTATGCCAGTGCAACGGCGATAGCTCTTGTAATGCTTCTGGTATCATTCCTGATACTGTTTCTTGTAAATCTTATTCAGATCAGAAATGCGAAAATCCTGAAAGGGGGCAATTGATATGCACAGCGAATCAAAAGGCTCAAAGGCTGTAAAGTGGATATTGATAGGCATAAGCTTTCTTTTTGTATTTCTTATGCTTGTCTTGCCCCTTATTACGGTAATAGCCGAGTCATTGCAGCAGGGCTTTGCAGTATACGCTGAAGCGGTAGCCGATGAATATACGGTGAAAGCTGTGCTGCTCACCCTTGAAGCGACGGTGTTCGCGGTTGCGATAAACACAGTGTTCGGTTTGTTTGCAGCATGGGCGCTCACAAAATTCCGATTTAAGGGAAAGAAGCTGCTGAGTACGCTTATAGACCTTCCCGTAACAGTGTCACCCATTATCGCAGGCTTGATATTTGTGCTTACATTTGGTCGTCAGAGTCCGATATATCCTCTGCTCCAGGAGCTGGATATAAAGATAGTATTTGCAGTACCGGGAATCATCCTGGCAACGATATTCGTAACATTCCCCTTTATTTCAAGAGAGCTGATACCTGTTCTTGAAGCGCAGGGTACCGACGAGGAGGAAGCGGCTGCGCTTATGGGTGCAAAGGGCTTTACAATATTCAGAAGGATCACCTTTCCTCATATCAAATGGGCTTTCCTGTACGGAATCGTGCTTTGTGCCGCGAGAGCGATGGGCGAGTTCGGCGCGGTATCGGTGCTTTCGGGACATCTAAGAGGCAAGACGAATACGCTTCCCCTGCACGTTGAGATATTGTTCAACGAGTTCAAGTATGTTCCAGCCTTTGCGGTATCCTCAATACTGGTAATGATGGCGATCGTGATATTGATCATCAGGAGCGTTGTGGAGTACATAGGAAAGAGAGAGAAAGACAATGTACGTTGAACTGAAAAACATAAACAAGAATTTCGGCAGCTTCAAAGCCTCGGATAATGTCAGCTTCGGCATCGAAAAGGGTAAGCTTATCGGACTTCTCGGCCCCAGCGGCAGCGGAAAGACTACTATACTCAGAATGATCGCAGGTCTTGAAAATCCTGACAGCGGCGAGATAATCATCGACGGCAAGGTGGTAAACGACATACCCGCAAGTCAGCGAGGAATCGGCTTTGTGTTCCAGAATTACGCACTTTTCCGCTACATGACGGTATACGACAACATTGCATTCGGACTTAAGGTGCTCAAGCAGGATAACGCAGCGATCAAGGAACGTGTTACCGAGCTTGTGAAACTGATAGGTCTTGAGGGGCTTGAAAAGCGCTATCCCAGTCAGCTTTCGGGAGGTCAGCGCCAGAGAGTTGCTTTTGCAAGAGCGCTTGCACCTAATCCCCAGCTTCTTCTGCTTGACGAGCCCTTTGCCGCTATTGACGCAAAGGTAAGGCAGGAGCTCAGAAGCTGGCTCAAGGATATGATACAGAAGCTTGGAGTAACAAGTATTTTCGTTACCCACGATCAGGACGAAGCCATTGAGGTCGCTGATGAGATCATAATCACCAACAAGGGCAGGATCGAGCAGATCGGTACTCCCTCGCAGGTATATCGTAACCCTGAGACCTCCTTTACGGCTTCATTCTTTGGGCAGCCGTCCATATTCAAGGATTACAGCAGGTTCCGTACCTTTGACGAAATCGAAGGCGCAGACAATGCTATCGTCCGTCCCGAATTTGTGAAAGTGTCAAAGAAAAACGAGTTCCAGAAATTCAAAAGCTCCGCATCCGAGGGAGTTATCGAGAGAGTAGCTTTCAGAGGCAGCAGCATTGAGCTTTCGGTCAGAGTGAATGATGTACTGCTGACCGCAAGACGAGGCTTTGATGAGCAAAGCGTTTCTGTTGGTGAAAAGGTCGATGTCTTTGTTTACCGAATGTTTGTGACATCGGGCGACAAAGCATATCTCCTTGAGAATAACACACTCAAGGAAGAATCTATATTTATCTGATACTGACAGAAACTAGGTGATAATATGAAATTTAATACAGCTTTGCTTCATCAGAATTTCGATGGCGATGCGGCAACGGGCTCAACACTGACTCCTATATATCAGTCCAGTGCCTTTTCTCACGGGTCAGCCGAGCGGCTTGAAGCGGTGTTCAATAACAAAGCAGCGGGCTACGCTTACACAAGGATAAGCAATCCAACAATAGACGCCTTTGAACGGCGCATATCGGCGCTTGAAAAAGGAATAGGTGCAGTTGCTTGTTCATCGGGAATGGCGGCGGTCACAATGTCGCTGCTTAACATTCTGCAAGCAGGCGATGAGATAATCGCAGGTGCAGGGCTTTTCGGCGGAACGATAGACTTGTTCGGTGACCTTGAAGCGTTCGGAATAACCACAAGGTTCACCGATGAGGTCACAGCCGAAAGCGTTGAAGGACTCATCACCGACAAGACAAAGGCAGTATTCACCGAACTTATCGGGAATCCGAAGCTGAATGTGGTGGATATAAAGTCGGTTGCTGAAGTGGCGCACAGCCACGGAGTGCCTCTTATCATCGACAGCACGACGGCTACCCCCTATCTTATCAATCCCTTTGATTTTGGCGCAGATATCGTGGTACATTCTTCCTCAAAATACATAAACGGAAGTGGCAATGCAATAAGCGGTATTATTATCGACAGCGGTAAATTCAGGTGGGATACCGAGAGATACAGTGGCTTCAAGGAGTATGCAAAATACGGAAAGTTTGCATATCTTGCAAAGTTAAGAAACGGTCTCTGGCGGAATGTAGGCTGCTGTCTTGCCCCGATGAACGCTTATCTCAACTCCATCGGCCTTGAAACACTGGGACTCAGAATGGAGCGCCTTTGCAGCAATGCCTTACAGCTTGCGGAATTCTTAAAGACCGTTCCCGATATGGAGGTTAATTATCCTGCTCTTGCCGATAACCCATATTACGGGCTTGTAAAAGAGCAGTTCGGCGGAAAGGGCGGAACGATACTGACTCTGCGTACAGGCAGCAAGGAGAAAGCATTCAAGCTGATAAATGGTCTGAAATATGCCTGTATAGCTACTAACATCGGCGATGTCAGAACGCTTGTTATTCATCCCGCGAGTACAATTTACACTCACAGCACAGAACAGCAGAAGCTGAGCGCAGGGGTTTATGATGATACTATAAGGATAAGCGTAGGCATTGAGGACGCGGACGACCTAATTGAGGATTTCCGTCAGGCGATCGAAAAAATATGATTTTGGAGGAACAGGACAATGGCTGTTGATTATGCAACACTGAAAAAGGGCGGCTTCATGCGGCAGAAACAGAAGAACAATTTTTCGCTGCGACTCAGAGTGGTCGGCGGAAATTTGAATGCCGTTCAGCTTGCTAAGATCGCTGAGGTGGCAGAAAGGTTCGGTGACGGTCATGTGCACCTCACTTCAAGGCAGAGCGTTGAGATCCCCTTTATCAAGCTTGATGATATCGACGAGGTAAAGGCGGCTCTTGCAGAGGGCGGCGTTGAGCCGGGCGTATGCGGCCCGAGGGTAAGGACGGTCACCGCCTGTCAGGGTGAAGCGATATGTCCCAGTGGCTGTATCGATACATATTCTCTCGCAAAGGAGCTTGACGAAAGGTACTTCGCAAGGGAGCTCCCTCACAAATTCAAGTTCGGTATTACGGGATGTCAGAACAACTGCCTTAAAGCTGAGGAAAACGATCTTGGTATCAAGGGCGGCATAAAGGTGAACTGGCGCGAAAGCGACTGCATCAACTGCGGAGTCTGCGAAAAGGCTTGCCGCACAAGTGCGATCTCAATAAAGGACGGAAAGATCACCGTTGACCAAAGCAAATGCAATTTCTGCGGAAGATGCGTTAAAGCCTGTCCTACAGAAGCATGGGATACGGTGCACGGATATATCGTTTCCTTCGGCGGACTATTCGGCAACAGTATAAGCACCGGCGAGGCGGTCATCCCCTTCATCGAGGATAAGGAAAAGCTGATGGCTATCTGCGACGCGGCTATTGAGTTTTTCGCAGAGAATGCAAATGCAGGCGAACGTTTCAAGTTCACCCTCGACCGCGTAGGCAAGGACAAATTTACAGAGAAGATCTTGGAGGTACACAATGGCTGATTTAGAATACAACATTGACGACAGCGTGGATATCACCGATGTGGTGTGCCCTACAACCTTTGTCAAGGCGAAGGTGGCTCTGGAGGAGCTTGACGAGGGTCAGATACTTGCAGTAAGGATGAACGATGGCGAGCCTGTTCAGAACGTTCCCCGCAGCATTAAGGAGGAAGGACATCAGATCTTGAAGCTCCTTAATAATGAGGACGGAACATTTACGCTCATCGTAAAAAAGGTCGGTGATTGATATGGCAGTTCGTGTAAGCGGTGATACATTTGAAACAGAGGTACTCCAATCAGACGGAGTTATACTTGCGGATTTTTACTCTGACAGCTGCGTGCCGTGCAAGCGGCTTTCACCTGTACTTGCGGAGCTGGAGGAGCAATACGAGAACGAAATAAAGCTTGTAAAAATAAACATAAACTTCGATATGGAGCTTGCCGAAAAATACGAGGTGCAGTCAGTACCTACATTGGTTTTTTTCAGAAACGGTGAGGAAATATCACGGCTGAACGGTTCGCTTAAAAAGAGCGACATCGAATCGGCGATCGAAAATCTTAATAAGGAGTAATTATTATGAATATCACAGTAGCAGGAGTAAAGAAACAGGTTGTCAACGGACTTACCGTGGCACAGCTTATCGAGCAGGAGAACGTCGAAACCCCTCAGTATGTCACAGTAACCATCAACGATGATTTCGTTGAAAGCGGCGCATTTGACAGCACAGTTCTTAAGGACGGCGACAGCGTTGAATTTCTGTATTTTATGGGAGGCGGTCAGTAATGGCATTTACAAACGAACAGCTTGAGCGTTATTCACGCCATATCATACTGAAAGAGGTCGGTGCGAAGGGTCAGAAGAAGCTGCTTAACGCAAAGGTGCTCATCATCGGTGCAGGCGGACTCGGCGCACCTGCGGCAATGTATCTCGCAGCGGCAGGTGTGGGTACTATCGGCATTGCCGATGCAGACGAGGTTGACCTTTCAAACCTCCAGCGTCAGATAATCCACGCTACTAAAGACGTGGGTAAGGCAAAGGTACAGTCTGCAAAGGAAACGATGCAGGAGATGAACCCCGATGTTACGGTAAACACATACCGTACCTTTGTAACAAGCGAGAACATCATGGAGCTGATCAAGGACTATGACTTCGTTATTGACGGCACGGATAATTTCCCCGCCAAGTTCCTTATCAACGATGCCTGCGTAATGGCAAAAAAGCCTTTCTCTCATGCAGGAATCATTCGCTTTCAGGGACAGCTTATGACATACGTTCCCGATCAGGGTCCTTGTTACAGATGCGTATTCAAGAATCCTCCGCCTAAAGATGCAGTTCCCACCTGTAAGCAGGCAGGCGTTATCGGCGCGATGGGCGGCGTTATCGGCAGCTTACAGGCTATGGAGGCTGTCAAGTATATTCTTGGTGTAGGCGATCTGCTTACAGGCTACCTGCTGACCTACGATGCGCTGAAGATGGAGTTCCGCAAGGTGAAGCTCCCCCAGCATACCGAAAACTGTGCGGTCTGCGGTACTCATCCTACAATTACAGAGCTTATCGATTACGAACAAGTAGAATGTGACGGTGTTCATTTATGATAACTATTTCGGAAAACGACTACAAAAAAATACTCGCTCACGCTGAAAGCGTGCTGCCTGAGGAGGCTTGCGGACTTATTGCAGGAGAGATTACGGAGGAAGGAAAGATCATAAAAAAGGTCTATCTTCTCACAAATATCGACCACTCTAACGAGCACTTTTCCCTCGACCCCAAGGAGCAGCTTGCGGCGGTCAAGGATATGAGAGCAAACGGGCTTGTTCCTCTCGGTAATTGGCATTCTCACCCCGAATCGCCATCCCGTCCTTCCGAGGAGGATAAGCGTCTCGCTCACGACAGCAAGGCAAGCTATCTGATCCTTTCTCTCGTGGACAGAGCTGCCCCTGTTCTTAACTCCTTCAAGATTGAGGGAGATACCGCAGAGAACGAGGGACTTGTAATAGAAAAATAGCAAAGGACAGGTTAAGCCATGTATGATACTGTAATAATCGGAAGCGGCCCTGCGGGGCTTTCCGCTGCGGTATATGCCAAGCGTGCGGCACTGAGTGCAATAGTTATTGAAAAAAATTACTGCGGCACTGGACAGATCGCCGAAAGCGAGCGTGTTGACAATTACCTCGGGCTATACGGTGAAAACGGCTTTGAGCTTGGAGAAAAGTTCAGAGCACACGCCGAGGCATTCGGCACTGAGTTTTATGAGGGCGAGGTCACAAATATCGCTCCCACAAACGAAGGTTATAAGGTTAATCTTTCCGATGGCGGTAGCATTCTGACAAAAACCATCGTGTATGCAGCAGGAGCTTCACACCGTAAGCTTGACATCAAGGGCGAAGCGGAGTTTTCGGGAAAAGGTGTATCATACTGTGCAGTCTGCGACGGAGCCTTGTATAAAGGCAAAAACGTTGCAGTCATTGGCGGCGGTGATACTGCTCTTGGAGATGCACTTTTTCTATCTAAAATTGCTGAAAAGGTATATCTTGTTCATCGGCGTGAGGAGTTCAGAGCAAACAAAACGCTTCAGGAGAGAGTTCGCTCCGCAGGCAATATCGAATTGGTGCTGAACGCTGTGCCCGTGGAGATAATCGGCGACAAGCGGGTAGAAGCTATTAAGATAGACCACAGTGGTGCGGAGGAAACGCTGTGCGTCAACGGGGTTTTCGCAGCAATAGGAACCGTACCCAACAGCGGCGTGTTACAAGGACTGGCAGAGCTTTCTCCCGAGGGATATGTCATAGCGGGCGAGGACTGCGTTACATCTGCAAAGGGAATATTTGCGGCGGGCGATGTCCGCACAAAAGCACTTCGTCAGGTCATAACGGCGGCGGCTGACGGTGCAAACAGCATTTTGTCCGTCGAAAATTATCTATCGGAGAATGGGCGGTGATATTGTGAGAGTCGAAAGGTTAAAGACCGATCTGCTTATTATTGGCGGCGGTACAGCGGGATGCTATGCAGCGCTTACGGCTTCCGAAAAATCGGACGCAACAGAAATTCTGATATGCGAAAAGGCTAACATCAAAAGAAGCGGCTGTCTTGCCGCAGGCGTAAACGCACTTAATGCCTATATCGTTGAGGGCAGAACTCCGCAGGATTATGTGGACTATGCCAAGAAAGACGCAGACGGCATCGTCCGTGATGATCTGCTCTATACTATGTCCGAGCGGCTCAACAAGGTCACCGAAAGGCTTGAACAGCTCGGGCTTGTAATTCTGAAAGACGAGAACGGTAAATATGTTGCAAGAGGCAACCGTAATTTGAAGATAAATGGTGAAAACATCAAGCCTATACTTGCAGCAGCTGTTGAAAAGCTCCCGAACGTGACGGTGCTGAACAGGGTGAACATCATCGATTTTTCCGTCAACGGCAACAAGATAAACGGCGCATTCGGTATTGGAATAGAAAACGATACATTTTACATCATCGAAGCAAAGGCGGTAATTATCGCAACAGGCGGTGCGGCAGGTCTGTACAAGCCTAATAACCCTGGCTTCTCAAGGCATAAGATGTGGTATCCTCCGTTTAATACGGGGGCAGGTTATGCGATGGGAATAAAGCACGGTGCTGAGATGACCACCTTTGAGATGAGATTTATCGCGCTTCGCTGCAAGGATACGATAGCTCCCACGGGCACGCTTGCTCAGGGCGCAGGCGCAAAGCAGATAAACTCCCTGGGTGAGGTCTACGAAGCAAAGTACGGACTTACAACCTCCGAGCGTGTCTACGGCACAGTAAATGAAAATATCGAGGGTAGAGGTCCATGTTATCTGAGAACTGAGGGCATATCCCCTGAACAGGAGGAATCTTTGCTGAAAGCCTACCTCAACATGGCACCTTCCCAGACTATAAGATGGATAGAAAGCGGAAAGCTCCCGTCACAAGCTAATGTGGAGATAGAAGGAACTGAGCCGTATATCGTCGGCGGTCATACGGCAAGCGGATATTGGGTGGATACCAAGAGAGCCACAACTATCAGCGGTTTGTTCGCAGCAGGTGATGTGGCGGGCGGATGTCCTCAGAAATATGTGACAGGCGCACTTGCCGAGGGCGAGATCGCAGCGGTATCGGCTGTCGATTATATTTCCGAAAACACGACAGGCTCAATCAGTGGCAGCGAAATTGACGCTCACATCTCCGAAATCGAACGCTTTATCGGAGAAAATAGATCACAGTTCACCACTGAACAGCTTGAGGAAGCAATGCAGACCGTTATGGACAGCTACGCAGGCGGAATCAAGACAAACTACCGCTTTAACGGAAAGCAGCTTGACATCGCTGATTACAAGATAAGGCAGCTGACAGAGCTGTCGGATGCTCTCCATGCCGATGATTTTCAGGAGCTTATGTATATCTATGAGCTGCGGGAGCGTCTGACGATATGCAGGAGCGTGATAGCGCATCTGAGAGCACGTCATGAAACACGCTGGCACAGCTTTGCAGAAAACCTCGACCACCCCGAAAAGGATGATATCAACTGGAGAAAATACGTCAATTCACGAATGGAGAACGGCGAGATAAAGATCATTCTGCGTGACCTGACCGAGGAGGGACAAAAGACCTATGAGCATAGCAATTGACCGAAATAAGTGCGTCGGCTGCGGAAGATGCCATGAGGTATGTCCCGGTACGCTGATAAAGCTCGGCGCAGACAAAAAAGCATACATAAAATACCCCAAGGACTGCTGGGGATGCACCTCCTGTATAAAGGAGTGCCCCGTATATGCCATCAGCTTTTATCTCGGTGCAGATATCGGGGGTATGGGAAGTAAAGTGCATACTGAGAAAAAGGACGGCTTGCTGTGCTGGGTCATCGAGCAGCCCGACGGTAAGACCGCTGAAATAGCAATAGACCCGAAAGAATCCAATAAATATTAGGAGGGAAACAGTGTGAGCGAATTTTCACATCTTGACGAGCTTGAAGCAGAAGCAATATACATCATACGGGAGGTAGCGGCGGAGTGCGAAAAGCCCGTTATGCTCTACTCTATCGGAAAGGACAGCTCTGTAATGCTTCATCTTGCGATGAAAGCGTTTTATCCCGAGAAGCCTCCGTTTCCGTTTCTTCATGTAAATACAACATGGAAATTCCGCGAGATGATAGAGTTCCGCGACAGAACAGCAGAAAAGCTGGGCATTGAAATGCTCGAATATATCAATGAGGACGGCGTAAATCAGGGGATCAATCCATTTGATCACGGCTCCGCCTACACCGATATCATGAAAACACAGGCACTGAAGCAGGCTCTCAATAAATACGGCTTTACAGCAGCTTTTGGCGGCGGCAGACGCGATGAGGAGAAATCCCGTGCCAAGGAGAGAATATTCTCTTTCCGTAATGCGGCTCATGCGTGGGATCCCAAAAATCAGCGCCCCGAGATGTGGAAGCTCTACAATACTAAGATCAACAAGGGCGAGAGTATCAGAGTATTTCCGATCTCCAACTGGACGGAAAAGGATATCTGGCAGTACATTCAGCGCGAGAAGATAGATATCGTACCACTGTATTTTGCAAAGGAGCGCCCCGTGGTCGAGCGAGACGGAAATCTCATCATGGTTGATGATGAGCGTTTCCCGCTGAGGGAGGGCGAAGTGCCCCAGATGAAGTCTGTGCGTTTCAGAACGCTGGGCTGCTATCCTCTTACGGGAGGAATAGAGTCAACCGCAGACACACTGGACGAGATCATTGAGGAAACATTAAGCTCGGTATCCTCCGAGAGGACCTCGAGAGTTATCGACAATGAAGCGGCAGGAAGCATGGAGCGCCGCAAGAGGGAGGGCTATTTCTGATGAAAGGCTTGCTTAAATTTATAACCTGCGGCAGCGTTGACGACGGAAAATCCACGCTTATCGGACATATCCTGTACGATTCCAAGCTGCTTTATACAGACCAGGAGAAGGCACTGGAGCTTGACAGTAAGGTCGGCAGCAGAAACGGAAAGATCGACTATTCGCTGCTGCTTGATGGTCTTATGGCTGAGCGTGAGCAGGGCATCACCATTGATGTTGCATATCGCTACTTCACCACCGACAACCGTAGCTTTATTGTTGCCGATACTCCCGGTCATGAGGAATACACGAGAAATATGGCGGTCGGCGCTTCATTTGCTGACCTTGCTGTTATCCTTGTGGACGCTTCGCAGGGAGTGCTGGTGCAGACAAGACGTCACGCAAGGATCTGCCGCCTTATGGGTATCAGATACTTCGTTTTTGCTGTAAATAAGATGGACTTGGTTAGCTACAGCGAGGAGCGCTTCAATGAAATCGCAAAGCAGATTTCTGAGCTTACGCAGGAGCTTTCCCTTGAAAACGTGCAGATAATTCCTCTCTCCGCAACCGAGGGTGACAATGTTACGGTAAAATCCGACAATATTAAGTGGTATGAGGGAGTGCCTCTTCTTGAATACCTCGAAACTGTGGATATTTCTTCCGATGACAGCGAAAAGGGCTTTTATATGCCCGTTCAGAGAGTGTGCCGCCCTGATCACACCTTCAGAGGCTTTCAGGGTCAGATCGAGGCGGGAAGCATCAGTGTAGGTGATGAGATAGTAACGCTTCCCAGTAACGAGAAAGCATCGGTCAAGGGCATTCTCATGACCGATAAAAGCGTGCAGACCGCGCATAAGGGTCAGCCTGTGACGATCTCCCTTGACAGAGAGGTGGATGTTTCCCGTGGTTGTGTACTTATCAAAGAGGCAGATATTGCAGTCTACAAGAGAATAAAGGCTTCTCTCCTGTGGATGGATGACGAACAGCTTACTGTGGGCAAGGATTACCTTGTAAAGCTCGGAACAAAGACAATCTCGGGCATCCTTACAGGTATTGATCATGCTATTGATGTAAACACAGGCGAGCATATCAAGACTGATACTCTCGGCAAAAACGGTATTGCAGTCTGCGATATTCTTCTTACCGAGGCTATTGCAGTTGATGTATTTTCTTCGCACAAGACCCTTGGTGAGCTGATACTCATTGACCGTGTAAGCAACATGACCTCTGCCTGCGGCGTTGTTGAGAAGGTGAGCGAAAAGGGCGGCTCCTCCGCGGAAAAGGCTTCCTTCAAATACGGAGAGCTTTCTGCGAGAGGCGATATCTTTGAGGAATTCTATTACGATACAAGCAGCCTTAACGTGCTGAAATATCAGCCTGTGAAGTCCACCTATACGGTAGGCGATGAGATACCCATATCGGGCGACAGCTACAAGTATCCCGACAGCTTTGATATCATAGTGCTGCGTGACGGAGTTTCTGTCAAGGTGCGTGATAGGAGGATTGTTGAGATACTCCCCACAGCAGAGTATACCTACGGCGGTATGCCTGTGATAAACGGACGCGGCTTTGAGGTCAGGGTGACTTCTGACTGGGAAGTTAAGCGGTTCCTTAACGAGTATTCGGAAACCTCCGAGGGCGATCAGAGTGAATTCTTCGAAAAATGGGTGCGCTTTGATACATATAGAAAAGTTGTTGTAAAGTCTGATAAAAAGTAATTGTGCTCCAAATTCTGCACAGAACGAAAACAGAAAGGTTTTGAGGTGAAAAGCTATGATGGTTTCAACACGCGGAAGATATGCTTTGCAGGTAATGATCGATCTTGCAGAGCACTATAACGGCGACTTCATCCCCATGAAGGACGTGGCGGAAAGGCAGGAGCTTTCCCTCAAATATCTTGAAAGGATACTTCCCGTGCTGTCCAAAAATCGCCTTGTAGTAGGTGTTCACGGCAAGGGCGGCGGCTACCGCCTGAACAGAGTTCCCGAGGATTACAAGGTCGGTGAAATACTCCGACTTACTGAGGGAGATCTTGCACCAGTTTCCTGTATTGGCAACAGCGGAGCACAAGGGTGCTGTCCGTCTGAATGCAGAATAATGAAAATGTGGCATGATTTCTATAAGATAACCAATGACTTTTTTGATAATATCACAATTGCTGATCTCATGAAAACGGAGAGTGGAAACAATTATGTTATCTGATGAAAAGTTATTTGATGTTGATATGCGTTGGTGAGTAAAAATCAGTTATACTAGGCGTTATAAAGCATTATGTAGCAAAAAATGTCGAATCTCGATGCAGAGATAATGTCTGTTTTCTTCTTGCGGAAACAATAATGATAGTTGTATAAAAAGTAAAGTACAAGGAGAAATCCCCACTCGGCAGATTTGATACTTGCTGAATGGGGAATTCTGATTTAAGCAGAGATAGGAAGATAACGGGATAGATAAAATATATACAGGAGATGATTGTCATAGCGAAATCAGCCTATGACATCGGAAGGTTATTGCGTGATATTGGCAGCACAATAATCTCTCTTGAATTTATGTCGTACTCGCTAATGCTTCTCGATGAAATAAAAACAATTTCACCCGAGGCTGTAATTAAAAACAGCCTCGGCTATTTTTTTATATATCGTGACTTGCGGTGCAGGTCACCTCCGGATCAGTTGAAATTCGAAACTAAAAAATTGACTGATTCAGGAGGGACAAAAATGTCTGAAAATAAAGAATACTATATATACATAAACGGCGCACCATACGCTGTAAGCAGGGAAATATATGAATATATCACCAAATCCGACCGCCAAATCAAGTATGCGGAGGAGGACAGAAAGCAGGAAAGATATTTCATTGATTGTGAGAACGAGAGGATTTCAGTAAAGCCGAGCAGAGAGGACTCCCTGGACAGGCTCATGGAGCTTGGAATGGATTTCCCCGATAAGACCATTGACTTGTATGAGTCGGTCACACAGAAAATAATGCTCGAACAGGCTTTGTCAAAGCTGGATGATGAGGAGAGAAACCTCATTATCCAGCTTTTTTATTTTGACAGGACAGAGCGAGAGGTAGCCGTAGAGATTGGAGTGAGTCAGGTATATGTGCATAAACTGAAAGAGAAAATTTTGTGCAAGTTATATGAACTTTTAAAATAATCTCGATTTTTGGTTATCAA
>JAFTVU010000034.1 GCA_017465665.1 Oscillospiraceae bacterium | reverse complement strand
CCCATGAACCCACATCGCTCCTGCCTATCTTGAACGTGCCTCTTATAAACTCGCCGCTCTCAGCATTGTACCGTGTACCGCCGCATTCTCCGTGCTGCGTGATAAAGTGCCTTTCTGTCAGCTTATAAGGGAGCTTTCTGCGGTTGCCTCTGTTCCAGCGTTCATTGTCACTGCATTTGTATATATCCACACAAAGCGTCACCGTGCCCTTTTTGGTGGTGTGGATAAATGCCGTGTACGCTACTGTAGGATCAGGAACGAGCTTATATTCCAATTTCCCACGCGGCAGTGCCAGTAATTCCTTGTATTCCATTCCTTTTCACCTCTCAATCGAAAAGATCGTCGAGGTTGATGTTCAGCACAGGCGCAGCTGCAGGCTGTGCCGTCGGCATGGGTATTGCCTTGGGAAGTGCTCCCGTATCATCCAGTCCGAAATACTCTCTTACCCATGCAAAATGCTGTTCGGGAGAGATCGGTGCAAATCCGAAATTGCCGCTCTTGATCTCGAACTGCTTGCCTTTCTTCATGCAATGCTCAACGCAGCCCTTGAGCGTCAGCTTCTTATGCTCTATGACGTTCTCCTGCGGTGTGAAGATCATCGGTGTTATGTATTCAAGGATGCCCTTTTCCATGTCATTTGCAGGCTTGCCCAGCAGCTTCAGTGTTTCTTCTGTCATTTTACTTCCTCCAATCTATCGCCTGACTGCACCAGGAGCAGTGTGAGGCGTACTTTTCCGTTATAAGCGTCTTACATCTCGGACACACGCCGTGTCCGTATTCGGTTGCCGCTATGGGACGTTTAGGGATGCTGCAGTTCAGCTTTTCCGTTACAGTCCTCTTGATTCCCTCTGTGTCCAGTCCTGTAACATCAACAGTGATGTACTTACCGCAGCGGTGCTCGCTGTCTTCTGCGAGCTCTATGTATACAGCGTCCCACCTGCGGAATGCAGGCTCGCTGAATCTCTCATACAACAGCTGTACAACACTCGGGAATACTGCCTGTAACGCAGTCTTGAGTGTTTTCTCAACATATTCCTTTATATCCGCCATATCTATTCCTTTCTCCTCAGACAGAGCCGTGCAAACGGTCTGCCTGTGACCTCATTTGTACCGATGCGGTAATGGATGAGCTCAAAGCCCTTGTATATGGATTCAACAAAAGGTCTGACCTCGTCATTCCTTGCCGCTTCCTGTATCTGCTTCATTCGCCGCTTGCTGATCTTGTAATCATCTGTGACGATACTCGGATTCTTTTCAGGGCGGAGCAGGTTAAGTGATGAACTCCACGATCGTTCGTTCTTCTCCGAATTTCCTTGCTCCTTCATGAGGTATCCGCTTAGCTGCTGAAAACTTTTCTCGCCTTGTAATCTCAAGCGATCAGCATTCGCATAGCCGAGCTTCCATATATCTTCGATAGCATCGCGATCTATTGCCTTGCCACCGTTGATGATCAAATGCCAATGAAGTCTTGACTTTGAATGTCTGCCCTCATATACCATCAGATATTTTAGTTCAACACCAGCTTTTTGATATATACGGCGTAAACGCCGCATATACTTATCAACCTCTTTTTTGCCATCATCAAATGTATTAGGAAGATGGTCTTTATCAAATGTAAGTGAAAGATGATAGTCTCCTACCTCGAAATTGTTGAAAAACAGCCACTGAAAATATCGTCGGCTGTACTCGTTGTTCATCTTCTTGATCTTAGGAGGGGAGGCGCGCGATCTGCTCCGCCTTGTGCGTCTTACTGCCTCCTGCTCATGATCAGAATACTCGAACCAGTCAACTTCCTTGTATTTGCATTTACGGGCAGTCAGAGACTTTTCCCGTATAAAGGTACTCTTCAACTTTTCACTTCCCTGTTATCCCGATGTATGGTCGAGATGTTAATACTCATTACAAGCCCCTCAAACGGCATCCCTGTGCCGTTTTTTGAGAGCTTTTTCTATTGACTTTTTCAGGGAAATGCTGTATAATATAAGTGTTCAAGGTTTGCAAGCGATTGCAAAAACACATTTCCCTACCCTGTCCGTTTCGGACAGGGCTTTTTTTATGCGGAATTTCTTCCGCGCTTCATTTCAGCGGCAGCAGCTGCGGCAGTCTTCAGGGCTTCTTCCCTTGCAAGCTGATACAGCTTCTTGTCATCGTAATATCTGCACCGTATCTCTGCGCTGAGCGATTCGTAGCCGTGCTTGCACTGCTTGCAGTGGCTCATGCAGATGGTCTGTCCCTTGTAATACGGGCAGATAACAGCTCCGCTCCCTATCGGCTTCTTGCAGTGCGGACATTCTATCATCCTGCGCCTCCCAGCTTCTTCAGCCGTGCCTTGAGAGTGGCCGAGCGCAGCTTGCACCACATATCCGCCGCCACAGTGCAGTTGTCGTACTGTTCGTGTCCGTCCTTGGTGCGGATGATATAATGCGTTCCGTTGTACATCAGTGCAAGATATCTGCCGAAGCAGTCAAGTATCCTCCAGCCCTCAGGCGGCGGCTCGACTTCTGTTATGAACTGCTCAAAGCATGGTTTTTCTTCGGGCGGTGCTTCCTGTGCATCCGCTTCATCCGCAACCTGTACACCCTCAAGCAGGAACGGTTCGGGGCTTCCCTCATAGCCTGTATCCCTGATGCGGTGACAGGCTACCTTTGCGCCAAGCTCGCTCTTGTATACGCGGGTTTTCGCACTCATCGGCTCGAATATCGGCCTGTTGTGCTCGTTCATGCCACTGAAATACACGCTGCTGTCATACTGCTCTCGGACCGCCCATCCGTTAAGCGTCATGCCTGCCACCTCCGCGGATAGATCTCAGCGCATG
>JAFTVU010000089.1 GCA_017465665.1 Oscillospiraceae bacterium | reverse complement strand
GTATTCTCAGCAGGATCAGGCAGCAAAGTACAAGGCAATCTTTGATTATGCCAAGGAGTGGAATAAATCACGCCTTAACTCATCCAACCGTGTAACAGCTGTTTGTATCTGGGGTCCTAACGACGCTAACTCATGGCTGAAATCCGGTTCAGATGCGCTTCTCTTTGACAAGAGCAATCAGCCTAAGACAGCTTATACAACACTTTCACAGATGATTCCTACAAGCCAGTGGGGCGACGGTAAGAATTATCAGTACGACGTAGTTGGCGGCGAAGTTACTCCTCCGACACCTCCGGAGCCTAACGAATACGGCTGGTGGTTCCAGTGCGGATTTGAGGACGGCGTTCAGAGCTGGACCGACAGAGGCGGCAATGCTGTTGCACAGAGCGGCGACGAGCACTACACACAGTGGGGAAGCAAATCACTTCTCGTAAGCGACAGAACAAGCGCATGGCAGGGTGCAGCATACTCACTTCCCAGCAATATCTTCATGGCTGGCGAGGAATACAGTCTCAGCGCACACGTTAAGCAGAATTCCGGCGAAACAGTTACTATGATGATGAAGATCGAGTACACTGACGCATCCGGTGAAACTGCATATGATGAAATCGACAGCTGGACAGTTCCCACAGATACATGGGCACAGCTCTATAATACAAATTACAAGATTCCGGATGACGCTTCAAATGTAAAGATCTACATTGAAACAGCAGAATCTCTCACAAACTTCTATGTTGACGAGGTTATCGGTGCTGTTGCAGGTACAGGAATTCAGGGTGAGGGACATCCCGAACCTCCTGCAGTTGCTCCTGTAGGCGGCGTTATCCGCGGCGATACAACAATGGACAGCGTTATCGACGCTTTTGATATGGTTCTCGCGCGCAGAGTAGTTCTTGGAAACATCACAGATTCAAATATCACAAAGGCAGCCGACGTTGACAAGAGCGGCAAGGCTGAATCAAACGACCTCGTTCTTCTCCAGCAGTATATCCTCGGAAAGATCAAGGAATTCCCGAATAATACACCGGCTGTTGATACCTCAAAGCTTGAGGCAGAATTCAGCACTATCACTATCGCTGACAGCTGGAAAAAAGAGGGCGAAAACAACGTTCTCTGGACACAGCGCTTCGGAGCAGACCCCGGTTTCATGGTATACAAGGACAGACTTTATGTATACACAACAAACGACGCTCCTGAGTACAGATCAGACGGAAAAATTCAGGTAAACACATATAATTCAGGTACAATCAACTGCTTCTCATCTGCTGACCTCGTAAACTGGACAGACCACGGTGCTATTCCGGTTGCAGGCAGAAACGGCAGAACTCAGAACGGTGCTGCAAAGTGGGCGACATACGCATGGGCTCCCGACGCAGCATGGAAAACAATCAACGGCAAGGATAAGTTCTTCCTTTACTTTGCAGACAGCGCAGGCGGCATCGGCGTACTTACAGCTGACAGCCCCGAAGGACCTTACACAGATCCTATTGGCAAGGCGCTTATCAACAAGAGTACAAACGGCTTCGGCGATGTAGAATGGCTTTTCGATCCTGCTGTTCTCGTTGACGATGACGGTACAGGTTACCTTTATGTAGGCGGCGGCGTTCCTTCCGGAAAGGCTGCTGATCCCGGCACAGCAAGAGCTATCAAGCTCGGTGCTGACATGACATCACTTTCAGGCAATGCAGTAAGAATGAATCCTCCTTATCTCTTTGAGGATTCAAGCATACTCAAGGTAGGCGACACATACTACTATTCATACTGCACAAACTGGAGCACAGGCGGAAATCCCTATGGCTTCGGAAACGCTGAAATTGCTGTTATG
>JAFTVU010000088.1 GCA_017465665.1 Oscillospiraceae bacterium | reverse complement strand
GATATATGTACCCGTAATTGAAGTATCATAGGTACCGTCTTTTCTTTTCCCGGGTGCATTGCTGTGCAGCGAGATAAACAGGTCGCTGCCATTCTTGCCTGCGAGCCTGCCACGCTCTGTAAGAGACGGAGCATCCTTGATATCCTTTCGTGTGATCTCCACCTCAATACCATAGTCCTCCAGAGCCTTTGCGAGATATCCCGCAAGCTTGTACATCTGCACGCCCTCTACATAGCGGCTGTTTGTCGGGGACACATTGCTCTGATGGTCGTGCCCGGGATCAAGTGTTACTTTATACATCGTCATCCTCCTTGTCATCGTCTGTTTCAGCGGAATCCTCAACCTTGCTCTGAATATGCTTTGTTATCTTCAGCAGGAAAGCAGGCATCTGAACTCCGATGTCTATCATGTTTTCCAGTATCGAAATTATCTCGTTGCACATCAGCCATGCGCAGACTATTACAGCCACGATGACCGACACACCGAGATCCAGCCCTACATTTGCAGCTGCATAAGCGACAAGCCAGTCCAGAGCACCACCTATGATTACAAGCAACCACATACATATTTTCTTGGATATTCCATTAAACGACTTGTATGAGTTTATCGTCTCGTTGCGATACTTTGCTGCCACAAGACCTGTGCCGTAGTCTATGACCTGCAGCAGGATCAGCAGAAGGAACGGCACAGCTATCATTTCAAACCATGTAAATACCCCCGCCAGAATTGCCGTTGCTCCTATTCTCTCAAGCTTGTCCATCACTGCACCTCCTCAAGCCTTGCTGCGACAGCATTATACCATCTATCGGGAACATCCTCAAGTGAGATGGCTTTCTTGCCGATCATCATTACATAGAAATTTACCATATTACTCACCTCCCGACGCAAGCTCAATAAGAGCCATCTGTGTAACTGCAAGCTCGTTTTCATGAGACGCTAACTGCTCCAGCGACTTTTCCGCCGATGTTTTCTGCGCAAGGCGCATAACCATCAGCTCCTCGCCATCCGACATCTCATAGCCTACAGACACAGGCAATGTCATGTCATAATGCACCTTTTGAGTTACCTTTTCTATATAGGATATCTCCTCTTCACCCGCCTCATTTGTAATTTTCTTGGGGACAAGCTCTGTGCATATGGTGGTTATCTCCGCTGTTCTGCTGCTATCAGAACAAATAGCCTTGAGATCATCAAAGCTTATGCTGCCCTCTGTGCATCTGATGGCGATGTGCTCACGATTAACTCCCTGATAGGGTGTAGTGTAACACGGAACACCACCCTTGACTGCAAGCTCTGTGCCATCCTTAAATACTACCTTGATTGCCATATAGACCTCCTATAATATCGTTATTTCAGCATTAGCGGTCGCTGAGTAATACTTGACACCGCTACTTTCGCCTGTTACTCCACCCGCACCTATCATCAGATAATACCTACCTGATGATGCTACTGTATATGCCATACTGTTTGGTATGCTGTCTTTTTCAAGCGACAGCATCGTTACTAAAGTGCCGTCCTCTTGATAGAT
>JAFTVU010000087.1 GCA_017465665.1 Oscillospiraceae bacterium | reverse complement strand
TCCTGTTCAGTTCCGTTTCCGTAGTGATACAGACCACCGAGGGAGTATTGGGCATAGCTATTACCTGCCTCCGCTGATTTCTGAAACCACTTGAAGGCTTCGGCATAGTTCTGCTCCGTTCCATATCCGAGGTTATACAGCTTTCCGATGTGATACCACACATACGGCTGCATTTTTCCCGCAGAGGATTCAAGGGACAGAAAGCCTTTCAGCGTTCTTGCATAGTATTCCTGTGCCTTTGGGATATTTTCTTCACCGAGCTGTCCTCGTTGATACATCTTCGCTATGTTGTACATTGCAGGAACATTGCCTTTATCAGCCTCCTCTTGAAACAGAGCGAGAGCGTTTTCATAGTCGCCGTCATACATTAAGCCACAGGCGGTCTTGTAGTCGCCTCGCCAGTTCATATGGTAGCTTTCGGCGGTGATGTTCTCCTGCGGCTCGTCATAGATTTCCTCAACCTCATCGGGAGCAATACTCGGTATTGGAATTTCAAGTTCGGGAGATATATCCATATTCAGAACAGCTCGGATGACGGAGTTCTTTATGGGCTTGAAGACCTTGTTTTCTTCGAGGGGTGGGAATTTCTTAATTACATTTGTGTAGCTCGAATACTTTTCCTGCTCGAGCCTGCACCACTCCGCATACATTTTCTGCAGAGATGGATTCTTCGCAAGCTCCCGAACTATTTCGTTTACGGTTTCCCTTACCTTTGGCTGAAGATAACCGTATACTTTCTTTCCTTTGGAATTTGCAAGCTGTCTTGACAGCTTTATAATAAGCGTTTCAAGCTGCGGACTTATCTCTCCGCCGTTCTGAAGCTCTGATGTCAGAGATTCCATAAGTGCAGCAGCGTCTGAACGCAGAGTATTACGCACCACCGTCTGCTGCTCATATATCTGATTCAACTCATACACGAATATTGTATTTGCAAAGGCACTCCGTATTTTTTCTATACCCTCGTTAGTGAGATATCCCTGTTTCGGCACATCGGAATACACGATGAGATGTATATGCGGATGGTGAGCCGTATTGTGAAACGCAGCATACCACCGCAGCTTTTCAAGGTCAATTCTTTGTGCCTCGGCAATGACGGCAAGGTTTTTCATAACAACGCTTCTCCACATTTCGGGAGAGGTGTATCCCAGCCGTTCAGCGTCGGCTCTGTTCAGCGACACCACATGAGTCCATACATTTCCGTCATGCTGTGCAACTTTTTTCATTGCATCTGCAAGCTGTATCTCGCTGTTGTCCGAGGAAAACAGACCATGCTTTCCGAGTTTCTCAACACCGGGGCGCTGTGCAATATATCTCACAAATATTTCTCGGTCAGCTATACGGTCTGCGTTTCTTTCGAGCAGCTCGGATATAAGCTCGGTGGCGTTGCTTCGGGTGGGATTTACATTGTAGTCCTCATATTCGAGAGAGTCTTTCTCCTCGGGAAATTCATTGAGTAGTTCATTTATGAACTGCACCTGTCCATCCGTTGCAGGTAATGCGCTCTGCTGCGTAGTATATATCTCAACCGTTTCTCGGGTAGCGATATATTTTACAAGGTTTCCTCTTTTGACAGAGGTGCCGCCCTTCAGAAAACGGCTTGTAACAATAATTCTCGGCATATATTAGTCCTGCTGAAATTTCACAGCGCTTTCTGTGGAGATACCGCCGTTTATTCTTCTGACCTCCTCCACGCACATTCTATGCAGATCTCTGACGGTTTCATCGTCTACCTCATTCGCCGCAGCTATCATGTGGGAGAGAGTGCCAAGATCCACCGCAATCTTGAACAGATTGCTGTTTATACGATGCTCTGAATTCATCACCGTCGAATTGAGCATTGCTGTGAGGAGCGGGGAGAGATAGTTTACGCTTTCGCTTGCCCGCAGAAACCC
>JAFTVU010000086.1 GCA_017465665.1 Oscillospiraceae bacterium | reverse complement strand
GGTACGTCTCCCCTCCGGCGAGATGAGATATGTTCCCGCAGAGTGCATGGCAACAATCGGTGGTGTTTCCAACCTCGACCACGAGAACGTTCACCTCGGTAAGGCTGGTAGAACACGTCACCTGGGTATCAGACCTACAGTCCGCGGTTCTGTAATGAACCCCAATGACCACCCGCACGGTGGTGGTGAGGGTAAGTCCCCCATCGGCCGTCCCGGCCCTGTTACACCTTGGGGCAAGCCCGCTCTTGGTTACAAGACACGTTCTACCAAGAAGGCTTCCAACAAGTTCATTGTTAAGAGAAGAAATTCTAAGTAATTTAACCCAAAAGTTGTTGTTAACAAGAACAGCGTTGCACATCATGATTAAAGTTGTGCGTAAAACGGCAAGCCGATACCGCTGCTCATTAACTTGCAGCTAAACTTGAAAGGATATAATTAAGATGGGAAGAAGCATCAAAAAGGGACCTTATGTCCAGGAAGCTCTCATGAAGAGAGTTCTCGCGATGAACGAAGCAGGTGAGAAGAAGGTGCTCAAGACATGGAGCCGTTCTTCCACAATATTCCCTGACTTCGTTGGTCATACATTCGCAGTTCACGATGGCAGAAAGCATGTTCCTGTATACGTTACAGAGGACATGGTAGGCCACAAGCTTGGTGAGTTTGCTCCTACAAGAACCTACAAGGGTCATGCAGGAAGCAAGACAACAGGTAAGAAGTAAGGAGGTAGAAATATGGAAGCTAGAGCAGAACTCAGACAGGTTCGTATTTCTCCCCGTAAGGTTGGTATCGTACTCGACCTGATCAGAAACAAGCCTGTTGAAATGGCAATGGCAATACTCAATAACACACCTAAGGCAGCATGTGAGCCTCTCGCAAAGCTCCTCAAGTCCGCAGTAGCTAACGCAGAGAACAATCACAACATGGACGCTAGCCGCCTTTACGTTTCCGAGTGTTTCGTAGGCGCAGGTGTTACCTTAAAGCGTATCAGAGCCAAGGATCATGGCCGTGCTCACAGAATTCTGAAGAGAACGTCCAATATCGTACTGGTTGTTAAAGAAGCAGAATAAGGAGGAGAATAACAATGGGACAGAAGGTTAATCCACACGGTCTCAGAGTGGGTGTAATCAAGGATTGGGATTCTCGCTGGTTCGCGGGCAAGGCAACCTTTGGTGATACACTTGTTGAGGACTATAAGATTCGTGAGCTTCTGAAGAAGAAGCTTTATAAAGCAGGCGTTCCTTCGATCCAGATCGAGAGAACAGCTGATAAGGTTACAATCGGCATCGAGTGCGCTAAGCCCGGTATGGTAATCGGCGCTAAGGGTGCAGAGGTAGATAAGCTCAAGGCTGAACTCGAAAAGTTCACAGGCAAGAAGGTTGACGTTAAGATTATCGAGGTAAGAAACCCCGATATGAACGCTCAGCTCGTTGCAGAGAACATCGCTCAGCAGCTTGAGGGTCGTGTATCCTTCAGACGCGCTATGAAGTCTGTTATCGGCAGAACAATGAAGAGCGGCGCTAAGGGTATCAAGACAATGGTAAGCGGCCGTCTCGGCGGTGCGGAGATCGCAAGAAGCGAGTCCTACCACGAGGGTACAATCCCGCTGCAGACACTGCGTGCTGACATCGACTACGGTGTAGCAAGAGCAAATACAACTTACGGCGTGATCGGCGTTAAGGTTTGGATCTACAAGGGTGAAGTTCTGAAGGGTGAGATCCCCGCTCAGAGAACCGAGAGAACAGATCGCCGTCGTCGTGATGACAGAAACAACGGCAGAGGTCGTGACGATCGTCGTCCCCGCAGACCCAGAGAGCCCAGAAAAGAAGGAGGTAACGAATAATGCTGCTTCCAAAGAGAGTTAAGTACAGAAGAGTTCAGAGAGGCCGTCGCTCCGGCGTAGCTACCAGAGGTAACAAGGTTACTAATGGTGAGTTTGGTCTCCAGGCACTCGAGGCTGCTTGGATCAAGTCCAACCAGATCGAGGCTGCCCGTATCGCAATGACCCGTTACATCAAGCGTGGCGGTCAGGTATGGATCAAGATATTCCCCGATAAGCCCGTTACAGGTAAGGCACTCGGTACTCGAATGGGTTCCGGTAAGGGTGCTCCTGAGTACTGGGTAGCAGTAGTTAAGCCCGGCAGAGTAATGTTCGAGATCGCCGGCGTAGCTGAGGAGACTGCTCGTGAGGCTATGCGTCTCGCTATGCACAAGCTCCCCATCAAGTGCAAGTTTGTTAAGAAGGAAGACGGAGGTGAGCTTTAATGAAGGCAGCAGAAATCAAATATCTCTCTGAGGCAGAGCTCGAAGAAAAGCTCGCTGAACTCAAGCAGGAGCTTTTCAACCTGCGCTTCCAGCTTGCCGTAAATCAGCTTGACAACCCCACAAGAATCAAGGCAGTCAAGAAGGACATTGCTCGTATCAAGACCATTCAGCGTCAGCGCGAGCTCGCGGCAAACAATTGAGGAAGGAGGATAAGAACTAATGGAAAGAGCTTTAAGAAAGACCAGAATCGGTAGAGTAGTAAGCAATAAGATGGACAAGACAATAGTTGTTGCCATCGAGGATAATGTTCGTCATCCTCTTTACAAGAAGATTGTAAAGCGCACAATCAAGCTCAAGGCACACGATGAACAGAACACTTGCGGAATCGGCGACAGAGTTGAGATCATGGAAACTCGCCCCCTTTCCAAGGATAAGAGATGGCGTCTTGTTAACGTTATCGAAAGAGCTAAGTAATCAGCTCGTCAATAGTAACGAAAGGAGTTTATAAGCCATGATTCAGATGCAGACACTGCTCAAGGTTGCTGATAACACAGGCGCTAAGGAGCTTATGTGTATCAGAGTACTCGGCGGTACTCGCAGAAAGTATGCGAATATCGGCGACGTAATCGTTGCTTCCGTTAAGAAAGCTACACCCGGCGGCGTTGTAAAGAAGGGCGACGTAGTTAAGTGCGTTGTTGTTCGTTCCGCAAAGGGTCTCAGACGTGACGACGGAACATATATCCGCTTCGACGAAAACGCAGCGGTTATTATCAAGGAGGACAAAAATCCGAAGGGAACTCGTATTTTTGGCCCAGTTGCTAGAGAGCTGCGCGACAAGGACTTCACAAAGATCCTGTCCCTCGCTCCCGAAGTACTTTAATAGGAGGAGCCCCGTATGAATAACTTAAACGTTAAGACCGGCGATAAGGTAAAGGTTATCAGCGGTCACCACAAGGGCGATACCGGTAAGATTGTCGGCGTTTCCGCAAAGGAAGGCAAGGTTATCGTTGAAGGCGTAAACATGGTAACAAAGCATGTTAAGCCCAGACAGGCCGGACAGCTCGGCGGCAGAATTCAGGCTGAGGGTGCAATGTATGCTTCCAAGGTAATGCTGGTTTGCCCCAAGTGCGATAAGACTACAAGAGTAGCTCATAAGATTGAGGATGGCAAGAAGATCAGAGTTTGCAAGCACTGCGGCGCAGAGCTCAAATACTGATAATTGCCTGTGAGATGGGTCGGATATAAGAAATGCAGAAGCGGTCAGAGCCGACCGCGGACGCATTAAAATCCGGCTGTCAGATAGGAGTAATAACAATGGCTAGAATGAAGGAATTCTACAAGGAAACCGTTGCTCCCGCACTGTTCAAGAAGTTTGGTTACAAGTCTGTTATGCAGACTCCCAAGCTCGACAAGATCGTTGTGAACGTAGGCTGCGGTGAGGCAAAGGAAAACCAGAAGATTATTGAGAACGTTATGAACGAGCTCGGCATGATCACAGGTCAGAAGCCTGTTCCCTGCCGCTCTAAGAAGTCTGTAGCTAACTTCAAGCTCAGAGAGGGTCAGATCATCGGCGTTAAGGTAACACTGCGCGGCGATATCATGTACGAGTTCCTCGACAGACTTTTCAACGTTGCTCTTCCCCGTGTTCGTGACTTCAGAGGTATCAACCCCAACTCTTTCGATGGCAGAGGTAACTATTCCATGGGTCTCAAGGAACAGCTTATCTTCCCTGAGATCGAGTATGATAAGATCGATGCTGTAAGAGGTATGGACATCAACTTCATCACAACCGCAAAGACCGATGAAGAGGCTAGAGAGCTGCTCACCCTGATGGGCGCTCCCTTTGAGAAGTAAGAAAGGACGAAGGAAAAATTATGGCAAAGAAGTCAATGATTGCTAAGCAGCAGAGAGCTCCCAAGTTTTCCACCCGTGCCTATAACAGATGCAAGATTTGCGGCAGACCCCATGCATACCTTCGCAAGTTCGGTATCTGCAGAATCTGCTTCAGAGAGCTTGCTTACAAGGGTCAGATTCCCGGTGTTAGAAAGGCTAGCTGGTAAGCTGCACTAAGGAACGCCGATTACATCAGTTCCATCAATTTGTTCCCTCGCCGGGCGGGTTTTTGGCTACGAATAAAGCTCGGCTTCACGGAACATGGGATGTGTCTTACGATGCTGAAGATGCAAACTGGTTCCGAATATACTGCCCGAAAGGGTAAATCATGACAGTACGACGGACAATTTGAATCCGTAACGGCTATCAAATAGGAGGTAAACGAATGCAGATCACTGATACTATCGCAGATATGCTTACCAGAATCCGTAACGCTAACGCTGCGAAGCACGCATCTGTTGATATCCCCGCTTCCAACATGAAGAAGCAGATCGCTCAGATCCTTCTTGATGAGGGTTACATCAAGAACTTCAAGGTTATTGATGACAATAAGCAGGGCATCATCAGAGTAACACTCAAGTACACAGACACAAAGGCTCAGGTTATCACAGGTCTTCGCCGTGTATCCAAGCCCGGTCTGAGAATCTATTCTAACTGCAAGGACATGCCCAAGGTTATGAAGGGTCTCGGTATTGCTATCGTATCCACTTCCAAGGGCATCATGACTGACAAGAAGGCTCGCGAGCTCAATGTCGGCGGCGAAGTTCTTGCATTCATCTGGTAAGGAGGAAGGTAACATGTCTAGAATTGGTAATAAGCCTGTTGCTATCCCCGCAGGTGTAGAAGTTAAGATCGACGGTTCTGTAGTAACAGTAAAGGGCCCCAAGGGCACACTCTCCAAGGAGTTCAACAGCCGCATGGCTATCTCTCAGGAAGGCGCAGAGATCATCGTTAAGCGCCCCAATGACGAGAACGTAAACAAGTCCCTCCACGGACTGACAAGAACACTCATCAACAACATGATCGTTGGTGTTACTGAGGGCTACGCTACGGAGCTCGAGGTAAACGGTGTTGGTTACAGAGTACAGAAGACAGGCAAGGAAGTTAAGATGAACCTGGGCTTCTCTCACGATGTAATAGTTTCCGATACAGACGATATCACACTGGAAGTTCCTGCTCCCAATAAGATCATCGTTAAGGGTATCGATAAGCAGAAGGTTGGCCAGATGGCTTCCGAGATCAGAGGTAAGCGTCCCCCTGAGCCTTACAAGGGCAAGGGCATTAAGTATGCCAACGAAGTTATCCGCCGCAAGGAAGGTAAAGCCGGCAAGGGTAAGAAGTAATTCCCAGAATGAAAGGACTGAAAATAAATGGTTAAAATCATCGATAAAAACAAGAGCAGACTTCGCCGTCATAAGCGTGTCCGCGCTAAGATCAATGGTACTGCAGAGTGCCCGCGTCTTAATGTTTTCCGTTCTTCACAGCACATTTACGCTCAGATCATTGACGACGTAAAGGGTGTTACACTCGCCGCTGCTTCCTCTACCGAGAAGGGTTTTGAGGGCTTCGGCGGTAACTGTGAGGCTGCTAAGAAGGTAGGCCTGATGATTGCTGAGAAGGCAAAGGCAGCAGGCATCACCGATGTCGTATTCGACAGAGGCGGCTATGTGTACCACGGCAGAGTTGCTGCTCTGGCCGAGGGCGCTAGAGAAGGCGGACTTAATTTCTAATAAGGAGGACACAAACTTGGCACTTTTAGATGCAAACAATTATGAGCTTGCCGAAAAGGTAGTTGCTATAAACCGTGTTTCCAAGACCGTTAAGGGCGGACGCGTAATGAAGTTCTCCGCACTGGTAGTTGTCGGCGACGGCAATGGCGTAGTAGGTTTTGGCATGGGTAAATCAAACGAAGTTCCCGACGCAATCCGCAAGGGTATTGAGGATGCTAAGAAGAATCTTCACAAGATCGCACTCAAGGGAACAACAATTCCTCACGAGGTTACAGGTAAGTTCGGCGCAGGCGCAGTTCTGATGCGTCCCGCTCCCGAGGGTACTGGTGTTATCGCAGGTGGTCCTGTTCGTGCAGTCATCGAGATGGCTGGTATCAAGAACATCCGTACAAAGTCCCTGCGTTCCAACAACCCCTGCAACGTTGTTCGTGCAACAATGGCAGGTCTGACATCTCTCAGAACAGCTGAAGAGGTTGCTGCTCTCAGAGGTAAGACCGTTAAGGAAATTTTATAAGCAGACGAAAGGAAGTATAGCAATGGCTCTTAAAATCACACTTGTACGCTCTCTCAACAGCTGCAAGAAGAATCAGATTGCCACTGCGCATTCCCTTGGTCTGCGCAAGGTAAACTCTGTAACAACTCAGCCCGATAACGAGGCTACAAAGGGTAAGATCAAGACTATCGCTCACCTTGTAAAGGTTGAAGTGGTTTGATTAAAATTCACACATTAAATTCTTATACCATATTACTAGGGGGTGCAAAGTAATGAAGCTTTACGAATTACAGCCCGCAGCAGGTTCCGTTAAGGACGTTAAGCGTATCGGCCGTGGTCACGGTTCCGGTAACGGTAAGACAGCTGGTAAGGGTCACAAGGGTCAGAAGGCACGCTCCGGCGGCTCCATCAGACCCGGTTTTGAAGGCGGTCAGATGCCTCTGCAGAGAAGAATGCCCAAGAGAGGCTTCAACAATATCTTCGCTACAGTATACGCTACAGTAAACGTATCCGCTCTTGAGGAGCGCTTCGAAGCTGGCGCAGTTGTAGACGCTGAGTCTCTGAAGGCTTGCGGTCTCATCAAGGATGCTAAGGACGGTATCAAGGTTCTCGGCAACGGTGAGCTCACAAAGAGCCTGACAGTAAAGGCTGCTAAGTTCACAGCAGCTGCTCAGGAAAAAATTGAAAAGGCAGGCGGAAAGGCAGAGGTGATCTAATGTTCCAAGTCTTACGTAACGCATGGGTTGATGTCCAGCTGCGTAAAAAGATCTTGTACACACTGTTAATCATCGTTCTCTTCCGTTTAGGCTCTAACATTATCGTTCCCTTTGTTGACAGCGAGGCGATCGGAAATATCGTAGGCGGCGTTTCCCTGCTGAACTACCTTGACGTTATGACAGGTGGTTCGCTCGGTAAGGGCACACTGCTCGCGATGTCGATCACGCCTTACATTAATGCGTCGATCATCATCCAGCTTCTGACTGTCGCTATCCCTCCCCTGGAGAAGCTCTCCAAGGAAGGTGAAGTGGGAAGAAAAAAGATCAACATGATAACAAAGCTCACAGCACTTGCTATCGCAACTTTCCAGGCTATCGCGTTCTATTTCACGCTCGCGGGCGCTAAGGATGAGAACGATAATCCCGTGCTGAAGTTCTGTACAGCAAGCGGTGCCGATACATTCTCCATCATTCTTGCTGCTGTTACCATCGTATCTTGTTTCGTTGCGGGCGCGTTCCTTATCATCTGGCTCGGCGACCGTATCAATGAGAAGGGTCTCGGCAACGGTATCTCCATGATACTCTATGCCGGTATCATCTCCAACCTGCCCAGCGCGGTTGAGTACTTTGTCAAGCTGTGTGCTTCTGATATGAAGAACATAATCTGGGTACTGCTGACAATTATCCTCTTCATCGGACTGGTATGGTTCGTTATCATGATGACTAACGCAGAGCGTCGAATTCCTGTTCAGTACGCTAAGCGTGTTGTCGGCAGAAAGATGTATGGCGGTCAGTCCACTCACATCCCGATAAAGGTTGCGATGGCAGGCGTTATGCCCATCATCTTCGCGATGTCCCTCATGAGCCTCCCTCAGACCATCTGCTACTTCTTCGGAATCGATGGCACAGAGGATACTTTCTGGGATGGTTTTGTAAGACTGTTCAGCCAGCACAGCGTACTTTACGCTATCATCTATTTTGTGCTGATCATCGCGTTCAACTATTTCTATGTTTCCATTCAGTACAATCCTGTTGAGATCGCAAATAATCTGAAGAAGAACAACGGTGCTATCCCCGGTTACAGACCCGGCAAGCCCACTTCCGATTTTATTTACAACTCTCTCAATAAGGTAACACTGATCGGTGCGATATTCCTCGGAATCATCGCCGTATTCCCCATCATCCTTTCGATGTTCGTACCCAGCCTGCAGGGCATCAGCCTCGGCGGTACAACACTGCTGATCGTAGTAAGTGTTTCTCTTGAAACCGTACGTTCGCTCGAAAGCCAGATGATGATGCGTCACCACAAGGGCTTCCTTGAATAAACCTGAACAATTCGCGAATAGGAGAATATTATGAATCTGATTTTTTTAGGTGCTCCGGGTGCAGGTAAGGGTACTCAGGCAGAGGTTGTCTGCAACGAGCTCAATATTCCTGCAATTTCCACAGGCAATATGCTCCGTGAGGCAGTTAAGAACGGCACACCCGCCGGTCTTGCAGCTAAGGAGTGCATGGATAAGGGTGACCTTGTTCCCGATGAGATCGTGATCGGTATCCTCAAGGACAGAATCGCTCAGGACGACGCAAAGAACGGCTTCATCCTCGATGGCTTCCCCAGAACTGTTTCTCAGGCTGAGGCACTCGAGAAGATGGGCGTTCAGATCGACAAGGTCGTTGAGATCCACGTTGCTGACGAGAAGATCACTTCCAGAATGTCCGGCAGACGTGTTTGCGAGGGCTGCGGTAACTCTTATCACATTGAGTACAAGCCCACAAAGGTAGAGGGCATCTGCGACGCTTGCGGCGCAAAGGTGGTTCAGAGAGTGGACGACAAGCCTGAGACCGTTCTCAGCCGTCTTGCAACTTATCACGAAAAGACAGCTCCCCTCAAGGATTTCTATGCTGCCAAGGGTAAGCTGGTAACTGTAGAGGGTCAGGAGGAGATCGCTGATACCTCCAAGCTGACACTTGCGGCTGTCAAGGGCTGATAAGATGATCCAGATCAAAAATCCAACTGAACTGAAGTTCATGCTGAAGGCAGGCGAACTTGCTGCGCAGGCTCTTGAGCTTGCAGGCAAGAACGTCGCCCCCGGCATTTCCACTTGGGAGCTTGACAGAATAGTCGCTGACTATATCAAGTCCCATGGCGGAAGCTGCCCCTGCAAGGGTTATGGCGGTTTCCCCGGTCACAATTGCTTCTCCGTAAATGAGGAGCTGATCCACGGTATCCCCTCCAAGAGCAAGATACTTAAAGAGGGCGACATCATCTCCTGCGATATCGTTGCTGAGCTTAACGGCTTTATGGGCGATAACACCAAGACTTTCAGAGTAGGCAAGGTCTCCGATGAGGCTGAACGACTGATGAAAGCAACTGAGGAAGCTCTTTATAAGGGCATTGCTCAGGCGGTTGCGGGAAACAGGGTCGGTGATATCTCGAATGCGGTCCAGACCCATATCGAAGCCAACGGCTATGCGATAGTACGAAAGTTTATCGGCCACGGCGTAGGCAGAGATATGCACGAGGATCCCGAGGTTCCGAATTTCGGTCAGCCCGGCAGAGGTCCGAGACTTACTCCGGGTATGACGATAGCTATCGAGCCGATGGTCAATACCAACTTCCCTGAGGTAAACATCCTCAAGGACAAGTGGACGGTAGTAACCACGGACGGCAGCTTGAGCTGTCACTTTGAGCACACAGTAGCCATAACAAACGGCGAGGCGCTCATACTGACATTACCGGAGCACTGATATGGAATACACTTCAGGCATGGTTGTTATAAGCTCCGCAGGGCATGACAGCGGCGGCTGGTTCGTTGTCACGGGAGCTGACGAGCGATATGTGTATATCGCCGATGGAAAGGAGCGCAAGCTCGCTTCCCCCAAACGCAAGAATCCAAGACATATCCGTAAGACCGAAGTTTCGGTGGATATCACCGAAATGACGGATAAAGGGCTTCGACGTGCACTGAATGCACTGAGAAAGCAAAGCATCGCCGAGGAGAGTGAAAAGCTTGTCTAAAGAAGATGTATTGGAAGTTGAAGGCGTAATTCTTGAGGCTCTTCCGAACGCACAGTTCAAAGTTGAGCTTTCAAACGGTCACCAGATCCTGGCGCACATCAGCGGCAAGCTGAGAATGAACTTCATTCGAATCCTGCCCGGTGACAAAGTGACTGTTGAAATGTCGCCTTACGACCTGACAAAAGGCAGAATCACATGGCGTGCCAAGTGATTGCGGCAAAGTAAACAAACCTATAAGGAGGGTTATTTAAATGAAAGTAAGACCTTCAGTTAAGCCCATTTGCGATAAGTGCAAGGTTATCAAGCGCAAGGGCAAGGTAATGGTTATTTGTGTTGAACCTAAACACAAGCAGAGACAGGGCTAATTCCCTGACCCCAATTTAAGAGGAGGAAAAACTATGGCAAGAATTGCTGGTGTAGACCTGCCCAAGGAAAAGCGCGTAGAAATCGGTCTGACCTATGTATACGGCATCGGCAGAAAGTCTGCAAATGATATTCTGGCTAAGGCTGGCGTAAATCCTGACACTCGCGTTAAGGATCTGACAGACGAAGAGGAGAACAAGATCCGTGAGGTCATCGACCAGGGTTATGTTGTAGAGGGTGACCTCAGAAGAACTGTTGCTCTCAACATCAAGCGTCTGGTAGAGATCAACTGCTACCGCGGAACTCGTCATCGCAAGGGTCTTCCCTGCCGTGGTCAGCGTACAAAGACTAACGCAAGAACTCGCAAGGGTCCTAAGAAGACTATTGCAAACAAGAAGAAGTAATCACACGAGAAAGGTGGTATTTTAATGGCAACTAAGGGCAAGCAGGTTATCCGCAGACGCCGCGAGCGCAAGAACATCGAGAACGGTGCTGCTCATATCCAGTCCACATTTAATAACACAATCGTGACCATCACAGACCTTCAGGGCAACGCTCTCTCTTGGGCAAGCGCAGGCGGACTCGGCTTCAGAGGCTCCAGAAAGTCCACTCCCTTCGCAGCTCAGACAGCAGCTGATGTTGCAGCTAAGGCAGCTATGGAACACGGTCTCAAGACAGTTGAAGTATTCGTAAAGGGCCCCGGCGCAGGTCGTGAGGCAGCTATCAGAGCACTTCAGGCAGCTGGTCTCGAGGTTAAGCTCATCAAGGATGTAACACCCATCCCCCACAATGGATGCCGTCCCCCCAAGAGAAGACGTGTATAACAGATAATACCGAGCTATTCGTTTACTCGGCGTCGGCAGCTTAAGTGCCGATATTAATATTGAATAACGGAGGAAATTACAATGGCAGTAAATCGCGATCCGATTTTAAAGAGATGCAGAGCGCTCGATCTGAGCCCCGCAGTTCTCGGTTATGATAAGAAGTCTAACAGAAATCCCCAGGGCAACAGAAGAAAGAAGGAGTCCGAGTACGGCTCTCAGCTGAAGGAAAAGCAGAAGCTGAAGTTCATCTATGGCGTTCTGGAGAAGCAGTTCTATCACTACTATGAGCTCGCTACAAAGATGGAGGGTATCGCAGGTGCAAACCTGATCGGCCTCCTCGAGTCCCGTCTGGATAACGTTGTTTTCAGAATGGGTATGGCTTGCACACGTCGTGAGGCTAGACAGCTTGTTACTCACGGTCATTTCTGTGTGAACGGCAAGAGAGTTGATATCCCCTCCTACAGAGTTAAGGTTGGCGATGTTATCTCCCTGAAGGAAACAAGCAAGAAGAGCAAGAAGTTTGAGCAGATCAACGAGGTTGCAGGCGGCAGAATCACTCCCCTGTGGCTGGAAGTTAACAAGGAAGCTTGCACAGCAAAGGTACTCCGTGCATTCCAGCGCGAAGAACTCGATTATGAGATCGCTGAGCACTTAATTATCGAGCTGTATTCTAAATAATAGCCTAAAGGCATACAGATGTTTAGTGCAGTTATTTTTAATTCATAATCTGCTCCTGCTGTTTAATTTCTGCAGACTGTGCCAATACTTACGAGTAAAGGCACAGGCAGAGTGTGATTTAAAATTAACAGCGAATACAGCAGTAAGCACAGGATAATTAACAGACGAGAACTTGTGGAGGGTTACCAAATGCTTGAAAAAATCGAAAAGCTCAATATTGAGACCTCTAAATTAAGGTCTGACGGAACTTATGGAATGTTCGTTCTGGAGCCTCTCCAGAGCGGATACGGAAACACCTTGGGCAACAGCCTGAGAAGGGTGCTACTCTCCTCATTACCGGGTGTGGCTGCTACATCTGTCAAGATCGACGGTGTTCAGCATGAATTTTCCACCATTCCCGGTGTAAAAGAAGATGTTACAGAGATAATCCTCAACATCAAGGGACTCAGAGCAAAGATGTACGGCGAAGCTCCCAAGACCATTTACATCGAAGCTGAGGGCGAAGGCGAAGTTACCGCCGGCGATATTAAGACCGACAGCGAGGTAGAGATCCTCGATCCCGGTATGCACATCGCTACTCTCAGTGCAGGTGCAAAGCTGTACATGGACATTACACTTGACAGAGGCAGAGGCTATGTTTCTGCTGAGCAGAATAAGGAGTATCTCCAGCCTGTTATCGGCGTTATTCCGATCGACAGCATCTATACTCCCGTGCTCAAGTGCAATTACACAGTAGAAAACACTCGTGTTGGACAGAGAACCGATTTTGAGAAGCTCATCATCGAGATCTGGACAGACGGTACTATCTCCGCTAAGGAGGCTGTTTCCTACGCAGCAAAGATCCTTATCGAAAGACTGAAGCTCTTCGCTGAGCTCTCCGATGATTCGGAGCAGCCTGAGCTGATGGTAGAGAAGGAAGAGAATCGCAAGGACAAGCTGCTTGAGATGACAATCGAAGAGCTTGAGCTGTCCGTTCGTTCTTTCAACTGCCTGAAGAGAGCCGGTATCAACACCGTTGACGATCTCATCAACAAGTCCCCTGAGGATATGATGAAGGTCAGAAACCTCGGTAAGAAGTCTTTTGACGAGGTAAAGGCTAAGCTCAACTCCCTCGGATTTGACTTAACACCATCTGAAGATAACAACTAATAATTGTTGGCAATAAAACCGAATTCCTATTGAAAGGAGAATGAAAATGCCAGGTACAAGAAAGCTGGGCAGACCCAGCGACCACAGAAAAGCAATGCTCAGAGCCATGGTTACATTCCTGCTGGAGAACGGTAAGATCGAGACTACCGTAACACGTGCGAAGGAAGTTCGTGCGGAGGCAGAGAAGATGATCACCCTCGGCAAGGCTAACACCCTGCATACAAAGCGCCAGGTTCTTGCTTATGTTACTAAGGAAGATGTAGCTAAGAAGGTATTCGACGAGATCGCTCCTAAGTACGCAGACAAGAACGGTGGTTACACCAGAATCTATAAGATCGGTCCTCGCCGCGGCGACGCAGCTGAGATGGCTATCATTGAGCTGGTTTAATTTCAGTTAATAAAAGATCCCTCCGAAGAATCGGGGGGATCTTTGTTTGTTGACAATCATATTCAGCCATGCTATAATGATTCAAATGAGGAATACAGAGCTGCGGAGGAAAGATATGAAAGCGGATATAGTAGTTAAAGGTATCATTTACAATAGATCAATAAACAAGATCCTGCTTATGCAAAGGTGCAGTGAGGACGATATCGGTGCAGGAACCTGGGAGAATGCAGGCGGAAATGTTGAGAATGGCGAGCATCCAGAGGAAGCCATGAAAAGAGAAATAAGAGAAGAAACAGGCATAACCGATATAAAAATCGAGCGTGTGGCTTATGTAACTCTGGTTAATGCTGAAAATCCATATCTCATTATTGCATACCTTTGCGAAGCGATGAACGAAGATGTGAAACTGAGCAGTGAACATCAGGCGTATATCTGGGCAGATGAAGAGATATGTAGAAAGCTGCTTCCCGTCCATATTATTGATGACTTTGAGAAAAACGGGATCTTTGAATTTATCAGAGCAGAAGAGGATAGGTAAAAAGGCGGTGTCAACATGGATATAAGGGAACTAGGTATTGCTGACATAAATGAAATAAAGCAGTTATTTTTTGATATATTTACAACCGAGCCGTGGAATGACGATTGGAGCGATAAAAATCAGCTCCACGAATATATCACGGACCTTATCGGTAACAGGAATTCGCTTTCGTTTGGTATGTATGAAGGTGATGAGCTGATAGGTATTTCACTTGGCAGCATCATGCACTGGTGCACAGGAGCGGAATACTACATATTTGAGTTCTGTATCAAACCTGAACATCAAGGAAAGGGCATAGGAACTGCTTTTCTGGAAGGAATAGAAAAGCATGTGAAAAGCAAACGGATAACGCATATTTTTCTTCAGACGGAAAGAATAGTTCCTGCATTTGACTTCTATAAAAAGAATGGCTTTACTGAGTTACAGGATCATGTATCTCTGTGCAAGTTTTTTGATGGAGGAGCACAGGAGAACAAATGACGACTATCAAACTTCCCGACGGACGGGAGATAAAATACGAACTAACACGTAAGCGCGTAAAAAACGTTAATATGCGGATAAAGGCTGATGGAACTGTTTATGTTTCGGCAAATACGAGAGTCAGCATAAAACGCATAGAGGAGATATTGACCGAGCGCGCGGATTACATCCTGAATGCAGTTAAGCATTTGCAGGAGCGCGAGCAGCGGAGCGAAATAACTGCACAAAGTATGCGTTGGCTGGGCAAGGAATACCCTGTAAGGATCATACGGAATTTCAGCGAGAGAGTAGCGCTGGAGGAAAACGAGCTGCGCGTATTCACGGCTCACCCCGAAGAAGCGCAGCAGAAGCTTTCAGAATGGGCTGTAACAAACTTTTCTGCACTGGTCGAGGAACTTAATGCTGAGGTGCGAACTATGCTCATTTCGTGCAATTTCAAGCCTCCTGCGACGCGGATAAGCATAAAGGATATGAAAACGCGCTGGGGAAGCTGCTCCTATACCCGCGGACACATCTCAATAAATCTGCGCCTTATGGCATATCCAAGAGAAACTGTGTTGTCTGTTCTGTGGCATGAGTACGCGCATTATTGGCACCACGATCATTCAGAACGGTTTTATGCGTTTCTGTGTGAGCATTATCCCGAATACCACAGGTGGAACAGCTTGCTGAGATAATGTCAAAAATAACCTTGCATTTTAAGGTTTGTGGTGGTATACTTAAATCGACCGTGAACTTTACGGATATCAACGAAACGGAGCAATTATAATGAAAAAAGTCAGCTTTTTAGCCATCCTGCTGCATTTGGCCGTAGCTACCGCGATAGCGGCAATAATTTCCCTGATAATATCGATCTTTATGGATCATTTTCTTGCTATTTTCATGTTCGCTGAAATAGGCGCGTTGATATGGTCCTTTATCGATCTTGTAAACGGTGGGCAGACACTGCTCTTCAGCCGCATGGTGAATAAGACCATCGAAAAGAACGCGTCCCAGTACGGCTTTGACAACTGTGCCACATTTTACAGCTCTAATGCGGTTGTAAAGATAAATGTACAGACAGGCAGGATAGCCTGCATATTCTATCTGAATCCCACTAAGTTTCAGGTGTTCTCCGCTAAGGATATAGATAATATCAAGTCGGATTATATCCGTGCGCCCTTAGGCGGAACAAATTATGTATATTTCCAGTTCACCTGCAAGGGAAAGAGGCTGAGAGTTCCCACCTTTACTGCCACAAAATGCGTGTATAGCCTACAGTCTGCGGAGGTACTTGAGGCGATATCCAAGGCTGATACATACGCTGAGATACTGAACGCAGCGAAGTTTTCCGCTGTACAGGCGGAAGTGTGATATGGGCGATTACCTGTGGCTGATACCGCTAATAATTTTCCTGCTGGTGATATTCGTGCGGTTCATACTGCCCTATATCGTAAGAGATGCAGTGAAAAAGGCGGCGGAAAAAGGCAATATATGCGATAAATGCAAGGGCGGTATGGATACGATATCCGAAACACTGTGTCTGATACCTGTCAGCTTCGATCACAAGCATGAACGTACCGCCGAGTATTACATCAACAATTCAACTCCTATACAAAGTGTTGAGCAGATACCTACCGGAAACAGAGCCTGTCGGATAGCAGTGCTGAAATGCCGGATCTGTGACCGCAAGGAAGTAGGCGTGGTGGATTTTCTCAGAGTAAGGGATACCGAGATAACAGAAAGCATTGATATCTTCCCCTATGAGCCATTCAGCGGATTTATCGAAAGGCTGCCGCAGATATCAGCAGCAGAACGATCCGCCGATAAGGACGGTTCATCCGTGAACAAATTCAGCGATATTCTTTAAAGCAAAAAACAGAACAGCTCCCGATATTTCGGGAGCTGTAATTGTTTATAGGGCTATATCAGATAGAGTTTTTAGCCTTTGCAGCGCCGCCGGAAGCAGTGCCGATGTAGTTGTTTGCAGTGCTCTTGAAGTTAGCCAGTGTATTGTCATACTGAGCCAGCGCGAACAGCTCTGCAAGGTTATTAAGGCCATCTCTTGCGGACTTGATGCTTGTGTAAGCGGAGGAGTACGCAGAGGGTGCTGCTGCAAGGATATCGCAGTAGGAAGCTACAGCCTGAGTATACTTTGCAGCTTTCAGGTATGTAGAGATATTATCGTTCATTACAGTCAGGAACTGGCTGCTGAAGTTGCTTTCAGACAGTGCGGATACCTTTGTACGAAGCGTTGTGTATGCGGAAGCAGCGTTCTCAGCTGCTGCAACAGCGTCGCTTACAACGGAAGCATAATATTCTGCCTTATCGGTAGCAGTCTGAGCGGATGTGCTCATGGCTGTCAGCGAGAAATTGGAAGCAGCATAGTTTGTAAAGCTGTTCATGTAGCTGTCGCACTTGGATTCGTAGCTGCCGAACTTGGTTGCGTTTACAACATAGTCAAGATAAGCATTGTACTTATCCTCCAGGCTGCAAAGCGCCTTGTATGCAGTGTTGAGCTCAGCTGTAGAGGGCTTTGCGGAGGCCACTGCCGCGGCAACGGAGCTCTTTCCGCTCTTGATGTTCTTCAGCATAGCCGCTGCAACGTCGCGGTTGTAGAAAGATTTACCTGCTGTGTCAGCGTCTCTGGTATCGAACATCACCGCATAAGCTGTCGAACGTGCAAGAAGATCGATCTTACCCATTTCCTCTGCCATCAGCTGGTATGCTGCGATCATCTTGTCGCGCTCCTTGTTCTGGGACTTGATCGTCGCAGAGGGAGTGTAAGCGCCGCCTGACTGCTGAGTTGTTGTGACTACAGGCTTTGTCGTGGTGGTATCGGGCTTGGGTGTTGTGGTAGTGGACGGTGTGGTAGCGGGAGTTGTAGCAGATGTAGAAGCAGAGGTGGAGCTGCTGGAAACGGCAGGCTCTTCGCTTTCTACGGGAGCTGTACTCTCCGCAGGCTCTGCACTTTCGATCTCCGTGGGAGTGCTCTCAACAGGAGTGGTTGTAGTAGCGGCGGTAGTCGAAGCTGTGGTGGTCTGCTCAGGCTCTGAGGGAACAGAGCTGCTGTCCTCATCATCGGATGTATTACCTGCGTTCAGCTGTTCATTGCCTGTGATGCCCGATGTGTCGCTGGTAGTGGGCTTGGAGCTTGTATCAACGATATCATCCTTTTGCGTGAGAGAGGGCAGGAGCAGTGCAACAAGTGCAATTATAACAACAGCTATAACTATAATAGAGGGAATGCTGAATATACCGAACAGCTTGAACGGCTCCTTAGCCTTGCCCTGACGTGTTCTGGGTGGCTGATATTCAGGACGCTTAGGAGCGCCGCAGTTCTTGCAGACAGTCTCCTTTTCGTACATATCCTGACCGCAGTTACGGCAGTATACCAGCTTGCCGAGATCAATGGCGGGCTCGCTCTCCTCAACAGCTGCAGATACAGCGGCGGCTGTTGCAAACGAAGCAGCTGAAGCATCTGTATTGCTGCTGTATGTATCGTAATTGTTATAGGAATTAGCGGGTGCAGCTTCAGCGGATGCGCTGAGATCGGCAGCAGGCTCATCATAAGCAGGAGCAGGCTCGCTGTAATCGGAAACAGGAGCGCTATCTTCCTCTGTCAGGCTGTCTGCGATGACGGCTGCGCCTGCAAAAGCAGCAGCGGCAACAGCAGTGCTGTCATCCTCTGTGTTTTCTGTTGTGGTCTCTTCATAAGCGGGTATATCAGCAACAGGCTCTTCGTATGTTGGAGCAGTTTCCTCATAGGTGGGGATATCGGCTGCAGGCTCCTCATAAACAGGCGCTTCGGGCTCTGCGTATGTGGGGATATCCTCGGCTGCACCAAAAAGCGGAATATCAGAGGAATATTCAGGCTCGGTCTTCTGAGTGTAAGAGGCGGTATCGTTATCTGAGCCGTACAGAGGAATCGCATAGGCTTCCTCGACAGGCTCTTCATAAACAGGAGCTTCTACAGCAGGCTCTTC
>JAFTVU010000085.1 GCA_017465665.1 Oscillospiraceae bacterium | reverse complement strand
GTTCTTTGCCATATTGTGATATTTCCTTTCCTGATGAAATTTAATGACTGTTACATCCGCCCGAAAGCGGTACTTAATTACCCAAACAATTACATATTAAGTATACCATATTTTATCCACAAATGTAAATAGTTTTTGTGCAATAAATTGACCCCCTCAAATTGTTACAACCTACAAAAAATCGCACCAGTAAACGTTTTCCCCGTGCTCTGACTACAATTTCATCAAAAAAGACAATAGAATGACGAAAAAATAACGACCCCTTGAGCAAGAGGTAAAAAATTTGATTTTCCTATTGCAAAACGCTGTGATTTGCTGTATAATATAAATGTATGTTTGGAGTCATATGCTCCATGCAAAATATCGAAAGGAGTTCAAACTCAAATGACTTATTCTCATGAAGTTGAAAACATGTGCCCCGTAGCACAGGGCGTTGCTCACGGCGCAGCTCCCATCCCCGAGGAAGCTAAGTGGGTAAAGGCTAAGGAAATTGCTGACATCAACGGCTTCACACACGGCATCGGCTGGTGTGCACCTCAGCAGGGTACCTGCAAGCTGTCCCTTAACGTTAAGGGCGGTATCATCCAGGAAGCTCTGGTAGAGACAATCGGATGTTCCGGTATGACTCATTCCGCTGCTATGGCGTCTGAGATCCTCCCCGGCAGAACAATCCTCGAGGCTCTTAACACTGACCTCGTATGTGACGCTATCAATACAGCTATGAGAGAGCTGTTCCTCCAGATCGTATACGGCAGAAGCCAGTCTGCTTTCTCCGAGGACGGTCTCGTGATCGGTGCAGGTCTTGAGGACCTCGGTAAGGGTCTGAGATCCCAGGTTGGTACAATGTACGGTACACTGGCTAAGGGACCCCGCTACCTCGAAATGACTGACGGCTATGTAACAGGTATCGCTCTGAACGAGGATAACGAAATCATTGGCTACCAGTTCGTAAACTTCGGCAAGATGATGGACTTCATCAAGGCCGGCGATGATGCTAACACAGCATTCGAAAAGGCAAAGGGTCAGTATGGCCGTGTTGCTGACGCTGTTAAGATCATCGACCCCAGAAAAGAGTAATAAGGAGGTAGAAAACAATGGCTTTATTTGAATCTTATGACAGAAGAGAACCCCAGATCCTCGCTGCTATCAAGCCTTACGGCATCAACTCCATCGAGGAGTGCGCTGATGTGTGCAAGGAAAAGGGTCTTGATATCTACAAGCTCGTTGAGGGCATCCAGCCCATCTGCTTCGAGAACGCTAAGTGGGCTTACACAGTAGGCTGCGCTATCGCTATCAAGAAGGGCTGCACAAGAGCTGCTGACGCTGCTGCTGCTATCGGTGAGGGTCTGCAGGCATTCTGCATCCCCGGTTCCGTTGCTGATCAGCGTAAGGTTGGTCTCGGTCACGGTAACCTCGGCAAGATGCTGCTCGAGGATGAGACAGAGTGCTTCGCATTCCTGGCTGGTCACGAGTCTTTCGCTGCTGCAGAGGGCGCTATCGGTATCGCTGAGAAGGCTAACAAGGTACGTAAAAAGCCCCTGAGAGTTATCCTCAACGGTCTCGGTAAGGACGCTGCTCAGATCATCGCTC
>JAFTVU010000022.1 GCA_017465665.1 Oscillospiraceae bacterium | reverse complement strand
TGATATAATAAATGCAAGGCATTTATTATATACTTATTTTAAATGTCCTCGCAGATTCGCAAATCGGAGATTTGCTCCCTGCGGATCGGACGATTATATCATAACCTGCGGTTATGATATAATATAAAGTAACATAACCAACAAGCACACGGAGGTAAAAATGAAATTTATACATTTATCGGATCTTCACATAGGTAAAAGAGTAAACGAATTTTCTATGCTTGAAGATCAGGAATACATACTAAAGCAGATACTTGATATAACAGACGAGCAGAAGCCTGACGGGGTGATTATCGCAGGTGACGTGTACGATAAATCCATTCCCTCTGCGGAGGCGGTGACGCTTTTTGACGACTTTCTGGTGGAGCTGTCAAAGAGAAAGCTACACGTCTTTGTTATAAGCGGCAATCACGATTCGCCCGAAAGGATCGCCTTTGGCGGCAGACTTATGCAGGCGAGCAGAATTTATATGTCACCCGTCTATGACGGGGATATAAAGCCGGTTACCCTTAACGACGAATACGGAAAAATAAATATATGGATGCTCCCCTTTGTAAAGCCCGTCCACGTCCGCAAATTCTTTGAGGATAAGGAGATAGAATCCTATACCGACGCTATGAAGGTTGTCATTGATAGTCTCAGTGTAAATGCAGAAGAACGTAATATCATGATAACCCATCAGTTTGTAACGGGCGCAGACAGAACCGATTCGGAAGATATCTCCGTTGGTGGTACGGATAACGTGGACGTTTCTGTTTTTGACGTCTTCGATTATACCGCCCTCGGTCATATCCACAGACCCCAGAACTGCAAAAGCGAAAGAGTAAGATATTCGGGTACGCCCTTAAAATATTCCTTCTCGGAAGCAGGCGACAAAAAGAGCGTTACGGTAGCAGAGCTTTCTGAAAAGGGCAAGCTTACCGTGACTACCGTACCCCTGAAGCCTCTTCGTGATATGGTGGAATTAAAAGGCACCTATGAAAAACTCACAGCCCGTGATTTTTACAAGGGCACGACCTATCAGGAGGATTACGTGCGTATCATTCTTACGGATGAGGAGGATATACCCGACGCAATGGCAAAGCTCCGTGCGGTATACCCTTATATTATGAAGCTTGATTACGACAATCACCGCACAAGAAACCAAAACATCATCGACAAGGCGGAAAACGCTGAGGAAAAATCACCCGACGAGCATTTCAGCGAATTTTTTGAAAAACAGAACGATCTGCCTATGTCGGATACTCAGAAGGAAATCATCAAAAAGCTGGTAAGTGAAATCTGGGAGGGTGAAGTATGAGACCTGACAAATTAATAATATCCGCCTTCGGCCCTTATGCAGGCAAGGTAACGGTTGACCTTGACAGACTGGGAAAAAGCGGACTCTATCTTATAACCGGTGATACGGGAGCAGGAAAAACCACCATATTCGACGCTATCACCTATGCACTTTACGGAGAGCCGAGCGGCACTACAAGGGACGTTTCTATGTTCCGTTCAAAGTATGCAGAGCCTGATACTCCTACCTTTGTAGAGCTTTATTTCACCTGCAGGGACAAGCAGTATTACGTAAAGAGAAACCCCGAATACGAGCGTCCGAAAACCCGTGGTGAGGGTATGGCTACGGAAAAGGCAAGCGTTGAATTACATATGCCCGACGGCAAGGCGGTATTAACCAGTAAAAAAGAAGTCAACAACAAGATCACCGAAATTGTCGGAGTGGACAGAAATCAGTTCAGTCAGATTGCAATGATTGCCCAGGGCGATTTTCTGAAATTACTGCTGGCGTCAACCGACGAAAGAAAGAAAATATTCCAGAAGATATTCAAAACCCAGAAATACAGCGAGCTTCAGGAAAGGCTGAAGGCGGAAGCAAAAAGGCTTGACGAAGATCGACGTCTTATAAAAAGCAGTATAAATCAGTACGTAAGCGGTATTGTCTGCGACGAAAACAGTCCTTTTTATCAGGAGACCTGTAATGCAAAAAGCAAGGAATTTTATTCTGAAGAGATCGTTGACCTTTTAGAAAGACTTATTGCCGAAGACGAAGAAAAGGAAAAGGAACTCAGAGAAGAGACAGAAAAGCTTCACAAGGAGCTTGACGCTGTCAAGGAGCGTATAAGCAAAGCCGAAGACGTTGCTAAAGCGAAAGCCGATTTAGTGAAGAACGAAGCCGAAACCACCGCCGAAGCTCAAAGAGAAAAGGAGTTAACGGCAAGGCTGGAGGAGGAAAAGCAGAAGCTCCCCGAAATAAAAAAGCTTACCGATAAGGCGGCAGAGATAAAGGCACTTCTGCCCGATTATGACGAGCTTTCCGAAAAGCAGAGGAAACTCGGCGAAAACGAAGCCTTCATCAAATCTGCCGACGAATCCGTAAAGGCTGCTGAAAAGAAGATTCAGGAGCTTACCGAAAAGAAGACCGATCTTACAGAGGAAGCAAAGACTCTCGAAAAAGCGAGAGAAGAAAAAATCATTGCCGAAAACGAAAAGAAGGAAAAGGAAGAAGAAAAATCGAAATTCAGAAAGCTTCTTTCCTCAATCGACGAAGCAGAAACTTCAAGAAAAAATTTTCAGTCGGCTAATGGTAAATATGCTGAAAAGCAGGAGCTTACTGAAAAGCTGGACGCTGATTACAAGCAGAAAAGAAGAATCTATCTTGAAGCGCAGGCAGGCATTTTAGCGGAAAATCTGCAGGATAATACGCCCTGCCCCGTATGTGGCTCTACTTCACATCCCCAGCTTGCGACAAAGCCCGTTGACGTGCCTACAAAGGAGGAGCTTGATTTACTCGAAAAAAATCTTGGCAAAGCCGAGAAGGCATCAAACGATGCAAGAGAAGAAGCAGGCAAGCTGAAGGGCATAGCCGATGAAAAAGAAAACAGCGTAAAGGCAGAAATATCAGCGCTTGCAGGGGACGTTTCCTTTGATGATGCAAAGGCAGTCATAAAGGAAAAGTTATCCGATACAGAAGAAAAAATAAAGAAGCTTGAAGGTGAAATTTTCACCGCACAGAAAAAGATACTCCGAAAGGGAGAAATAGAAGGTCTTTTATTAAGAATCGAAGAGTCTCTGAAATCAGAAAATGAACACCTTGAAAAAATGAAGAACGAAGTAAGCTCAAAGACCTTTGAGAATAAATCTCTTTCAGAAAGGCTGGATGAGCTTACGGCAAAGCTTACCTTCAAGAAAAAGTCGGAAGCCGAAGCGGAAATCACCGCTCTTGAAAAGGCGGCGGAGGAGATTCAGAAGGCTTACGACCTGACGCTCGGAGAAGTGAATAAGAGCAAGGAAAAACTCGCCTCCTTAAAGTCTGCGAAGGAAGAAATTCTTAAACGCATAGGCGACGGCACCGATACGGATATTGAAAAAGACAAGGCGGATAAAATTCAGCTTGAGATTAAAAAATCAGAGCTTGATACGGCTTCTAAAACCATATTCAGCCGCATAGACAAAAACAAACAGAGTCATATAAATATTTCGGCAAGGCTGTCTGAAATAAAGGTGGCAGAAGAAAAATATCAATGCATAAAAACGCTTTCCGATACTGCAAACGGCAGTCTGCAGGGCAGAGAGAAGATTGCCCTTGAAACCTATATTCAGATGAACTATTTTGACAGGATCATAAACCGTGCCAACACAAGATTTATGATTATGTCAGGTGGGCAGTATGAATTAAAGCGCAGAAAAGAGGCTGGCAACAAGCAAAGTCAGAGCGGTCTTGAGCTGGACGTGATCGACCACTATAACGGTACTGAAAGAAGCGTAAGAACCTTGTCAGGCGGCGAATCCTTCAAGGCGTCCCTCTCTCTTGCGTTAGGCCTTTCCGATGAGATTCAGCAGTCCGCCGGTGGAATAAAGCTTGATACAATGTTTGTGGACGAGGGCTTCGGCTCGCTGTCTGAGGAATCCCTCGCTGCCGCTATGAAGGCGCTTTCCTCCCTTGCAGAAGGCAACAGACTGGTGGGAATAATCTCCCACGTAAACGAGCTTAAAACGAGAATAGATAAGCAGATAGTCGTAACAAAGGGAAAGAGCGGCGGAAGTAACGTGGATATTGTGCTGTGATAAAGTAAAAATCAGGGGAGCGATAGAAAAGTTCTCCTGAATTTTGCATACTCGCAACGATTTATCAATTGTTTTATAGTAAAGGAGCATTACTGATGAAGGTGCGATATATCGGTGAAGATTTAGTTGCCTTAAAAACGGGAAAGGAATACGAGGTCCTTTCCGTGGAAAAAGGATGGTACAGAATAAATACTGAGCTTGATGAAGACTATCTGCTGCCACCCGAAGCTTTTGAAATTGTCAGCGAGCAATAATCGTGATAGGGAGTGAAATATATGACCGACAAACAAAGAGAAGAGATATATCAGGAATATCTTGAAAAAGGCAGAGCAATATGTCAAAAGTATGAGGAGGCTATTTCTGCTATTCATAAAGAAAATGAAAAAAATGGTGTCACCATAAGAGACGCAGGTGCTCATGAAGAAGGAATTCTGGAAAAAAAGAAATACGAAGAACTAAAAAAATTAGCAGAAATTTATCGTGCAAAGTATAACGAATAGCAATTGCACAGCACGGGTTGTTACAACACACCGTTAACGCCAGTAAATAAAGACAAAACGGAGATTCAGTCGAATCTCCGTTTTGTAATTCTGCCGATATCACACAACGCATATCAACCCTGCAAGAAGCATAAGTATTGCGGGGACGATATACTTTCTCGGGTGGTGCCACAGATCGCTTTCGGTTTTCCATTCGGCAAGCGGAAATTTCATTTCCATAACGACAGAGCCTGATGCCGAAAGCAAAGCAAATATAACTGCAAGCAGGATGTTTTTCGGCTCAAGACCACCCACTTGCAAGCCGAAGCTTGTAAGATAAAACGTATAGGCAATAATATTATTTACCGCTATGAAGGAAAAATAGGGAAGGCGGAACATCTTTGTTCCCGAGGGAAGAAAATGCACAGCTTCTCTGAGTGAGCTGTCTGCGGAAATAAGCACGCACAGCGGAGTGTTTATTGACAGAATAGCAAAGCCGATAGGCAGAAAGGCATCGAGTCCGCTTTCCCTTAATAAAAAAGAAAAAAATATTCCCACCACCCACATTGCGGCGGTGTTGATGAGGTAATTCTTACGGGCGATCATATAGCGGAAAAGGTATTTCCATATGCTGTGCTTTTGGGAGCTTTTTAGAATAGCTGTTGCCGAAAAGCTGTTGATGAAATTATAAGGGCTTGCGGCAAATAGCAGAAGCGTTGCAACGATAAGGTTTGCAGAAAGAAGAATAAGTGCGTATTCGGAAAATACCGCCGCAACCGAAGTTATCGCCCAGATGAAGCCGAGGGTACGGTGCTTTTTCATAACGTATACGGCAGACGTTACAAGGATGCCGTTCAAGGTGCAGATAAGCATACCGAAAATTTCCGTAATATCAGGAACGGACACCGCAAGTATTACCGCTATCAGAAGTGCGGATTTTGTGATGATGGTATAAAGTCCGTATGCCCCGATATACGAAAAAGTGAAACTGTGCTTTCTGAACGGAAGTGCGGCTATGCCGTAAAGCTCTGCGGAATTGTCAGAGGACAGAGCGTGCCACATAACGCCTGCGGTGAAGCTACCCGACATAAGATATTTTATAAATGGAGCGATAGTTACATTTATTTCCGCCATATACAGTCCGAAGAAAACAGCCGTGCAAATAACTACATATTTTAATATCTTTTCAAAGCCCTTACCGAACAGCTTTCTTCTGAATACGTTAAATAACATTGTCAAGTCTTAATACCTTTCTTACGCTTTCGGCGGTTATTTCTCCACCTGTAAATATGCGTGATATACTGCCGTTTTCCAGCACCATAACCCTGTCTGACGTGAGTGTGATGCTTTCGAGCACGTGGGATGAAAAAAGCAGAGTGCCGTACTCCTTGTAGCCTGAAATAAGGCTGTATAAAAACTCCGTACTCTGAAAATCAAGACCGTTTACCGGCTCATCAAGAAGCAGAAGCGGAGTCTTCAGCGCAAAGGCTGTTATCAGGTTTACCTTACGTCTGTTACCCATTGACAGGTCTTTAAGCAGCTTGTTCTCGTACTTTTCAAAGTTGAAGCCCTTCACAAGCTCCGAAACGTCGGGGAGCTTTTTCCCATAAGCCGAGAAAACGTAGGACAGATACTCTCTGAAGGTGAAATAACCGAAGGAGCTGTCCTCGGAAAATACGGTGTATCGCATTGTTTTGAACCTGCCGTCACGGAATGTTATCGGCTTTCCGTCAAAGCAGATGATGTCAGCGTTATAGCTGTCAAGCAGTCCCGAAAGTATCTTTATCAGCGTTGTTTTTCCTGCACCGTTGAGTCCGATAAGACCGACTATCTCATTTTTCTGAAGCTCAAAGGAAAGCTCCGATAATACGTTACTGCCCTTTTTATACCAGCCGCAAAGCTTATCTATCTGTAAAACGCTGTCACTCATTATTTGCTTTCCTTTTCCTTATTTCTCATATTGTATGCAGAGCTTAAATATACAAGTCCTGCGGCAAAACCTATAACTGTCATCAGATAGTTTGCGGTAAAAAGGCAATATCCTGCAACGATAAGCCAGATGATTCCTATAATTGTTCTTGTAATAACGTGTCTCATAAATTTTTCCTCCGTATGTGTTTTTCTGTTGTGATTACATAATAACATAAAAATAAGCCGTCTGCGGAAATGTCCGCAAACGGCAGTTTTTTGTCCGTGAATTGTTCAGAATGAAAGAGTGGCAACCGCTGTGAAAATATCGTCCTCTGCGGTTGTTGTAATTGTACCATCGTATTTTGCGGCGGCAGTTCTTGCACTTTCCACGCCCCAGCCGTGAAGACCTCCGTCGGTTTTAGTAGTCTTCAGCTTACCGCCCGAAATATTTATTTCGCCGTTAAATGTGTTCACGACCTTTATAACAAGCATACGATTTATTCTTCTGATGGTAAGAATTATACGGCGGTTTTTTGTACTATCGTCCTTTCGTACAGCGTCAAAGGCGTTATCCAGTAAATTGCCCAGCACCGCACATAAATCCGCACCGCATATATCGGTGTTCTTCGGAAATTCGATATGTGTTTCAAAGCTGAAGCCTTCGTTTTCAGCTGTGGCGATCCTGCTGTTTATAAGATAATCAACAGTCTCATCCCCCGTCCATACAGCGCAAGTCATACCGCTTACCGGCTTTTGCAGGTCATCAAGGTATTCTATAGCCTTGTCGTATTTTTTCGCAGTCAGCAGACTACGTACTGCGCCTATATGGTTGTGCATATCGTGGAAGGTCTTTGCGTTTTCCGAATACGCCTTGTTCAGCAGATTATAATCTCTTTCAAGTATCTCCGCCTGTTTTTCTTTAAGCTCGGCAAGTTCCTTTTCCGTTTCATACTGTCTGCTCAGTCTGTGTACCATTATCCCTGCAAGGAGAATTACCGACAGTATAAGATACGTAAAGGTCATATCGTCCGAAGCCGTATTTTCTGAAAACGCCACCACTCCGAACATACCAAGGACTGCCGCAAGAGAAGCGGCACGGATAGTTATTTCCTTACCCTTGCCTATCAGCACAGCGACAATTACAAGCACGGCGTTTACAATCCATAAGGGAAGCTGTCCCCATAACGTAAGCCTGCTTGCAAAATCACCCATACCAGAGACGGATGCAAGCGCTTTTCCAAAAATAAACGTCCACAGAGAAATTCCTATCTCATACATAATGCAGAAAAACAGAGCGTTTCTTCTACCACTTCTGCGGGAAAGCTCAAGGCACAGCAAAACTGCAATTACCTCGCAAACAGGCAGGTACAATAGCGGCATATCCGTAAAACGAAGGACAACACACGATAAGCCCGCACCTGCCACAGAAATAAGCAGAGCTTTTACGTCCGGCTTATCTTTTTTGATAAAGAACAGACAAAGAAATATGCGGATAAAAGAGGCGAGAAATTCTGAAGCTATCGTCATATCACGTTCCCCCAGTAATTATTTATCTGCTCCTTTACCTGCTGAAGATGAGAACGGCTTATAGGAAGCACCGTCCCGTTTTTCAGCACAGCGTTGCTGTTCTTTATCTGCATAACGTGGATAAGATTTACGATATATCCTCTGTCGATAAAAATAAATTCTTCCGACTGAAGCTCGTCAAAAACTGCCTGCAGGCTCTTGCGCACCTTTGACACTCCGTCGGCGGTATTTATTGCGGCATTTTTGCCGTCACGCTCAATATACAGAATATCCCTGAAGGGTATTTTTTCAAATCTTCCCTTTACCTGAATGGTATAGCTTTTATCAGCTTCAAGATTTATAAGCGAAACTGCGTCCTTTATTGCGGTGGGAAGGCGTTTTTCTATATCTGATTTCGGTACGTATCTGAAAATAGACAGCTCAAAGGCGTCGATTGCATATTCAACGTGCGAGGTAATGAAAATTATACGTATATCGGGCAGAAAGGGCTTTATTCTTTCCGCAAGCTCCATACCCGAAAGCTCAGGCATTTCGATATCAGAAAGCAGAAGATCGTAATGAAAACCGTCCTCTGTTATATCATAAAGCAAGTTGCGGCTGTCTGTATATACGGTTATTTCAGCGGCTACACAAAGCTCTGCCAGTGCCGTTTCAAGTACAGTCTTATTTTTTTCTGCCAGACTTTTTTCATCATCGCATATAGCGATACGAAGCATAGTATCTCCCCCTTCTGTTGTCACGTGCTTCTAAATTATAGCATTTTACCGGGAGTCAGTCAAGCGTAAAGTCAAAATATGATCAAGGCTGTCAAAAACAAAAATACCGTAGCTGATTGTATCAACTACGGTATCAGTATTGGCAAAGGTTGCGGTATTTGATACAATTATGTTACCTAGACAGACGGATAGAGAAAATGCTAAAATGTGGTTTACTTTTCCATTAGTACGTGTTACAATATAAAAAACGAAAGAACTTTACCACCATGAAGATAAACGATAACTGGCGTATGCTGTATAACGGAAAGGAATACGCCTGCGGAGATATTCCGATATCCTGCCTTACTACGCTGAGAAACGTGGGAGAAGCTCCCGATTTCTATGTGGGAGAGAATCAGTATGCAGCGGCGGAATTATGCAGGGCAGGCTGTTCATTTGTTACGGAATTCACTGCACCCGAATGTGATTCGCCCTGTCTTGTCTTTTACGGAGTGGATACCATAGCAGATATCATCCTCAATGGCGAGGTGATAGGTCATTGCGATAATATGCACCGCACCTGGCGTTTTCCGCTGAAGGGTGAGCAGCTGCATGAGACCAACACTCTGGAGGTGCGTATAGCCTCGCCCATGGAGTATGTGGAGCGTGCGGCAAAGGAGCGCCCTATCTACGGAGTGGACAGCACGGTTGAAGGCTTTCCGCATATCCGTAAGGCGCATTATATGTACGGCTGGGACTGGGGTGCAGTTATCCCGGATATGGGAATATTCCGTGATGTGGAACTGCGTGAAAGCGTATACGAGCTTCGTACCGACATAAAGCAGATATTCTCCGAAGACTATTCGCACCTTACGTTTGAAGTGACTCCCGTTTTGTGTGCGGCGGAAAACGGCACGTCAAAGCCTATAGAATCCTCTGCGCCTGTCAGCGTATCCATCCTCGGCATGACAAAGAAGACCGTTTGCGGCAAGCCCATTGTGTTTGAGATAGACTCTCCTGAACTATGGTATCCGAGGGGCTACGGAGAACAGCCTATGCATGAGCTTTCGCTCACCGCTCATACGGAGCAGGGAGAGATAACTGCCCGCATGAACGTGGGATTCCGCAGTGTGACTCTCAGCCGTGAGCCTGACAGTCACGGCGGACGTGAATTCTGCTTTGTCGTAAATGGAGTAAAGATATTCGTCCGTGGCGCAAATTACATTCCGCAGGACAATCTGCTGCCGCTGGTGACGGAAAGGCGCACCGAAAAGCTTCTTCGTGATATGTGCGAGGCAAATTGCTGTATGGTGAGAGTATGGGGCGGCGGCTACTATCCCGAGGACTTTTTCTTTGATATCTGCGACCGTCTGGGTCTGCTGGTGTGGGAGGACTTCATGTTTGCCTGCGCGGCATACGATTTCAGCGATGAACAGCTTAAGGGCGTATATAATGAGTGCCTTGACAATATCTGTCGCCTGAAGAATCATCCCTCACTTGCGCTGTGGTGCGGCAACAACGAGATAGAGTCCATGTGGGAGGGCTGGGGAGTTCCCCACGATCCCGAGGCAAAGGAGTGCTATCGCAAGCTGTTTGAGTACGGAGTGATACCGCGTGCGCTCGAAAGCTGTAATACAGACCTGTTCTACTGGCCGTCCTCTCCCAGCACAGGCGGAGGGGTGTATGAGGGAAGCGAGTGCTTTAAAAACAGCTCGACCACACATCTTGGCGATAGCCATTACTGGGATGTATGGCATAATTTCAAGCCGATAGAGGAGTTCAGAAAGCATACTCACCGTTTCTGCTCGGAGTTCGGATTTGAGTCGCTCCCCGATGTAAAGACTACCATCCACTTCTCAAAGAGCGAGAATGCAAATATCTGCTCAAACGTTATGGAAGCTCATCAGAAGTGTACCCTCGGCAACGAAAAGCTGATGTTCTATATAGCTCAGATGTGCCATATCCCCCCTACTATGCGTGGAATGACCTATGCCTCACAGCTTGTTCAGGCTGAGTGCATCCGCTGTGATGTGGAGCATCTTCGCCGCAATCGTGGTATCAGCATGGGTGCACTGTACTGGCAGGTGAACGATTGCTGGCCTGTTATCTCCTGGTCGAGTATAGATTATTTCGGCAACAAAAAGGGACTTCACTGGTGTTCTCGCAGATTTTTCGGTGACGTGCTGATTTCCTGCAATACAGATAATATAGGAAACGTTATTTTTGTGGCATCCTCGGAGCTTACAAAGCAATGCTCAGGCTGTCTTTCCGTTAATGTACGTGATAACAACGGTGCGGTCATCAGCAAGGCAGAATGGGATATCACCGTGGAGCCGCTTATGCAGAAAACTGTTGCATCGGTCGATCTTTCAGAATACTTCGGCACAAGAGAGGAGAAACGCACCCGCTATATCGAGTTTTCATTCGAGTGCGGCGGGAATACAGCTTACAGGGGCACCGAACTGCTTGTACGTCCTAAGGAATTTGAATTCAACGCTCCCGAGATAAAGCACACAGTTACCGAGCATGAGGACAGCTTTGTCCTCACGCTTGAAACGGATGGCTTTGTAAAGTCGCTGTGCATAAATCACGAGAAGTACATTCTTGATTATTCGGATAACTGGTTCGACCTGCACAAGGGAACGCCGAAGAAAGTGGTCATTCCAAAGACCGCACGCACTCTTTTCGGGGAGGAGTTAATTCTTACTGCCGGGGAGCTTGAGCGGCTTACCCTTACTCACTGCGGAAACTATATGGAGATATAGACATATCTTGAAACAAATTAAAAAGACTCTGTAGATCGCTTTACAGAGTCTTTTTTTATTTGTGGAGATAAGCCGCTTAGCACAGCAAGCCTTGTGTAAGATATATCGGTAAACTTCTGACCTGCTCAGAAAAGCTCATCTGTTCGGGTGGTTTGCTATAGTCGGGACGCATAATCTCTGGGGCTTATTCCGTATTCTGCCTTGAAAGCACGGAAGAAGCTTGTATAATCCCTGAAGCCGCATCTGACACACACTTCTCCCGGAGCGGCATCATTCATCAGCATACGCTTCGCCGCACTCAGGCGTTTGAGCATTATGTATCTGTATACGCTTGTACCGACATTGTCGCTGAATTCATGAGACAGATGATATTTGCTCACAAAGAATTTTTCGGCAAGCATATCAAGAGAAAGCTCTTCCTCATAATGTTCACCGATATACTCTACCACTCTTGAGATCAACGGCGATGCTTTTTCCGAACGAAGCGGTTCTGTGGATCTCATGCCGAGCCTGTTTATCTCCACCATGATCTGCATGAACAGTCCGTCGGCATATATTGTAGCACCGTAATCCGTGGAGTAGTGTTCCCGTACAAGCTCGCTGAATTTTTCGGTAAGCTCCGCACGCTGCGAGGAATTGAGATGGATAAGGCAGGTGGATTTGTTATCAAAGCAGGCGGATAACCGCATATCTCCCACCGAAAAGCTGTCAAGATATTTCTTCTGTATCCACATTACTATTCTTTCGTAGGACGGCTCATCGGGAGGGATTATGGGGCGGTGCAGCAGCATCGGGTCAATGAGCATGATATCCCCGTGGCAGGGATGAAACACTTCGCCCTCCATCCAGTAAGAAATGTTGCCACCCAGAAGAAAGAATATCTCATAAAAATCGTGGTTGTGTACTTCTACCTCATTAAGCATAGGTTCGTTATAGTGGAAAACCTCATAGCTGGATGTTTTCATTTCCTGGCGCTGATCGAAACGCTGTATCCTCTGACGCATATTGCACCCTCCGCTTCATATCTGGTATATATTGATTTTACCACAAGATTTGCAATAATGCAAGCAAAATTCACAATTAACATTGCCAATATTTTGTGATATACTGAAAGCACAAAAGATGCTAAAGGAGTATTTGGTATGAAAGCTTTTATGGATAATGATTTTCTCCTGTCCACTGAAACGGCACGTGTACTGTATCATGAATACGCGGCAAAATGCCCGATAATAGACTATCACTGCCATGTCAGTCCAAAAGAGATCTATGAGGATAAGCGCTTTGAGAACCTGACTGATGCATGGCTTTCGGGCGATCACTACAAGTGGCGTATCATGCGCTCAAACGGCGTGGATGAGTATTATATCACGGGTGCCGCATCGGATCGTGAAAAGTTTCAGAAGTTTGCCGAGGTACTCCCGAAGGCAATAGGAAACCCGATGTATCACTGGTGTCATCTGGAGCTGAAGAAATATTTCGGCTACAACGGCATCCTCAACGGCAGAACAGCCGAGGAGGTATGGCAGCTCACCTGTGAAAAGCTGAAAGAGGACAACATGAGCGTCCGTGGGCTTATTCGGCAGTCAGCTGTCGAATTCATCGGAACTACTGACGACCCCACCGATAACCTCGAATGGCACAGCAGACTCGCCACCGATGACACTTTCAAAGTTGTGGTAGCACCTTCCTTCCGACCAGACAAGGCGCTGAATATCGATAAATTCGGATGGCAGGAATATATCGGTAAGCTCTCTTCTGTTTCAGGTGTGAAGATATATGATATGGCGTCGCTGAAAAAGGCTCTTTCAAAGAGGATGGAATATTTCGCTTCCATGGGCTGTAGGGTAAGCGACCACGGACTTGACCATATGATATTCTCTGAGGCTTCCGGAAAAGATAATGATACGGTGATGCACAGAGCACTCAATGGCGGTACCGTAAGCACGGCGGAGGCAGAGGCGTTCAAAACAGAGCTCCTTATGTTCTGTGCAGGCGAATATAAACGCATGGGATGGGTAATGCAACTGCATTATAACTGTCTGAGGAATCCGAATACGGCTATGTTTATGAAGCTCGGACCTGATACGGGCTTTGACTGCATAGGACCGCAGAACGGAAGTGAAAAGCTGGCAAAGCTGCTTGATAAACTGTACACAGCGGATGCACTTCCCAAAACGATACTTTACAGCCTTGACGGAACTGATAATGCATTCCTCGATTCTATTATCGGTTCATTCCAGGGAACAGAGATTGCAGGAAAGCTCCAGCATGGCAGTGCGTGGTGGTTCAACGATCATCTGCAGGGTATGCGTGAGCAGCTTATCTCGCTTGCAAACCTGAGTCTTCTCGGAAATTTTGTAGGAATGCTTACAGATTCCAGAAGCTTTTTAAGCTATACTCGTCATGAATATTTCCGCAGGATACTGTGCTGCCTTATCGGTGAATGGGTGGAAAACGGAGAATACCCTGTCGATATGGAGCAGCTTGGTGAGCTGGTAACGGACATTTGTCACGATAATGCCGCACGCTACTTCGACCTTTGATTAGAAAAAACACAGGAGGACAAGGATATGCCAATGCAGATGGGATTTCGCTGGTACGGCGAAGGCAACGACAATATCACTCTCGGGGATATCAGACAGATACCCGGAGTTACAAGCATAGTATGGGCACTTCATCATAAGCTTCCGGGTGAGGTGTGGGAGATAGATGAGATAGCCGAGGTGAAACGTCAGCTTGACGAATACGGCTTCAATATGGATGTTGTGGAATCAGTAAACGTGCACGACGATATAAAGATAGGAAAGCCCACGAGAGATATGTATATAGAAAATTATAAGCAATGTATCCGCAATCTCTCGAAGTTCGGCGTAAAGGTCATCTGCTATAATTTCATGCCCATTTTTGACTGGACACGCTCTGATCTTTTCCATCCGGTGGGTGACGGCTCGACTGCATTGTACTATGAAAAGAATATGATACAGGATGATTATAATGCTATGGCGGAATACATCCTCAGCTTTACTGAGAAGTACGGCATGTCGTTCCCGGGCTGGGAGCCTGAAAGAATGGCGGCTCTTGATCAGCTATTCAAGGACTACGAGGGCGTGGATCACGAAAAGCTCTGGGAGAATCTCAGGTATTTCCTTGAAGCTATCATGCCTACCTATGAAGAATGCAATATAAAAATGGCTATCCATATGGATGATCCGCCATGGGATATCTTCGGACTGCCACGTCTGCTGATAAACGAAGAGAATATCGATCGTTTCCTGAAGATGGTAGACCATCCCTGCAACTGCCTGACGCTCTGCTCAGGCTCGCTTGGTGCAGACCTGAACAACAATGTGGCAGATATAGTCAGAAAGCACTGCGACCGCATTGCTTTTGCACATATCCGCAACGTAAAGCACTTTGAAAACGGAGATTTTTCCGAAGCGAGCCATCGTGATTGCGACGGAGATACAGGAATACTCAACATCCTGAAAGCGTACCATGACTGCGGCTATGAGGGATATATCCGCCCCGACCACGGACGTCATCTGTGGAATGAGGGACCGGGAAACGTACGCCCCGGATACGGACTTTATGATCGAGCACTTGGCATAATGTATATGCTTGGTGTATGGGATATGCTTGACAGACTTTCTGACAAAAACTGAAATGAGGTAATATGAAATGATGGAACTTCCGATCAATATTGATTATACAGGTAAGGTAGTAGTAGTAACAGGCGCAGGCGGTCTTATCTGCGGTGCTATGGCAAGGGCTTTTGCGCAGAGCGGCGCAAGGGTAGCTGCTCTCGATCTCAATGAGGAAGCTGTAAAAAAGCTTGCAGATGAGCTTAAAGCAGATGGATATGTGTGCGAGGGCTATAAGGCAGACGTTCTTGATCCCGAAGCACTGGAACAGGTACACCAGTCGGTCATCCGTGATCTCGGTAAATGCGATATACTGGTAAATGGCGCAGGCGGAAATCATCCCAGTGCGACCACGACCAACGAATATCAGCATGAAGCTCAGCCGGACAGCAAGACCTTTTTTGATCTCGAATCAGGCGGAGTTGATTTTGTGTTCAAGCTGAATTTCCAGGGAACACTTCTTCCCACACAGGTATTCGCAAAGGATCTGACCGAAAAGAAGAGCGGCTGTATCCTCAACATTTCCTCGATGAATGCATATACACCTCTGACAAAGATACCTGCATATTCCGCTGCAAAGGCGGCTGTATCCAATTTTACCCAGTGGCTTGCAACGCATTTCGCAGGCACGGGTATCAGATGCAATGCGATCGCTCCCGGCTTCCTTGTTTCTGCCCAGAACAGAGCACTCCTGTTCAATGATGACGGAACTCCTACAGCACGTTCCGCAAAGATACTTAACGGCACACCTACAAATCGTTATGTAGAAGCATCGGAGCTTATAGGTGCAACGCTGTTTCTGTGTGATGACCGTAGTGCATCCGCAATAACAGGTGTGGTACTTCCCGTTGACGCAGGCTTCTCTGCTTACTCGGGCGTATAATACAGGAGGCTCAGAATTATGACAGTACTTGAAAGACTTGCACAAGCTATCGTTGTTCCTGTTGTAGTTATCGATGATGAGAAAGACGCAGTTCCCACTGCAAAAGCGCTGGCAGCAGGCGGTGTTGATGTTATGGAGATCACCTTCCGTACATCCGCAGCGGCGCAGGCAATCAAAGAGGTGGCGGAAAACTGTTCTGATATGCTGGTAGGTGCAGGAACGATACTTGATATTGATCAGTGTAAGCTGGCGGTGGAGATGGGCGCAAAGTTCATCGTGTCGCCCGGCTATAATGCAGAAGTCGTTGACTGGTGCATCGAACATGATATTCCTGTTACCCCCGGCTGTGTTACTCCGACTGAAGTAATGGCCGCAGTAAACAAGGAACTTAAGGTCATCAAGTTTTTCCCTGCCAACATATACGGAGGGCTGAATGCGATCAAAAACCTTTCTGCTCTTTTTACGGGCGTGAAATTCATGCCGACAGGTGGCATAAACACTTCTAATATAAAGGAATATACCGATATGCCGTTTATCCATGCAGTGGGTGGCTCTTGGGTATGCCCGAGAAATGACATAGCGGCGGGTAATTTCGAGAATATAACAAAGCTATGCACTGAAGCCCGTGCAGCGGCAAAGGGCGAGTGCTGACACAGCTGAGAGGAGCTATATCATGTCAAGAATAATTACATTCGGTGAACTTATGCTGCGACTGCAGCCTTATAATTACGAGCGTTTCGTCCAGTGCGACCACGTGCAGTTTTCCTTTGGCGGCGGTGAGGCGAATGTCGCTGTGTCGCTGGCGAATTACGGCATGGATGCGGCGTTCGTGACAAAACTCCCTGCACATTCCATCGGTCAGGCTGCGGTAAACAGCCTCAGACGTTATGGTGTTGACACCTCACTTATAGTCCGCGGCGGTGAGCGTGTGGGTATATACTTCAACGAAAAGGGTGCATCACAGCGTGGTTCGGTATGTATATACGACCGTGCAGGCTCTGCAATCCAGAAGGCTTCGGCAGAGGATTTTGACTGGAACAATATCTTTGACGGTGCGGATTGGTTTCATTTTACAGGAATCACACCCGCACTCGGTGATAATGTCGCTGAGATATGCCGTCAGGCATGCATCGCAGCAAAGGAACGTGGCGTAAAGATATCCTGCGACCTTAATTACAGAGGCAAGCTCTGGACAAGAGAGCACGCACGGAAAGTGATGACAGAGCTGTGTCAGTACGTTGATATCTGCATCGCAAACGAAGAGGACGCAAAGGATGTGTTCGGCATTGAAGCGGATGCAACGGATATATACGGCGGTGTCATTGACCGTGACGGTTACAAATCTGTGGCAAAGCAGCTTGCTGAAAGCTTCGGTTTTGAGATGGTAGCGATAACTCTGAGAGAAAGCCGTTCTGCGTCTGACAACGGCTGGAGTGCTATGCTCTATAACGTAAGCAAGGATGAGTATTGCTTCTCAAAAAAATACGATCTTCATATCGTTGACAGAGTAGGCGGCGGTGATTCCTTTGGCGGTGGACTGATATATTCTTTGCTGAACGGCAAGGATACGCAGTCTGCAGTGGAATTTGCGGTGGCTGCATCTGCGCTGAAGCATTCCGTTGAAGGAGATTACAATATGGTCACTGTTGCGGAAGTAGAAAAGCTTGCAGGCGGTGACGGAAGCGGAAGAATACAGAGATAACGTCATGACAGATATATTCCTCCAACATCTGCAAATATAAAAAACAGCGGAGAAGGTGAAATTTCTCCGCTGTTCTTTCTGCTATAGGCAGGATATCAGTCCGAAGCTGTCAGCGATTCGTCTGACTACCCAAAATGCATTTCAATGACCTGCGTCACATAACAGTGAGCCGAGCATTTGCCGCCAAATAAAAAAGGACTGCTGATGCAGTCCTTTTTTATTTGGCAAAGATTACGGTGATTAATATAATTACAAGCAGATTAGACTTGGTGCGAAGCTCTGTCTTGGACAGTCTGTTTTCAGAAAACAAAAAAATCGGTCAGCCGAAAGGCTAACCGATTTTTTGGTCTGGAGTGTATATTGCCGCCTTAACAGGCGGCAATTATCGCAGTACGCTTTGCGTACTGCTACGGGTTTTTGGCTTTATTAAAGGCTTTGTGTGACCTCGAGTCTGCGAGCTTTCGGAAAAGGTTAAAATCTGCGGCACAAAAAATAAAACGGATTGAACTGATGTTCAATCCGTTTTATTGGCAAAGATTGCGGTGATTGATACAATTATTATTTGTCATTTATCGCTCTTAAATGGTTTAGTTCACTTTCTTTGACCTCATCTTGTGAAAACAGTCAAGCAGATACACTTATAAAACTGCTTTGCGATCATTCCATCCAACAACACTCTCACGCATTGATACAAAATTGCGGTATATACCGTTCTGACTTATAAGAGTATCATGGTCGCCATCTTCTACAATAGTTCCGTCCTTGATGACGAGTATCCTGTCAGCGTTCCTGATGGTACCGAGGCGGTGAGCGATAACGATGAGCGTTTTACCCTCGCACAGCTCGCTGATTGCCTGCTGGATATAGCTTTCATTGTCTGCATCAACGCTTGCAGTCGCTTCGTCAAGAATAACGATGGGAGCGTCCTTTAAGATACAGCGCGCAATTGAAATTCGCTGCTTCTCGCCGCCTAACAGCATTTTGCCGCCGTCGCCTGCCATAGTGTGGATACCCTTTTCAAGTCGTGCAAGGAACTCTCCGCATTGCGCTTTTTCAGCTGCCGCAAAATCATAAGTGACCATAAGCACTGCCGTGCCGCTTTCACGGAGCTTTGCAAAAGCCTCGATAGTCTCATTCCTGTGTACTACATCAAGCGCAGTGGTCGGCTCGTCTGCAATAATTCAGTGAGATGAATCCCTCCATCGGTGCGATCTGCTGATAACAGCTTTTCATGCGCAGAGAGTTGTAGGAAAGCGTTATTCCCGAAAAGGTCTCAAGACAGCGCATACTGCCCTCGCCTGTTTCGTTCTTTATCACCATGACCCATGCCTTGTCAGAATCTATCTGTTCCTCAAAGGAATATCCCTGAAACGCAGGGTCACTCATTAGTATCATTATTTCACCTTTTTATCTGTTTCACCACTTCTCAATAACGGAAGCTAGCTTCTTATCGATATCGATTCGTGTTGCCCTGCGATCTCAGATATGCAATAGCTTTTTCAAACCGCTCCAGCGGATAGTTATGATGAGCATAGTCGTTTTTGCCAGGCGACATCGTCATAACATTACAACCCTTTTTCAGCAGCCATTTTGCACCTGCCTTTGCCATAAAGTCGTCAATGTTATCGCCCAGCATAAGTATAACGGCTTTGTTGCTGTCCTTGCTGCATTTGAAATATGCTCCATAGAAGCCATCTTTCTCTACGCTGAAATATGTTTTTTTCATTTTGTCTCATCTTTAGCAGTACAGATGATGTATATCGTTTGGTTAGTTGCTTCTAACTGGTGTTATATATCTTTTTCTCAAATTCGTCAAGTGATATTTTAATTTTGCAGAAAATTTGTTCTGCCCCCTTGACAAACGGAAAAAAATGTGTTAAGATAACAGTGTTACGTAACAGTGTTATGGAGGTGAGCGTATGACGCAGGATAAGGAGACCCGTGAGCTGCTTTTAGAAAGCGCAAAGGCGGAGTTCATGGAAAAGGGCTATAACAAAGCGTCGCTGCGCTCTATCTGCTCAAATGCCGGAGTTACGACAGGTGCACTGTATTTCTTCTTCAAGGACAAGGCAGATCTGTACAGAGCGATAGTCGGAAAGCCTGTTGATGAGCTTTTTGAGATAATGCAGGCTCATTTTGATGAGGATGACGAGATCATTGCCAGCGCTGATCCTGACGCCGATTTCGATGACCACAGCGAGATAGCACAGGTGCTTATCCATCACATTTACAGCAATTATGATGCAGCGATACTCCTGCTTACAAAGTCGCAGGGCTCGGAATATGAGGATATCGTTGACCGCATCGTTGACATGACCGAAAGCAAGAGCGTTGAGGCTATGGAAAAGCTCGCCGCTCGCAACGGCAAAAAGAAAAAGGTGAACAGATATATGCTGCATCTTGTGATACATCTTGTGGTGGATTCCTTTGTACACCTTATTACCCATGAGCCTGACGAGAAAAAGGCTCTCGCAAATATAAAAAAGGTATTCAAGATGACCATGCGCAACTGGAAAGATACTGTACTGGATTAAAAATAGACCGCTTAGTGCGGTTTATTTTTCAAACATAACATAACACTGTTATGTTATGTAGGATGTTGTTTTCGAGCCGAAAGGCTTTATATATTTACCTGTAACATAACAATGTTATGTGAATGAGCTTTTGAGGAGGATAATATGTATTTAGAGGTCAGAGATGTAAAGAAAAGCTACGGCAATGATTCCAGCTTTATTCAGGTGCTTAAGGGCGTGAACACAGGGCTTGAAAAGGGACAGATGTGCGTTATTCAGGGAACGAGCGGCAGCGGAAAATCCACTCTGCTCAACTGCATAGGCGGTCTTGACGAGATGGACAGCGGCTCTGTAAAGGTGGACGGAAAGGAGATTTTCGGTCTGAAGAATGACGCTCTTTCGGATTACCGTCGTGATAATCTCGGGTTCATCTTTCAGTTCTACAACCTCGTTCCGAACCTTACGGTGCGTGAGAATATCATGGTCTGCGAGTACCTTGCAGAGAAACCGCTTGATGTTGACGAACTGCTTGATACTCTCGGACTTACCGAGCATCAGAACAAATTCCCCTCGCAGCTTTCGGGCGGTCAGCAGCAGAGATGCGCTATCGCAAGGGCGCTGGTGAAAAATCCTAAGCTGCTGCTCTGCGATGAGCCGACAGGCGCACTTGACAGCAAGACCTCCCGTGATATCCTCGTGCTGCTGGAGAAGATAAATGAAAAATATGGCACTACCATGCTTATCGTAACCCATAATAACTCTATCAAGAACATGGTGCATAAGGTGATATTCCTGAAAGACGGGCTTGTAAAGGACGAATACATCAACGAAACAAGGATACCTGCCGCTGAACTGGAGGATCTGTAATGAACAAGGTGCTTAACAAAAGGATACTCCGTGACCTGAAAGCGAATTTCGCCCGCTATCTTGCACTTCTGCTGATGATAATTGCAGGAATGTTCATCGTCATCGCTGTTGTGGGTGCGGCTGAAACTATCATTACAGGCACGAATGAGCTTGCGGAAAAGAATAACGTGGAGGACGGACAGTTCACCGTATTTCTCCCCTTGACCGAAGAACAGGAGCAGACCATGACCGACAGCGGCGTGACGATAGAACGAATGTTCTCTGCGGATATGGATATGGGCGGCTCAACATTGCGGCTTATGAAAGTCCGTAAGGAGATCAACCTGCTTCATGTGGATGAGGGCAGGCTCCCGACAGATGCGGGCGAGGCTGTGATCGAAAAGCGTTACAGCGAGGAGCATGACATCTCTGTGGGCGACAGTATTTCAGTGGGCGGTGTGAGCCTTACTGTCACAGGTATAGGCTCTGTCCCCGAATATGACAGCCCTATGAATAAGCTTTCCGACACAGCTGTTGAAAGCAGTCTTTTCGGACTTGTATTCGTGACGGCAGAGCAGTACGACAGCATACTTGCGGCAAACTCCATCGTTGAGGAATACTGCTATGCCTACCGCCTGAATGACAAGCTTACACACAACGAGCTGAAAGAGCTTATAAAGTCCTTTGAGTTCGACTACAATGAGGTAGAGGACAAATATTTCCTTGAAATGATCGAGGATACGATCGGCAGAAAAGAGGATATTAAAGAGGGAATAAACGACCTGTGCGACGGCGCAAAGGAGCTTTCCGACGGTATTGCTGCGGCAGGGTTTGAGGGCACTCCGCTTCACAGCGGCTCTGCGGAATTATCCGAGGGAATGTCCGAGCTTAAAACAGAGACCGACAAGCTGCTTGACGAGGTTTTCGAGGTTGATATCGACAACCTGACATCGTTCCTGAAAGCAGAGGAAAATCCCCGCATTTTAGCCGCCGCTATCGACCTTGAAATGAACAAGACCGTAGGACTTGCGGCAGGCGTGGTTATAATGATACTGTTCACTTATGTTATCTCGGTGTTCGTGATACATCAGATACAGCGTGAGAGCAGCGTTATCGGTGCGCTGTATGCCCTCGGCGTGAAGAAGAAAGATCTGCTTCGCCACTACATAACTCTACCCACGATAATATGCTTTGTGGGAGGACTTATCGGCTCCGCACTCGGATTCAGCAGCTTCGGAATAGAGTGGCAGATGGCGGACAGCTACAACTATTTCTCGATACCCGACCTTGCTCCGTCTTATCCGCTGTATCTCATAATCTATGCAGTGATAATGCCGCCTGTTATCTCGGTGATAGTGAACTATATCGTGATAAGCCGCAGGCTCTCTAAAACAGCGCTGTCACTTATGCGCAACGAACAAAACATCTCCCACCGCAGTAGGATAGACCTCGGTAAGATGGGCTTTATCCGCCGTTTTCAGCTCCGTCAGATGCTGCGTGAGGCAAGAACGGGAATTACCGTCATTTTCGGAATGTTTATATGCCTGCTGATATTCATGCTTGGTATGAACTGCTATGTGCTGTGCAACAACATCAAGGTCGAGAATATTGAGGACACAAAGTACACCTATATGTACAATCTGAAATATCCCGAAAAGACCGTCCCCGAAAACGGCGAAGCGTGCTATGTAGAGAGCCTTTCAAAGACCAGCATGGGATATACCCTTGATGTGAACATCATCGGTATCGACAGCGACAACAGGTATTATTCCGCAAAGCCTGTAAAGGGCAGGAGCAGCATTATAGCAAGCTCCTCCGCCGCACAGAAATACAGCCTTTCCGTCGGAGATAAGCTGATATTAAGCGATACCGCAAACGATATTGACTACGCCTTTACCGTTGATGGAATTGCGGAATACTCCGTCGGATTGTCCGTGTTTATGGATATCGGAAGTATGCGTGAGCTTTTCGGGCAGGATGAGGATTATTACAATATGCTCCTCTCCGATACCGAGCTTGACATAGACAGCGGCAGGGTATATTCCGTCACCACAAAGGCGGATATTGAGCAGTCAGCCTCCGTCTTTATCGAACAGATGACGGGAATGTTCACCATGCTGATAACAATGTCTATTATCATCTTCTGTGTGGTGATGTATCTGATGATGAATGTTATGATAGACCGTGCTTCATTCGGAATTTCACTCGTAAAGATATTCGGCTTCCGCACAAAGGAGATACGCAGTCTTTATCTCAACGGAAATGCGGCGACAGTCGCAGTCGGTGCACTCATCACCATACCGCTCTCAAAGCTTATCATGGATGCAATATATCCTAGCTTTATAGCGCAGAATGCCTGCGGATTCAATCTGCACTTCCCGTGGTATATGTACGCTATGATATTCGGGGGAATAATGATCTTTTATTTTCTTGTGAACACCATCCTTGTAAGCAAGCTGAAAAAGATAACTCCCGCAGAGGTGCTGAAGAACAGGGAATAATTTAATTAGGATTGACAGAATTACAGCACGTCGCTTTGGTGTGCTGTTCATTCTATCACACCATCTGGTATTTTTCGACAGACTTAGCGGCTCTCCAGGACGGAGAGCCGCTCTTCTATGTATTCAGACATCCTCTGAACCCGCACCACCATCCGTTTCAACAAGCGACAAAGCCAGTGCTTCTGACTGTAACAATGTGTTCAGCGAGCGGTCGCCTTCGCGGATGCGCATAGTTCTGCGTATCTCCTTAGGGATAACGATACGTCCGAGGTCGTCGATTCTGCGGACGATTCCTGTTGCTTTCATATATCACATTTCCTTTCATAGAAAAAGTTGTTTTTATGTCTGCACAGATATTGTTACCACGGCGCGGGAATATATTCATCGTTTCGACAATTTTCAAATAATTATTGACTTCATATCACTATTCAACGTAATTTAATGTTATTCCACCATTGATTACAATTAGAAATAGTAACGTTGAGCTGTTCGCCAAGATGGAGAACAGCTCTCTTATAGTAATTATTCTACATTTTTAAGCGCTGTATCCAGCGGTATCTTCTTCACGCGTCTGAACTGCAGGAATGCTATAACTGCGTACGCTGCAATTCCCATTGCGATTATAGTAACATACACTGAAGCAGGAACTGAATATGGTATCCAGCCTGCGTATGCTGCGAATATCTCGGCGCACAGGATGCGCATGATAACATCGACTATCGGCATAGTCAGAATAAACGATGCGATTACCACGATGCTGGTGGTGATGACGTAAAGTCCGCTTATTTCGCTGTTCGTGTAGCCGAGTATTTTGGTCATGGAGATGGACTGCGCGTTCTTTTCTATGATTATCTTGGAAAGCAGGTAGATTATCAGCATGAACATCACAAGTCCGAACCAGTAGAACATATCGAACACCTCGCCCATGGAGTTGTTCATCTGCCTTGACAGTTTTGTAAAGTCGTCTATGGTCAGCTTGTTCATGATGTAGAGCTCGTCTATGTCAGTAAGCTCCTCATCGGAGAAATAACCGTTGAAGTAGTCCGTCTCGTTGCCGAACACCTCGTTGAAATAACTGCGCTCCATATACACCGCAAGGGTAGTGGGGCTGCCGCTGATTCCGTCAACAGTGAAGCTGTATTCCTTTGTTCCGAACTCCTCTTTCATGGTCACAGTGTCGCCTATCTCTATGCTGTTTTTGGCAGCGAATGCCTCGGAGATGAAAACGCCCTCGCCAAATTCGATATCGAAATAGCTGCTGTCGCTGCTGATACCATAGATGGTCACAGCCTCGCTCTTGCGTCTGCCCTCAATAGTCATAAGACCGCCTGCGCAGTATTTCTCGGCACTGTCGTTCTCAGTTTCAACGGGTGCTTTGAGTATGCACTGATAATCGCATATCATGTTTTCTGCGATAAGTGTTTCGTTGTTCTCAAGAAGCTTCGGGAAGCCCATTCCGAGCAGCAGTATCACGTTTGCAAGGAAGATTCCGACAACTATCATGATGTAGTTAGGCAGGTTCTGCAAAATTACTCTTATCCTGAAGCGGTGCATAATGCCTATTTTCGTGTTGAGCCTGAGCGCCTTTTTCCTGCCGTTCTTTTTGAGGTCGCGGCGGATGAATTTAAGCGGAGAAAGCTTCATCTTGCTGCTGAGGATAAAGAAATTTATAGCGATCATCAGCAGCACGGGAATTACAGTTGTCTGCACGAATGCGTCGGCGTTCCACAGGATATCGAACAGGGGCAGGCTGTAGTTTCCGTAGTAGATACCCAGTGCTACTTCTACAAACAGCGTATAGCCCACGATGTTTCCGATAACTGCCGAAATGAGCGTTACAAGTGCAGGCATTGAAAGATAGTGCCTGATAAGCTCGCCGCGGGTGTAGCCTGAGGCTCTCAGTGTGCCGATAACATTAGCCTCCTTGGTGATGGTGTTTGAGGTGGTTATCGCCATGATAAACGCAAGTATTGCAATAACAACATACAAGAATGTGATAAAGGTAACTCTGTCCCTGCCTGTGTCATCGCCTACGAACTGTATCGCCTGATTGGTGTAGGCAGGCACGAAGCGTGTAAGCATAGCCTTTTCCGAGATAGTTTCAAGCATGCTCTCGGCACGATCCTTTGCCTCAAGGTCATCGGCAGGCTTGTCGTTGTATGTCCATGCGTAGTTGTAGTTAAGTCCCGCATCATCGAACTCGTCAAAGCCTTGTTCTGTCATGACTGCAACACCAAAGCTGAACGCCTCAAACAGTGTATCAGTGGGGCTCTGATACAGTGCGCTGTAATCGGAAAGCGCTACAAGTCCCGTAACAGTAAGCTTTCTTCCGTCAACTGACAGCACATCTCCGACCTTGATGGAGTTGTTGTCGGCATACATACGGTCAATAGCGATCTCGTCTGCTGAAGAGGGGAGATCTCCCTCGTTTACGCCGACCCTGTTTACCTCCTCGCGAAGCTTGTAGATACGCAGTGTGCTGTCGATATCATCAGTCTCGCGGTCCTTGTAGAAGTTCTTGTAGACCTCTGCGCCCTCGTCCCTTACCGCGTCGAGCAAGGCGTTGTCTGCAATGGTAACAGTGGTGAAATTTCCGTCCTCGATGTTGTATTTGACAAAGCTGTCGTTGTAGGCTGTGATAAGGCTCTTTGACGCAACCAGAAAGCCCGACACAAAACCGATGACTATCACCATGAAAATGAATATGATGATGTATTTTCCCGCGTCGCTCTTAAGCTCACGGGGAAGTCGTCTGATAAGAGGATCTCTCATGCCGCACCTCCTTACCAGTCAAGCTCTTCGGCAGAGATCCTTGACTCGTTCACGCGGTTGCTACGCACCATTCCGTCACGGAGCTTTATCACCCTGTCAGCCATGTTCTTGATAGCGTCGTTGTGCGTTACCATTACAACGGTGTTGCCGTATTTTCTGTTCACTTCCTCGATAAGTTTCAGTATCTCCTTTGAGGTCTTGTAGTCGAGTGCGCCTGTAGGCTCATCGCAAAGGAGAATATCGGGATTTTTGATTATCGCACGTCCGATGGCGGTGCGCTGCTGCTGACCGCCCGAGAGCTGATTCGGGAGCTTATGGCGGTGTTCGTACAGTCCGAGAGTGTGCAGAAGCTCGTCCACATCAAGCGGAGCGTCGCTGAGGTAAGCGCCCACCTCGATGTTCTCCTTGATGTTGAGATTAGGGATAAGATTGTACATCTGGAAGATGTAGCCGAGGTGCTTCCTGCGGTAGAGCGTAAGCGCCTTTTCGTTCATATCTGCGGTCTTTTCGCCGCCGATGCTTATGTAGCCGCTGTCTGCGTTGTCGATACCGCCGATGATGTTGAGCAGTGTGGATTTTCCCGAGCCTGATGGGCCTAGCAGTACGCAGAACTCTCCCTTTTCGATGCCGAGGTCAATGCCTTTCAGCACCTCAGTTCTGCTGTCGCCCTCGCCGAAGCCCTTTCTGATATTGCTGATCTCCAGAAACATAGTAGTTACCATCCTTTCTTGTATCAACAAAAAAACCGAGTATTGCCAAAGCAACCTCGGTCGGTACTATACAGGAAAAAATAAAGACTCCATGTACAGCACGGTCTAAAGCCGTTTTCGCAATACATGAGTCTCGTTGTTTAAGACAAGCCAGACAGCATAAGCTATCAGTATGTTGACTTGCCACGCCGCTTGCTTACAAGCCTGCGCCACTACTCCCTCATCAGGATTATTCTGTTGTTGTCTGCATTATAGCGCTTTTTTCAGTGCTTGTCAATACCTCAAAACAAACTTTGTTGAAGTTAAGCAAAATTTTGTAACTATCAGATATGTCTGGTTAGTTAAAACTAACAATATTTTTTCATCGAGGAACAGAAGACAATAAAACAAAATGCCGTGACCGAATTGTACCGATCACGGTATTTGATGTTATCGTTTGTACTTGTTTAACGATCATCTTCCAACAGCGCCGTCATGCTCTTCATACAGATAGCAATGGTCGAGCCGTTGTGAAGCAGCGCCGACATTGACGGTGAGATAACTCCGCCAAAGCCGAGCAGAAGAAGTGCCGTATTAAATCCCACGATAAAGCGATAGTTGGAATTTATCCTTTCCATAAGCTGTTCGCTCAATCTGCGCATGACTGAAAGCTCTGTAAGTCCTGCGCCCCTTAATGTGATGTCGGCGGTCTCCCTTGCGATATCCGAAGCGTCGCTCATTGCAACTGAAACATCGGCCGCCGCAAGCGCAGGAGCGTCGTTTATGCCGTCGCCCACCATTATCACACGGTGTCCGTCAGCTTTGAGCTGCTCGACAAAGCGGTGCTTTTCTTCGGGCAGCACCTGCGCGTGATACTCGGTTATACCAAGCTGCTTAGCGATTATTTCGGCAGCGGAGCTGCTGTCGCCCGTGAGCATCACAACATTCTCAATACCGCATTTTTTCATGAGCTGTACAGCCTTTGCAGCTTCGCTGCGGGGAGGGTCGTTAATACAAAGCACGCCTGCAAGCTTTCCGCCGATAGCAAGATAGATGACAGATGCAGCGCCTGCTTTTTCGTCAATGTATGCCTGCTGTTCATCGGTGATAGTCACGCCCTCGTCCTCGCAGACGAAATGACGGCTGCCGATTATTGCACGCTCTCCGTGAAGCGTAGTCGCAATTCCGTGGGCAACGATATAGTTCACCTCGGCGTGCTCCTCGGAGTGGAGAATCCCGCGCTGCTCTGCGCCCTTTACGATAGCCCTCGCCATGCTGTGAGGGAAGTGCTCCTCGATGCAGGCAGCTGTTTTCAGCACATCTTCCTCGGAGTAGCCTTCAAACGGAATTACCCTATCAAGCACAGGCTCGGCATTTGTGAGAGTTCCCGTCTTGTCGAAAACGATGGTATCCGCTGCCGCAAAGGCCTCGAGATATTTTCCGCCCTTTACGGTAATGCTGCGGTCGGCGGCTTCTCTGATCGCTGAAATCACTGATATCGGCGTGGACAGCTTGATAGCACAGGAATAATCCACCATAAGTAGCGATACTGCCTTTGTGATATTTCGTGTCAGCAGCAAGGTCAGACCGAAGCCTAAAAAGCTGAACGGAACTATTCCGTCTGCGAGTCTTTCAGCACGGCTCTGTATTCCTGCCTTGAGATTTTCGGAGCTGTCGATAAGCTCGATTATCTTCTGTATCTTAGTGTCACTGCTTACAGCTCTTACCTTTACAACGACCGAGCCTTCCTCAATGACAGTTCCTGCGAATACTGTTGCGTTTACGGATTTCATGACCGCAAGCGGCTCGCCCGTCATTGAGGCCTCGTTTACAATAATGGAAATGTGTCAACTGCTGTCAGCACACTTATCACCATACCGCTCTCGGAACTTATTATGGACGCTATATACCGGATCTATCGCAGAATGCCTACGGCTTCAATCTGACGATCTCGCGGTATCTGTATACGCTATCTTCTTGTAAACACTATCCATGTAGGCGAGCAGAAGAAAACAACACCCGCAGAGGTGCTGAAAAACATAGAATAAGCAAAAATCCGCTGAACTAAACTCGATTTGTCGGATTTTTCTTTTAGTTAGGGTTGACAAACTCGTTGCCGTGTGATATAATGACTAACAGAACACATTGGGTCATTTATTCCAAAAGGAGACATTATGCCTAAAATATTTTCCGAAGCTGACAGAGAAAGCATTCGTATAAAGCTGCTTAAAAACGGCAGAAAGCTGCTGGAAACAAAACGCTGCAAGGACATTTCCGTTGCTCAGATAGCCGCAGATACCGGAATCGCAAAGGGGACATTCTACAATTTCTTTCCCTCGAAGGAGCTGTATTTCTATGAAATAATGCTGCTCATACGAGATGAAAACCGCAAAGAAATACTCGCCCTTGCGGAAAATCCATCTTACGAAGCACTTTACGAAACGATGTACAGGCGCTATACGGAGGTCAAGACCATCTACGATTACTTTGAGCCTGACGAGCTGAAAATGATATTCCGTACCCTCCCCGAAAAGGAACAGGAGTCTGATGAAAACAGCACCGAGCTTGCAAATCACCTTATTTCTGTCTGTACGGACGATGAGAATATAAAGGCGGAGGTCGTGGTAAATCTCATGAACATCGCCGCCTCCGCTTCGGCAAACCGCCGCTTTCTCATTGAGGAGCACTACCGCGAGACTATTTCCGTGCTGGCAAGAGCAATAGCAGATTATATTTACGGAGGAAACAAAAATGACGATTGAGCAATTTTACAAAACCTACCCACAGCAGACGATGAAGATAAACGGTAAGGATTTCAGATACCGCTATCACAAAAACGAGAACGCAAAGGCGACCCTTGTACTGCTGACAGGCGGAATAGGGCTTTCAGATCTATTCTATAATCATTTTGACCGATTTGCGCAGGATTTTTCGGTTATTACCTTTGATTATCTCATGGAATACTCGACTATGGGAGGGCTTGCAGACGCCGCTTGTGAGCTATTCCGAAAGCTTGATGTAAAGGTGTGGCTTGTGGGACAATCCCTCGGCGGTGCGGCGGCGCAGATATTCACAAAGCGCAATCCCGACTGCATTGAGGGTCTGGTTTTATCCAACACCTGCCCTATCGTAAACCGCGGCGGTGCGGGAGAATATTTCGAGGGAATGAAAAAGCGACAGACTAAGTCCCGCAGACTTATCCGCTTTATCCCTTGGGGAATTGCAAAAAAGGCTATGATGAAGGCAATCGATAAAAAGGTGGAAAAGCTGCCACCCGAGGGTCGCGAAGAATTTGCGCAACTGGCACAGGTAATGTTTACAATGCTGACAAAAAAGTACGAGCTGCACATGATAGATATGCTGCTTGACTGCGGAAATTATTTCAATATGGAAAAGAAGGATTTCGCACAGCTTCGTGACAGGGTGTTGCTTATCCTCTCCGACGATGACGAGACCTTCAGCGATGACTGCCGCAAGGAGCTTTGCGAGCTTATGACCGAGCCTACCGTCATAAACGATATGGGCGGCGGACACCTCGGTGCACTTATGCAGATAGAGGAATACGCAAATACTGTCACCGATTATATTTTACAAAGAAGCTGAACAATAGCATACCAGAAAAGGAGATAAGCTATGTTAATGACATTTTCGATTTTAGGCTTGATCGGCGGAATACTCTGTGCAATCGGGGATATTCTTTTCGATCTTAAGGGCAAGGGCAATCAAAAAACAGGACCGGGAGGAAACGTTGATACCAACTGGATAAAGATGGCTGATTGGCGGTTTATTGCGTCAATTATATGTGCGTTTTTCGGTGATATTTTCGTCATGCTTGGAATTTATTCTCTCGGTATGCAGATCGCTGAAACGAATACTACACTCGGCTATGTAACGGCAATCGTCGGCTGTGCGGGAACTGTGGGCGGTGTTCTTGTCCACACATCACTGTGTATTCAGCCGCTGCTCTACAAAAGACTTATGGAGGCAGGTCATCCCGAGCTTGTGGACAGTGTACTGAAAACATTTTATAAGGCGATAATGTTCCCGTTTTTCTTCGGCTACATAATTCTCATGACCCCTTGCGTTACCTCGGTTATTGCAATCCTTACAGGCTGTCTTGATGTGCCGAAATGGTTTGTACTGCTTAATTCAATTGTTTTTCTGATAATCGGCATAACATTCAGAAAGATCAATCCCAAGCTGTTTCAGGATCTCCCAGGGATAATAATGCCTAGTATGGGGCTTGCAATGCTGGGACTTATCGGCATTGTAAATCTTATGTAATGAAAAAATCGGGCAGGTGAGTTTATCACTTGCCCGATTTTTATATGCTGTTTCAGTCTATCAGCAGAATTAAACCTTCCAGCCGATAGCAAGCTCTCTTGAATCTACAAATCTCTTATAAATTCCGTCCTGCTGCATAAGCTGTTCATGAGTGCCCTGTTCAGCTATGACGGCTTTTTATCTTGTAATGCTCACAGTACTTGTTTTGATAATAGGATTATGGAACAGCGTTTCAGACTTCGGTACGGCGTACTTACAGGCTGTTCTGTTTCTTGAGGTTATGAACTGGTACGATGGCATCGTTATTGACAGGCTCTGGGTAGGACACAGCAAGCTTTGGATAATAAAGGGTACAGAGGATATCCCGTATGTCAAGACATGGAAGCAGGTGCTTAAAAAGCGACTTGTTCTTACGCTTGTGTGGATAGCCGGCGGTGCGGTAATTGCAGGACTTGTTGTGCTGATCTTCTGAAGCAGTGCTATATTTGTACCTCTGAAAATAATCCTGACCAAACGGAATAGAAATACAGTCTGAACGGTACAATATGGTAGAACAGAAATTCCTTCTGCCCTATGTGTTCATAAATAGATTTTTTAGTGTGCCATAAAAATCAGCCCCTCGACTTTTGCGCTAAGGGGCATATTTACATCTGAAACAAAGTGCAAAGGTGAGTTGATTTTCTGTTGATCACTATTATATATGATCCCCGACGAATACCGTATCTTACCCTCGACACAAAGTGTCGGGGGTATTTTTATGCAATCATACAAAAATTAGATTTTTTTCAAAACAGGGTTAAAAATCTGCAAAAACCTTTGACTGATACTTGTAAGGTAAAATATTCTCTTGCATAAAAAATACGACAAAAAACAACAGAAGATTTTGGCTATATTGCCGAAACATCATTGTTAGGGTTAATTTTTCGCAAATTTCTTCGCCTGTAGTGTAGAGAGGATATTTCATTCTGCAATAAAAACAGGAGGTACAACTATGTATGAAAAGCTACCAAACGAAATGAAACAAAATGCCCCGTTCTGCCTGTGGCGAAAGCGGAGACACAAAGGGCAAGTGAAAAAGATCCCATATCAGATCAATGGCAAATGCCTCAGCAGCACGGAACGAACGCACTTTTCATCTTTCAATGCGGTGATGGAGAAAGTCAGCGAATACGACGGTATCGGTGTAGGTGTTTTTGATGGCTTCTGCGCCATTGATATCGACCACTGTCATAACAATGGAGTGCTTTCGGATATGGCAAAGGACATTATAGCCACGATGAACAGCTACACTGAGTTCAGCCCCTCGGGTGATGGTGTGCATATCTATTTCAAGGTCAGTAATTTTGCTTATGATAAAGCAAGGTATTATGTCAACAACCATAAACTGGGCTTGGAGATCTATGTATCAGGTCATACCAACAAATTTATGACAGTTACAGGCAACGCTGTCAATGACCTCTGTGTCGAAGATCGTAGCACTGAATTGCTGATTACACTTGAAAAGTATATGGTAAGACCGCAGATAGGAAGGTCAGCTGATCGTTATATCCCTGGCAGCATTCTGTCAGACGATTCTGTAATAACAAAAGCCATGTCATCGCAGCAGGGAGAAAAGTTCAATGCACTTTGGAACGGAGAAATACCTGATGGCAAAAGCCATAGCGAGGCTGACGCTGCACTTTGTGCCATGCTTGCATTCTGGTGCGGTGGAGATACCGAGCAGATGGACAGGCTGTTCCGAAGTAGCGGTCTGTATCGTGAGAAATGGGAGCGTGAGGACTACAGGACTTCTACGCTGAACAATGCCGTGGCGCTTACAAGGGAGTTCTACAAGCCTTACGAAACAACATCAGCTACAGAGGATTTCGGCGAGACATCGTCTGAGCCTGAATGGGAACAGCCGATTCCGTTAGAGCAGGCAGACCTGCCGCCATTTCCTGTGAATGCTCTGCCGAAGCCGATTGCAGATTATGTGCAGGCACTCTCCGAGAGCGTACAAGCTCCCGTGGATATGGCAGGAACTGCGGCGCTTGCAGTGCTTGCTGTCTGCACTCAGGGGAAATATCACATCTATGGCAAGAGCGACTGGAGCGAACCCCTCAACCTGTTCGCAGTTGTCGTGGCAGAGCCGTCCGAGCGAAAATCCGCTATCATCTCGGCTATGACAAGGCCGCTCGATCTGTACGAAAGCGAATACAACCGCACCCATGCCGCCGACTTTGAGCAGAGCCGTATGCAGAAGAACATACTTCTGAAAAAGAAAAATGCCATTGAGGATGCGGTCGCAAAGGGCAAAAAAGACAGCACGGAGCTTTCTAATATCTCAAAAGAGCTTGCCGAGTTCAAGGAACGCAAACCGCTTAAGCTCTATGCCGATGATGTAACCACCGAAAAGCTGACCTCTCTGCTTGCAGAGAATGGCAGAACGGCAGTCATCTCCGCTGAGGGCGGTATTTTTGACCTGCTTTCGGGAATGTACAGCAAGAATGTCAATATCGATGTGTTCCTGAAAGGATACTCAGGCGACAGCATCCGTGTTGACCGTATCGGGCGCAACAGCGAGAGTGTGCAGAATCCTGCGCTCACTGTCCTGCTTGCCGTCCAGCCTAGCGTTCTGTCGGGACTTATGGAGAACAAGACATTCCGTGGCCGAGGTCTTACGGCGAGATTTCTGTACAGCATTCCTCGCTCAAGGGTAGGCAACCGTAAATACCGCACTGAGCCTGTCCCAAGTGCAGTTGAGATGGGTTACGACAGCGTTATAAATAACATCCTGAGTGATGACATCCACGATGAAATAAAGCTCTCTCCCGAGGCTGACAGGCTGTTGGAGCAGTTTTCCGACGAGGTGGAGAGAGGTCTGAAAACCGAATATTCCGACATAGCTGACTGGGCAGGAAAGATAGTGGGTGGCGTTCTTCGCATCGCAGGAATACTCTGCAGAGCAAGCGTAATGCGGTTTGAATTTCCTGTTGCCCTTGATGGTGGCGCATCCGTGCGCCACTTTGGGGCAACGGCGCAAGCGTCCGTGCTTGCGCTCGACATATCCGACGAATTGATAGTAACACCCGAGATAATGCAGAACGCAATTGACATCGGAAAGTATTACATCTCTCACGCAAAGGCGGCGTTCTCGCTGATGGGTGCAGACGCCCTCACAAAGCAGAGTAGATATGTTCTTGATGCAATAATTCACAGCGGTATAACGGAATTCAGCCGCAGAGATATAATGCGGATATGCCGTAGCATAAAAACTGCCGAGGAGCTTCAGCCGATACTCGACCATCTTACGGAACTAGGATATCTTGCACCAATATATACACAAGTAAAACAGCATTTTGGCAGACCGCAAGGACAAAAGTATGCGCTTAACCCGAATGCATTGACGAAATAAGACTTTTGTCCCCCGTCTATCCCGAGGGTATAGTTCCTGAAAAGGCTTATCACAGTGCGGATTTATGGCTTTGTCCTTTTTGTCACAATGTCCTTAAGCATAGATATATAGTTTTGTTTTTTCTGTATCAGAAATATATAGAAAGCCATTTTAATAATAATTATATATACTAAATAATATATACATCTCCATACCTCTGTGACAAAGGACAAAAGGGGCAAAAGTCTTTTTTGTTTACTGAACTGTGTTTATTAACTCTGTGACTGAAAACTCTACCCCCCCGGGGGGAGGGTGGGGGAGTAAAAATCTCTAAACCAAAAAGGCCTTGCAACGGCTGCCTCCCCTCACGCATAAAAATGGGAAATCAAACGGGGGATTACCCCTGTTGCCCCTGTGTCCATAGAAAGGAGTACAGATTATGACACAATACAACGCTAACGACCTTATCCATTACAGAGCTACTCTCGCTCTCATAAAGCACCTCGTCGAGGAAGGTGTTCTGACAGAAAAAGAGTACCGCAGGATATGTGGCATACTGAACAAAAAGTACGGCTTTCCTTCGGGTAGTATTTTCGCAGAAAAAGCTTGACTTATCCCCTCTTTAGAGCGAATATACAATAAACCCATTGATACAAAGGAGGTCATACAATGGAACGAAAAGTAGAACAGGTGCAGTTTCCTAAACTGAAAGCGCCAAAGCCAAAGCGAGTAGCGGCTTATGCGAGAGTTTCCTCTGGCAAGGACGCAATGCTGCACTCGTTGTCAGCGCAGGTAAGCTATTACAGCAGCCTTATCCAAAGTCACAACGGCTGGGAATACGCAGGAGTATACACTGACGAGGCACTGACAGGTACTAAAGACAACAGAGAGAACTTTCAGCGGTTGCTGACTGACTGCAGAAATGGCAAGGTGGATATGGTCATAACAAAGTCCATATCCCGCTTTGCCCGTAACACTGTAACGCTTTTGGAAACCGTGCGAGAGCTGAAAGGCTACGGCATAGATGTGTATTTCGAGGAACAGAACATCCACTCCATAAGCTCCGAGGGCGAGCTTATGCTCACGATCCTTGCATCATATGCGCAGGAGGAAAGTCGCTCGGCAAGCGAAAATCAGAAGTGGCGCATAAAACACAACTTCGAGAACGGAATGCCATGGAATGCCACGCTCTTCGGCTATCGCTACAAAAACGGAGAATATGTGATCGTACCCGAGGAAGCAGAGATAATACAGAAGATCTATGAGATGTACTTATCCGGTAAGGGTGCAGTGGCAATTATGAATTACCTCAATAAATCGGATGTTGCTACTCGCAAAGGTAATCAATGGTGCAAGAACGGAGTTATGAAGCTCCTGAAAAACTACACCTACACAGGAAATCTTGTGCTCCAAAGGACATACCGCAAAGATCATCTTACAAAGGAGCTGCGGATAAACAACGGTGAGCTTGCACAGTACAGTGTGATAAATTCTCATCAGCCAATAGTCACTATGGAACAGTATCAAGCGGTACAGGATGAGATCAAACGCAGAGAAAAGCAATATGCACGGTGCAAGCATAGAACGACCTACCCATTAACAGGGCTTATCCGCTGCGAACAGTGCGGAAAGAATTACAGACGAAAGACTACACCTCAAGGCATAGCATGGGTATGCAGCACCTACAATACACAAGGCAAGGCGGCGTGTGACGCAGGATATATCCCCGAAGATATTTTACTTGCGACTTTGGGCGTGCTGGATAAGATAGACTTTGTAACTGCCTACAAAAACAATGCCCTTGAAATCACTTTCAAGGACGGTACAAAGTGTGTAAAGCAACTGGAAAGGAAGTGATGGTATGCAAAAGGTAGTTACAGTGATTCCTGCGACAAGGAATATGCACACAGGAACACCTAAAGCCAAGCCTACAAAACGCAAGGTCGCAGGCTATGCCCGTGTTTCCACAGACAGCGAGGAACAGCTCACAAGCTACGAAGCACAGGTGGACTACTATTCCAACTACATACGC
>JAFTVU010000084.1 GCA_017465665.1 Oscillospiraceae bacterium | reverse complement strand
CTGGCAAAGGCATTCCTACAAAATCTTCTAACTTCATGAATATGGCACCTTTCTGTATACTTTTTGACGCCCCTCTTGACACCCCTCTTGACACCCCTCGTTCACAAATTTTATCCTTTTTGAGCCGATTTTACCGATAGATAGTACAGGATGACAAGTAATAAAAAACCTCGTTAATCTGCATTGTTAAGCGATTTAACGAGGCTTTTTATATGGCACGCCAGAAGGGATTCGAACCCCTGACCCCTTGGTTCGTAGCCAAGTACTCTATCCAGCTGAGCTACTGGCGCATACCGTGCTCTCAAGCACTCATATATTATATCACAGTGCTTTTTGTTTGTCAAGCACTTTTTTATAAAAAATCGGATTTTTTTCTGTTTTTTTGAGTAAAACAAGTCAGATATCGGCGTTCCCCTTGACAATCTCACCCAATGGCATTATAATAAATAATGGTCGTATATGCCCTGAAAGGAAATGCTATGGAACAGAATTTCTTTGATAACGAAACGGTCTTTCGTGGCTATTGTGAGCTTCGTGATTCCGAGGCCAACTGTAATGTACTGATGGAGCAGCCCGAGATGGCTAAGCTCCTGCCTGAGCTTCATGGAAAGCGCGTGTTGGATCTCGGCTGCGGCTTCGGGCATAACTGCAAAGATTTCATCAGGCGCGGTGCAGTACAGGTAACAGGTATAGATATCTCGCATAAAATGTTAGAGGTAGCACGGAGTGAAAGTGCCCATCCCGATATTGACTACCGTTGTATGAGCATAACTGATATTTCAATGCTTACTGGCGGTTACGATCTTATTTATAGCTCGCTGGCGTTCCATTACATAGAAGATCTTTCTGCACTTATGCGTGATATATCATCGCTTCTTAACAGCGGCGGAACACTGCTGTTTTCGCAGGAGCATCCCATCTATACAGCTTCGGAGAATGGACAGGGTCACTACACCCTTGACGAGCAGGGGAACAAGTGCGGCTATTGCTTTTCCCATTACCTTGTTTCGGGCAGGCGTGAGGATGAGTGGTTCATCAAGGGGCGTATCTATTATCACCGCAGGTTTTCAGATATTATAAATGCCGTATCTGATGCGGGTATGGTGGTACAGCATATCTGTGAGCCCGTACCCGATGAGAACATGACGGCAAAGCGCCCGAGATCGGATGTTCTGCACAAACCTCTTTTCCTGATAATAAAGGCATATAAGCCTTTTTGATACAGATATACCGAAAGGACATACATTATATGATTAGCAACGATATACTTGAAGTTATCGGACATACGCCGCTTATCCGCCTCAATAGAATGGTGGATGAGGACAGTGCTGAAATACTGGTGAAGTTTGAGGGACTTAACGTGGGTGGTTCTATCAAGACAAGAACTGCATACAACATGATACTTGCGGCAGAGCGTGACGGTATCATCAACAAGGATACTATTATAGTTGAGCCTACAAGCGGAAATCAGGGCATTGGTCTTGCACTGGTGGGCGCTGTGCGTGGATATAAGACAGTAATCATCATGCCTGACTCCGTAAGCTGTGAGCGTCGTATGCTGGTAAATCATTACGGTGCTGAGGTCATTCTCGTGCATGATGATGGTAACATCGGCGAGTGTATCGATGAGTGCCTGAGAACAGCAGAGCGCATGAGGGCTGAAAATCCCAACGTCTACATTCCTCAGCAGTTTGAGAACAGAGCTAATCCTCTGGTGCACAAGCACCATACAGGTCTTGAGATACTGGAGCAGGCAGGCAAGGAGATCCACGGCTTCTGCTCGGGCATTGGCACAGGCGGCACTTTAAGCGGCATAGGCGAGACTCTGAAAGCGCAGAATCCCGATATCGAGATATGGGCAGTTGAGCCTGAAAACGCGGCTATCCTTGCAGGCGGCACTATCGGCACACATCTTCAGATGGGCATAGGCGATGGTATCATCCCTAAGAATCTTAATCAGAACATCTACAGCCACGTTTATATAGTAACCGATGAGGAGGCTATCCAGACCGCAAAGGATCTGGCGCGTCTTGAGGGCCTTATGTGCGGTATCTCCGCAGGAACTAATGTTGCGGCGGCAAGAAAGCTCGCAAAGAAGCTCGGCAAGGGCAAGACTGTTGTCACTGTGCTTCCCGATACAGCTGAGCGCTATTTCTCCACACCTCTGTTTGAGGGCGACTGATATGACGATAGATGATATCAGAAGCGGAGTGCGCGTAAAGCACTTCAAGCGTGCCATGACAAGCGGACAGGAGCTTCGAGCAGAGCCGATGAAGTATATTTACGAGATCATCGGCACGGCTATGCACACTGAAACCGAAGAAACACTTGTCATATATCGTGCGCTTTACGGAGATAAGGCGATGTATGCGCGCCCCGTGGAGATGTTTCTTTCTGAGGTGGATACTGAGAAGTATCCCTATGCCATGCAGGAATACCGCTTTGAGCTGTTCACAGGTGTAGAGCTTGGTCATCCGAAGTATCACAGAGGAGATATCGTATGTATCACAGGCAGGAATGGTGATAAGGTATGCGGTATTGTGGAGATAGTGGATGCTTATGGTACCAGCGAGCAGACCGATGAGCCATCGTATGATGTGTTGGTAAAGTCTGATGATTGTCTTTATAAGCATGTGCCTGAAAGTATGATATTGTCACATGAGGGCAATGCGTTCTGCTGATGGCATGACGTGAGAAATATGCATTGCAACCTATAGTTGACATATAGTTGGTGGTCAGTTGACGCATTTTCTGGTAATATGATACCGAGGTGATGGATATGACCATTGGTCAGAGAATTGCAGAATTACGAAAGAACTGCGGCTATTCGCAGGAATACATAGCTGAACGTCTGGATGTAAGCAGGCAGGCGGTCTCCAAATGGGAGAGCGATAAGAGCAGCCCTAGCACTGATAATCTCATAGCCCTTTCGGAGCTGCTGGGCTCTACGGTGGAATACATCGCAGTGGGTAAAGAGAATACGGCTGAGCCTGTTGTACAATATATCGCGGCGGATAAGCCATCGCGTAAAAAAATGAATCGTAAGCAGAGGCTTATCGTTACGCTTGGAATAGCTGCAGCTGTATTGATATCATTGTGGGCTGGTCTGCATATATTTGCGCCCATAGAGTGGGATTCGGGGGCGTGTGCGGGCGGCTATGGCAGTGACATATACAGAAAGTATGAGACTGAGCTTCTTGAAAGCTTCGTAAGCAGCAGTGACAATGCAGGAAATATAACTGCAATTACAGTTGTTGATCTGCCTGAAGTTGATTGGGAGGGCAGGAATATAACGATAAGGATACCTGTGCGCTACACCCATAAGACGCGCGGTGAGTTCTGTGAATGGGTTTCATTCTTCGGCAAGAAATACTGGACAGACTGTATAAACTGGAAATGGACAGCTATTGATGGTTCAAGAACTCCCGATATCGGTGTGCCTATGACCCATTGGGGCGAGGACGGTAAGCCTGTGGACGATTATTATGAGCTGCTTGAAGAGTGGCTTATCGGGCAGAGCATGAACAGTGTAATAAAAAATTCGGAAAGGAATTAAAAATATGAAGATCTATTCTGTACTAGACAAGGAATTTGCACCTTACGGCAAGGTGCTGGAGGGCTATGACACCACATGCCTGCTGAAAGCACTGGAGGCTGAGACTCCTCTGCCTGAGGGAGTTGCTTATGTGCCCAGCGTTGCGGCACTGGAGAGCACCTGCCTGTTCGGTCAGTTCCAGAACAATGCATACGGCGGTATGCCTATCCAGATCGGCTACTGCAACGGTCACAACACAAAGCTGAACTGCCTTGAGTACCACCGCGACAGTGAGCTTAACATCGGTCTGTATGATTTCATCCTGCTGGTTGCAAAGATGGATGATATTGTAGACGGCAAGCTGGATACATCTAAGGTAATGGCGTTTAAAGCTAAGGCTGGTCAGGTGGTTGAGGTGTACGCAACAACTCTCCACTATGCTCCCTGCAATGGCTCTAAGGACAGCGGCTTCAAGGTAGTTATCGTACTGCCTAAGGGAACCAACATCGAGGCTCCCGCGATCAAGGCACTGAACGAGGAGGATAAGTGGCTGAGAGCCTGCAACAAGTGGCTGCTGGCTCATAAGGATGCAAGCGAGGCTTCTGACGGAGCTTATGTGGGTCTTACCGGCGAGAACATCGATATCTCAGATATTATCTGATAAATGATACTTGTGGGCGGCACTGTGTCGCCCATGATTTTTTACGGAGGAAGTTATGGGATTACAACAGGAAGCGGCAAAGGCTGCTATGATAAAATGGCTTGCAAATCCTGCGGAGCTGGGGAAGTCCCCTAATAAGATAGAGCTTGCAGGAGAATTTGAGCTTCACGGTCTTATCTACTACATTTTTAAGTTCAAAAAAGGGATGCTGGGTAAGTGGCTTGTGGGTGTAAGCGGCGGATATGAGGCAGGCGAGCTTGAGCACTGCGGCCATGTTTTCAGCGAGATGGAGGAGTATTCACCTGATACGGCGCAGCAGAAAGCTATTGCAATGGTGGAGATGCTTCGTGAATACTGGATGGAGCAGGCGAGGGCTATGAACACTGAGGAGCAATTCTATCTCTGATATTTTATTTACCGCGAAAACTATTGACAGGTGCTTAATTTTAGTGTATAATAATTTATAGATTAACCAAAATTAACCTGTTGCAAAGGAGCTTTATCATGACACGTTCCATCAAGGCAAAAATGCTTACTCGTTTCCTTACGGTAGTGATAGCGTCGGTTATTCTGATCGGTACGATCGGTGCTGTTCTGAATTATTCCAGTGCTCTGCAAACGCTGGAAACTACTATAACCGAAACGACAAAGGTAGCTTCCAGGCAGATAGACAGTACGCTCATGCAGTATAAGATGCTGGTAAGAGATCTTGGTATGAATTCTCAGCTTAGCAACGATATCGTATCAGCTGATGATAAGCTGGAGATCATAGGAGAGCGCGCAGAGTATTACGGCTTTGTTGACTACAATCTTACTGATACAGCAGGTCTTGACCTTAACGGCGTGGACAGAAGTACCACTGACTGGTTTGCACCTGCACTTGCTGAGGAGACGGTGGTTACCGATCCTGAGCTCCACGATGACGGAACATATTCCATTCAGGTGGCTGCACCTCTGATAAAGCCCGGTAAATTCGTTGCACAGCCTCTTGTTGGTACTATCTATGTATCTCTTGATGCTAAGGTGCTTTCCGATATCATCGGACAGATCCACATCGGTGAGAGCGGACAGGCTTACATAATCGATAAGGATGGCACAATTATCGCTCATAACGATTATACAAAGGTGACTTCCCGTGAGAATGCTATAAACGCTGCAGCTACTGACAGCTCCAAGGCACAGATCGCTGAGCTTGAATCGCAGGCTCTTGTTATGGAGCAGGACGGAACAGTGTTCGGTGAGTACACCGCTGATGGCAAGGCAAAATGTGCAGCCTATGCCCATATCGACGGCACAGACGGCTGGGTGCTCTGCGTAGAGGTAGATAAATCTGAGTTCATGGAAGAGACTATGTTCTGCCTGATGTTCACAGCGGCGGCAGTTGTGCTGTGTGTGATCGTTGCAGTAATTATTACGATCGGTCTTGCAAACAGCATAGTTAAGCCTATCGTCAAGATAAGCGCCGCTATGGAAAGAGTTGCAGAGGGCGATCTTGACGTAAAGATCGAGCACCGTTCCAAGGATGAAACAGGCAGACTTGCACAGGAGATAAACAATACAGTTTCGGCGCTCAGAGCCTATGTCAGTGATATATCCGAGGCCAGCCGACAGATGTCGCAGGGCAATTTCAACTGGACTTCCGAAACAGAGTTCAAGGGTGATTTTGAGCAGATCGCTCAGTCGCTTGATGAGATGTCTCTCGCACTCAGCGCGGCTATGGATAAGATAAACATTGCTGCGGCAGGAGTAAGCACAGGCGCTTCTCAGATCGCTGACGGTGCTGCAGCTCTTGCAGATGGCGCATCAAGACAGGCTTCTGCTGTAAGCGGACTTACAGACAGCATAATCGATATGAAGAAAAAGGTCGATGCTACTGCACAGATGGCGTCTGAGTCCAGCAGCAAGTCCAATGAGGCTGGTCAGCAGATCACAGCAAGCAACGATAGCATGAAGCACATGACCGAAGCTATGGAGGATATCCACAGCAGATCCTCTGAGATAGGTAATATCATCAGGACTATCGAAGATATCGCGTTCCAGACAAATATCCTCGCTCTTAACGCAGCTATCGAGGCTGCAAGAGCAGGCGCAGCAGGCAAGGGCTTCGCAGTCGTTGCGGATGAAGTAAGAAATCTTGCTGTAAAGAGTGCGGAGGCAGCAAGCACTTCCACAGCGCTTATCAGCCAGACGATCGAGTCTGTAAACAAGGGTAACGAGATCGCTGCGGAGACAGCAGAAAAGCTCAATTCCGCTGTTGAGATCACAAATCAGGCTATCGCGCTTATCGACAAGATCAATGAGGTTTCCGCTGAACAGGCTGAACTCATCGATAATATTGAAGTCAATGTAGAGAATATCGCAGATGTAGTTCATAAGAATGCTGCATCCGCTGAGGAGAGTGCAGCTTCGGGTGCTGAGCTCAGCAATCAGGCAGGAGAGCTTCGTTCGCTGACAGATCAGTTCGTGCTGAGAGATATTTCAGGATACGAACCTGATGAGGTCGATGAGGAGATAGTTGAAGAGCTTGCAGAGGTCTGAGGAAAATTCGATGGCAAAAGTAATAATGACCTGCGGCAGGATATGCAGCGGCAAGAGTACTTATTCTGAAAAGCTTCGTACTGAGTTGAATGCGGTGGTGCTCTCGGTTGACGAGATAACACTTGCTCTGTTCGGGCAGGATGCAGGAGAAATGCACGATACATACGTTGAACGTGCAGAGAAGTATCTGTATGAGAAATCGCTGGATATCATCGGGGTAGGTGTTAATGTCATTCTTGACTGGGGCTTCTGGACAAAGCGTGAGAGGGAAGAAGCAAGATCGTTTTACGGCACGCACGGCATACCTTGCGAGTTTCACTATATCGATATCAGCGATGAAGAGTGGGTGAAACGTCTGCAGAAGCGCAACTCGGCGGTTGCGGCGGGCGAGACAGACGCGTATTATGTTGACGAGGGTCTTGCAATGAAATTCCGCGCTATCTTTGAAGTGCCGGACAGCAGCGAGATAGATGTACGAGTATAATTGTTGCGGCGGTGATGTTATTTACCGCCGCATAAATTTTATTTCTCTTTTTGATGAAATGCTATTGACATATATCTCCATATCTCATATAATTTAATCAATACATTAATATAAAGGAGTAATACCATGAAACGCAGGATATCCGCAATACTCGCCTGTGCGATCATGCTTACTGCATGCGCTGCACCGGAGGAAAGCTCTCAGCCTGTTTCATCCGCAGATTCAACTACATCGGCTTCTGTGATGACAACGACTGCGAGTACCACAGCATCTCAGACTTCCGCCTCTACCACCACAGCCGCTACCGTTACTGAGCCTGAAATAGTGGAGGAAAGCACTGAGATCGTCACAGCTGAGGTAACAGAACAGCCGATCGAAACTGTTGAAACGACTGAACAGACAGTTGTGACTACAACGACCGCTGCGGCAACCACCACCGCATCGACAACATCTGTAACTGCAACTACTACAAAAACAACTACCACTAATGCCACAACTACCGCGAAGCCTGAAGAGCCAGAGGAAGAGCCTGAGCCTGTAAAGCCTGATTTCCCTGATTTCAGCTATGACAGCGATTCCTCTCTGCGAATGGCGGAATACGGTCTGGATACTCAGCAGCGTGAGAAGCTTTACGAGCGCCTTGCGGATGAGACCAAGCTGCCTGTTATTCATGTATCCACCGAGAACGGCGATCCTATAATGTCCCGTGATGATTACAACAACTGCCTTGTTGATATGTTCAATTGCGATGAGGAGTATATGCTCCATGCGCGTGCAGGCGGCATAAGGATACGCGGCAACTCCACAGCGTACTACGGCGACCCCTCTCAGGTGCTGAGAAATCAGGTGCCTTACCGTATCAAGTTTGATAAGAAAACAAGTATGCTGGGTCTGAATGATGGCGCTGAGTGCAAGAGCTGGGTGCTGCTCAAAGCCACATGGAACATCCTCCCTGATTATATAGCGTTCCAGCTTGCTGAAATGCTGATGAAAGATGATTATTACAGCTCAGACTGCGAGTTCGTATACGTCTATGTGAACGAGGAGTTCAAGGGTCTGTATCTTCTGTGCGAGCAGAATCAGATAAACGAGCATCGTGTAGATCTGCCTGAAGTTGAGAAAGACTACAAGGGCACTGATATCGGATACTTTGTTGAGATAGACAACTATGCCGACGAGAACCCCTACTGGTTCACCGTTGATTACTGCGGCGAGACTCTCATTGATCTTGAGGGCACAGAGCGCGCACTTGTATCCGCCGACTATACCGTCAAGAATGATGTGTATTCAGATGAGCAGGTGGAGTTTATCTCGCGCTACATAAACGATGTTTACCGCATTATGATACAGGCTATAAAATACGGCAAATATTACGAATTTGATGACAGCAACACACTTGTTCCTGCACAGGAGAAGTACAGCAGCGCTTACGAGTGCATAAGCAGGGAAGTGGATCTTGAATCAGTCGTTAATATGTATATCCTCTATGAGATCGCGCATGATTATGACTGCGGCGAGGGCAGCTTCTACATGGCGGTGGATTTCAGCGGTGAGAGCAGCTTCGACAAGCTTACCTTTACCGCACCGTGGGATTTTAACTGGGCTTACAGCGATTCCGCAGTAAGAAAGTACTATGCAGGAGCATTCAACTCCGAGCACTTTGTAAATCAGTATGGCGATCGTACCAATCCCTGGTTCGTTCTTCTGATGGGCACAGACTGGTTCAGAGAGATGGTAGAAGAGCGCTGGCAGGAGCTGTACAATGCTGGCGAGATAACAGGAACTCTGGATGATATAGCAGAATACCTTGCATATTACTATGATGATTTCACTGTTGAGCCGCTCTACTGGGCAAACAACGCAGAGGAGCTTCTCAAATGGGTAAGATACCGCGTTAAGTGGTTGAATATGGAAT
>JAFTVU010000083.1 GCA_017465665.1 Oscillospiraceae bacterium | reverse complement strand
TTTCATCGGGAGTAAACTGAGGAACTCGCGCATAAACACGATACGTTCTGCCCTCGTAGATTATTTCTCTGCCCTCTCCTATGAACATCTCCACAGGCTCGTCTGTGACGAAATCCAGCGAATTATCCTCCTCATTCGGACGATAAAAGCTTTCGTGGAAGCTCTCATTGCTCCACACGATGAGCCTGTTGTCATTTACAAGCGCTACCGGCAGCGGAAAGCTGCACAGTGCCACACGGTTAGAGCTGTCGATAGTATCATTGAGCTGCTCAAAATAACAGTACTCGTTACGGCGTATCTGAATAAGCTTTCCTATGGTAAGCCCCGATACAAGAAGCAGTATCGGAAGAGATACCCAGAATATCAGCGGCTCATTCCTGAACAATATAGCGTCCAGAGTGAGCAGACACACCACCAGCGCACCTATTGCCGCAAGCAGTATGTTACTTTTGTAAAAGTTCTTCATTTGTTCCTCCGTTAATTATATTTTTGGGGGAATTATTACACTTCCATGATAATGGGAAGTATCATCGGGCTTCTCTTGGTCTTTGAATAAATGAAATCACTGAGCGCATCGCGCATTGCAGACTTGATATTGCCCCATTCGCGGATGTTGCGCTCCTGACAGTTGTTCATAACGTTCTTCATGAGGTTCTTTGCCTCATCCATAAGCTCCTCGCTCTCGCGCACATAAACAAAGCCGCGCGATACGATATCGGGGCCTGCAAGAACTCTGCCTGTCTCACGCTCGATAGTAGCAACGATCACCATCATGCCGTCCTCGGCAAGATGCTTTCTGTCACGCAGAACAACAGAGCCCACATCACCGACGCCGTAACCATCCACCATTACTCTGCCGCTGGGAACAGTGCCTGTGAACTTCATCTCGACACCATCCGTCTCAATTACCTGACCGTTATCGCTGATAAAACAGTTTTCTTCGGGAATACCCATCTGCAGAGCCAGCTTCATGTGCTTTTTCAGGTGCTTGTATTCGCCGTGGATAGGAATGAAGAACCTGGGCTTGGTAAGGCTTATCATCAGCTTAAGCTCATCCTGGCACGCATGTCCCGAAACATGCACCTCGTACATGCTCTCGTAAACGACCTCCGCACCCTGCTTCATAAGCTCATTGACTACCTTTGTCACAAGCTTTTCATTGCCTGGGATAGGCGTAGCGGAGATTATGATGAAATCATCGGGAGTGATGGTCACCTGTCTGTGATCGCCGCTGGACATTCTTGAAAGCGCGGACATAGGCTCGCCCTGTGAGCCTGTGGTGCAAATTACCAGACGCTCAGGCGGATACTTGTTCACATCATCGATATCGATCAGTGTGCCCTCGGGAACTTTTATATAATTCAGCTCGGCAGCCTTGGCGATAACATTCACCATGCTTCTGCCCGAAACCGCTACCTTTCTGTCATGGATAACAGCCTGATCGATTATCTGCTGTATTCTGTGGATATTACTGGAGAATGTGGCGATGATAACGCGCTTACCCTCCGCAGTATTGAACAGACCCTTAAAGCTCTCACCTACGCTGCGCTCAGACTTGGTGTAGCCTGGGCGCTCGGCATTTGTACTCTCGCTCATGAGCGCCAGTACGCCGTGATTTCCCAGCTCGCCAAAGCGTGCGAGATCGATTATACCACCCTCAATGGGAGTATAGTCCACCTTGAAGTCGCCTGTGTGGATAATAACACCTGCAGGTGTATGGATAGCCAGCGCGCAGGAGTCGGGAATGGAGTGATTCACGCGGATAAACTCAACGGACATACATCCAAGCTTTACCTGCTGACGGGGCGTTACAACGTTCAGAGAAGCCTGAGAGAGCAGATTGTGCTCCTTCAGCTTTCCCTCAACAAGTCCGAGTGTAAGACGAGTACCGTAGATAGGCACGTTCACCTTTTTGAGCAGATAAGCAAGCGAGCCGATGTGATCCTCATGTCCGTGAGTGATAACGATGCCGCGGAATTTATCCTTATTGCGCTCAAGATATGTGAAATCAGGCACTACAAGATCAACACCGGGCATATCGTCATCGGGGAATGCAAGACCGCAGTCAACTATGAGCATATCATTGCCGCACTCATAAACATACAGGTTCTTGCCTATCTCGTTAAGACCGCCCAGCGCCACAAAGCGCACAGGCGTTTTGCATGGCACATCGGAATTGACCATATTATTTCTTACAGTCCTAGCACTCTTTTCAGAGGCTGTGTTCTTAGTTCTGAACTTCTTTACAGGAACACTGCCCTTTGAAGCTTTGGGCTGCTTGTTCTGCTTTGCAGGCTGAGCCTGTTTTGCGGGCTGACCCTGCTTCTGTGCCTTGGCAGACTGCTGATTTTTCTGAGCGCTGCCATTGTTCTTGCGGGACGCTTTCTGAGCAGTCGTCTTTGAAGTCTTTCCGTTCTTCGGAGCTATATTTTCTGTTTCTGTTAAAAGCTTATTGTTGGATAATAATCCCATTATATCTTCCTTTCATGTCATGAGCTCCTGCGTCAGCCGACGATGCCATAACGCAGTATGAGCTGCAGTTCCTATGTATCTGTATATGTCATACCGCAGCATCCGCGGTATGGAAACATCCTTATTGTATGAGCATGGCACACTTCGCCATAATACAGTTAATAATATTATACTCCCAAACGGAAAAATTGTCAAGGGCGAGGGCATTTAATTTACATAATATGTAAATATATCGTTTATATCGCATCAGCTCGTTTCAGTAAATCTTCCTTTTATATTTTTGCTCGAAGTGCAAATATTAATCTTCGTCGGAAAAAAGATCTCTGCAAGGAGTAAGGATATATGGAAAAAATCTGCAAGATACTGTCACGTCTGCTGTTTACAGTAATTGCGGCAGCTGCGGCAGGTATATCGGCGATGTACGCGCTTCTGCCAACTGCAATAAGCGTGGAAGCAGGCACGCCCGCAAGCGTTGAGTGGCTCGGCACAGAGCTTCGTTCAGACAACAATGGCACAGGCTATTATATCGGAGAAGTACCTATAAAGCAGATAGAGCTACATCAGCGCGAACGGCCTATGCTGGTTCCCTGCGGAACTCCGTTCGGAATAAAGCTCTTGACAGATGGCGTAATGGCGGTGACAGTCAACAAAAATTCTCCTGCCGAAAAAGCAGGCATACGCGAGGGTGACATGATAATATCGGTAAACGGAGAAAAAGTCAGCTCAAACAGCGCACTCAGCTCCGCAATACAGCTATGCCCAGAAAGCTGCGAGATTATTCTCAGACGCGGAGACAGCGAAAAGCTGCTTACTGCCGTTCCGTATGAGGACTGCGGAATATATAAAATAGGTCTGTGGGTACGCGACAGCGCCGCAGGGCTTGGAACTATGACGTATTACGATCCGCTCTCCCAAAGCTATGGAGGACTGGGTCATCCCGTAAGCGATGTAACTACAGGCGAGCTGATGCCACTTGCCTCAGGCGAGATAACAGCCGCAGATATCACAGGCGTCGTAAGAGGCTCAGCAGGCACGCCCGGAGAGCTCTGTGGTACGCTGATAGCAGACAAAGCTGTAGGAACACTGGAAAAAAACACACGCTGCGGTATATTCGGAAAAACAGCACAGCCGCCTTGCGACGGCGAAGCGATACCAATGGCATTCCGTCAGGAGGTCACTACAGGGGATGCGGTGATACTCGCCACGATCGATGGCACACAGCCGCAGGAATATGATATCAGTATCGAGCACATCAACCTCTGCGATATGGAAAGCTCCAAAAGCATCGTGATACGCATTACAGACGAAGAGCTTCTGGAGGAAACAGGCGGAATAGTCTGCGGCATGAGCGGAAGTCCCATAATACAGAACGGCAGACTTGTAGGCGCGGTAACTCACGTCTTCCTGAACGATCCCGAAAAGGGATATGCGGTGTTCTGTGAAACGATGCTGGATAACGCGGCATAAAGAAAGGTCCGAGAAAACTCGGACCTTTTATATTACAACATTTTGCTGAGATATTGTCCCGTATAAGACTTCTTGTTCGCTGCGATATCCTCAGGTGTGCCCTTTGCAAGCACTGTACCGCCCTTATCTCCGCCCTCAGGCCCCATATCTATGATATAATCGGCTGTCTTGATGACGTCAAGATTATGCTCGATGACCAGAACGGTATTTCCGTTGTCGGTCAGCCTTTGCAGGATATCTATGAGCTTTCGTACATCCGCCGTATGCAGGCCTGTTGTCGGCTCATCGAGGATGTAGATGGTCTTGCCTGTGGAACGCTTGGCAAGCTCAGTTGCAAGCTTTATACGCTGCGCCTCGCCGCCCGAAAGCGTAGTGGAGCTCTGGCCTATCTTGATGTAGCCAAGACCTACCTCCTCCATGGTACGCATTTTATTAGCGATCTTAGGGATGTTCGCAAAGAACTCCGCACCCTCGGAGACTGTCATCTCCAGTATATCATAAATGCTCTTGCCCTTGTACTTTACCTCAAGTGTTTCACGATTGTAACGGTGTCCCTTGCAGACCTCACACGGCACATAAACGTCGGGCAGGAAGTGCATCTCTATCTTCAGGATACCATCACCCTCGCACGCCTCGCAGCGTCCGCCCTTGGTGTTGAATGAGAATCTACCCGGACCGTAGCCGCGCGTCTTTGCGTCGTTTGTCTGAGCAAACAGCTCACGGATATCGTTGAACACTCCCGTATAAGTGGCAGGATTGGAACGCGGCGTTCTTCCGATGGGCGACTGATCTATCATGATCACCTTATCAAGATGCTCTATACCCTGCATATCCCTGAACTTACCTGGGCGAGTTCTTGCACGGTTGAGCTTTGCAACAAGGTGCTTGTACACTATCTCATTGACCAGCGAGCTCTTGCCGCTGCCCGAAACGCCCGTAACGCAGGTGAAGATCCCCACAGGAATATCCACGTCTATATTCTTGAGGTTATTCTCAGCCGCACCGATAACTTTCAGCCATCTGTCGGAGGGCTTGCGACGGCTCTCAGGCACAGGTATCCTCATCTTTCCGCTGAGATACTGTCCCGTAACAGAATTATCGCACTTCATCAGACCCTCGACATCACCGCTGTACAGTACCTCGCCGCCGTTCACGCCAGCGGCAGGGCCAATATCAACAATGTGATCCGCAGCACGCATCGTATCCTCATCATGCTCAACTACTATCAAAGTATTGCCGAGATCACGCAGATGCTTCAGCGTGCCGATAAGCTTGTCATTATCGCGCTGGTGCAGACCGATACTGGGCTCATCAAGGATATACAGCACGCCCATCAGCGAGCTGCCTATCTGCGTTGCGAGACGGATACGCTGGCTCTCACCGCCTGAAAGCGTACCTGCGGAGCGTGACAGAGTAAGGTACTCCAGACCTACACTGCGCAGGAAACCAAGGCGCTCCTTTATCTCCTTGAGAAGCTGCTCTGCTATCATCTTGTCTCTGCCCGAAAGCTCCAGCGAGTTCACGAATTCCAGCGCGTCCACTACCGACATGCAGCAGAACTCGTGGATGTTCTTTCCGCCAACTGTAACGGACAGCGCAGCCTTGTTAAGTCGCATTCCGTGGCACTCGGGACACTCCACCTCACTCATAAGCTCCTCTAAGCTGTCACGGGAATACTGGCTGGAGGTATCATGATAACGGCGCTCCAGATTATTGATAACGCCCTCAAAATCAGTGTAGAACTGTCCGCCGCCCTGTGTTTTCGGACGCTTGATGAGTATCTTCTCGCCCTTTGTGCCATACAGTATCTCATCCATAGCTTTATCCGAAAGCTCTCCGATGGGCTGTGAAACGGAAAAGCCGTGCTTTTCCGCAAGCGCGTCAAAATACATCGCCGCAATGCTTCCCTCAGTGTAGTTCCATCCGAATGCCTTGATCGCGTTATCTTTGATGGAAAGGCTGAGATTAGGCACGATGAGGTCAGGATCCACGCGCAGCGAGCTGCCTATACCCGTACACTTGGAGCACGCACCGTAAGGGTTGTTGAACGAGAACATACGCGGCACAAGCTCTTCAATGCTGACACCGTGCTCGGGGCAGGCGTAGCTCTGGGAGAAATGCAGCTCTTCTCCGTCAATGATATCGATGTAAACAAGTCCTCCTGTGAGCGAGCCTGCGGTCTCGATACTGTCTGTCAGACGGGACTTTATGCCATCCTTGATGACAAGGCGGTCAACAATTATCTCAATACTGTGCTTCTTGTTCTTTTCAAGGCTGATCTTCTCGGAAAGATCGTACATTATGCCGTCCACACGTACTCTGGCAAAGCCCGATTTCCTTGCCGCCTCGAATTCTTTCTGGTGCTCACCCTTGCGCTGACGAACAACAGGCGCAAGCACCTGAAACTTCGTCTTTTCAGGAAGCTCAAGCACCTTGTCAACTATCTCATCCACTGTCTGCTGACGTATCTCACGTCCGCATTCGGGACAATGCGGAACACCGATACGCGCATACATAAGTCGCAGGTAATCGTATATCTCGGTAACTGTGCCAACGGTAGAACGGGGATTCTTGGATGTAGTCTTCTGATCTATGGAGATGGCAGGAGAAAGTCCCTCAATGCTGTCCACATCGGGCTTTTCCATCTGACCGAGGAACATCCTCGCATAGGAAGAAAGGCTCTCCATATATCTGCGCTGACCGTCCGCAAAGATGGTATCGAACGCAAGAGAAGACTTTCCCGAGCCTGATACACCCGTCATTACTATGAGCTTATCACGAGGGATGGTGAGATCTATATTCTTGAGATTATGCTCACGCGCACCCTTTATTACTATTTTATCGTTTGCCAATTTCTTTTGTCCTTTCAATTATCTGAAACATAATAATCGCCGTATTCCGTGCCGTCATGTCCTACTATCTTTTCGGAATAAGGCTTGAAGCCCGACTCCTCCAATGCAGCGATCCTCTCGGCAGCCTGCGGCACTGCTTTTGTAACCACTATATCGAAATAGTCGAACAGCACATCACAAAGCCCCAGCAGATCAGATATCACATCTTTTTTCTCATAATCGCTTCTGAGATCAAGGCGGAATATTCCACGCTCCTTTTCACCGCAAAGCTCAACTGTGCCTATCGCTTCATTTATAGTCTTGTCCGTTATCGTCCAGCGCACGAAGTATCTGTTATCATGAGAAAAACGCCAGAAATCCAGCGCCTGCTTCATACACTCCATGGTGGTATAGTGGAAATCATCACCGTTGCAGTTATCACTGTTGAACAGCGGCACAGCCTTTTCGTCAGAGTAGACTTTCAACAGATCAGCGCAGTCCTCTGACGCAGTATAACGCAGTGAAAAATGTATTCCATCGATGAGCGGATAGTTTCTGTACAATATTTCTGTCATGACCGCTCCTTTTCGTAGTGAGCCAGCGCATCCCTGAAAAAACGCGCGAAGTCGTTCTTCTCCTCATACGGTGGCCTTTCCGAATCATAACAGTACTCGCCGTTTTCGATGTATTTCGAAAGGCTGTCCAGCGGATACCCCTGTACACGCTTCGGGTGCGGAACAGCGGTTATCAGAAACGGATTCCAGCTTATTTCGTCCGAAAACTCGGTATACACATGCTCTTCATCAATTATGAGACATATAGCATTACGGTATCTCGCCACGATGTCGCCGTGCTTTGCCGCGAGACCGCCGTAGTACTCTATCATCTCATCGTCCGTAAGACATTTTCCTCCCACATTACGGACATGCACCTTAGGCGAATACTCAGGCAGGCTGTCGAAATACAATCCGCTGTCGCAGGAGAAAACAGGCATTCCGAAAGCCTTGTAGTATGCTTTTGCTTTCTGCTCCGCATTTTCAAGGGGAGTATCGCCTGTTTCGGGAACATCGGGTATCTCTCCCTCAATATCTCTGAGCGATATCAGCTCGATATCCAGACCACTCAGCCACTCTCTCATGCTGTTCAGCTTTGCGGGGTTTGTTGTGCCGTATAATATCTTCATGTCAATCCTGTAATTCCTTTATCTTGTCACGCAGGAATGCAGCGTGCTCGAAATCAAGCAGCTTCGCCGCCTTTTTCATCTCCGCGGTGTACTGCGCTATCAGCTTTTCACGCTCTGCTCTTGTCAGCTTCTTAGCGTTCTTCCTGCCGTGTGCGGAGCTGCCGTCCGATCTCTTTGTTATCTCCAGAACATCACGTATCTCCTTGATGATGGTCTTAGGAACGATACCATGCTCCTCGTTGTACTTCATCTGTATCTCGCGGCGGCGCGCAGTCTCGGTGATAGCAAGCTCCATGCTGCGTGTTACGCTGTCCGCATACATGATAACTGTACCCTCGGCGTTTCTTGCAGCTCTGCCTATCGTCTGCACAAGTGAAGTCTCGCTTCGCAGGAAGCCCTCCTTGTCTGCGTCAAGTATTGCAACAAGCGATACCTCTGGGATATCCAGACCCTCACGCAGCAGGTTGATTCCTACAAGCACATCGAACTCTCCTGCACGCAGATCACGGATTATCTCCATACGCTCCATTGTATCCACATCGTGGTGCATATAGCGCACCTTTATATCGGCTCGCTCCAGATATGCGGTGAGATCCTCCGCCATCTTCTTTGTGAGCGTGGTAACCAGCACACGCTCCTTGCGCTGTATCCTTGTGTTGATCTCGGATATAAGATCCTCTATCTGACCCTCTGTAGGCTTCACGATGACCTCAGGATCCAGCAGACCTGTGGGACGGATGACCTGCTCCACTATCTGCGTTGAACGCTCCTTTTCAAAATCACGCGGAGTAGCAGAAACGAACACCACCTGATCCAGCTTGCTGTAAAACTCATCAAAATTGAGCGGTCTGTTATCATAAGCCGATGGCAGGCGGAAGCCGTAATCTATCAGATTCTTCTTTCGCGCATGGTCGCCGCCGAACATTCCGCGCACCTGCGGCAATGTAACATGGCTCTCATCCACCAGCAGCAGGAAATCCTCGGGAAAATGATCTATCAGCGTTATTGGCGTAGAGCCTGCAGGTCTTCCCTGAAGCACACGCGAGTAGTTCTCGATGCCCTTGCACATACCTATCTCACCCAGCATCTCCATATCATAACGGGTGCGCTGCTCTATACGCTGAGCCTCTATCAGCTTATTCTGTTCAGTAAAGAACTTCACCTGCTGCTCCATTTCCTCTGCGATATCCTCCAGAGCACGGCGCAGGTGATCCCTGCCTACAATATAATGGGATGCAGGGAATATCATAGCGTGGACAAGCGTGGATTTTACATTACCTGTGACCACCTCAAACTCGCTAATGCGGTCTATCTCGTCACCGAAAAACTCCACACGGATAGCAGTTTCATTGGTAGCGCCTGCAGGGAATATCTCCACCACATCACCCTTTACACGGAAACGGTTTCGCTGAAACGCTATCTCATTGCGCTCGTACTGCATCTCTACAAGCCGCGCTATCACCTCGTCACGGTCTATCTCCTGACCCTGACGGATGGAAAGTGTATTTGTACGATAATCCTCAGGCGAGCCAAGAGAATATATACAGCTCACGCTGGCAACGATGATGACATCCCTGCGTTCCGCAAGCGCCGCTGTCGCGGAATGGCGCAGACGATCAATCTCATCGTTGATGGCGCTGTCCTTTTCTATATACGCGTCTGTAGATGGGATGTACGCCTCTGGCTGATAGTAATCATAGTAAGAAACAAAATACTCAACCGCATTGTTCGGAAAGAACTCCTTGAACTCAGTGCACAGCTGTGCCGCAAGAGTTTTATTGTGCGCCAGCACAAGCGTCGGCTTGTTGACGTTTGCAATGATATTCGCCATAGTAAAGGTCTTGCCTGAGCCTGTAACGCCAAGCAGCGTCTGTTCCTTATCACCGCGCAGTACGCCCTCGCTCAGCGCTGCGATAGCCTCAGGCTGATCTCCTGTCGGCTTATATTGTGAATGTAACTCAAATCTATCCATAGCAATACCTTATGAGTTCCAGATATCAGGCAGCATACGCGCCATTCTCATAGAATAGGAACTCTCCTCATTTACGATTATGTGATCTACCAGCTCTATACCAAGCTCCTTGAGCGCGTTGGCAGTCCTGCGTGTAGCTGCTACATCAGTCGCGGAAGCCATGGTCACTCCGCCGGGATGATTATGCACCAGCACCACATGAGATGACTGACTTTTCAGCGCCTTTGCAACGATCTTCTTCAGATCGAACTCCACTCGGTTCGTAACTCCGACAGATATCTGAGCCTCGCTGATAAGAGTGTAGCTGTCATCCAGAAACAGCGCATGGGCTACCTCTATCCTGTTTTTCGATAACAAAGTATGGCAGAAGCTCCTGAGCTTTTCCGATGTATCAAGCACAACGCCGCTGTTATCATGAACGTTATGGCGCAGCGCGAAATCTTTGAAAAAGCACAGCATCGCAGCCGCATTAGGCCCGACATTCTCAACCTCGCAAAGATCGTCATAGCTTGCATTCAGAACACCGTTAAGACTACCGAACCGCTTAATAAGATCATGTGCAATATCATTGGTATTGCGGCGGGTATAGGCGGAATAGAGAAGAATCTCCAATATCTCATGATCCTCAAAGCAGCCGATACCAAGCTCGGTATACTTTTTCAGCATGCGCTGACGATGCCCCTTATGAGGATTTTCCTTTTCAGGCATAGCTATACCCTCCTCTATTCTTTATATAGTATATCAACATTATATTGTATTATAAGTGCATTTGTCAAGGTGCAGGGTGACGATAAAACCATCCGCCTACCCCGTCATGCAGACAATTTACACAAAAATATGAACAAACACAAAATGTCGCATACACACAAAAAAGCCGCCCTTGCGGACGGCTTTTGTTATAGCTGTAAATATTACTGCTCTTCCTTGAGATCGAAGTACTCAACAAGCTCCTTGAGCATTGCAGACTGACCCGAAAGCTCCTCTGCGGCAGCTGCGGTCTCCTCTGCGGTAGCGGAATTGTTCTGTACCACTGCGGATATCTGATCCACACCCACAGTAACCTGAGCGATAGCATCCGCAGCCTCCTGAGAGGACTCTGCGATATGTACATTGATCTGTGCAACCTCGCCTGCAGCAGCAGCAACGTTGTTCATCTTATCCGCAACCTCGCCCACGAGATTGCTGCCCTTGTCGATAGCAGAAACGGTGTTTTCGATAAGAACTGTTGTGTTCTGTGCAGCCTCAGCACTCTTACCTGCAAGGTTTCTTACTTCGTCAGCAACTACTGCGAAGCCCTTACCTGCAGCACCTGCTCTTGCAGCCTCAATAGCTGCGTTAAGAGCAAGGATATTTGTCTGGAATGCGATATCTTCAATAGTCTTATTGATCTCACGGATCTGATCGGAGGTCTCGCTGATCTCCTTCATAGCGCTGATGAGCTCCTGCATCTTATCGCTTGCAGAGGACATCTCAACACCTGCGTCATTGGTCTTGGCGCTTGCGTGTGCGGATTCCTTGGCATTTGCGCTGATCATCTCGTTGATAACATTGATAGTAGCGGAAAGCTCCTCAATGGAGGAAGCCTGCTCTGTAGCGCCCTGAGAAAGAGCCTGAGCAGCGGAAGCTACCTGATCGGAGCCGGAAGCGACCTGATCGGAAGCAACACCGATCTGATAGATGGTCTCGTTGAGGTTGCTGATGAAAGAACGCATGGAATTAAGGATATTCTCAAATGTACCTGTATACATCTCGCCATGCTGAGTATGTACGTCAAGATTGCCTGCTGCTACCTCATCAAGGATGTAGTCGATATCCTCAACAACGACCTTCATGCGCTCGGACATACTTCTCATAGAATCAGCGAGGATTCCTATCTCATCCTTGGACTTGTAGGTGATATTCACATCGAAATCACCCTTTGCCATCTTCTCGGCAGCCTTCTGAACATCCTTGATACCCTTGAGTATCATTTTAGTGATAATTACAGAAAGGATACTACCGACAACGATAGCGAACACACCTATACATGCAATGATGAAACCTGTGATAGTAGTACGGTTATCAACCTCTTTTTTAGTCTGTTCCGCATTACCCTGCTCATATATCTGAATATTATCAATAGCTGTGCTGATAGCAGCCAGCTCGGGAAGCAGCTCATCCTTATATATACCGAAAGCTGCGTCTGTATCATTGGATATTGCAGTGTTCTTGAAATGATCCAGAGTTGTACGCATGGAAGCTATATTTGTTTCGATAGTAGCAACATCAGCTGCATCGCCTGTGTAATGAGCTTTAAGCTCTGCCACGAGTGAATCCATATTTGCAAGACCCTCGTCAGCCATTCTGAGGCGCTCGTCCGTCTCTGCAGCGTCCGTTGTAGCGGAAGCGTGGAGCATATTCTTTGCGATCTCATTCATATTGATATCAAGATCGTCTGCGATCTGAACATCGGCAAAGGTCTCTGTATAGAAATCATCTACCATTCCCTTTACAGTCATAAATGCTGTAGTAGCAAATACAACAACAACAACAATGAACAAAACGTTCACAACGCCAAAAGCCACAAATAATTTTTTGGATACCTTTAAGTTTTTCATGATAGTAACTGTCCTTTCTTAAGCAGCGTCTGAATTGCCATACTGCGTAAAAATTTACAGAAATTTGCAAGAAGCCTTACCTCATCTTGCAATTCATATTAGAATTATATAACAAAAACGTCATTTTGTCAATATGTTTTGGCAAAAATAGGCTCAAATTTAAACA
>JAFTVU010000082.1 GCA_017465665.1 Oscillospiraceae bacterium | reverse complement strand
CTGTATGCAGATAAGGCTCCCATCACTGTTGAGAATTTTCTGAATCTGGTCGGTGAGTGCTTCTATGAAGGTCTGATATTCCACCGCGTGATCAAGGATTTCATGATCAAGGGCGGCGACCCAACAGGCACAGGCATGGGCGGCGCAAAGGAGAAGATAAAGGGTGAGTTCCTTATGAACGGCGTTGCCAACGATCTCCGCCACGAGCGCGGTGTTATCTCCATGGCGAGAGCGCAGAATCCCAACTCCGCAAGCTCCCAGTTCTTTATCGTACACAAGGATTCTTTCTTCCTTGACGGACAGTATGCGGCATTCGGCAGAGTTACCGAGGGTATGGAAGCGGTGGATGAGATCGCGGAAACTCCCACAGATTTCAGCGACCGTCCCAAGTCCGATATGAAGATGAAGAGAGTTTATATCGAGGAATAACATCAGGCGCACGTCCGAAAAGGGCGTGCGTTTTTTTATGCGTGTATCGGATTGGTCACAATACACAAAAACGCACAGCTGTTTTAATCACATTGTGTCCATTTTTCGCCCGAAAAAGCTGTTTTAGTCGCCCTTGCTATTGACAAAAGCTCTGTTTTATAGTATCATAGAAGAATAGTAGTATAGGCGAAGTGCGCCTTTTTTCAAACAAACTTTAAAGAGGTTCAAAATGCGTTTTGGAAGTGTAGCATTTTTTAAGGTGCTAATAAAGACCGTCCTTTGCATTGTGTTCTTCCTGCCGCTGGTGTTATGTGTGGTATTCGCAGTAATGCTGTGGCATTCAAACGCAAAGCTGGACGAGATACAGCATGAAAACAGCGTGCTCTCATCAAAAATTGCATATCTCAGCGGCGAAATACAGCCTACAGTCGAGGGTTACTATGAGCTTTATGCTTCCAGCGGCCTTTCGGATGAGGAGTTGGTTGCTTATATCAACGCCAAAGGCGGAGCAGAAGAAAGCAAGAAGACAGACGATGCTGCCGAGCGCAATGAGCAGCAGAGCAGCACGCCATCTACAGACACTGTTCAGCAGCCGCTTCCCTTGACCGAGGAAGCTGAAACTGAGGAGCAGGTCAAGGAGTCCGCAGAGACTGAAGCGGCAGAGACTATTCAGCCCGAAAACCCCTACGAGCAGCTTTACGAGGATATGACAGTCCGCGTTCCCGCATCGTATGTAAGGGAGGAGGGTACGGTATACCTCACCTTTGATGATGGCCCGTCTGTGAATACTCATTCGGTGCTTTACTATCTGGATAAGTACGATATCAAGGCGACTTTTTTCGTAGTGCCTCAGCGTACCGAGGAAAGCTATGCACTGATGAAGCAGATTGTGGATAGCGGTCACTCTATAGGTGTACATAGTGCAACTCATGATTATGAAACTATCTACGGCTCGGTAGAGGCTTATCTCAAGGATTTTTATGATGCGTGGACGATGATATACGAGGCTACGGGTGTAAAGACCGAGATATTCCGTTTCCCGGGCGGTAGCAAGAATGATTTCAACGGTGCGACCCGTGACGCGATAATCGAGGAGATGACGCGCAGGGGCTTCCGCTTTTACGATTGGAACGTGGACAGCAACGACGCAGGAGATGCAACATGGACAGAGATGTTCACTTCAGTTCCTGCGGATATAGCACAGAACTATCGTTCTGTAGTGCTGTTTCACGATTCGGCACAGAGGGAAAATACCGTATATGTGCTTGAGGATATAATCACAAAGCTTATCGGCAATGGCTACAAATTCGATAAGATAAATAATAATACGCAGCCTGTCCAGTTTATCGGACCGTTTGCGTAATTCTTAACAGAAAGGATGACCGATATGGGTATTAAGGATAATTTCTCGCAGGCAGTCAAGGAGCTGTGGAAAAAGGACGGAATGGAGGAGGGCTCTGACGCTCCCGTTATCCGTGACGGAGTTCCCACTCAGTTGGATCAGTATCTGGCTCAGCCCGAGGAAGTGCCCGCACAGCCTGCTCCCGTGCAGACCCCTGCGGCAGTACAGCAGCCTGTGGCTCAGCCCGTTCAGCAGCCTGCTCCTGCAGCGCCTGTTCAGGCACCTGTGCAGCAGACCCCTGTTCAGTCGGCACCTCCCGTTCAGGAAATGAATAACGCCGGCGTTCCGCTGGAAACACCTTATTATCGTCCTCAGCAGCCTACGGCAGCTCAGCCTGTTCAGCCTGCGGCAGCACCTGCTGCTCCCGTACAGGGCGGCTACAGCGCTAACGATGGCTTCGGCGGCGGATATGTTCCTCCTGCAAATGTAAATGTGAATGCCAACCGTGCTGCAGGCGCTACAGATGAGGTCACAGTGATATCCAGAAACACCGTTATAGACGGTAATGTGCGCTCTCTTGCAAATATGCAGGTTGACGGTAACATCAAGGGCAATGTTGAAACTACCCGCGATATCGATATGACAGGTAAGGTAGTTGGCGATATCAAGTGCAACAATGCGTCCATGAACTCTGCGGCCATGCAGGGCAATCTTACCATCAAGGGTAAAATGCGTATGGACAGAGATACTATACTTATCGGTGATCTCACCTCCCAGTATGCGGATGTAAACGGTCGTATCAGGGGCAAGATGGAGATCGCAGGCAAGGCAGAGCTGAAGCGTGACGCTATCGTATTCGGAGACATCAACGCTTCCACTATCGCGGTAACAGACGGCGCTATCATCCAGGGCTATGTCAACACGACTTTCCTCTCTAAGGAGGACAGCCGTAATGCATTCCCCGAGGCTATCTCTCTGGAGGCATCCTCAAAGGATAACGGCACAAACTGATAAGCGTCTGAAAGGTATTTTTACATGAGCAAACAAAAAACTTCCCTTGCACCTATCATTTCTACAATAGTTGTAGCAGCGCTTGCCCTTGCAGTGGCGGTGTTTGCTATCATTCTTATAACAGGTGAGGATGCTATATCGAGTAGTAATCCTACCGGCACAGACAACACTTCAGTGTCTGCACCGTTCTCTCCGACACAGGAACTGGTGGATGAATGCACCTACGCTGCACATGATCTGGTTGCGGCAAATTATAAGGTGGTACGCCTGTTCGTTACGGAGGGTCTTGATCATCTGGACGAGCCTTACGGCAATCTTCCCGAGGATGGCTACTACACCGCAGACAGCGCGGCGTACAGGAGCTTTGAGGATATCTCCTCTCTGCTTCATTCGGTATATACTTCCAATGAAGCTGAACGGATACTCACAAATGTTGACGGAAACGGACTTCAGGTATATAAAGACCGCGAAAAGCTCGTTAAGATAGAAGAAACTTATGAGGGAACAGCGGAGACCACCGCAGAGCCCGAAACTTCCACAGAAGACGGAAGCGTACAGTACAAGACCGAGTATGTGCTTGGTATAAGTGCTGATTTCGTTCCCGCACAGGATTATACAAAGGACTGGTCCAGCGTGCGTATTGCTGTGACCCCGATATCAGAGAACGAGTGCAGCCTTAAGGTGTATCTTGACGGAGTTTCTCCCGATACAGCCACAGAGGACGACGCTGATTCTGTTCTGGATATTTCCATGATAAGGGCAGAAAATGGCTGGCGCCTGACCTCGTTTGCATACTGATATGCCTGATAAGAAAAAAAGCGGTAATCCCCTTGGGGTATACGCTGTTGCAAGTCAGTTCGCATTTGCGGTGATATCGCCGCTGTTGGTGTTCATTGTTGGCGGTTATTTTGTAAGTCAGCATTTCGGATGGCCCGATTGGGCTATGCTGATATGCGTGGCGCTTGGAATATTATTCATGCTTTGCGGCGGTATTTCCCATCTGCAGAAGCTGATAAGGATGTATGCCAAGGATGACAAGGAAGCGCCTAAGGTGTATATGAGCCGCGAGGATAACGACTATTACGACGATTACACAAACAACAAGCATGGCTTTTAAAAAACAAGATATAATAACGCAGGAGATGCGCTCCCTGCTGCCATACTATCTGGCAGTGAACGGCGTTTTCTTCGCGGTGATACTGGTGCTGTTCTTCGCTATGGGATATGATTATACCCTTATTATCGGAGGAGTATACGGCAATATATTCTGCGTGCTGAATTTCTGGCTGCTCGGAATAACCGCCCAGAATGCTGTGAGGAAATCTCCGAAGAAAGCACAGACCTATATGAACAGTATGTACTGCATACGTTATCTGGGACTTTTTCTCGTGATGACGGCTGCTGCGGTGCTGCCGTTCATTGATCTGCTAACAGCGCTTATACCGCTGCTGTTCCCAAAGCTCGTTATCACGATAAGAGCGTTCAGGGAAAAACAATGATATTTTCCGCTCATGCGGATGATATACATCGGTGGATACCGATGAAAAAGGAGGACTGATACAAATATGTCAACCGCTTTGCTTATAGCATCCGAAGCTGCCGCAGAAGCCGCTGAAAGCGCCTTTACCATCAACGGCCCTCTTGTAGTTGCAAGCTGGGAGATGTTCGGTATGACATGGAACCTTACCGAATCGGTGATCGTACAGTGGATAGTAATGGCTATCATACTCGTGATCTGTCTGGTGCTGGGCACAGGACTTAAGGTCGTTCCCACTACTCGCCGCCAGGCGCTTGCCGAATGGCTCGTTACATTCGTGAACGATATGGTGGACGGAAGTATGGGCGAGAAGTACAAGTCTTACAGGCCGTATATCGGAATACTGCTGGTATATGTGATACTCTGTAACCTTATCAGCCTTGTAGGTCTGCGCGCACCCACTGCCGATGTTTCGGTTACTGGCACGCTTGCCATCATAACATTCTTTATGACTCAGTACAACCGTGCGAAGACAGGTAAACTCAAGGGCTATCTCAAGTCGTTTATCGACCCTCTGCCCTTTATGCTCCCGTCCAATATCATTGGTGAGATATCCAATCCCGTTTCCATGGCGCTCCGTCTTTTCGGTAACATGGTAGCAGGTATGGTAATCGGCGGACTTATCTACTGGGCGCTCGGCAATGTTATGCCGCCTGTGGTTATCCCCGCAGTTGCATCGCTTTATTTCGATATCTTCTCGGGCGTTATCCAGGCTTATATCTTTACGATGCTCACAATGTCCTACATTTCCAATGCGGAGTGTGAGTAACAACAAAACGCGGATATATTTCCCTTAAAGGGATATTATACAAGCAAAACATCATTCATGGAGGAAATCAACAATGGAAGAAATGAAAATGTTAGCACATGCTATCGTACTTGGCGCTTCCGCTCTCGGCGCAGGCGCAGCAATGATCGCAGGTATCGGCCCCGGTATCGGTGAGGGCTACTGCGGCGGTAAGGCAGTTGAAGCTATCGGCAGACAGCCTGAGGCTTCCGGTGCAGTTACCAGAACAATGATCATCGGTGACGCTATCGCCGAGACAACAGGTATCTACGCGCTGGTAGTTGCTCTGCTGCTCCTGTATGCTAACCCTATCGCAAGCGCATTCACAAACGCTTGGATGAAGTAAGAACCAAAAAAGCATATAAGGAGGAGACTGTCAGATGCTGAATCTTATCAGCGAGGCTGCAGGTGCTGTGGAGGCTGCTGAGACATCCCGTGCTTGGTACGAGGCTCTTGTTTCCATCAATCCTACAACCATAATTTTCACACTGATAAATGTACTCATAATCTTCCTTATTTTCAGGATCTTCCTGTATAAGCCTGTATGTAAGATACTGGATCAGCGCAAGGAGATGGCAGCGAAGGAGATCGCTGAAGCTCAGGCTGCGAAGGAATCTGCACAGAAGACCGAGCAGGAATACAAGGAAAGACTCGCCGTTGCCAAGGAGGAGGCTGCTGAGATCATGAAGCAGGCTACCGCAAGGGCTCAGGCGCGCGAGGAAGAGATCATCGGAGAGGCTAATCAGAAGGCTTCCGAGATCAGAGTAAAGGCTGAAGAAGCTATCGAGCGCGACAAGAAGCGTGCAATGAATGAGATAAAGGATGAGATATCCGATATCGTTATCCTTGCCGCAACAAAGGTCGTGGAAAAGGAAATTTCAGCTAAGGACAACGAGGATATCATCTCTAACTTCTTAGTAAACGTGAACGCCGAAGAATAAGGCGTCCGCCGAATAAATTCATGGAGATAGTATATGAACGACAAGGCTGAAAAGGTATACGGCGAAGCGTTCTTTGAGCTGTGTCTGGAGGAGACACCTGACAAGCTGAAGGATATCTTCGAGGAGCTTGCATCGCTGCAGGCGGTATTTGATGATAATCCCGAGCTTGTGAAGATAATGGATACCCCTACTATCACAGCAGAAGAAAAGCTCTCGCTTATAAAGGATATCGTAAAGAGCGGCAACGTTTCGGAATACAGCGGAAATCTGCTGTGTATTCTTGCAGAGCGTGGACGCTTCGGCTGCTATAACGGTATCGTAAAGAACTTCCGTGCGAAGTACAATGAACATTTCAGGATAGCTGAAATAGTTGTTACTACAAGCGCACCGCTCACCGCTGAGTTGCGTGAAAAGATAACAAAGAGGATGTCCGAGGTAACGGGTAAGACTGTTTCTATCCGCGAAAAGGTGGATGAGGGCATCATCGGCGGTATCGTTATCGACTATGGCAGCACCCGCTATGACGGAAGCGTCAAGGCAAGACTCAATGCGATAAGAAATGAGCTTGGCTCTATAATCGCATAACAAAATAACTAAGAAAGGGATGTAGTAAATGGATTTACGCCCCGATGAAATAACGGGCCTTATCAAGTCCCGTATCAAGAACTACAGCGCAAAGATCCAGCTTGGCGACATCGGTACTGTTGTTACAGTGGGCGATGGTATCGTGCGTATCCACGGTCTTGAAAAGTGCATGATCAACGAGCTTCTCGAATTTGAGAACGGCGTTCAGTGCATGGCGATGAACCTGGAGCAGGATTTCGTAGGCGCAGTAATGCTCGGCTCTGATGCCGAGATCAAAGAGGGCGACACTGTTAAGCGTACAGGACGTATCGTATCCGTTCCTGTAGGCGAGGAGCTCCTCGGACGTGTCGTAAACTCCCTGGGACAGCCTATAGACGGCAAGGGTCCTATCCTTGCAAAGGAGACCCGCCCCATCGAAAAGATCGCTTCGGGTATCATTACAAGAAAGCCTGTAACAGTGCCGCTTCAGACAGGTATCAAGGCTATCGACAGCATGATCCCGATAGGCAGAGGTCAGCGTGAGCTGATCATCGGCGACAGACAGACAGGTAAGACTGCTATCGCCATAGATACTATCATCAATCAGCATGATAAGGATGTTATCTGTATCTACGTTGCTATCGGTCAGAAGAATTCTACCGTTGCAGGCGTGGTTGAAACACTCCGTGCCAACAATGCTCTGGATTATACCATCGTGGTATCCTCCACTGCTTCTGAGCTTGCTCCTCTTCAGTACATTGCTCCTTATTCCGGCTGTACTATGGGTGAGTACTTCATGGACAAGGGCAAGGATGTACTCGTAGTATACGATGATCTTTCCAAGCACGCAGTAGCTTATCGTACACTTTCTCTGCTGCTTAAGAGACCCCCGGGACGTGAGGCGTTCCCCGGTGACGTATTCTATCTGCATTCAAGACTTCTTGAGCGTGCGGCACGTCTTAACGAAAACTACGGCGGCGGTTCTCTGACTGCGCTTCCTATCATCGAAACACAGGCAGGCGACGTTTCCGCTTATATTCCTACAAACGTTATCTCCATCACAGACGGTCAGATCTACCTTGAGTCCGAGCTGTTCAATGCGGGCGTTCGTCCTGCTGTTAACCCCGGTATCTCGGTATCCCGTGTAGGTGGTAACGCTCAGATCAAGGCAATGAAGAAGGTAGCAGGTACACTGAAGCTGGATTATTCCCAGTACAGAGAGCTGCAGTCTTTCGCACAGTTCGGTTCTGATCTGGATAAGGATACAAAGGATCGTCTCGCAAAGGGCGAGCGTATCGTAGAGGTGCTCAAGCAGGAGCAGAATTCTCCTCTGGCTGTTGAGGAGCAGGTAGTGATCATCTATGCGGTAATCAATAACTATCTTGCTTCCATCGAGATCGAGCAGATCAGACAGTACCAGAAGGATCTCATCACTCACATCAGAAATGAAAAGCCTGAGATATTCGAGAGCATCAAGACCGAAAAGGTAATGACTCCCGAGACTGAGGAGGCTGTAAAGGAAGTTCTTACAAGCTTTGCAGCATCTTATGCAGGCTGATACCGAAAGGAGAAACATCATGAAAATGGCTTCTTTTGTTCTTAGCGTGATCGCTACCACACTTTCCCTCATCGCAGCACTCGCAGTAGCATGGCTGTACATTGAGAAGAAGGTAAAGTATATCACGACCGAGGAGAATGTTATCCAGTAACATCTGTTCGGATAAACACCAATCCAAACTTGGAGGTGAAACATCATAGCAAGCGGAAATATGAAGGATATCAAGCGCCGCATCAAATCTGTCGGCTCTACAAGACAGATAACAAAGGCGATGGAGCTGGTATCCTCAAGCAAGCTGCGTAAGGCTAAAACACGCGCAGAGCAGGGCCGCCCCTACTTCGAGGAGCTGTACCGTTCCATGTGTGAGATAGCCTCCGCCAACACTGATTTTTCTACTGTGTTCACACAGAAGAGAGAGGTGAAGCACAGACTTTTCATCGTCATCGCAGGCGACAGAGGTCTTGCAGGCGGGTATAATTCAAATCTGCTGAAGCTGGCGGCTGCAGCACATGAGAATGACGCAGAAAAACCCAAGATAATTGCGATCGGCAGAAAAGCCATCGAATATTTCACAAAGCGCGGCTATGAGCTGGCAGGCAGCTTCGCAAACATTGCGGAGGATATCAAGCCATCAAAGGTATATGATATCGCAAACATTGCAATAGATATGTTCAAGAGGGGCGAGGTGGATGACGTTCAGTTGTTCTATACGACTTTCGTATCCTCCCTCACGCAGGAGCCGCAGCAGATGGCTGTGCTCCCTATGCAGACCCAGAAGCTGGATAATTACGGTACGATGTGCTACGACCCCTCTCCCGAGGCAGTGTTCAACCGTATCGTTCCCCGCTTTACAGCAAGCCTGCTGCAGTGTGCCATCGTGGAGTCCTTTGCTTCCGAGCAGGGCGCACGCAGAACAGCCATGGAATCCGCAACAGACAATGCCGACGAAATGATCGCAAGCCTCTCGCTGCTGTATAACAGAGCGCGTCAGGCAAGCATCACTCAGGAGCTTACTGAGATCGTAGGCGGTGCGAATGCCCTTGAATAAGGCAATAGCAAACAATTCACATTTCCAACCAACGGAAAGGAAAAATCAGAAAATGACAAATCAGAACATAGGCACGATAGTACAGGTTATCGGTGCGGTACTGGATATCCGTTTCCCTACCGATAATCTTCCCAATCTGCTTAATGCCATCGAGATCGATAACAACGGTCAGAAGCTGGTTGTCGAGGTAGCACAGCATATCGGTGACGATATCGTGCGCTGCATCGCGATGGGCTCTACCGACGGTCTGGTAAGAGGCATGGAAGCAGTGGATACAGGTGCTTCCATCAAGGTCCCTGTCGGAAAGGAAACACTTGGTCGTATCTTCAACCTCCTCGGTGACGCGGTTGATGCAAAGCCTCAGCCCGAAACAGAGGAAAAGTGGGAGATCCACCGTCCCGCTCCCAAGTTTGAGGAGCAGGAAGCCTCCAACGAGGTTCTTGAAACAGGTATCAAGGTCGTTGACCTTATCGCTCCTTACCTCAAGGGCGGTAAGATCGGTCTGTTCGGCGGTGCGGGCGTTGGTAAGACAGTTCTTATCATGGAGCTTATCAATAACGTTGCAAAGCAGCACGGCGGTATCTCCGTATTCACAGGTGTAGGCGAGCGTACCCGTGAGGGTAACGATCTCTACAACGAGATGACAGAATCCGGCGTTATCAACAAGACCGCTCTCGTATATGGTCAGATGAACGAGCCTCCGGGAGCAAGAATGAGAGTTGCTCTTTCGGGTCTTACCATGGCTGAGTATTTCCGTGATAAGGAAGGCCAGGATGTGCTGCTCTTTATCGATAACATCTTCCGTTTCACACAGGCAGGCTCTGAGGTATCTGCGCTGCTGGGCCGTATGCCCTCCGCCGTAGGCTACCAGCCCACCCTGTCCACTGAGATGGGCGCTCTGCAGGAGCGTATCACATCCACAAAGAAGGGCTCTATCACATCCGTACAGGCTGTTTACGTTCCTGCGGATGACCTGACTGACCCTGCTCCCGCTACAACATTCGCACATCTGGATGCTACTACAGTACTTTCCAGAAACATTGCGTCTATGGGTATCTACCCCGCAGTAGACCCGCTGGAGTCCACCTCCAGAATACTCACTCCCGAGATCGTTGGTCAGGAGCATTATGAGGTATCCCGTGCGGTACAGTCCATCCTCCAGCGTTATAACGAGCTGCAGGATATCATTGCCATCCTCGGTATGGACGAGCTTTCCGATGAGGATAAGCTGACTGTATCCCGTGCAAGAAAGATCCAGCGCTTCCTGTCCCAGCCGTTCTCCGTTGCCGAGCAGTTCACAGGTATGGAGGGCAAGTATGTTCCTCTGAAGGAGACCATCCGCGGCTTTAAGGAGATCATCGAGGGCAAGCATGACGATCTGCCCGAGTCCGCATTCCTGTTTGTCGGCTCTATCGACGAAGCAGTGGAAAAGGCTAAGCAGCTGGGCTGATGCTCCAACGCTCACTAAGGAAAGGATGTTCCGATGACTCCGTTTAAGTTAGAGATCATTACGCCTGAAAAGAAATTCTTTGATGGCGAGACAGAGCAGATCATCGTCCGTACCACTGTCGGTGACGTTGGTATCCTGAACGGTCACGAACCGTATTGCGCTGCGCTGGGCATTGGTCAGATGCGTATCATGATAGACGGTGAGTTCCGCCGTGCCGCTACTTCAGGCGGTATTATCAAGGTAAGCCGTTCAAAGACCGTCATTCTTGTCGATTCCTGCGAATGGGCAGACGAGATCGATGTGGAGCGTGCAGAGGCAGCCAAGGAGATCGCTGAGGACCGCATGAAGTCCGCAGAAAGCGACCGTCAGATGAAGATGGCTGAGATAAAGCTCAAGAGAGCGCTCAACCGTATCGATACGGCGAGATACAAGTAATAGCTATACCCCCGAAGTATTCTTCGGGGGTCTTGTTTTGGTGCCCCACATATTTCCTTGGAAATTTACGCAAAACCATTTGACAAACAGGGAAAAATATGCGACAATAGAAATATACCTTTGACCCTACGACAGACGGAGCGTGAAAATGAAGATACTTAATAAGATCACCGCCCTGCTGCTGGCTTCCCTGATCGCTGTGGGAAGCGCAGTTCCCGCTTTTGCGGAGAACGCTGCCGAGGCGGGCACGGAAACTACGATAATAGATACTGCAG
>JAFTVU010000081.1 GCA_017465665.1 Oscillospiraceae bacterium | reverse complement strand
TCAAAGATTTGGACGGCTGAGTGAACCTTTGAATATATGTTTGTTGCTTCGCAACTGCTGACTTCGTCAGCTTGTGAGAACTCCGTTCTCACAGCATATATTATAAGAACCACACGCCGTTCTCCAAATCAATGATTTGATGGTTAAGAGCCTGCTGAATAGCAGATAAAAAGTTTTTCTCCTCTTGACATTTGGGGAATAATGCTGTATAATACACTTACAATTTAACAGACGGGAGCTTGTGTTACAGGCTGAGAGGGAGATGTGATCTCCGACCGATAACCTGATTTGGATAATGCCAACGTAGGGATGACTGTGACAGCGCTGACGCTGACACGTCAGTGCAGATAATATATGCACAACTGGAGCTATCTGAATAGGTAGCTCTTTTTTTGTTGCAAAAAGGAGGTACATCATGTACAAAACACAGATGGAAGCGGCGAGAAAGGGCATCGTTACAAAGGAGATGGAGGCTGTAGCGGCTAAGGAATACCGCACTCCTGAGGAGATACGGGAGCTTGTCGCAAAGGGTCAGGTCGCGATCTGCGCGAACAGGCTACACAAGTGCATCGAGCCGAACGGCGTAGGCTCAATGCTCCGTACAAAGATCAATGTAAATCTCGGAGTTTCGAGGGATTGCAAGGACTACGATATCGAGATGCAAAAGGTGATGGCGGCGGTAGATATGGGAGCAGAAGCGATCATGGACTTGTCGTCTCACGGCAACACACAGCCGTTCAGGCAGAAGCTCGTTGCTGAATGTCCTGCAATGATCGGCACTGTTCCCGTTTATGACAGCGTTATCCACTATCAGCGCGATCTTGCAACGCTCACCGCAAAGGATTTCATTGATGTGGTAAGGCTTCACGCAGAGGACGGTGTTGATTTTGTTACGCTCCACTGCGGCATCACACGCAAGACAATTGAGCAGATAAAACAGCACAAGCGTAAGATGAACATCGTATCCCGCGGCGGCTCTCTGGTGTTTGCGTGGATGAGTATGACGGGCAACGAAAACCCGTTCTACGAGTATTATGACGAGATACTGGAAATCTGCCGTGAATATGATGTGACTATCTCGCTTGGTGACGCCTGTCGCCCTGGCTGTCTTGCGGATGCAAGCGATGTGTGTCAGATCGAGGAGCTTGTCCGCCTCGGTGAGCTGACCAAAAGAGCGTGGGCAAAGGACGTTCAGGTGATGATAGAGGGCCCCGGACATATGCCTCTTGACCAGATTGCCGCAAACATGAAGATACAGCAGACGATCTGCATGGGTGCGCCGTTTTATGTTCTCGGTCCGCTGGTTACGGATATCGCTCCCGGCTATGACCACATAACTTCTGCTATCGGCGGAGCTGTTGCGGCGATGAACGGTGCGGCATTCCTCTGCTATGTCACACCTGCAGAGCATCTTGCTCTCCCGAATGTGGAGGACGTAAAGCAAGGCATTATCGCATCCAAAATAGCTGCTCACGCCGCAGATATCGCAAAGCATATCCCTCATGCAATGGATATTGACAACGAGATGGCTGACGCACGCAGAACATTCGACTGGGACAAGCAGTGGGAGTGCTCCATCGACCCCGAAACCGCAAAGAAGATGCGTGACGACAGAAAGCCTGAGATAGAAGAAAGCTGTTCTATGTGCGGCAAATTCTGCGCCGTAAGAAGTATGAACAAGGCACTTGAGGGCGAGTATATCGATATTTTGTGAGGTGTATGATGGTCAAGATAAACGGAGAAAGCATTGCAAACATCGATGGTAAAACAGTTGCTGAATATCTTGCGGAAAGCGGCTACGATACAAAGCGTGTAGCGGTGGAGCTTAACGGCGATATCCTGCCGAAAGTGCAGTATGACAGCACCATTCTTCAGGACGGCGACATTGTTGAAGTCGTAAGCTTTGTGGGAGGCGGCTGATATGACGGAAAACGAATGGTACAACGCCCTCGAACAGCGGCACGGAAAGACCTTGCAAGAGAGGTTTTCAGCAGCTTCTGTGGCGGTCTGCGGTCTGGGAGGGCTAGGGTCGAATGTGGCTATATCGCTTGCAAGAGCAGGTATCGTCAGACTTCATCTCATAGACTTTGACAGGGTGGATATCTCAAATCTGCACCGTCAGCAGTACGGAGTTTCACAGCTAGGAATGTACAAGACCGAGGCTATGAAGCAGATACTTTCCGAGATCAACCCATACTGCGAGGTAGTGACGGACACGGTGCGGCTGAACAATGAAAACCTCCCGCTTATCGCTGATTGCGATATTATCTGCGAGTGCTTCGACAATGCGGAGTGCAAGGCGATGCTCGTGAACGGAGCTTCGGAGCTATACCCCGAAAAGTACATAGTTGCGGCATCGGGAATGTCGGGACTGCACACAGGCAACACGATACAGACGAAAAGGCTCGGCAGGCGGCTGTATATCTGCGGCGACGGAACGAGCGATGTATCAGAGGATGGCACGCTTTTTGCTCCTCGCGTAATGCTCTGCGCCGCACATCAGGCAAACACAGTTCTGCGAATCATCGCAGGAGAATTTGAAGTATAAGGAGAACAGAAATGAACAACGACAAACTTATTTTAGGCGGACGCGAATTCAACTCGCGCTTTATCCTCGGCTCGGGAAAGTATTCACTAAATCTCATTGAAGCGGCTGTGCGTGACGCAGGCGCGGAGATAATTACCCTTGCGGTGCGCCGCGCAAACACAAAGGAGCAGGAAAATATACTTGATTACATACCAAAGGGAGTGACGCTTCTCCCAAATACTTCGGGCGCTCGAACGGCGGAGGAGGCTGTGCGTATCGCAAGGCTCGCAAGAGAGATAGGCTGCGGTGATTTCGTGAAGATAGAGATCATGAAAGACAGCAAATATCTTCTCCCTGACAATAACGAGACCGTAAAGGCTACGGAGATCCTCGCAAAAGAGGGCTTTGTGGTGCTTCCGTATATGTACCCCGACCTGTATGCGGCTCGCGACCTTGTCAATGCAGGTGCGTCGGCTGTAATGCCGCTGGCGGCTCCTATCGGCTCAAATAAGGGACTTGCCACAAGGGAATTCATTCAGATACTTGTTGACGAGATAGACCTGCCTGTTATCGTAGACGCAGGCATCGGCAGACCCTCACAGGCTTGCGAGGCTATGGAGATGGGAGCGGCGGCGATCATGGCTAATACCGCCCTTGCGACAGCAGGCGACCTGCCTATGATGGCGGCGGCATTCAAGAATGCTGTCGAGGCAGGAAGAAAAGCATACCTATCAGGTCTCGGAAGAGTGCTGACAAGAGGTGCAAGCGCCTCCGATCCGCTGACAGGATTTCTCCATGATTGAGGTGCATGATGGATAACAGATTTTTTGTGGACGGGGAGCACCTTTCTCCCTCTGCACTTGAAAAGAAGCACCGCCTTGAGACCGACCCCTCAAGCCGCACAGATCACATGAAATACATGGACGGAATGGAGCAGATAAGCTCCGATATCATGGACAAGGTTCTGTCCGAAATGAACAGTTACGACTATTCCCGCTACACTGCAAAGGACGTAAAAGCGGCTTTGGAGCATGAGACCTGCACCATTGAAGATTTCAAGGCGCTCTTATCACCTGCCGCAGAGCCGTTTTTGGAGCAGATGGCACAGCGTGCAAGGCTTGAAACATCGAAGCATTTCGGAAACACGGTGTATATGTTCACGCCGCTGTATATCGCGAATTACTGCGAAAATTACTGCGTTTACTGCGGCTTTAACTGCTACAACGATATCAACCGCATGAAGCTGAATATGGAGCAGATAGAGCGAGAAATGAAGATAATCTCCGACAGCGGAATGGAGGAGATACTCATTCTCACAGGCGAAAGCCGTAATCAGAGCAATATCGAATACATAGGTGAAGCCTGCAAGCTTGCAAGAAAATACTTCCGTATGGTGGGGCTTGAAATTTACCCCGTCAACACCGAGGAGTACAGGTATCTCCACGAATGCGGCGCGGATTACGTCACGGTCTTTCAGGAGACCTACGACAGCGACCGTTATTCCGAGCTTCATCTGCTGGGACACAAGCGCGTGTATCCCTATCGCTTCGAGGCGCAGGAACGTGCGCTTATGGGCGGTATGAGGGGAGTTGCATTCTCTGCACTGTTAGGCTTGTCTGACTTCCGAAAGGACGCCCTTGCAAGCGCCCTGCACGTTTATTTTCTGCAAAGGAAGTATCCTCATGCGGAAATGTCCCTGTCCTGTCCTCGGCTTCGTCCTATAATCAACAATGACAGGATAGATCCGCTTGATGTGCACGAAACACAGCTTTGTCAGATACTTTGTGCCTACCGCATATTCCTGCCCTTTGTGGGAATTACGGTATCATCAAGGGAGAGTGGATCTTTCCGCAACGGCATCGTGAAGATAGCCGCAACAAAGGTCTCCGCAGGAGTTTCCACAGGCATAGGCGACCATGAGAGCAAGTACAACGGCACTGATACAGATGAAGCGGCAGGAGACGAGCAGTTTGAGATAAACGACGGCAGAAGCCTTGATGTGATGTACAAGGATATCGCTGCCGAGGGTTTACAGCCTGTACTGAACGACTATATCTATATGTGAGGTGCGTATGAAAAAGCTTGATACAACGATGTATTTTATTACAGACAGTACGAATTATACTGAAGAAGAGTTTCTGCGCCGTGTTGAGGAAGCCTGCAAGGGCGGCGTGACCCTAATTCAGCTTCGTGAAAAGGAGCGCACCACAAGAGAGTACCTCAGCCTTGCCGAAAAGGTGCATGAGATAACACAGCGGTACGATATTCCGCTCATCATTGATGACAGAGCAGATGTGGCTCTTGCCGTAAATGCAGAGGGAGTTCATGTCGGGCAGTCGGATATGCCTGTTGCAGCTGCCCGCAGACTTATGGGCGGTGACAAGATAGTCGGTGCGACCGCAAAGACAGTACCACAGGCGCTTGAAGCATACGAACAGGGCGCGGACTACCTCGGGGTAGGTGCGATATATCCGACTACCACAAAGGTAAAAACAGTGCTGACAAGCGTTGATACGCTGAAAGAAATCGTGCAAGACGTGCCGATAAAGGTGAACGCTATCGGCGGTCTGAACAAGGATAATATCCATGTACTCAAAGGCAGCGGAATTGACGGTATCTGCGCTGTTTCAGCGATAATGAAAGCCGATGATCCTAAAACTGCCGCCGAGGAATTAAGGGAGGCTTTTGATGAGCTGCAGAAAGATTAAGGCCGCCCTCACCATCGCAGGAAGCGACTGTAGCGGTGGTGCAGGAATACAGGCAGACCTTAAAACGATGCTTGCAAACGGTGTCTACGGCATGAGCGCAATAACCGCTCTCACTGGGCAGAACACTTTGGGAGTTACAGCGGTTTCCGAGGTAAGCCCTGTATTTCTCGGACAGCAGCTTGATGCAGTGTTCACCGATATTTTCCCCGATGCGGTGAAGACAGGCATGACAGCAAACGCACAGCTTATTGAAGTGATAGCGGAAAAGCTTATCTTCTATAAGGCGAGAAATATAGTTGTTGACCCTGTTATGATCGCCACAAGCGGAGCAAGACTTATTTCCGAGAATGCTGTTGAGCTGCTCAAGAAAAAGCTGCTGCCGATAGCAACGCTGGTCACACCTAATATTCCCGAAGCCGAAGTCCTCTCAGGACTGAGGATATCCGATAAAGAGGATATGGAGCAGGCGGCAAGGCTCATCGCTGATAAATGCGGCTGTGCGGTGCTTTTAAAAGGTGGTCACAGCATCAACGATGCAAACGACCTGCTCTGCGAAAACGGCGAAATGACATGGTTCAGCGGCAGACGTATCGACAATCCGAATACCCATGGAACAGGCTGTACATTGTCCTCCGCGATAGCGTCAAACCTGGCAAAGGGGTATGACATCAAGGCGGCAGTGAGTCTTGCAAAGGAGTATATCTCAGGGGCACTGTCAGCTATGCTTGATCTCGGAAAGGGAAGCGGACCTATGCATCACGGCTTTGATATAAACAGCAGATATAATGATGTATGATATAAAGCTGTATTGATAAAAGAAAAAGCAGTATCACGATAAGGTGATACTGCCTTTTCTTTATAATGCCGTAATTGCTTTATGCAGCGCCGTTGATGATAGCGACCAATATAGCGGAAGCGTCAAGTGCGTTTACCTTGCCGTTGCCGTCAAAGTCCATAGCCGCTGCATTGGGAGCAGCCTCTATGCCAACGATATCTCTGAGGATAGCCGCTGCGTCAAGCGCGTTGATCCTGCCATCGTTTGTAACATCGCCCATTACTGTGTTCATCAGCATGAGCGCGTAATCGCCCTTTGCAGAAAGATCAAATCTCGCCTTGCCGTCCTCGCCGATCATGACAGTAGCGACAGCCTCAGGAACGCCGTTCTCGCTCTTTTTGTAGAGACCCACGGTACGTCCTGTATATTCTGTGCCGAAGCTGTATACGAAAGTAGCAGGCACGTTGGTATCATTGATCCTGAACTTCAGCTCCGCCTTGCCATTCAGTGCGATGGTATTGATCTGTACAGGATATGTTACATCAAGATCGGCTGCGGCTGCCTTTGTGATATCCTCGCCGTCGATCTCCCAGCTGATGAGAGAATTGTACTGGAACACAGCATTCGCGCCGCTCTTTGCAAGCGCTTCGATCGCAGCCACGGGGATATCTGTACCGCCGTTCATTTTGATAACAGCAGTGTCGCTTGCAGACATTTCAGCCAGCTCCTTTGCAGCAGCATTCCAGTTCATGCGCTCGCCGTCAACGGTGGGAATACCATCGGAAACCGCGCTGCCCGAAGACGAGCCACCTGTTGTACCACCTGTTGTACCACCTGTTGTGCCACCTGTTGTGCCGCCAGTTGTACCACCAGTTGTGCCGCCTGTTGTACCACCGCTTGTTGTATCGTCAGAAGAAGTACCGTCGTTTACTGTGCCGGATCCGCCCTCGGAAGTATTGGTGTAGATAACGCTTACGATCTCGCTGGGCTCGAATGTGCCCCACACCGCTATCGCCTTTACAGTAGTTGTCTCGGTGATGGTGAAAGGCTGTGTATACACAGTGCTTTCCGTGGTGGGATCGCTGCCATCTGTTGTGTAGTAGATAACAGAATCGCCAAGCTCAGGCACTGAGATGGAGATCTCCAGCGAGTCGGTGAAGATAGTGGCAGTGGTGTTTCCTGCGCTTATAACGGGAGCAGGTGTCTTTCTATTCTTTACATTGACATCGAATGTCGCTGTTTTGCCGCCGTAAGTAACTGTGATAGTCTGCGCTCCGCTCTTTTTGTTGTCAAAGCCACTTACCATTTCAGAGGTGATATCCAGTGTTTCGGTCTCGCCGCTCTGATATGTAACAGTGATCTTGCCGCCTGTAAGATCAAGATCATCGTATACGGTATACTCGGTCTTTGTGGGAGGAGTCAGCTTTATAAAAGAGATCGCACCCTTGGGGAGCTTTTCAAAGTTGACGTTTAACTGAATAAGTTTATATCCATTCGAGATATCAGGCAATACATTACCTGTGGGAGCAGTGACGCTGACATCGTTTGCAAATACATGGTTTGCATCTGCTTCAATGGTGACAAGCGCCCAATATTCGCCGCTGTACTGCGCGATGGAATCGGTAACATCCTGCTGTGTGCCGTCAATAACGGTGCACCAATGGATCGTAGCGTTCAATATGCCGTCTTCCTCGATCTCCACAGTGGTATCGAATGCCTGTTCAGCTACGGGAGCGTCAAAGCGGACAGTAACGCTGTCTATCGCTGCCTCTGTCACATTGATATCGATATCTACTTCAAAGCGCATTGTATCAGTATTCCAGCAGTTGATGTCCTCAAGCCTGTAGTTTGCGATGGTGTCAGCGTCGGGAGTGAATACCGCCACGCCGTTGTATGTTCCCACTGCGGGGATAGTATCAGGCTGTGCCCATGTCCATCCGCTGTCGCTGAGGGATATCTCGCTCAGCTTTGTGCCGTAGGTGTAGCTGTCAGTAATAGCAGGAACTGCAGGAAGTCCTGTATACGCTGCCTTTTCGATGCTAACAGTACACTCCGCTGTGCCGTCCTTCAAGAGATCAGAGCCGTTACCGCTGTATACGAGCGTGAATGTCTTTTCGCCTGCGCCGATATCGCCTTTTATATATTCAAGCTGTACCTCTGCGCCGTCATAGATATCAAAGCTTTCTGTGATATCAGAGCCGTCACACTGCAGCCTGAACGAGCCTGCGCCCTTAGCGTAGCCGCCTTTTACAGGAACGAAATCGTTCATTCCGTCGAACTTTACGAGCGCGCATATCTCAAAGAACAGGCTCTCGCCGTAAACGGGAGCTGCCTTTTCGTCATCATACGCAAGGGTGAGCTTTGTTTCATAGGAAACAGAGGGAGCTGTGCTCTCCTCGAAATCCTTGAGGTAGGGATAATATGCAATGCCGTTTTCCTTGTCGGCAGCCTTGTATCCCCATACATCGGTATCAAAGCCCATCGTTTCAAGGATATCAGCCGCTGTCATATCAAGGGTGGAAAGACCCTCAACGCCCACAGTGCTGTCTTCATCGGTGTAGATATCCTTGTTGTAGAAGCAGTTGGTGATAGTGCCGATATAGTTGACACACACGCCGCCCTTGTCGGTATATTCGCCTGTAAGAGTTACCGTGCTTGCACTGTAGCTGTCGCTTATTGTGCCGTCGTTATTACCAACGATACCGCCTGCAAGATTGCCTGAGCCTGTAACGCTGCCAATTGAGAAGCAATTGGCAACGATGCCATTACCTAGATTCCATCCAACTATGCCGCCCTGCTGTGATTGTGCGCTTACATCACCCTTGAAATAGCAGCCGCTGACAGTGCCGCGATTATATCCAACGATTCCTCCAACATAAGACCCTCCGTCACATGTTACTGTTCCCTTAACGCCGAGGTTCATAATAATACCATAGTTTTCTCTGAAAAGTCCTATATAGTTGCCTTGGGTAGTAATTGTCAGATCTTTTACAACCTTACCGTTTCCGCTGAATATGCCTGTGAATGTACCGATAGGCGTCCATTCAACGCCGTCAAGGTCGATATCGTTCATCAGAACGTAATTGCCGTCAAGGTCATCGTTGACAGCCTGAAGCTGTTCTGCTGTGGTGATGGGAGTGTAGGTCTGCCAATCGGGGGTATCGGTAAGGGAGAAGTTGTATACTTTAACCTCCGCTGTCTGCTGAGCGTTCTCTCCGAATGCGGTGAGATAAGGCAGCTTTACAGAAGCAGTGCCCATGCGCTCGTTGTTTTCGTCAACGGTCACATCGCTCGCTGCGAAAGAAGCGCTGCCTGCCGACCATACTGTGTCTGAAAGACCGCTCGGAAGAGCGCCGCAAAGCTCGCTGATGGACAGCTTGCCTCTGTCGGAATGACCTTCGCCGCCCTCAAGACTATAATATAAAGCGTGTTCTGCAGTGGTGTCAAGATAATAGCAATTTGTTATATATTCTCCATGGGCATCATCATCGCCAATAATTGCATTTGCTTCATCTTCGGCGCTTACGTTACCCATATTAACGCAGTTACTGATTGCAGCCGAGGAGAAGTTATAGCCCGCAATACCGCCTGCTGCATTTGTAAGACTGGCATCAACTTTTGTATTAGTCACGCTGCCTGAATTAAGGCAATTATCTATCGTGCCGTAGTTTATTCGGCAAATGCCGCCTGTGTATTGAATGCTTCCTGTTATATCGGCGTTGTTATAGCAGCAGAAGATCGTACCAAAGTTATCTACACAGATACCGCCTGCATTGGTGCCGCTTATGCTGCCGCTTGCAATGCCGACATTCATGATAAGTCCGTAATTCTTATTGAACTGACACGCATAAGTGCCGCTGCTGATGGAAATGTTCTCGATAACATGACCATCGCCGCTGAACTTACCTGTGAATTTTTCAGAACTTGTACCGATAGGCGTCCATGTAACGCCGTCAAGGTCGATATCATCGGTAAGCACATAGTTACCGCCCCACTTTGAGCTGTCCTCTGCGAGAGCAACAAGCTCATCCGCGGTGAAGATGGGAGTGTATTCCTGCCAGTCGTCAGCGCCGTTATAGCCGAAGTTGAACTTATCAACGGTAAGGCTCGTTGCGCTGTCCTCTCCGAAAGCTGTGAGGTAGGGCATTGTCACCGTATCTGTACGGAAATTGCCGTTGGCCGTGCCCTCTGTCACTGTGCCTGCCGACCATACTGTGCTGCTGAAGCCGCTGGGCAGAGCGCCGCAAAGCTCGGCAAGAGTTGTTTTTGTGCCGTAGCCGTTATCGATGCTTACGATATCGGTGCAATAGTAGCAGTTGTTGTTACTTCCATAACCGAAGCCGAATGCGCCGCCGATATTAGTTGCGTTTTCGCCGCCGACCTCACCAATGCTATAACAACTGTTGAAATTTGCATCCTGATATGTACCGCAGATACCGCCTACATATTCTGTGCCGTATATATAGCCTGTATTGTAGCAGTTTTCAATATCTCCGCTTGCAAAGCCGCAGATACCGCCAACTCTGCTGTTGCTGCTGATATCGCCTGTGTTGTAACAGTTTTCAATAGTGCCGCTTGTGCTGCCGACAATGCCGCCTGTATTTCCTGTGCCTGTTACTGCATTGAGGTTTACACAGTTTTCAATAATACCGTAGCTTGCGCCGCACACACCGCCGATGTGAGAGCCTGTTGCTGTTACTGTTACATCTGCAGTACAGCCGTAGATGATACCGTTTGCAACATTGTAGCAGATACCGCCTACATCAGAGCTGCCGATTACCGCGCCCTCAACTGTAACATTCATGATAACACCACTGCTATAGCCGAAAAATCCCTGATAACTGCTTTCGGAGCTGATTAGCAGATTTGATACAGTATGTCCATTTCCGCTGAATTTGCCTGTGAAATTTGTTGTATTGTTTCCAATAGGCGTCCATTCAACTCCGTCAAGGTCGATATCGTTCATCAGAACATAGTTGCCGTCAAGGTCATCGTTGATATCTTGAAGCTGTTCTGCTGTGGTGATGGGGGTGTAGGTCTGCCAATCGGGAGTATCGGTAAGGGAAAAGTTGTATAAGTCAAGCTCTGCTGTCTGCTGAGCGTTCTCTCCGAATGCTGTGAGATAAGGCAGCTTTACAGAAGCAGTACCCATGCGCTCGTCGTTTTCGTCAACGGTCACATCCTCCGCTGTAAAGGAAGCGCTTCCGGCTGACCATACTGTGCCGTTGCCGTCGATGTCAAGCGTGCACAGCTCTGCGAGGGTCATCTTGCCGCTGTCAGAATAATCTTCATAGCCCTCATCTTCATAATATAAAGCGTGTTCTGCTGTGCTGTCAAGATAATAGCAATTTGTTATATTTTGTCCCTCGCCATAGTCATTGCCAACGATTGCATTTGCTTCATCCTCGCAGCTGACGCTGCCGATATTAACGCAATTGCTGATTGCAGCCGATAATCTGTTACTGCCCGCAATACCGCCTGCTGCATCTGTAGCACTGGCATCAACTTCTGTATTAGTCACGCTGCCTGAATTAAGGCAATTCTCTATCGTGTCGCGGTTATCATAGCAAATGCCGCCTGTGTATTGAGCGCTTCCTTTTATATCTGCATTGTTATAGCAGCCGAAGATCGTACCATTGTTTTCTACACAGATACCGCCTGCATAGGTGCCGCTTATGCTGCCGCTTGCAATTCCGACATTCATGATAAGTCCGTCATTCTCATTGAACAGACCTACATAAGTGCCGCTGCTGATGGAGATGTTCTCGATAACATGACCGTTGCCGCTGAATTTGCCTGTGAATGTACCGATAGGCGTCCATATAAAACCGTCAAGGTCGATATCGTTCATCAGAACATAGTTGCCGTCAAGGTCATCATTGATAGCCTGAAGCTCGGCTGCTGTGGTGATGGGGGTGTATGTCGCCCAGTCATCCGCGCCGCAGTTGAAGTTATACGCTCCGCAGTCGTTATCGCAGAAGCCGTCGGAATTTGAATCCGTGTGAGTACAGTCCTCTGCAGATGCGGTCATCGGCAGCATAAAGAACAGCGCACATATAAGCGCCGCTGCCGCCGCGATAAACGCAGAAGTCATCTTTTTTGCTTTTGTCATTGTAGTTCCTCCTTGAAATTGCTTATATATCAACAGCTCATCGCCGATAATTACCGTGTGTTCGGATAGAAAAGCTGCTTCAGCGCGTTATGGTTGGTACGCTGAACGTATTCCCTGAATTCCGTAAGCACACGCCGCCCGATACTGCGGTAATCCATATTCAGCACGCGCTTTATCTTCATTGCACGCAGCTCCTCGGGCACGTTGTATATTTTAAGGATAAGCTCCAGTGCGCCTGCTATGCGTACATCGAGTGCCGCGGAATCGGGCGTTGTCATAAGTGTGGCGTATTCTATTCCCGAAACGAGCGTTTCCGCCTCGGCGAACTGTTCGTCCGTCCAGCCGTCACAATATTGCACGAACACCTGCTTTGTTCTGCGAGCGTCATTAAGACGTATCATTGAAAGGGACATCGGGCTGGTGTACGCCGCAAGGTACAGATCCCTTGCTATCTCGTCCTCCTCGCACATGGAAGCCATCGCCACCAGCTCAAGACATATCGCCATAACGGAGCTGTAGCCCTCGTCCGCCTCCTGCTCCATCATCTTCCGTTGAAAGCTGCAGAGCATATCTATAAGCTCAGCCAGAAGATGCTCCTTTGTGGGATAATGGAATGTGAGATTGCCTTTGCTCATCTCAAGCTCGCTGCATATTTCTTTAATTGTAGTATGGGAATAACCTTTTTTCAGAAACAGCTCTGTTGCTGTCTGCACTATTTCTGCTTTTGTAAGCATGGTTCGGTTTATTCGTGCCACGTTTTTCTCCAATCGTTTTATGTATTTCGGCAGTATTCTGCCAGCTTCATCTAATTATAGCACGCGTCCTAATAAAAGTCAAGGGTCTAATTTAGAACCGAGGTATTTTTCGGACGACAGGTCTATGCAGCTTCACATGCAAAACCAAAAGGGCTACTTTTGTAGCCCTTTGTTGTATGGTAAGATCACGGAAACAGATAGCGTTATAGACCGCTGCTGCAGATAATGCTTACAGATACTCCGTTTTCAATGCATTCAACTTTCGCGGCAAGCTCTGCATTTTCAAGAAAAGCCAGAGCCTCGCTGTCTGTGTATATTTTCGGCCTGCAATCGTCAAGTGATGTACCGTTGTTTTCGATAAACAGCCTGCATTTCTTTCCGCTGCAATCAGTGCCCTCCAGCATATATCGTGCAGAAAGGGAAAATCCGTTCTTTGTTGTTATCTGTGTATCCACGCCGTTTGCTATTGTCTTTCCGTTAAAATACTTTCCCGTTGCCTCACCGCTGAATGGTATCATCACCACTCTCGAAGTCTGCCTCTGAAGCATCTGCGCCTCGTATGTCGTAACATTGATGGTCATAATAAGCTCACTCATTATTTTCAGCCTTTCTGTACTGTCCCGCGCTCATTTTTTCGCGTTCTTTGAACTGACGCATGAAATGAGCGGCATTAGTGTATCCACATTCTTCCGCTATCCTCTGAACAGTCAATGATGTGTTTTTCAGCAGGTACTTTGCTCTTTCCATACGAAACGATATCAGATCCTCCGTGAATGATATGCCGAAATGCTTTTTGTACAGTCTCTGAAAGTGACTTCCGCTCAAGCCTGTCCTCAGTGAAGCGTCAGCAATGCTCCAGTCGTTCTGCGGTGAGTATCTCATCTCCTTGCGAAGATTTGAAAAAATCTCGGAATATGCTTCGCTGCTTCTTGGAGCGCCTTTTTCGATGAGCTGATAATACAATTCTGTTATTCGTACATCGGCATCCGTATCAGCCGATATCTTATCGGTAATGCTGCATATCTCGTTTTCAGAGGTGTAGATGCCAAGCTCAGAGACTGCCTGACACAATCTTTCCATGAAACCTGCTGTACAGTTCTCTTCAAGCAATGCCGCAAAGATCGTTTCTCCGAGATACACCGCCGCTCCGATGGCTTGGTCGGAGCGCAGCACTGCAGATACGATCGGCACAAAATACGGAGTGTTCAAATAACTCTTTGGGAATGAAAACAGCATTATACTGTCATCTGTCCTTATTTTTGAAAGAAATCCACGCCTGCTTTTAAGGCCTGTATAGATATCCGACATATTCTTTTCTTCAAGCTTCTGCCAGATGTATTCGGTATTGTTTTTTTTGATTACTATATCCAGTCCGTTGCCTACTGCGTCGCACCAACCAATGTAGTGCTCGTTTGCGGTGAATTGCTCCGCCTTATCATAGGCGGTCGCCATATATCCGAATATCCTGTCAGAATAATGGATAGAACTGAATACCCAGAGCTGAGGCTCGTGAGGCAGGTTAAGGCAAGGCAGTAGTCTATGCAGAGGGAAGTCAAGCTGTCCGGGCTGGTCCTCGGAATATATCAGCTGCATATTTTCTGAAAAACCGTTCTTGCGATATTCGGGGTGCTCAACGCGCCAATCATCGCAGACGCAGACATTTATCGCCCTGCACTCTGGCAGCATATATCTCAGGCTGTCCAGCACCGATGCAAATTTCGGTATAGACTCGCAATCAGACATCTTTGCGATATAGTTTGAATACATGAAAGTCTTTCGGTCGAGCTGTTTGTGCAGCATCGTCTGCGTGTAGCGCAGCAGATATTCTCTTTCCTTAGCCTCGTTATGGCAGCCGCAGCTTCCGCAGAGCCTTATGTATTGCGTATTACAATCTATATCACATTCGATATCCAGTTGCTTTGCAAGCTCCTTTACAGCCATCATTCCAAGAGCTTTTTCACCGCCGCATATAGTGGTGATAGGCGGATTCGTGAGCAGTGTATAAACACTTCCGTCATAACCTGTTACCGCTATATCTTCAGGCACTTTTATTCCATACGCATCAAGCTGCTGGCATAGAGTTACAGCCATGATATCGCTGGTACACACGACAGCTTCGGGGCGCGGACGTTTATCGTCCGCTATCTCCTTTGCGAGTTCAGCGGCGCTGTTCCGCCAGAAATCACCGTAGATCACGCCTCCTGCATCAAGACCATGATCTTTCATTGCACTGACGAAACCATCAGCGCGTTCCTGTGCTTCTATGTTGTTCCTGGGTCCTGTAAGACAGAGTATATCCCTGTGCCCGTGGCAGGTGATAAGGTGCTCTGTGATGTCATATATGCTTCTGAACTGGTCGAGAAAAACGCCTTTTATCTTTCCTATATGTTCTTCGGGCACTACACAGGGAATCCCGCTTTTTTCGATGCGTCTGACGATATCTGCTTTCAGTGACTTGTCTTTGAATCGATTTCCCACAAGAATAAAACCATCGGTATCCGCGAGAAAAGGCAGATAATAGATATTGTTTTCACCCTGTATATAGATGTCGGTGTTGTCTGATGATACGCCTGTAAATACAAGAGTATCAAATCCGATATCAGCTGCTGCGGTCTGTATTCCTGCAAGAAGCTCTTTGTCGAGTTCGTCATATACAGCAGGCATAAGCACTGCGATCCTTTTTCTGGTCATAGCTGTCACCTCATGATTATGATAACACAATCTGGTTTAAAATGCAACCTAAAGCAGCGGTTTCGTGGAGTTTTTACCGAAAGATGATATGATATATCATATTCTTGGTGCTATATTGCATTGTAAATAGAACTTTGCTGGTGTATAATTCAATCAACAGGAGGTGTGGAAATATGAAAAACAAATTTTTCTCTGCGATGCTGGTGGCAACAATGCTGTTAACAGGATGTGCAGGAAACGAGGAAAGTGATGCAGATAATATCAATGACCAGATATCTGTATCAGATACTACAACAACATCAGCCGCTACAGAATCTGCGGTAACAGAGGAGGCGGTCGAAATAGTACCAGAAAGAATCTATCCCGATAATGCATATAAGGCACTTGATCGTACATTCCTTTCTGCGGAAGTGGCTGAAAGAGGCTCGGTCGTTAAATTTACATATGAAACTAAAGACAATGTCGGCGGTGGTGATATGGTGTATGAAAAGTATGCACTTGTATATCTTCCTGCGGGCTATGACGAAAACGATACCGAAACACGTTATAATGTTATGTACTTCATGCACGGCGGCAGCGATTCGCCGGAATGGTTTCTGAAAGGCGAGGGTCAGAAGAGTGAGTTTGCATACCTTTTTGACAGCCTTATTGCCAACGGTGAAATGGAGCCTGCAATAATCTGCTTCGTATCTTATTACACAGAATACCGCTCAGATGATACGCAGAACTGTCTTAATTTCCACCATGAGCTGATGAACGATCTTATACCTGCATTTGAAAGCAAGTATCATACCTATGCCGAGGATGTAACTCCCGAGGGTATCAGGGCTTCCAGACTGCACAGAGCTTTTGGCGGCTTCTCGATGGGCGCAGTTACCACATGGGCTACGTTTGAGAACAGACTGGATTCCATAGCATACTACATGCCTGTCAGCGGAGATTGCTGGGCACTCGGCGGAACAGCAGGCGGCAGTCGTCCTACGGCAACGGCAGAGCATCTTGCTCAGGTTGTGAAAAACAGCGGCTTTACTGCAGAGGATTTCTATATCTATACCGGGTGTGGCGGAAACGATATTGCAGAGCCTAATTTGAGACCGCAGGCAGATGCAATGGCTCAGCTTACAGATACCTTTATTGAGTGTGATAATTTTGCTGATGGAAATTTCTATTTCTGTCTGTATGAAAATGGCGGTCACGATAAAAATACTGTGCTGAATGTTATGTATAACGGACTGCCAAAAATGTTCGGATAAGGAGAGAATATGAAAAAGACGATATCAATTATTTGTGCGCTGCTGGTTACCTTCACAGCGTTTACAGGGTGCAACAATAATGCGCAGGAGTCATCTTGGGAAATCGCAACCACGACCATTGCTGTGCAGGAAACTGCAGAGGTCATAGCTACAGCAGAAGTGGAAGTTGAAGAAGAGGTCTATGAGAGCCGCTATCAGCTTTCCAACCCGAATGCAGATGTTAATGCACGCAAGCTGTACGACTACATCAATGATGTATACGGAACTGCTATCATTACAGGTCAGCAGGAATCCACATGGATGGGCTCGCCCGATTATGAGATGGATTATATCTTCGAGAAAACAGGAAAGTATCCTGCTATCCGTGGACTTGACTTTATGAACAACGATTTTGACGGTGTTGTTCAGCGCTCCATAGAATGGCATGAAAAGGGCGGTATCGTAACGATATGCTGGCATACGGGCGTTGTAAGCAGCGGCTATCAGGAGTCAAAGGACGATACTCCCGATTTTGATAAGCTGCTCACTGAGGGCACAGACGAATACAACGAGATGATCGAAAGCTGGGATAAGGCGGCAGTTGCTCTGCAGGAGCTTCGTGACGCAGGTGTGCCTGTGTTGTGGAGACCTTTCCACGAGTTTGACGGCGGCTGGTTCTGGTGGGGCAAGGGCGGCGGAGATAACTTCGTAAAGCTGTGGCAGATGATGTACGACCGCTATACCAATGAATTCGGTCTGAACAACCTGATATGGGTGCTCGGTTACTGTGGTGAAGTAAAAGACGGCTGGTATCCGGGTAACGATTATTGTGATATCATCGGCTCTGATACTTATGACAACTCCACACACGTCAAGGCATGGGAAAAGCTTTCGGCTATGGAAACGGGCAAGCCCATGACATTCCACGAATGCGGAAAGGTGCCCCGCATACCGATATTTGAGCGTGACGGCGCGATGTGGTCCTGGTTCATGATATGGCATACCGATCACATTACAGGAAACAGTGTAAAGGTGCTTGAAAATGTCTATAACGATGAAAAGGCAATAACACTGGATGAACTACCCGATATCTACTCTTGATAGAAATAATTCCTCACCAAAGCATCATCCCCTGCCGAAACGACAGGGGATGAAGTCTTTTGATACTGCAAACTACCGCCCTTGCTGATATGCAAGGGCGGTTGCATTTTATTTGAATAGCATTTTCAGGTAGTTATAAAGGTGCGGCTTCACACTGGTGTGATCGTGACCTGCGTTTTCCATGACATGAGAAAGATATTCCACACCGTTCTCTGTCATTATTTTTCGGTAGCTGTCAGGATTGTTGCCGACAACTCCGTCAGCCTTTGAGGAGCTTATAAACACCACGTACGGCTCATTTTCAGGGAACGTCATCTCCTCGGCAGTCATCTGCCCGGGATGCATTGCTGAGCCTGTCAGTTCGATAAGTCCCGGGGCAGGGCAGACAGCACCGATGTAACCGAACAGATCCGGGCGTTCAAAGCCTATGAACAGCGATTCCCTGCCTCCCATCGAAAAGCCTGTTATAGCGGTATTTTCTCTGCCCTTGGCAACGGAAAATTCGCTTTCAATGAATGGCATGAGGTCAGTGGTGAGGTCGTTTATAAAATTATCATAGGCAAGACAGTTCGCAAGATCCATTCCGGTGCAGTAGGGCATATCCTTGTCACAGAAGATATACGGCGATACAATGATCATCTCCTCCGCTTCTCCGTCTGCAAGCAGGTCGTTGTATATGGTGTTGAGATTTACAACAGGTCTTGCCATCCATGTTTCATTGTCATAAAATCCGTGAAGAATGTACAGCACGGGATATTCCTTGTCCTCGCTGTAATCAGGGGGCAGAAGCACATTTACATTTGTCTCGCGCCCCGCGGTAGTCGAAAAATATGTGTATCTTGTAAATTCGGGATATGTTATGCCATCACGCACCTCTTCTGCGCCCTCGGGCATAAGCTCGGTGATGCTGTTTTCAAACTGCTTCATATATGGCTCCTCCTGTATGGGCTCTTGTGTTTCGGAAGTGACCTCCGAGGTTGCTTCTGCAATTATATCCGCCTGCGTTGTTGCGGAAGATGTAGTCTGCGCTTGTTCTGTTGTCTGATCGGCACAGCCTGCCAGCAATGAAGCTATAAGCAGTGGCGCGATCAGCCGTAATCTCTTTTTGTTCATCCCTGACCTCCTTATTACTTTTTCTTTTATTATACAACTATACATAATGGTTTGCAATGATGTTTTGTATCTTGTTTATTGCGTATCATATTGTAAGGTCAACATATGAATGACAATGCCCACAGGCGCTTTCTTATAACCAAAAAACCGTGACTGGATCGTATCGGTCACGGTATCTGCATCGTGAAAAGCGGGGCTGCAGATCATACGTTTATACCGTTTCTGATCTGCGTTGGCGTAAGCCCATAATATTCGCGCAGCTTTCGGCTCATGTCGTTGGCACAGCAGAAGCCCGTTACAGCCGCTATTTCAGTGAATTTCATACCTGTGTGCCTTATCAGATCATAGGCTCGCGTGCAGCGTATATGGGACAGGTATTCCCTCGGAGACATTCCCGTTTCAGCCTTGAAAGCATGGGACAGATAGCCCTCGCTTACGAAATTGTCCTTTGCTATCCTGCTTATCTTTATGCTGTCGGCATAATTCTCCTCAATATGACCGCGCACACGGTCGGTGAGCTTTTTTCCTGCGCTGTCTCTGCTGTGTTCATTCGGCAGCTTGACCTGATCGTGCAGGTGAGCAAGGAGCTCAAGCGCTGCGCTAAGTTCACTGTAAATGTTTGCCCCGTTTTCAAAGATGTCTGTCATCCGCTCAAAGCAACACCTTATCTGCGGAGCCGCCCGCAATATAATTATACCGTCCCTGCTTATGTCGGTCAGCATTGCGAAAAGATCGGGACGCACAAGCTGCTTTCGCAGCTCCCAAGGATTTATCATTGCGATATAGCGATAGTACTCCTTGTCGGCAGGGACTTTTGTGATATGGTGCTGTCGGCTTTTGATCAGAACACAGTCATTTTGGCATATATGATAGGTCGTGTCCTTGATGGTTATATCCAGTTCTCCCTTTATGATATACATAAGCTCACAGGAGGTATGCGCGTGGCTTACGCCGAAAAGCGGATTTTCATAGTATCTTGAATGCTCTATTATCGCCATATTCATCACCTCGATATCAGTTTAGCATATCTGCGTGAATTATTCAATGCTTTTACAGCAGATTTTCTATATAAATAAGCAGATTATATAATGAGAGGCGCTCTGTATTGTATTAAAATATAAGCAACAGCAAGCATAGGATTGTATTTAGGTATAGCAGAAAATATATGATACACAGGAGGAACGATATGAAAAGAAAGGTCATTAGCTGTATGATCTGTGCAGCGGTCATCACATCATCCTGCGGCTGCTCGGACCATGTGCCGACAGATACAGAACAGAAGTACACATCTGAAAGCACATCGGCTTCAACTACATCAGGCGCATCAGAAGCAGCATCGTCTGCATCACCTGTTGATAATACTCCTGCCGTTGCACCTACAGATGTTACCCTCGATGGACAGGTGCGCGTATCTCCGCTCAATGCATCCACTATGAACGGCGGCCGTTTTGAGGGCTGGGGCACGAGTCTTTGCTGGTGGGCAAACAGGATCGGCTACTCCGACAGCCTTTCGCAGCAGGCAGCAGATCTGTTTTACGGAGATGACGGTCTTGCTCTTAACATAATGCGCTACAACATAGGCGGCGGTGACGATCCTACACATAACCATATCACCCGTACAGACTCCGCTGTTCCCGGCTGGCTTGTTCTTGATGAGGAAACAGGTGAGCGTGTTTATGACTACACCGCCGATGCGAACCAGCTCAATGTTCTCAGGCGATGCGCCGAAGCCGCAGGCGAGGATGCGTGGGTGGAGGTGTTCAGCAATTCACCGCCCTATTTCATGACAGTAAGCGGCTGTTCCTCGGGAAACACTAACGCTTCCGCCAACAATATAAAGGACGAATGCTACGGAGAAGTGGGAGAATATCTCGCACACGTTTCAGCGTACATAAACAACGAGCTTGGTATCAGGGTAGACAGTATCTCTCCCATGAACGAGGCCAACACAAATCACTGGGGCGCTTTCAGCAATAAGCAGGAGGGCTGCCATGTCGATGCAGGAGAATCGCAGTCCACGCTTATCATCGAGACCGCAAATGCAATGGAACGCTATGGGCTTGGCGATGTACTTGTGATCGCAAGTGATGAGACCGATCCTGCAAAGCAGGTGGAGGAATATAAGACCTTTTCCGCTGAAGCGCTTGAAAAGATAGACCGTATTAGCACTCACACCTACGGCACGAACGGCATTGAGGAGCTTGGTGCTCTTGCAAAGAAAGAGGGCTTCAATCTCTGGATGAGCGAGGTGGACGGAAGCAGTACCGCAGGCGAGGACGCAGGCGAAATGGGTGCGGCGCTCTGGTTTGCACAGAAGATAATCTACGATATCAACAAGCTTTCTCCATCGGCGTGGATCATGTGGCAGGTGATCGACACTCATATCAGCGCCGAGGGCTATAACGGTAATAAAGACTCAGGAATGCCTGATATAACAGGCGGCTTCTGGGGAACTGCAGTTGCCGACCATGATAACGACACTATCATACTTACACAGAAATATTACGGCTTCGGTCAGTTCACACGCTATATACGTCCCGGAACGACTCTTATCCACTGTGATGAAAACACTCTCGCAGCCTATGATAAGGATAAGGGCGAGCTCGTTATCGTGGCGGTAAACCCCTATGCTGACGATAAGACGTTCAATTTCGATCTATCACAGTTTGCAGAGCTTGGAGCAAGCGTTGAAGTCACACGGACCAGCGGAGATTCCACAAGCGGAGAGCACTGGACTCAGCTTGACAGCATCAGGGCACACTCCGATGGCTTCGTTGCGGAGCTCAAAGGAAATTCCATCACTACATTTGTCATGAGCGGTGTTGAGATGGGTGAGGTGAGCATAAGCGAGATACCCCTTGAAAACGCTTCCGCTGAAGCTCCTGCGGCTGTTGACGGCGGCTCTGCCGAAAGCGTGATAGACGGTGATATGGTTACATATTACGATGGCGATGTTGACAGCTATATCATCATCGACCTTGGTGCTGATACTGAATTTGATATCATCGGATATGCTCCTGCCGAGGGTCAGGAGAGTCGTATGCAGAAATGCCGCTTCTATGGTTCGGCAGACGGTGAGGGCTGGGAACAGCTCACTATACTGAGAGCCGATCCGCTGGGCGGCACGATGAATCAGCTTATTCTGCCCGATACGGTAAATTATCGTTATCTGAAATTCGATTATCCCAAGAGCACTGATAAAAAGCAATTCAGCTGCTGCATTGCTGAAATTGCATTATACAAGATCGACTGATATAAAAATGCCCGCAGGAAGCACCTGCGGGCAAAGCTTATTATAAGACAAGAATACCACATTTGATCGTATCAGCTGCGGTATCGGTAATGGCAAGGATTACGATGACCGATAAGTTAAAATGAGCCTGCCCCACGCTGAACAGATACAAAATTGAACTGGATTATTTTGTGACGCTGCAAATTATTGTTTCGGCAATACCACCGTAACAGCAGTACCCTTATTCTCCTCGCTCTGGATCGAGATCTTTCCGCCGTGATACTGAACAGAATGTTTAACGATGGAAAGTCCGAGCCCGGTACCACCCGACTTCTTTGAGTGGCTCTTATCCACACGATAAAAGCGTTCAAAAATCCTCGGCTGGTGTTCAGGGGCGATACCTATGCCGTTATCGGAAACTGTGAGGGTCACTTCCTTTTCTGTTTCCAGAATATCTACCTCGACCTTACCGCCGTCGGGAGTATACTTGACTGCGTTATCGCAAAGATTGTATATAACTTCAAATAGCAGGTGCTTTACGCCGTGAACATTTCCGCTGTCGCCTGATACGGTGAGTGTAATATCCTTTTTACCTGCACTGTCACGGAGAACACCGCAGACTTCATTTGCAGTTTCAAGAAGCGAGACATTTTCTTTCGGAAGCTCTGTCTGTTCATCAAGCTGTGAAAGTCTGATGATATCCTCAACAAGCGTCACAAGGCGTGTAGCTTCTTCTCGGATATGACCTACAAAGCGCGGCATATCCTCCTGCTTTACAAGTCCGTTTTCTATAAGTTCTGCGCTGCCTGTAATAGTCTGAAGCGGGGTTTTAAGCTCATGCGAAACATTTGCCGTAAACTCTCTGCGTAGTCTTTCAGCGTCAGCCTGTTCGGTTATGTCAAAGACAAGTATTACCGCGCCGACTGTTTCGCCGTCCGTTTCGATACGGCTTATGTCAAACTGAAATTCCTTTTCTCCCAGCATTTCACGGATCTCAGCGTGTCCGTCTGCAAGTGCTTTTTCGATCGCAGAGGTTATTTCGTGCCTGCGGTTTATCGTCAGGAACTCGTTTCCCACACATTTTATGTCCGTGCCGAAAATAGCGGTCGCTGCTGAATTTATAGTAAGAATTTTTCTGTTCTTATCGAGCAGAACAAGACCCTCGCGCATATTCTTTGTGATAAGCTCGAACTCGTCTTTTCTGCGGTTAAGCTCTGCGGCCTTGCGCTCGATCTTCATGTTCTGTTTGTGTATACGCCTCAGAAGCGGAGCTATCTCCTCGTAAGCATCATTTTCTGTGGGATTATCAAGGTCAAGCTTATTCAGCGGCTCGATTATTCGTTTTGACATCTTATGTGCAAGCACAGCTGAAATTATCACTGCAATGATGATAACGACTATCACGGGAGTCATCATACCAAGCAGGAGCGTAAGTCCGCTTAATCTGTTTACAG
>JAFTVU010000080.1 GCA_017465665.1 Oscillospiraceae bacterium | reverse complement strand
TATGGCAAATAAGTTAAGCAATGGACTGACATCGTTTTTCGAGCGGTGTCAGTTTTGTTTTAAGTTGAATTCTGTGATGATTATAAAAATGGATGTAATCATCAATAAGTTGTCTGGCTTCGTCGAACGTGCGCAGCTTTGTGCGATGAATGCACTCTGTTTTTAGAATAGAAAATAAATTTTCTGCCATAGCGTTATCGTATGGATTGCCACGCCTTGACATAGACGGAGTGATGTTGTATAATTGAGTTAGCTTAAAATACCCGTGTGAAGTGTATTGAAAGCCTTGGTCACTGTGGAGCTGCAACTCTTCGGTGACCTTTTCCTTTTTCTTGGCAGCACGAATCGTATTCAGAACAAGATTAAGATTTTGTTCTGTACCGGTCTTATGCGCTACGATGCTATTATCGTATAGATCACGGATTATTGAAAGATACAATACGCCTTGTTTGGTGTGTATGTATGAAATGTCCGTAACCCATTTTTGATTTGGTTTATCAGCATGAAAATCTCTGTTCAACAGATTTGGATATTTGTGTGCTATTGTGCTGTAATTACAATATTTTTTCCTTCTGACAACAGAGAGAAGATTATATTTCTGCATTACTCTCAATACAGTTTTGGGATTGTGGTATATGCCGTTCCTTTCAAGCCAGATATGCACTCTGCGGTATCCATATGTTCTTCCGAATTGATCCTGACATATTCGGATCTGTTCAGCAAGAGAAAGGTCTTTAGCTGGCTTGTCCATTCGTTTTAAGTAGTCATAATATCCGCTTCGTGACACTCCGAAAAATCTACACATTTCACTTATTCCATATTTTTCTTTGTGTCGATATATGACCAAATATTTTACGCTCGCTCTCACTTCCTTTCTGTAAGCGATAGAAAATCCCGCATTAATTCTACTTCCATTTCTAATGCTTTGATTTTTGAGTCTTTTCTCGCTATGATGTATTTTAATTCATTGACATTGTTCGTATCTGATGAGTATTTGTCATCTTTTGATGGTCTGCCTTTTTTCTTTATTCCTTCTCCATTTTCTATTCTTCGCTGTTTCCTGTTGTGTCTTTTAAAAAAATCGTGTGTTTGCTCGTATGTCAAGCCAAAGCATTCTCCGATTTTTCTGATGCTAATTCCTTTTGCTTTCATTTCTAGCATTTCTTTTTCATGCTCTTTTATATATCCGTATTTTCGTTTCATAACAAAACCTCCTATGGTATTTTCATTATACCATAGGAGGTCCTTTTTGTCATTGTCCGTTTTTAACGGTTCAGTTCAATTCCCCTTAAGGGAATTTGATTTTGCTTCGCAAAACCGCTCCGCGCGCCGATGATCGAATATTGAGCAGTGGTTCGTCATTTGTGTCAAATTTCAACTTGTCGCTGTGCTTCAAAATTATAAAGTAAAACGCCTGAGAAACCAAAATTTCTCAGGCGTTATTTCGTAATTTAGTTGTTTGTAAGCAGTGTATGCGGAATTAAAATGCAGCTCACATAGAAACACGTTTGAAATCAAAGCCACAAATCAAATACCACGCGGCGGCATGCGGAAAGGTTTCGCGCAGCGAAATCAAATTTCCTTAAGGGAAATTTGAAATGCAGCATGCAGGGTGATAAATTGAAGGCAAAGCCTCAAATCAAATACTGCGCGGTGGCATGCGGAATGGTTTCGCGCAGCGAAATCAAATTTCCTTAAGGGAAATTTGAAATGCAGTATGCAGGGTGATAAATTGAAGGCAAAGCCTTCAATTTATCACTCCGTCATCGACTCCACCATAGAGTTCAGCTCCTCAACGATAGCGGAGACCTCCTGTACATTGCAGCTGATATCCTCAGAGCCTGCGCGTATCTTGCCCATAGCGGACTGCGTGTAATCAGCACTGGTGCGTGTGTTATCAGCCTTTTCAGATATTTTTGCGGTTATCTCATGGATCTGCTTTATGCTGTCAAGGATGTTCTTGGTGTTTACTTCCGCTCTCTTAACGGTTGCATTGGACTTCATTGCAAGGTTACGCACATCGTTAGCTACAACAGCGAAGCTCTTTCCTGCCGCACCTACTCTTGCAGCTTCGATGGATGCGTTGATCGCAAGGATATGAGTCTGCTCTGCCACATCTCTGATGCTGCCCATGATACGCTCGTATGCGTCCATGTTGGTGCTGATCTCGCGCACAGATGCGCTGATGTCACCGATGCCCTCAACGATACCCTGGATCTGTTCGTTGAGAGTGTTGATCTCGTTCATTATATCGCTGTTCTGAGAAAGATGCTCCTCGGTATTCTCTGCAATAGGCATTACCTTGCTCTGGAGACTTGCGAGAGCTGTCTTGATCTCGTAAACAGCGTTAGTAAGCTCAGTGTGCTGCTGCTCGGTTTCGGATTGCAGCTCCTTTAAACGAGCTTTTTCGTACTGGATACAGTTGGTCGGTGTATTGTTTCCTGCATGGATAGCGATTGCCATATCACGGCAGGATTTGTAACCGCAGGCATGGCAGTCAAAGGTCTGCTGATCCTTGGTGTACTTGTCCATCTGAGCGAATATTGCGGCAAGCTCCTTTTCTGTGGGCTGCTTTGCTGTGCGTCTGTCGGTATATTCTCTGAGGAAATCCTCCATCTTCAGCTTCCTGAAAATTCCGCGGTGGAAGCGCTTTCCGCTGCTTTGCTTTGCGGCAAAGCCCTTTGCGCCCATCATTACGCGGTAAGCATCGAAGCTGTTGAAATCCTCCCTTGCGCCTGCGCCTGAGTTACAGCCGTATTCGCAGGAAAGAACGTCATAAACGGTGGGGAGATATTCTTTCTTGGCTTCAAGGTAGTTGTCAAGGTCCTCGTAGACCTTATTTACACCCTCGGAGGTAGTAACGGAAAGATCGGGCACGAGCTCTCTCAGGCACTCTTTAAGACCGCCGGGGATAGGGTAGAATGCACCGTCAAAGCCGCGCACATCGGAAAATTCAAACTCACTGTGACCTGTTTTGAGCTGGATATTGTTTTCGCGGATATAGTCAGCCAGCTTTCTGAAAGTAACATTATACTTGATGATGCCTGTATTGTGGAACTCATCCACCTTTGCGATGCAGGGAGAAAGTCCCACCAGAGTATCGGTGTTGCCGAGATATTTACGCACATATACCGCTGAGCACAGCATAGGGCTGTGGATAGGGGAAAGGCTTGGGAACAGCTCGTTCTTGTGCTTTTCCGCATAGTTTATGATAGCGGCACAGGGCTGCGATATTATCTTGGCGTCGGGGTGCTGCTTTACATACTGGACATGAAGATATGTACAGATATCCGCACCGAAAGAAACGTCATACACTTCTTTTACGCCCTGCTCTTTCAGCCACTGCAGGACATGGCGCCAGCGGCCCTCAAAGGCGGTCTTGACGGCGGGGGCGACGATCAGCGATACCTTTCCGCGTTTGATCTCATTCATGAACAGTTCAATGTCGTCAACATAATCTCTTGCACCGTGGGTGCAGCTCTTTACACACTCGCCGCACTGTATGCACTGATCATTGTTGATATGTACAACATTTCCGTCGTAACGGTTTGCGTTGGGCACAGGGCACGCTCTTATGCATGCATTACAGCCTGTACATTTGTTCTGATCGATAATAACCATTGGTGATCTCTCCTTTTCAGCTCTGATTTGTGATAGCTTTAAGCTGAATAGTATATTCTATGAGGGGGATTCCCTCATTGCAGGACAAAATCATATAATTCATAACATTTATATACAATTGTGTATGATAATATTATATCAATTTATAGCAAAAATGTCAATAATCAAAGCGTTGTAATGGATAACTTTGTTAAAATGCGACAAAAAAGCATATAAAAAACGCCCGTTTGATACAGGCGTTTTGTGCATTTTTTAGACATTAGTTGAAATTTACATCAACAAGTCGGTATATTTCTTCGGTGGCTTCAAAGGTGAAGCGAATGCTCCTGCCGTCAAATTCAGCGGAGATAGAGCGGTCATCCGCTGTGAACAGATTTCCGTTCATGTGCAGCAGACCTGCTGTCAGCAGCCTGTGGTCGCAGTAGAATACGCTGATTATCTCCATTATCTGCCGCAGGAGGCTCTGTGCGTCAAGCGGTGCAAATATATCCTCGGGCAGCTCTTCAACTGTAACGAAAGCTGCGCCCTCGCTGTGCGGACAGCGGTAGTAGCAGATATCCTTGTCGGATACAGCACAGCATACCATAGCAAGATTGTGGCCAGTGTGCAGCTCGTCCAGCATGAACTTGCCGTTTGTGAACTCAGGACAATCGCCGAGCTGCTTTTTAGCTCTGCGCGAGGGTGCTGCGGCTATTTCAGGCAGACCGCCCTCGGTGTTCTCCCATGCCCACAGCCATGTGCCTGAGCTGCTGCTTTCCGTTCCGAGAACGCCTGATTTAAATATGTGTTCACCGAATTTGATAGTACCGCTTTTGAGATCGACGTTCCAGCCGTTGTCACCTATAAGCTCGCCAAGCCTGTTCTGGCAGGCTATTGACCAGCCGACAGAAAGCGAAAGCAGATCAAGGAAGCTGCTCCTGTCAAAATCAACAGGGCAGTTAAGTATAGTTTTTTTCATTATATCACCTGTTTAAATATTGATGTTTACGCCGAATTTCCGCAGTATGTCGCGCATGAGTACTTTATCTATCTGATACATACGGCTCTTTCCGCGGGGGAGATCGTCAACGCGGTAGTCAAATCGCATCCATATTTCGGAGTAGTCCTCCTCATAGAAGAAAGTGCAGAGAAGATAGCAGTTCTTTGTTGCGTAGTAGTTCACGGGAACAAACTCCAGCACCGCGCGGATATCCTCTTCCAGAAGCGCTTCGGCTTCGGATATCTTCATCGGCTCGAACTGTACTTTCTTTGTACGGGGAAGTGCTTCGGCGCGCTTTTCCTCCTCGGACTTGCCGACTTTCTTTTTCTTACCGAACAGACCAAACATAGTGCTGCTCCTTTCTGCATTGTTTATCATAAGGCTTCATATATTTTAACATATATTGCCGTGAAATGCAACCTGAAAAGAGAACGTTTTGCCTGTTCGACAAACTTGCACACGATTTTTATTAAATTTTCACGCGAATTTATGCATCTTTTTTCAAAAAGCACTTGACATTTTGGTAAAAAAGTGATAAATTATATTTAGCACTCGAAGACAAAGAGTGCTAAATCAGTTAAAAACACTTATAAATATAAGGAGGAACTATACAATGACAATCAGACCATTAGCAGACAGAGTCGTTATCAAGATGGTTGAGGCAGAGGAGACCACCAAGAGCGGTATCATCCTTACTGCTGCGGCTAAGGAGAAGCCCTCCATCGCAGAGATCGTAGCGGTTGGCCCCGGCGGAAATGTTGACGGCAAGGATATCGTTATGAACGTTAAGGTGGGCGATAAGGTGCTCATCAGCAAGTACGCAGGTACAGACGTAAAGGTTGACGGTGTGGAGTATTCCATCCTGAGACAATCTGACATTCTTGCAGTAGTTGAATAAAGACCGTCGATAAATTCCCGTATACCGCGTCATCGGAAGCTTGACGTACACAAAGTACGCCTGCGCTACCGTTTCCTTGTTTACGGAAATTTCTCTTGGTCTTTAAGAACTTTAATTTTTATCTAATCGTTATTATCTAAGGAGGATATACCATCATGGCAAAGGATATCATTTACGGCGAAGAAGCCCGCAAGGCTCTGCAGGCAGGTATCGATAAGCTTGCAGACACAGTAAAGATCACGATCGGCCCTAAGGGCAGAAACGTAGTACTCTCCAAGAAGTACGGCGCTCCCCTCATCACCAACGATGGCGTTACCATCGCTAAGGAGATCGAGCTTGAGGACGCATTCGAGAACATGGGCGCATCCCTTGTAAAGGAAGTTGCAACCAAGACAAACGATGCAGCAGGCGACGGTACAACTACCGCTACTCTGCTTGCACAGGCACTCGTTCGCGAGGGTATGAAGAACATCGCAGCAGGCGCAAACCCCATGGTAGTCAAGAAGGGTATGCAGAAGGCTGTTGACGCTGCTGTTGCTGAGATCAAGAAGAACGCACAGGCAATCAACGGCAGCGAGGATATCGCAAGAGTTGCTACGGTTTCCGCAGGTGACGAGTCCGTAGGTGCTCTCATTGCAGAGGCTATGGAAAAGGTTACCGCTGACGGCGTTATCACTCTCGAGGAGAGCAAGACCGCTGATACCTACAGCGAGGTAGTTGAGGGTATGCAGTTCGATCGTGGCTACATCTCTCCCTACATGGTTACAGATACCGATAAGATGGAGGCTGTTATCGATGACGCTTTCATCCTCATCACAGATAAGAAGATCTCCTCCATTCAGGATATCCTGCCCCTGCTCGAGCAGATCGTACAGGCTGGCAAGAAGCTCGTTATCATCGCTGAGGACGTTGAGGGCGACGCGCTCACAAACATCATCCTGAACAAGCTGCGCGGCGTATTCGTATGCGTTGCTGTTAAGGCTCCCGGCTTTGGCGACAGACGTAAGGAGATGCTGAAGGATATCGCTATCCTGACAGGCGGCGAGGTCATCACTGAGGAGCTCGGTCTGGATATCAAGGATACTCAGATGTACCAGCTCGGCCGTGCTAAGCAGGTAAAGGTAACAAAGGAGAACACCATCATCGTTGACGGCTGCGGCGAGTCCGATGCTATCAAGGCTCGTGTAAACGAGATCAAGAACGCTATCGAGGTTACATCCTCCGAGTTCGATAAGGAGAAGCTGCAGGAGCGTCTTGCTAAGCTTAGCGGCGGTGTTGGCGTTATCAAGGTAGGCGCTGCTACCGAGGTTGAGATGAAGGAAAAGAAGCTGCGTATCGAGGATGCTCTGGCTGCTACAAAGGCTGCTGTTGAGGAGGGTATCGTTGCAGGCGGCGGTACAGCTCTTATCAACGCTATGCCCGCTGTAAAGGCTCTCATTGAGACACTTGACGGCGATGAGAAGACTGGCGCTAAGATCGTTCTGCGCGCACTGGAGGAGCCTGTTCGTCAGATCGCTCTGAATGCAGGTCTTGAGGGCTCTGTTATTATCGATACCATCAACCGCGCTGATGCAGTAGGCTACGGCTTCGACGCATACAACGAGGTATACGGTGACATGATCAAGGCAGGTATCGTAGATCCTGCTAAGGTTACACGTTCCGCACTTCAGAATGCTGCTTCCGTTGCAGCTATGGTGCTCACCACCGAGTCCCTCGTTGCTGACAAGCCCGAGGAGAACGCTGCTCCTGCAATGCCAGCAGGCGGCATGGGCGGTATGTACTGATATCGTATATTGCAAAAGCAAAGGCTGTCCGAATGATGGGTGTTCGTAAAACAGTTAAACCAAAAATTTAACTATTTTACGGCATCTGTCAGACGGGGTTGGTAATCAACAACGAAAAATGAGTGATGCCAGGTCGAAAGACCGAGCATCACTCATTTTTTATCTTAACGCT
>JAFTVU010000021.1 GCA_017465665.1 Oscillospiraceae bacterium | reverse complement strand
GGCGAATGCCCCGATATCCTTGTGCCTATGACTGCTGTCGTTCCGCTGCAGCTTATCGCTTATTACACATCCGTACTCAAGGGCAATGATGTTGATAAGCCCAGAAACCTTGCAAAATCTGTTACAGTTGAATAAAATTACAGGCGGTCATCTGACCGCCTGTTTCATATACATTAATATTACTAATAGTTATAATTCGTTGCAATTATACAAATATCGGCATAATACCACTTTACAATTCGTGATATTTCTGCAAAATATACCAATCATTATTCAAGCACAATAGTAAACGGGCCATCATTCAGCAGCTCCACTTTCATATCTGCTCCGAATATTCCCTGCTCCACAACAGGTATCTCTCTGCGGCACAGCTCTGTAAAATATTCATACAACCGCTCCGCCTCGGCAGGCCCCTTTGCCATGAGGAAGTTCGGGCGGTTGCCCTTACGGCAATCCGCATACAGCGTGAACTGCGAGATGATGAGCAGCTCACCTCCCACATCCTTTAAAGACAGATTGGTCTTGCCGTTCTCATCTGAAAAGATACGCAGATTTATCATCTTCGCTGCAAGGCGCTCGCACTCCTTTTCGTCATCCTCCTGACCTATTCCCAGCAGCACCAGATAGCCCTTGCCTATCTTGCCGCAGATGTTTCCGTCCACCTTGACCGAAGCGTGCTCCACACGCTGAATTACTATTTTCATATCATTTCTCCCTTTACATAATAAGGACGCGGAACACCGCGCCCTTGTTTTTCAGATCATCTTCTACGGCCACCGCCGCCTCCGCCGCCGCTTCGGCTTCTTCCGCCTCCGCCGCCTCGGCTGCCACCGCCTCCGCCGCTGGAACTGCTGATGCGAACGTGCGTTGTGGTCTCACGCAGATAGATATCATCCCTGCGCAGATACTTAGTTCTGCTTGCGTCCATATAGCTCTTGGCGCTTACAGGCTTCTTTTTCTTGTAGCCCGAAGTAGTGACAGATACCACGATAAAGGTCACGATAGCTGCAAAACCGACAGGAATGATGACACCTGACATGATATCATATCCGCCATCGTCATCATAATAGTAATTATCATCGTCATAATAATCATTATATCCGCCCACATCCTGATGATTTCTGAGATACGAGCAGAAATACATGATTCCCTGATAATAATTATCGCCGCCGTCGCTGTCAAAGCCGCGGTACATGTAGTCAAATACATCATCTATCCTATAGTCGTACATATCTGTGGCAAGACCATAGGTGTATATCCAGTCCACATAGTTCATATTGGTGCGGTCGTTATTATACAGCAGTACGATAGAATTTGCACCCACACCAAAGCTGTTCTCTGCGAAGAATTTTGCATACTCATAATCGCTCATGCCGATGAGATCATCGGTGATGATAACTCCGACATTACAGGTGATATCATCCGCGCAAAGCTGCATCGCTTCACGGAGCTGATTCTCCTCAGATGCTGTAAGCACATCATCGTGATCGACAAGGTTGATGCTGTATCCGACAGAGCTGACATCGCCTGCGGAAGAGCTTACATCCGCGCCGAAATATTCGCAGAAATTCACTACAGAGGAATAGTAGCCGCTGACATCAAGTCCGCTATAGATGCAGTCATAAATATCGTTCAGCTCGTCATAGTATTCTTCTGCTGCCTTGCCTGTCATATCTATCCAGTCATAGCACTCGGACGCTTCAAAATCATTGCATATAAGCAGCAGTATGGAATCGCTGTATTCGCCAAATATAGTGTCAAGCTGATCCGAAGCGTATTCACGGGGAGTCTTTCCACCGATATCATCCGCCACTACGACCGCGATGTTATATCCCGTCTTCATTGCCGCTTCATCTATGAGCTGACTCAGCTCTGCTTCCTGTGCATCGCTGAAGATATCATCGATATCTCTAAGCGTTCCTATCGCACCATCCGCATAAGCGCCTGTGCAAAGGCTGAGTGACAGTGAAAATACCATTACCGCAGCAAGGAGCAGCCTTGTAATTCTTTTCTTCATTACACGCCCTCCTTACATATTCATAAACCAGCCAAAGGCAAGTCCGATAAGCAATAATCCGAGGAATATACCGCCTGCAAACAGCGCAGTCTTCAGCTTGCTTATGGGGAGTATTCCAAAGCGGCTGCCTGTCTGCCCGTTCATTACAAACGGATAATCCTTGCCCTCAAAGCGATAGTTAAGGAACCATACGGGAAGCAGCGCATACACCGCGGTCTTATTCTTATAATTAACAAAGGAATTTTTCACTGTTACCGAGCTGTAGCCCATATTCTTGATATCGGTCTTCATAAGATCGGTTGCAGCTTCGCAAACGCGCTCATCGATACGCTGCTCTGCTTCTCCGAGCGAAACATCATATTTCTCCGCCGCACAGCCCGAAAGATAGGACATGGAAAACGGCTTTACTCCGCTGTAATTGAACGGCTCTATGCTCTCCATCAGTGCATCATCAATACGCTTTGAGCCGTCACAGGGAACTCTGATGAATGCAAGCTCCGCGTCACGCACGGAATTGTAATACTTTGTGTTTGTATAGCGCACATCGCCCACGCGCCAAGTACGCACCTTTGTGCAGCTTGCTTCGGTATGTACGTTTGCAATGCCGCTCTTGAGCCAGTACGGCACATACAACGCAGATATCTTAACTATCTCTGCATTCTTCTTGAAGCCGCTCGGCAGCAGGAACTTGCCCTTTGTGTATTCCTTGAACGCAGCCTCTGCCAGCTCTCTTGTGGTTGCAAACGGCACGATGAGGTCGGGCTTGTACGCGCCTGAAAGGCGTCCTGTCAGGATAACGGGGGTATGGCAGAAGTGGCAGCGCACAGATGCCTCAAGCTCGCTGCATATTACTCCTGCGCCACAGTTAGGGCAGGAATAAAGCGCGGATGCACCTGTGAACTCCTCGATCTGCTTCTGTTCCTCAGTAAGCTGATCGGGATCTTCGGTGTCCAGCTTCATGCTCTCGTTTTCGGCAAAATGCTCCTTTATCTGTGCCTCGTCAAAATGACTGTCACAGTAAAAGCAGCGGAATCTGCCGTGCTCGTTGTCATATTCCAGTGCCGCATTACAATTCGGGCACTGATAGGTTACGATCTTCATTTCCATATAATCTTCTCCATATATCAGAACAAGCTCTTATATTTTGGTAAGGGCTCATAGCCAAGATAAACAAGGTACTCGTCAAGGAATTCAAAAAACACAGCCAGTGCTTTCCGTTCATCCTTTTCCTGCATGCGTATCACATTGAACAGACCTATCGGCTGCTTCAGACCTTTCTTTCCAAGAAGCTTCTCAGTTACATATCCGTTCAGCCCATCAGGCAGAAAAACATGACTTTCACGCATGTCCGTATTTGAAAGGGCGGTAGTATATCCGAATGTGAGTGCTTCAAACTCCGCCAGACCTGCGCCTTTTCCGAGCGCCATCCCGGGATACGCCCGTATGAACGACAGCAGCTCACGTTCCTTTGGTGTTACATCTCTGATATCAGCCATTGTTCACCTCTATTGCTTCCATGACCTTTCCTATACTTTCCGCAATAACAAGATCAGCGCTCTCATCCGCACCTGTGGGGGCTTTGTTGATGATGACAAGATATCTGCCGCGGAAATAGCGTATCAGCCCTGCCGCGGGATAAACAGCCAGTGACGTTCCACCTATGATGAGCATATCCGCTGCGGATATCTCATCCACAGCACGGGTGATATCCTCATCCTTGAGCTGCTCCTCATAAAGCACCACATCAGGCTTGATATAGCCTCCGCAGGTGCATTTCGGCACGCCGTCGCTCTCCATGATGTAAGAAAGAGGATATGCCCTGCCGCAGCTCTCGCAGAAATTACGGTGGACGCTGCCATGCAGCTCCACTACCCTTTCACTGCCTGCAGACGTATGCAGACCATCTATATTCTGTGTTATAACGCAGGATAGCTTTCCTGCGCGTTCCAGCTCCGCCAGCTTCAGGTGAGCTGCATTCGGCTCTGCCTCGGGAAATATCATACGCTCCTTGTAGAAACGGTAGAACTCCTCCCTGTCACGCATATAGAAGCTGTGGCTTATGATAGCTTCGGGCGGATATCTGTACTTCTGATTGTACAGCCCATCCGCGCTGCGAAAATCGGGGATACCGCTTTCAGTGGAAACTCCTGCGCCGCCGAAAAACACGATACGGCTGCTTTCGTCTATCATCTGCTGCAAAGATATACCGCTCATGCTACACCTCCCGATAAATAAGCCTACAAAATAATTATACATCCCGATATAGGTTTTGTCAAGGACGGGGCTATCGGCGGAATACGCCAAATTAATTGCTAAAACACCTTGAAATAATTCCGTTTATAATGTATAATGATAATGAATAAGTCTTTCGGCTTATATGACGTAAAACACGGAGCATATCCGTTCAAGAAAGGATAATCAATTATGCCCCTTGAAGAAATAAACAGAGAGTTCTCTTTCCCGCTTCAGAAGATCGTGGATGAATTCCGCCTGAAGGTATCCTATATGCCTGAAAACGGCGGCAACCGCCTGATCTCCAGCAACGACACCAACCGTCCGGGTCTTCAGCTTTCGGGCTTTTATGAATATTTTGACAACAAACGCATTCAGGTCATGGGAAACAGCGAGTACGCTTATCTCAGCGGACTTGATACAGATACCCGCCGCCAGCGCATAGAGGATCTGTTTGGCTACCATTTCCCTGCTTTGATAATCACACGCGGCCTTGAGCCTTTCCCCGAAATGCTGGAGCTTGCTACCGCAAACCAGATACCTGTTCTCTGCTCTGAGGAAAGCACATCTGTATTCATCTCAAAGCTGGTAGCGTTCCTCAATCTGCAGCTTGCTCCCCGTATCACCCGTCACGGTGTTCTCATTGAGATCTACGGTGAGGGCGTGCTTATTCTGGGCGAGAGCGGCGTTGGTAAATCCGAGACCGCTATCGAGCTTGTAAAGCGTGGCCACAGACTTATCGCAGACGACGCGGTAGAGATAAAAAAAGCCTCCAATATCACTCTGGTAGGCAGCTCTCCCGATAATATCCGTCATTTTCTTGAGCTGCGCGGCATAGGTATTATTAATGCAAGACAGCTGTTCGGTGTGGGCGCAGTAAAGCTCACCGAGAAGATAGACATGGTAGTTGAGATGGAGCTGTGGAATCCTGAAAAGACCTATGACAGAATGGGTGTTGATACCCACTTCATGACCATTCTGGGTGTAAAGGTTCCACTGCTGACCATTCCTGTAAAGCCGGGACGTAACCTTGCTGTCATCCTTGAGGTGGCTGCGATGAACAACCGTCAGAAGAAGATGGGCTACAACGCAGCAAAGGATCTGCTCAAGCAGCTCGGCATCGACTCCGACAGCGAGGAGATCATGTCTGATCTCAACCTCTGATAGCAAACATATCTGAAAGGAATTATAAAACCATGTACAATATAGGAATAGATCTCGGCGGCACAAATATCAAGGTTGGTGTCGTTGACGAAAATTACAATATCGTAGCAAAGGCTACCGCAAAGACAAATCTCCCCCGTCCTGCCGAGGAGATCGCAGACGCTATAGTGGAGACTGTATGGGCAGCGCTCGGCGAAGCAAAGGTAACTATCGGTGAGGTGAACAGCATCGGTATCGGTACTCCCGGTGTGGCAAACCGCAACAGCGGAATCGTGCTGTATTCCTGCAACCTCGGCTTCAACAACACCGATCTGCGTGCACTCATCCAGAAGAAGCTCAACAAGGATATCTACGTTGAGAACGACGCTAATGCTGCTGCTTTCGGTGAGGTGCTCAACGGCGCAGGCAAGGGCTATAAAGACGTTGTTGTGGTTACGCTCGGTACAGGCGTCGGCGGTGGTATCATCATCGATGGCAAGATCTACACAGGCTTCAACTTCTGCGGTGCTGAGCTGGGTCACAGCGTTATTCAGTACGGCGGCAGACAGTGCGGCTGCGGCAGAAAGGGCTGCTTTGAGGCGTACTCCTCCGCTACCGCTCTCATAAACATGACTAAGGAAGCTATGGAAGCAAATAAGGACAGCAAGATGTGGCAGATCGCAGGCTCGCTTGACAATGTTGACGGCAAGACTGCTTTCGATGGCTGGAGAGAGGGCGACAAGGCTGCCTCTGATGTTGTTGAGATGTATATCAATTATCTCGGCTGTGGTCTGACTAATATCGTCAATACATTCCAGCCCGAGGTACTGCTCATCGGCGGCGGCATCTGCAAGGAGGGAGAGAACCTCACAAAGCCGCTGAATGAGTTCATAGCACGCGAGAGCTACTGCATCGACCCGAACCGCTCCACAAAGCTGGATATTGCAAAGCTCGGCAACGATGCAGGCATCATCGGTGCGGCTTATCTCTACACACTGGCTGAATAAACATCATAAAATACAGCGGGCGACCTCAGGTCGCCCTTACATTTCACACGGAGGACAACGTCTTGAATTACGCTTCTCTTGAAAAGCTGTGCCGTGATATCGGTGCGGAATACAGCCTGAACGAACCGCTGGCGTCTCACACATCAATGAAGATAGGCGGAGCATGTGATATACTTGTTCACGCAGGCAGCGAATATATGATGCAAGAGATCATTGCCCTGTGCAAAAAAGAAAACATTCCGTATTTCGTGCTTGGCAAAGGCAGCAATGTACTTGTGAGCGACAATGGTTATCACGGCTGCGTTATCCTTGTCGGAAAATTTATGAGTCACATTCATGTTGACACTGAAAAAAATACTATATTCACACTTGCAGGCGCAAGTCTCAAAGCCGTCTGCATGGCTGCGCTCGAAAACGAGCTTACGGGACTTGAGTTTGCTTACGGCATCCCCGGCTCTGTGGGAGGCGCTCTGTTTATGAACGCAGGCGCTTACGGCGGAGAGATGAAGGATATCGTAAAAAGCTGTCGCTATATCGATGAAAACGGTGAGTTTCAGGAAATGAATGCCGATAAAATGGAGCTTTCGTACAGACACAGCTTCTTTACGGGAAAGAAATGCGTAATAATCAGTGTTACCATGGAGCTGCAAAAGGGCGATAAGACCGAGATAAAAGCAAAGATGGATGAGCTGATGCAGCGCCGCCGTGACAAGCAGCCGCTGGAATTTCCCAGCTGCGGAAGCACGTTCAAGCGCCCTGAGGGTTACTTTGCCGCTGCACTTATCGAGGAATGCGGTCTGAAAGGATACACCATCGGCGGAGCACAGGTAAGCGAAAAGCACAGCGGCTTCGTCATCAACCGCGGCGGAGCAAGCTACCAGGATGTCATGGCTCTTGTGCAGCACATCAAAAAGACCGTGCGCGAGCAAAAGGGCGTTGAACTGGAATGCGAAATGCTCATTCTTGAATAAATCGGACATATCTATGAGGACATAAAAATGGAATTTGTAATTGTAACGGGGCTTTCGGGCTCAGGCAAATCCTCTGCAGTAAAGGTGCTGGAGGATATCGGTTATTTCTGTATCGATAATATGCCGCCGCAGCTCATACCCGATTTTGCCGCAATGTGCAACGAAAACAATGATATACAGAAAGTGGCTATCGTAACAGATATCCGCGGCGGTACTATGTTCTTCAAGCTTGGCGAAAGCATAACTGCGCTTCATATCCGCGGTATCGATGTAAAGGTGCTGTTCCTTGAGGCTTCAAGAGAAGTACTCATCAAACGCTATAAGGAGACACGCCGCAAGCATCCGCTGGAGGAGGTCTCCGACGGCGATATCGTAAAGGCGATAGATGCCGAAATAGAGCTGCTGGGCGAGATACGCGAGAACGCAGAATATATCGTTGATTCATCTCTGCTTAGCACAGGTCAGCTCAAGGAACAGATTGCAGGTCTGTTCCTTGAAAAGGCTTCTGACGGAATGATAGTAAGCTGCATGAGCTTCGGTTTCAAGTACGGAGCACCGGGAGAAGCAGACCTTGTATTTGATGTACGCTGCCTGCCTAATCCGTTCTATCTGCCCGAATTAAAGGAAAAAACAGGCCTTGACAAAGAAGTGCGTGATTACGTCATGAGCTTTGAGCAGTCACAGACGCTTCGGGACAAGCTGTTCGATCTTATCGATTTTCTGATACCGCACTATGTATCAGAGGGCAAGAGCCGCCTTGTGATAGCATTCGGCTGTACAGGAGGAAAGCACCGCAGCGTGACGTTTGCAGAGCTTACCGCAAAGCACCTGCGCGAAAACGACTTCAAGACCAGAATACTCCACAGAGACGCAAAAAAGAAATGATCTGATACCGCGAAAGTGAGGATAAAATGTCTTTCTCATCCGATATCAAAAAAGAGCTGTGCAATATCCGCGAAATGTCTGCGGATGAAATGGCAGCAATGCTGTACGGCATTTTCTACGCTTCACGTCCCTCTGACGGGATACCGCAGGTACAGACAGAAAAGATGTACCTTATAAACGCTGTGCGCTCACTGTGCGACGAGGTGTTCCCCGATGTACGGCACGAGACTATCCGCCTTGTGAAAAACGGCGGCTCGTTATATACATTCCGCATAACAGACGGAGCAGAGCGCATTTCAGAGCGCTTCCGAGACTACTCTGAGATAAACTACTCCGTAGTATCTGGCAACGATAACGGCAGCGGAGCTTTCCTGCGCGGTATCTTCGCCGCCTGCGGCTCTGTCACCGATCCTAACAAGGAATATCACCTTGAGATAGTGCTGCCCGATAACGACAAGGCAGCAGCGCTACACAGCTTTATAAACGAGCACGGCATGCCTATAAAAACCACCCTGCGTTCCAGAAAGAACCTTGTGCTGTACGCAAAGGAAAGCGAGCTGATCGAGGATTTCCTGACATATATCGGCGCAGGAAATCACTCTCTGGAGATAATGCAGGTCAAGATAATGAAAGACTTCCGCAACCGCGTCAACCGCTCGGTAAACTGCGAGAGTGCAAATCTTGACAAGACCGTTGCCGCCGCGGGAAAAAGCGTGGCGGATATCGAATATATCTACCGCACAAAGGGCGCAGACTGGCTCAACGAGGAGCTGCAGGAAACTGCCGAGCTTCGATTGGAAAATCCCGAAATGCCGCTATCTGAGCTTTGTCAGCAATTCAGAACTCCCATAAGCCGCAGCGGACTCAACCACAGGCTGAAAAAAATATCGAAGCTTGCAGAGGAACTGCGAAAAGGGGAGCCGATATGAACGATAAGAGATTTCCACCGGTAATTATCACAATGCTCATATCTTATGTGGTAATGCCAATTATATAGATAGTAGCGATAGAAAAGCTGATCGAGTTTGGATTGAATGATCTGCGCCTCCCGGTGACAATGGGAATTGTTTTCACTATGTCGTTGTGTATGCTCATCGGATAACAATAAGCAGTATTTCATAGATCTTCACGAAGATCACATAGATTTCTCCGAGGGCGATAAAGTAATATCCATCAGCTATGATGAGATCATGTTGCTGGAACTCAAAGAAGCAAAACGCAGCTTCAAGCAAAAGCACGATATCCGCACCTATGTCAACGGCGTCGAGACAACTGAGACCAAGATACCTCACAAGCTGACGCTGCATTTCATACATAACGACTCGATCACAGAAAAGACCCTCACCATAGAGGATGACAGTATATCTGCCTATAAGGCTCTTGTGACTCGCTGCGAACAATTGCTTTCAGACTATTAACATAAAAAGCCTAGTAAAAAACTAGGCTTTTTTTATTTTATACAGGAACCGCCGTGTTGTTCAGTATCCTTGTAATAAGCTCCTCCGCGGTGTTGTATTCCTGCTGACCTGCCGCAAGTATTACCCTGTGAGAGAGCACCGATACCGCGCACGCTTTCACATCATCGGGAGTGATATATGTGCGGTCGTTCATGACTGCCATTGCCTGAGCAGCTCTGAACAGCGCGATAGAGGCACGGGGGCTTGCTCCCAGCTTCACAAGCTGAGGGAGATTTCGTGTTGCTCCAACGATGGCAAGGATATATGCCTTTACCTGCTCTGTGGCAGTTACCTGCTCTGCCGACGCTCTCAGAGACAGCAGCTCCTCCAGTGTCATAACCGCGGAGACCTCCACGCTCTGCGGCATTACACCCAGCATTTCAAGCTCTGCCGCACGGCTCGGATAGCCTATGGAGATACGCATAAGAAAACGGTCCAGCTGAGCCTCAGGCAAGTGATATGTGCCGTAGGTCTCGATAGGATTCTGTGTTGCAAGAGTCATAAACGGCTGCGGCAGCGCATGAGTAATTCCGTCCACGCTTATCTGCTTTTCCTCCATTGCCTCCAGCAGCGCAGACTGCACCTTGGGAGAGGTACGGTTTATCTCGTCCGCAAGCAGGAAATTGCACATTGCCGCACCCTCCTTGTACTCGGATCTACCCGTTGCCATGTCAATAGCAGTGTAGCCGATAACATCTGACGGCATGAGATCGGGCGTGAACTGGATTCGTCTGAAGCTGCCCGAAACGCTCTTGGCGAGAGTCTCAGCAAGTAAAGTCTTGCCGACTCCCGGAACGTCCTCGATCAGCACATGACCGCCCGCAAGCATGGCGCATATCACCTTTTCAATGACCTCGCGCTTGCCGAGGATGACCTTTTCAATGTTAGTTATAAGTTGTTCGATCTTTGAGTTCATGTTTCCTCCACATTTTGCACCAGATACTCCACAGGCACTTTATCCGTCAGCCACACGCCGTTGACCGAAAGATAGAATTTATATCCGTCCTGCGCCATTTTCCCTGCGAGCACCTTGTATACCACAGGCTTTCCGTGCCGCGAGCCGACCTGCATCGCCGTCTCAGTGTCTTTTGAAAGATGCACATGCAGCCTGCTTTTCGGGATAAGACCTGTCCTATTGATAGACTCCACATACTTCTCGCCCGTACCGTGCCACAGTATCTCAGGCGGCTGAGCCTCAGACAGCTCCACATCTACAGCTATCGTGTGCCCCTGATTTGCACGGATACGCATACCATCCTCGCTGTAGCTGAAGCGTTTCTTGTTGTTTGTGGCGACTATCTCGTCAAGCACTGTCCGTGTGAAGCCTTTGTAAGTCCTGCCAACGGCAGATATAAGCTCATTCACATCCACCCAGCCGTGTTCATCAAGAGTGAGACCTGCGTCTTCAGGGTGGTGGCGTAAGAGATAGCTTATGTAGCGACCTGTTTTTATCAGATCCATCCTTGTTTCCTTTCATAAGTAAAAACGGCGCAGCCTTTAAGCTGCGCCGCATTCTTTAAGCGATATTAGCCGAGGAGGGAATGCTCATCGGAAGCATCGAACAGGTGGATCTTGTTGGGATCCAGAGCGAGCTTAACAACATCCTGAGGACGAGCAGAGCATCTGGGAGATACACGAGCTGTCAGCGGGATACCCTCGCATGTGAGGTACAGATATGTCTCAGCACCGAGCATTTCGGTTACGTCAACAGTAGCCTCGATGATACCATTGTTCTTAGCGTTGGAGATGAACATCTCTTCATCGTGGATGTTCTCAGGACGGATACCGAGGATAACGTCCTTATCTACATAGTACTTGAGAGCCTCGTTGTCAGCCTTAGCTGCGGGGAGCTCAACGTAGAACTTGCGGCCTCTGGATGTCTTGGTGTCCTCAGAACCGAACTCTACAACGAACTTGCCCTCTCTGTTGAGGAGCTTAGCGTTGATGAAGTTCATCTGAGGAGAACCGATGAAGCCTGCAACGAACTTGTTTACAGGGTTCTCATACAGGTTGATAGGAGAATCGATCTGCTGGATGTAACCATCCTTCATAACTACGATTCTGTCACCCATTGTCATAGCCTCTGTCTGGTCATGTGTTACATAGATGAATGTAGTACCCAGCTTCTTGTGGAGCTTGGAGAGCTCAGTTCTCATCTGTGCACGCAGCTTAGCGTCCAGGTTGGAGAGAGGCTCGTCGAGAAGGAATACCTGAGGATCACGAACGATAGCACGACCGAGCGCTACACGCTGTCTCTGACCACCGGAGAGAGCCTTGGGCTTTCTGTCCAGCAGATGTGCGATATCGAGGATCTTAGCAGCCTCTTCAACCAGCTTCTTGATCTCGTCCTTGGGAACCTTACGGAGCTTCAGACCGAATGCCATGTTGTCGAATACTGTCATATGAGGATACAGAGCGTAGTTCTGGAATACCATCGCAATATCTCTGTCCTTAGGAGCAACGTCGTTAACGAGACGATCACCGATGAACAGCTCGCCCTCGGAAATCTCCTCCAGACCAGCGATCATACGCAGGGTTGTGGACTTACCGCAACCGGAAGGACCTACGAGTACGATAAACTCCTTGTCCTTGATGTTCATTGTGAAATCGGAAACGGCTACAACGCCGCCGGGATAACGCTTGTATATGCCTCTGAGTGATAAGCTTGCCATTTTAAGATGACCTCCTGATGTACTTGATTATTTTTGCGGAAAGGTAAAATACACCCAACCACAGCCTTTCGGCACTAATAATATAATACCAAAATAAAGATGAAAATAAAAGAGCCTAAGTCAACAAATATTTTTTGACGTGTTTATATAATTTCACTAACAGCGCCAAAAATCGGTATAAAATTGTTGATATGGATAGTGTTATTGCACAAAAAACGCCCTATTTTAAGCCATTTTGAAAGACAGCTGTGAAATTTTTGGATATTATGCCAAAAGCCCTCTGAGATTTTTGTGCATATCAGCACAAGATATTGGGCATATATAATATGTTTCGCAGCATATAATCTGTCAGCCGGACAAATAGTCGGTAAAAGTACCGTATATGTAATGTTGAATTTGTGCATATTGCAAGGAGGTATATCCATGAGCAAGAAAAAAGCCCGCAGCGGAAGTTGTGCGCTTGCCGGACTGGCTCTGCTGGCTGCGGCAGGTATCTGGGGAGCTGTACGGCTCTCAATGGATGATGAAAAGATCGCTGGCAGCTCCAATGCGGAGCGGATAGCGTTCATCAACCAGTGCGGCTGGCAGACCGAGCCCACTCACTGCGACCTTACCGAGGTGCGCGTGCCTGTCAATTTTGATGAGGTCTATGAGGAATACAACCAACTTCAGCTCATGCAGGGGTTTGATCTGCGACCATACCGTGCTCATTCCGTGAAGAAATATACATATATTATAACAAATTATCGCGAAAATGGCAATTCCTCCGATATTCCCGATATCTACGCAAATCTTCTTGTAGAGGACGGAACTGTCATAGCTGCTGATATCTCCTCGGCCGAGGCAGGCGGAATGGTGACAGTGCTGAAATACTCGGAAGAATAGGCGGTACAAATTACCCTTGACACATATCATGCCGAGTAGTAAAATATATTCGGTGATGCTATGAAACGAAATCTTTTTTTATTTATATGTGCAACGGCGGTTCTTGCTGCTGGCGTTCTGATATGGGGTGTCCTCAGACAGCAGGAGGATACGCCTGAACTTATATTCCCCATGCCTGAAGCAGAAAGCGCGGAAAGCATCGTTGAACCGACCGAAAACGCTGTACCGACCACAGAAAATACTGTCGCCCCGGAGGAAAGCTTTGCTTCCGCAGGAGAGATCACTGCTACTATCGAAGAAAACTCAGATACTCTGTATACCTCCCACGACCCGCTGCATTATTTTCGTGTAACATTTGACGGTAATACTATAACAGTAGATGGCGTATACGATGGTGACAAAGTCACTAAGGCAGAGCTGGATACACTGGAAAGCGTCAGACCTGAACAGAACGGCGAACACATCACAGCGCAATTCGTAACAGACAGTACCGCAGGCAGTAGCAAGCTTGAGATATACTTTGATTCGGGCTGGCATATTCCTGTGCATATCGTGTACGACGAAAACGGGCTTCCGCAGCCACTGATTACCACAGCGCTGGAACACAGCGCACGCGTACTGGAGAATCCGATAACTATACCGCATGACAGTGTTATGGAATATGTAGCAGTAAGTGCCGCTGCCCGTTCTGCCACACTGGAATATATCCGCGATATCTCGGAGCAGATATGCAAAGGACTTGAAAGCGACTATGACAAGGCTCGGGCGCTCGCCATGTGGGTATCCCAAAACATCTATTACGATTATGTAGCTTATGAATCTGAAGTAACAGTAGAAACGCTCTCCCTTACGAGAACGCTGGAGCTTCAGCGCTCCGTCTGCGGCGGCTATGCTAATCTCTATGCCGCATTGTGTCAGGCTCAGGGGATAACATGTCATGTAGTCAAAGGCACGTGCATACAAGGCGGCGGCACATTTGCAGATGGCAAACACGCTACACCCAGCCATGAGTGGAATGTTGTCATACTGGACGGACGCCACATATGGGTGGACACTCTCTGGAACACGGACAACGCCTATGACGGCGAATATTACTACGGTGGACAGAGGTATCGCTACTTCGATATCTCGGACGAATGCATGGCAATAAATCACCGTGCAGAGAGAGTTGAAATAAGAAAATTCTACGAATAACAAAAGCTCCGAAGAGTTTATCTTCGGAGCTTTGTTTATGCCATTGCAATTACATTACAACTGTCAGACCCTCAGCGGAGCGAACCTTGAAGTTCTTTGCTGTGCCTGTTGTTGTAACCTTGATAGTATCGCCGTCTCTTGTAGCGGATACTGTCAGCACAACATTGGACTCGCTGTCATAGATAGTTGTCTCAGCGGTCTTGCCGTCCTCAAGCTGGTAGATAACGATGTCTGCATTCTCAGCGTAATCGTATGTGAATGCACGCTTGAAGTCACCGTAAGCAACGATGCTGTTGGGCTTAGCCAGTACGGGCATGTGGAAGTAATCGTGCTTTGTCTCATACCACTTTCCGCCCTCGAACACCTCGCCTGTCTGGATGTCTGTCCAGTTGCCTGCGGGAACATAGTACTGTGCAATGCCCTCCTCGTTGAATACGGGAGCGATAAGCAGGTTGTCACCCAGCATGTACTGTCTGTCCAGAGCGAGAGTTGCGGGATCATCGGAGTATTCCATTACCATAGCTCTCATCATGGGGATACCAGTTGTGTGAGTCTTGTTAGCCTGCGCGAACAGATAAGGCATCAGCTTACCCTTGAGCTTTGTCCAGTGGCGGAGAACGTCACAGGATTCCTCGTCAAAGTTCCACGGAACTCTGTAGGAGCTGTTACCGTGCAGTCTGGAATGAGAGCTCATCAGACCGAATGCACACCATCTCTTGTACAGATCGGGAGTACCCTGAGCCTCAAAGCCGCTGATATCGTGGCTGAAGTAGCCGAAACCGCTCAGGCAGAGAGACAGACCGCCGCGGAGGGTCTCCCACATGGACTCGTAGTTGGAGAAGCAGTCGCCGCCCCAGTGAACAGGGAACTGCTGACCGCCAACGGTAGCGGAACGTGCGAACAGACAAGCCTTATCCTTGCCGTAATATTCCTCCAGAACCTCAAATACGGTCTTGTTGTAGAGGTATGTGTAATAGTTATGCATCTTGTAAGGATCGCTGCCATCATAGTATACAACGTCCTTGGTGGGGATTCTCTCGCCAAAGTCGGTCTTGAATGCGTCTACGCCCATCTCACAGAGAGCGCGCAGCTTGCCCTTGTACCACTCGCATGCAGCGGGATTTGTGAAGTCAACGATAGCCATACCTGGCTGCCACATATCGCCCTGCCATACGCTGCCATCCTTGTTCTTTACAAAGTAGCCACCCTTTACGCCCTCGTCAAACATTGTAGAACGCTGTGCGATGTAGGAATTGATCCATACGCAGATCTCCAGACCCTTAGCCTTGAGTCTGTCCAGCATAGCCTTGGGATCGGGGAACATTCTCTTATCCCATGTGAGATCGCACCAGTTGAACTCCTTCATCCAGAAGCAGTCAAAGTGGAATACCTCCAGAGGAATATCACGCTCAGCCATGCCGTCGATGAAGCTGGATACTGTCTGCTCATCGTAATTTGTGGTAAAGGAAGTTGTCAGCCACAGACCGAATGTGTATGCAGGAGTAAGTGCGGGCTTACCTGTAAGTGTTGTATATGTGGAGATAACATCAGTCAGCTTCTCGCCACCGATAACGAAGTACTCAAGGTGCTCGCCCTGAACGGAGAATGCAACCTTGGAAACAGTTTCGCTTGCAACCTCGAAGTTCACCTTTTCGGGGTGATTTACGAATACGCCGTAGTTTCTGGAGGATACATAGAAAGGAATGGACTTGTAGCTCTGTTCGGAGGATGTGCCGCCGTCATTATTCCAGATATCAACAGTCTGTCCGTTCTTAACGAATGTGGAGAACTTTTCACCGAAGCCGTAGATGTTCTCGCCAACGCTGATGTTCATCATCTCACGCATAACGCCCTGCTCAGCTGTCTCCTCGTGAGCAAAGAAAGGCTTCATAGCGTCAGTTGCCATGCGCTCGTTGGTCTTCCACTGATCCTCAAGGATGTAGGATGTGGTTCTCCAGCCCTGCTTGGTCATCAGCTTATCGCCGTAGTAATACTTGATATCCCATGCGCCGCTCTTTGCAACAACTACCTTTGTCTTGCCCGAGATAAGCTCAAAAGCGTTCTCTGTCTCGTTGATGACAGGCTTGAAGTTCTTATCCTCAAACAGCTCGAAAGAGGGGTTCTTCTTCAGAGCACCCTTGAAATGGTCAACAGTGACCTTGATGGTGTTCTCAAGTGTGGAAGTAAAGCTGATCTCCAGCACGGGACCACCGAGTGTCATACCTCTGTTGCCGATCCACTGGTTTGTAGCCAGTACGTTGATGGAAGTTTCGTCAGCGGTAACCTCGTACATCTGGGTAGCATAGTTCACGCCGTAGCCGGGCTTGTTCAGCCAAAGTCCGTCTGCATACTTCATTGCATTGTCCTCCGTTAAGTTATATTTTGTTATGTTTTTATTCCGTTGAGTAATCGTTTACACGACCTTGATAACATTGTAACATACTTCTTTTGAAATTTCAAGGGGGTAAACGAAAATATTTGCGATAAATTTGCACAAAAAAACGATTGTTTTTTATATAATAAGGCAGATAAAGCAAAAACCACATCCCATTTGAACAGGATGTGATTTCAAATCTATTCGGGAACATCTCCGCCGATATACCTCTGCCCGAGATGATTCGCCCAGCGCTCTGTATACATACGGTAGTACGATATTCCGCGCCTGCTCCTCAGACGCGCAAGCGGCGGCATTCCTGCCCATATCACAGACGGAAGCCCGATAACGAGCAGATAGAACGGTCCAAGTATAAGCGATTGTATAGTGTGGCCGAATTCATGCAGCAGCACACGCTCTCCGAGAGCTTCTCCGTGCCTGTCTGAAAGGAATACGAACATACCCAGTGATATGCTGCCCTTTGCGCTCCATACAGTAACTACCGCGCCATGATACATTCGATGTGGCTTCGACGCAAACAGCAGGAACATCACAGCTCCGACAAGAGTCTGTACCACGCCCCAGCTGCACTGGCACAGGATGTAGAGCAGTTTTTTCATTGCTCCTCCTTATATCCCCAGCGGTCAATACCCGATTTTCTCAGCGCTCCGAAAATGCGCTGCTTGATGCCCTTGTCCTCGCGCTCCATCTGCGCCAGCATCTCCTTTGTGGTCTGACGGGTGGTGTGCTTATCGGCAGGGCATTTTGACTTTACTATCTCGAAATTATTTCTTCTTGCACAGGACTGCACCGCGTATTCGGGCGCAAACACCAGCGGTCTTATCATGGTGATATCCTTGCGTGAAAGATAGGATATCGGCGCAAAGCAGCCTATCCTGCCCTCCTTGAAAAGGTTCATCATGAACGTTTCAATTGCATCGTCATTGTTATGACCCAGTGCTATCTTGTTGCAGCCGAACTGCTTTGCCGCATCGTGCAGAGCGCCGCGCCTCATCTTTGCACACAGGGAACAGGGACTGTCCTCCTTGCGGATGTCAAATACTATCTCCGCAATGTCCGTGCGTATCAGGTGGAACTCCACGCCAAGGCTCTCACACAGCCTTTCCACGGCGGAGTAATCGCCGTCTTCACCGCCGAAGCGCGGGTCAAGAGTTATCGCCACCAGCTCGTATTTCTTTTCGTAAAAGCGGCGCATGTGAGCAAGTCCTGCAAGCAGCACAAGACTGTCCTTGCCGCCCGAAACTCCTACAGCTATCCTGTCGCCGTCCTCGATGAGATCGAACTCCTGACAGGCACGGCGGATGTAGCCTAATATCTTCTGCATATTCTCTCCTTTGTAATGCGTAGGGGCGACCATTGGTCGCCCGTTAATTACATGATACGTCGTGCCGCAAGGTCACGTCATTATAAGCAATACGCTGGCGTAAGCTCCTATACCCTCACCTGCAAGACCAAGCCCCTCTTCTGTGGTGGCTTTTACGCTTATCTTATCCACATTGCAGTTGAATACCGCCGCAAGATTTCCGCGCATTTCGGGAATATATGACGCGAGCTTTGGTCTTTCCGCTACGATGGTTATATCAAGGTTTCCAAGAGCGTACCCTTTCTCCGTCATCCTTGAGATGACCTCCATAAGGAGCATCATGCTGTCAGCGCCCTTATATGAGGGATCACTGTCGGGAAAAAGCTTTCCGATATCTCCCATAGCCAGCGCACCAAGTATAGCGTCCATCAGCGCATGAACCGCCACATCCGCATCGGAATGCCCAAGCAGGCCTAGCTGCGAGGGTATCTCAGTGCCGCACAGCACCAGTCTTCTGTCAGGAACAAGTCTATGCACGTCATATCCGTTGCCGACTCTTATCATATTATCTTCACCGCGTTTCTGTTAAGATAAATGGCATTCGCTGCCGCCAGATCATCGGGATGTGTGATCTTCATGTTGCAGGCAGTGATCTCGGTTATGCGTACATATCCTCCGCACTGCTCGATAAGCGCACTGTCATCCGTCATTGCCTCAGCCGCGCTGCCAAGCTTTGACACGCATTCAAGATACAGCTTTTTTGAGAACGCCTGCGGCGTCTGGGCATAGTACAGCTTTTCACGGGGAGGTGTGCTCTCCACAAAGCCGTTGGAAGCCGCCGTCTTTACCGTATCCGTTGCAGGCGCTGCGGCGATGGCGGCGTTATACTTCACCGCATCCGCAAGGACTCTGTCGATATCTGCAGTAGTGATGAGCGGTCTTGCACCATCGTGTATCGCGATAAATGCACAGTCCTTTGAAACGGCCTCCAGCGCGTTCCTTACAGAAAGAAATCGTGTTGCGCCGCCTGCGACTGCCGTTTTCAGCTTGCTTACGCCGTAATTCCTTGCCATCTTTTCATAACGGGACATCTCCTCCGCAGGAGCAGCGATGATTATCTCGCTTACCTTTTCACTGTGCTGGAACGCAAGAGCGCTCATAATAAACACAGGGATATCTCCTATCTTGGCAAGCTGCTTATTAGTGCCGCCCATTCGGGTGGAATTTCCCGCCGCCAGTATTATCGCAGAAAACATTGCTTACCTCTCTCAGAAATTTCCGTGGAACTTAAAATAATTGTATTCTGTTTCAAAGTTCTTCAGCAGCTTTCTGGTAGCAGTTTCATTTATGCTGCCGGGGAACTCAATGTAAAACATATGATCCTCAGGGAACTTGAGGCGGATATCCACAGGAAGCGGCTTACTCTGGATCTTGCTCATGTTTATGCCGTTTACCGCAAACTTCGTCAGCATACGGTACAGAGAACCTGCAATATTCGGAACAGAAAGCGATACAGCCACAGTATCGGCGGTATCATATACCTCAAGCTGCTTTGAAATGCAGATAAATCTTGTAGCGTTGTTGGGATCTGTTGCAATACCCTTATGCAGGATACTCAGCCCATGCATTTCCGCGCATTCCTCGGAGCATATACAGCCAAGCTCATTGCTGGGATTCTCGGAGACCATCAGCGCAGCTGCGCCGTTGTTGTGATATGGGATAACTGTCAGCTCGCGGCGTGCTTCGATATATTCCGCACACTGACGGATAGCCTGCTCATGTCCGAACAGGATACGGATATCCTCTTCCTTTACACCATGCTTAGCCGCAAGGACATGCGCGCATTCTACCTTTGTGGTACGGTTGATATATACATGGTGCTTTTCCAGCAGCTCCATGTTTACCGTTACCTCGCCCGCAGTGCTGTTCTCGATAGGGAGGATACCATAATCCACATCGCCGTTCTCCACAGCCTCGAACACCTCTGCAAAGCTTGCATAGAAGCTGGCGTTACCATTATCGAACAGGTTGTTATATGCCGCATGGCCGTATCCACCCTCGACACCCTGCACCGCAACAGATGGTCTCTGCATCACCTTTGACAGGTGTGGTATAGGCGTATCTGAAGTGATATCACTCGCCTGAGCACATTTTGAAATATCCATGATGTTCATGAACAGGAAAGCTGCGGATTTTCTCAGCTCCTCGGGGGTGTTCGCCTTTACTCGCTCGATGATGGCTTTTTCACGGTCTCCCTGATAGACCACCATGTTGTTTGCCGCCTTGTAGCGTGCAACATCTCCTGTCAGAGTCATACGCTGCTTGAAAAGCTCCAGCAGCTGTTCATCTATCTTATCTATATCTTTTCTGATCTCGCTTAAATCAAGCTCCATTTTATTGTCCTTCTTCTGTTTATTCTACGGGAATACCACTGCCTGCTTCTGCTGTCTGTGCGCTGCTTTCGGGCGCTTCGGCAGTAGACTCGGCCTCAACAGTGGGCTCCTTGGGCTTTGCAACCGCAACGTATACTATGATCTCCTCGCTCTCCTCAACATTTACGAGATCGCCTACATCCTTGCTGCACATTGCGATCATTCCGGGCTTCACATCATTCGTCTCCAGATTTTCCATCCTATACTTGATGTTGAGCTTATTAAGCTCCAGAACGTACTTATCCACCTTGACATCCTTGTAATCGGGCAGCTTCACAAGGCTAGGGCCCTTGCTGACCTTGACTTCGATAGTCAGACCTGCAGCGACCATAGTGCCTTCCTCGATGTTCTGTCCGTACATAACACCTGCTTCATACTCATCGGTATACTCGTATGTGGGAGTGAACGTAAACGTACCCTCATAGCGGGCAACCGTGCTGTCATAAGGACGGTTAGTGAAATCAGGCAGGCTGATATTTGCTTCGGGCGCTACAGGCTCGATAGTTTCGGGCACGGTAGGCTCTTCTGTCTGTACGATAGGTGGTGTTGTAGTGGTCACAGATGTGGTAGCTTCCTCTGTCAGGATATCTGACGAGGAATCATTGGGCTGGGGAGTCTGCTTCAGCGCCCAGGAAAATACTATAGCAAACGCTATCAGCACGATTCCTGCGAATACCAGCGCCGCAATAGTCTTTGCGCGCTCCTTTTTCTGCTTTTTCAGCTTCTTCGCCTGCTGCTTGGTGAGAGGTGTATCTCCGCCCCTGTCAATGCCTACATATTTAGGCTGCTCGAACAGCTTGTCAACGAACTCTGTTATAGTGCGTATTCTTCCGTCTGTGGAAAGGTTAAGACCGCGCATTATCGCCTTGGATACAGTGGACGGTATGTTGCGGTTTATCATCATAGGCTCGATAAGGCTGGTGCCTGTTCTTGCGATAGCCTCGGTAGGTGTGCAGCCTGTCAGGCAGCGGTACAGCACTGCCGCGATACCGTAAACATCTGTCCATGTACCGTTCCAGTCGTCATTTGTGTACTGCTCGGGAGCTGCATAGCCTCCGAATATCTCGCACGCGATCTCTGTGTTTGTAGTGCGTGCCGCGGAAATAGAGAAGCCTGTCAGCTTGAGCTCCAGCTTATCCGTTACATAGATAGTGGAAAGGCTTATTCCTCTGTGGATAACGCCTGCCGCATGAACAAGGCTCAGCGTTGTGAAGATAGGCGGAAAAAGCTCCTTTATCTGCTCCCATGTAAGCTCACCCGATGAATTGGCAAGATAGGTGCTCAGCGGTATTCCGCTGATAAACTCAAACACTACATAAGCAGTGTTATTCTCCGCAAAAACATCCAGTACAGTCTGCAGATGCGTCATTCCACGGGACTTCATCAGAGTTTTATTGAGATCCACGAACTCCGAAAGATACGTCTTGTAAAGCGGCATCATATCGGAATTTACAGTGATCTCATCCTCGCCCTTTTTACGAGTGCAGAGCGTATCGGGCATGAACTCCTTTATCGTCACTTTTGTGCCTGTAGCAGTATCAAAGCCGATATACACGGCACCCTCGCCGTTATAGCTTATCACCTTGCCGATAATATAGCGCTCGTTCAGGAATGTCTTAGGGCGCAGATATGACGGAATACACGGCGTATCATCGCTGTATCCGCACAGCTTGCAGGGACCATCGTATGTTTTATCACACATACATCCCATGCACAGTGAAGTGTCCTTTAACATAATAATTTGTCAACCTTTCATCTGAGAGTTAGGCATAGTAACTCATATTAATATATTTTATTCTATTCTTTAACAATATAACCGAAAAGCACGGAATTGTCAACCGTTTCGGGCGGTTTGTAACCGTTCCGCGGCAAATTGTTACCGTTTTGTAATAATTGCTCTCTGTTTTCCACATACTTTAGCTGTATATCCCGATAGCTTTTGGATATTTTTTCTCTGACGCTATTTCTGCCCGTTGCATTTTACTGCCGTTTATGCTATACTTATTTCAGAAACAGCCATCCATTGAAAGGAAATACAATGAACCTTAACAAGATCAGATCAAAAAAAGAAATCACCGAGTCCAAAGAATCAAAGCTGACAAGGATGTTTGCGGAAATGAACTCCGCCCGCGAGGATAAGCGTTCTGATAAGCTGGTGTGCGAGACCATGTGTACAATGGCGCGCATCCGCTCCCTTTCGGATTTTCTCTACCTTATGCGTGTCAAGCCGCTGCAGACGCTCTGCTACTACGGTGCGGCAGCGTTCTTCCTGCTGATGTTCGCAGCTATCTGGTGCACTATCGGAAAGGATTTTGACGACCCCAGAAATGTCTGGTATCTGATAATAATATTCGGCATTATCTTTTTCATACTTGCAACACTTCCCAGAAATATGCGTATAGCCTACTTCAACAAGCAGGCGGACGCACTGGAACAGTCCTACGGCAAACTTATCAACGCCGAATTTGTTGATGACCGCATCATCCTCTCCGTAAGCTCCACCATCCCCTCGGAGCAGGAGCTTGACGAGGACGGAAACGCAGTGGCAAGACGCTCACAGCTTGCAAAGGACGAGAGCTCTACCACCGTTACCGAGATCTCCTACGAAAACATTGCCGTTGCATACGAATGCAGCCACAGCTTCTATATCTGCCCCGTTGACGAGAACAAGAAGAGCATGGACACCATAATCTGCGATAAGACTCAGTTCCTCTGCGGAACTCCCATGGAGCTTCGCGACAGACTTGCACGAGGCTGCGGAAAGCGCTTCAAAATAAAAACAAAAAAGATGTGACAGTGACGCAGCGACGCTATGCTTACGCTGCTTACACGGGCGCAAACTCCATTTCCATTTTCCCTCACGGAAAATGGATTTTGCTTCGCAAAACCACTACGTTTGCCATTGTTCCTATTTCAAAATGCTAATTTTTCTGTGAGGACGACCTGCTGTCTCCTCTGCACCGCGCCTTATTTGTTTTTGCTCTGTTAGAGCGATATTTTTCATTAAATATACCACAAACATAAAAAAGCCGCCCCATTAAGGGGCGGTCGATAAAGAAGTTTTATCGTATGTACTGAAAGGTTGTGTAGGAAAATCCTACGCAGCCTTTCTCTTTTTGTCGTAAACCACGCTGTCAGCGGTAACAGTTGCTGTCATAACATTGAAACGGAAGCAGATATCAATCTGCTGTGTTCTGTGTCCGCTGGACTTGTCAGGTGCGTATACGACAATCTTTTCAATGAATTCGTGCATAATTTCGGGAGTGAGCTTCGGGATTTCAGAATACTTGCGTACAATTCCGATAAACTGAGCAGTATCAGCGTTCTTCTGTTCGCTTGCTTGAATAAATTCTGTCAGTTCTGATACAACCTGTCGGAGTTCCTTTTGCTCAGTTTCATAATTCTTGGACATCATCTCAAAGCGCTCGTCAGAGATTTTACCGGATACATTATCCTCATAAAGCCTTGTAAATAGCTTGTCCAATTCCAAAACTCGCTTTTCCGACTGAGCAAGCCTTTTCTTTGCCGCTTTCAGTTCGGCGGTCTGCTTCTGTGCTGAATTCTGCATTGCAAGCTCAACGAATTCTTCCTCATGTTCTCTGACATAGGTCGTAATCTTTCTCAGTTCACTTAGCACAAGTTCTTCAAGCACAATCGTGCGGATAAAATGTGCTGAACATTCGTCCTTGCGTTTTGCATAGGTGGAGCATTTCAGATGTTCTTGTTCAGCCGTGAGAGAGGTTGACCTGCAAAGATACATTTTCTTGCCGCAATCTGCACAATATACCATTCCCGAAAATGGATTGACTTCCTCGCACTTCTGAATTCTGCGTTTGTTCTTGCGAAGCTCCTGCACCAAATCAAAGTCGTGCTGTGAAATAATCGCAGGGTGAGTATTCTCAAAAATCTGCCATTCGGACTTTGGATTTTTAACCTGCTTTTTGTTCTTGTAGGATTTCTTTCTCGTCTTGAAATTCACAGTATGACCAACATACTCCATTCGTTCAAGAATTCGTACAACCGTTGAGTCGCACCAGAAGGTTGTATCTTTCGGGACTTTTACATTCGCATAGCCTTTCATATTGCTGTAAGCTGTCGGGATAAGAATTTTATCGGCCGTCAGCTTCTTTGCAATTTGTTGAGGACCGTATCCGTCAATGCAAAGCTGAAATATTCTGCGTACTACCTCTGCGGCTTCCTCGTCAATCTCCCATACATTCTTGTCTGCTTCAGATTTTTTGTAGCCGTAAGGCGGAATTGTGGTGAGTGGCTTTCCCGACTGCCCTTTCGCCTTGAAAACTGCTTTAATCTTCTTTGAACAGTCACGGGCATACCAGTCGTTAAACACATTCTTGAAAACCATCATTTCGTTCTCACTACGAAGCGTATCAACATTATCATTGATAGCAATATACCGAACATCGTAATCAGGCAGAATCATTTCGATATACTGACCCGTCATAAGATAATCTCTGCCGAAACGGGACAAGTCCTTTGTAATAATAGTACCGATTTTCCCCGACTTCACATCTTCCATCATTCTCGTAAAATCAGGTCGATTGAAATTTGTTCCACTGAAGCCGTCGTCAACATAAAACTGTGTGTTTCCGAGTCCGTTATCATCAGCATATTTCTTCAAAATTGCTTTCTGATTGGTGATTGAATTACTCTCACCTTGTAAATCATCGTCGTTGCTCAAGCGACACTAAAGAGCCGTAATCT
>JAFTVU010000079.1 GCA_017465665.1 Oscillospiraceae bacterium | reverse complement strand
TTCTCAGGTCGCCCTTTCTGTGAGGACCATCAAGGATCATCTGATCGCCTGTGTAAGCGTGGATTGTGCTCATGATACCGGACTGGATGGGAGCGTAATCGTTCAGAGCCTTAGCCATAGGAGCGAGGCAGTTTGTGGTGCAGGAAGCAGCGGAGATGATTGTGTCATCCTTTGTGAGTGTGTTCTCGTTTACAGAGAATACGATTGTGGGCAGATCGTTACCTGCGGGAGCAGAGATAACAACCTTCTTAGCACCTGCATCGATGTGAGCCTGAGCCTTGTCCTTGGAGCAGTAGAAACCTGTGCACTCCAGAACTACGTCAACGCCGATCTCGCCCCAGGGGAGCTCAGCAGCGTTAGCCTTAGCATAGATCTTCAGTGTCTTGCCGTCAACTGTGATTGTACCAGCCTCATCGTCAGCTACTACTGTGTGAGTAGCGTCTGTGCCGAACTTGCCGCAGTATGCGCCCTGAGCGGTATCATACTTGAGCAGGTGAGCCAGCATGGAGGGCTTTGTCAGGTCGTTGATAGCTACTACCTCGTAGCCCTCAGCGCCGAACATCTGTCTGAACGCAAGGCGTCCGATACGGCCGAAACCATTAATTGCAACTTTAACTGCCATTGGAATATTCCTCCTGAATTTTCCGGACACGGGAGCGACCCGTTGTCCTAATATTATTGATATATATCATATCACAATTATTATACTAAAAAAAACGGATTTAATCAAGATGTTTGTCTAAAATTTATCAGAAAAGATAGTAAAAATCTAGATGTTGATTTTGTGCACCCTGCACAACGAATTGGTTTTGATAATGTGCAATATACAAAAAGAATTGCCCTGCAACAGCCTTTATAGCCTTATAAACCTGCTATCCTTATTATCCGTATCACCAATGGAAATATACCTCTCCACTCTCATATGCAGATCATACTTTTCCCTGAGCTTTATTATCTCTGCCATCATGGGTGTGGAATGATGTATATCGATGGCCTGCTGATCAGTCCAGCTATCTATCAGCAGCACCGTTTCCGCATCATCCATGGGAAAGAAATATTCATAGCGGAGATTGCCCTCCTCCGCACGGATATCATGTACGATACCACTGGCTGTCATTTCCTCCGCAAAACGTCTAGCATTGCCGTTTGTTCCCGTATAATATATGTTTACCGTTATTGCCACAGCATCACCCTCTTAGCTCGTTATAGCGCTTCACAAACCATATCGCTTCCCTGTCAGCCACCTCGAATTCCTTGCCGTTGAGATATTCAAGACAGCCTGCCTCAGTGGTGAACTCAAAGCGCAGCTTATAGGAATACAGCGCCTGACCGTTATAACCATACTGCTTGTTCACCTTGTTGCTGCCATACTTACCGTCACCCAGCAGCGGATGTCCCACATGAGCGAAATGCGCACGTATCTGGTGAGTTCTTCCTGTAAGCAGATCGACCTCAACAAGGCTTTGCGAGCCTATACTGTCCAGCACGCGGTATTTGGTCTTGATGGTGCGGTTTTCGGGAGTCTTTTTATCAGAAACCACCACACGGTTCTCTTCAGAAAGCTTATGAAGATATGCTGTCATGGTGGCGGAGCTTTTTTCAGGTCGTCCCTGCACAACACACAGATACAGCTTGATAAGCTCCCTGTCGCGTATCTTCTGATTAAGCACACGCAGACTCTCTGCGTTCTTTGCCGCAATAACAATACCGCCTGTGTTGCGGTCTATACGGTTGCACAGCGCAGGCACAAAGCTCTGCTCCTGTTCAGGGATATACTCACCCTTTTTCCACAGGTAGCATTTTATGCGGTTTATAAGAGTATCAGAGGTGTTGTCGTTATCCTCATGAACCACCATACCCACGGGCTTATCCACCAGCAGAATGTTTTCGTCCTCGTACACGATATCGATATCGGACGGGCACTCACGGAAATCTCGCTCCTTTTCGCCGCCTTTGGAAAGCAGCTCATCGCTGAGATAAAAGCGGAACACATCTCCCTCGCAAAGCTTTACATTTGGCTCTGCCTTTGCACCGTTCAGCTTGATGCGCTTCTTTCGCATGAGCTTGCATATCAGCGGCAAAGTCAGATTTGGATACGCTTTTGATAAAAAGCGGTCAGCACGCTGACCCGCATCGTTTTTGGTTACTGTTATTTCGGTCATATATTACACCTTTCGGACTGAATTCACTTTATAGAGTATAGCACATCCCGAGTAAAATTTCAACAGCAAGACCGCTTTGGTAAAAGCCTAAAGCGGTCTGTTTCTATTATTCCTCTTCGCAGTCGTATACTCCGTCATTATCCATATCGTGATCGTTAGGAGTATTCATGCCAATCATATCCCTGCCGCGTACGTAGTACTTATCACGCTGAACGCGCACAGCCTCGTCGATCAGCTTTTTTGCCTCACGGGGGCGCTTGATGGACTTCAGCTCCTTTGCGGGAGTATCGCTGTCCTTGGAAAGCAGCTTCAGCGTACCGCAGCCGACTATGCGCTGACCAAACGGCAGCGTAAGAGCCATATCATAAACGCGGTACAGCTCTATCTCATCCTCACGGATACTGAACAGACCTATCTTAGTCACAAGCTTTGTATCTGTCAGGATATAGCGTGTAAAGGATATCGGCAGACCCAGAATACACTTCTTGCCTGTCCATACTATCTCGCCGTACTCTCGAGTAAGTTTCTGCAAATTAGCCATGATCAATTCCTTTCTTCCACCGCAAAGGGCGGTATAGCTTCCGTCACACGAAACGTGTGCCGCTGTAGTAATCGGTGGCTGTCATCTGGTCTGACAGCGTGCGTATCTTAGCCTGTATCTTCTTATATTCAGCGGAAACAGGGCTTGCCCCCTGCTGCCGCAGATAGACCTCGCTCTGCACTCGGCGGAAGAACAGATCCTCCCCGAAGAATGGCTCCATGCGCTGCATCTGCTTGTAGCTGTACACTCTTGAAAGGAACACCAGCTTTTCCTTTGGAGTAGTGTTCTGCTCGATTCCGCCCATCATCAGCAGATCATAAGCTGCGTCTGCCGCAAGCTTTCTGCGCTTTTCGGCATAGAGATCTTTCCATGCAAGCTCCATAAAGCCTATAACATCATCTATGCGCTCATTATCACGGTTTCTCAGCCACACCGCGCGTTCATATACATAAAGTGCACGGCAGAGTGCCGCGACCGTCTGCTCGCTTTCATGGTGCTTCAAAACCAGCAGCAGCGGATATCGCAGATTCTTATCAGGCTCGCCCGAAAAGCTTCCTACCGCAAAGCGTGTTGTTTCATGATCCAGACGGGCAGCATCGGTAAACGGAGCATTATCAACATTTAGGCAATGCGCGAATATCTCCATCGCGGTCTTATTAAGCATCGGAAAGCTCTCTGTTATCTGCCTGAAAAAGCCGTATGTATAATACGGAGCAACAAAACGTCCGCCCTTTGAAAGAAACTTCTTCAATATATCAAGCGCATATTCAAGACTCTTCTGCGCCATATCCCAGTCGTTACGGGAACGTATCGCGCCAATGCAGTCCTGCAGCCTGTTTTCCCAGTTCTCCACATCGTTGAGCTTCAACACCCCTGATGTCATCCTGCCGCATGCCGCTTCAAAATCCGCAGGGCACCACTCACAGGCTCTGGAATAATGCTCGAATGCCTTGGCGAAATCCCATTTACCCATAAGCTCCTGAGCCGCCGCGCATTCCTCTCTGCATTCCGACAGACCGTAGGCGGAATCCTCCTGCGCGTCATCCTCGTCGATCAGCTCGCTGAGATCCACCTCCAGCGAAAACTCATCAGGAATAGCAGAGCGCAGACCACTGAGGAAATCCTCTCTCGCCTCATCATAAGCGATGTGCGTACCGCAATAAAGGCAAAAGCCCGTAGGCATATCACTATCCAGCATTATCATGCGTTCACACTTAGGGCAAACACAGTAATCCAGCATATATGTCACTCCTTTCGGAGATAAGTTCTTATTTCATTTTACCATGACCGCAAGAGCATGGTAAAATCGTCCGATACGCAGAGAGCAAATCTTCGATTTGCGTATCTGCGAGGACATTGAAATAAAGGTAAAATAAATACTTTGCATTTATTTTACCATATTATCACTGAATTTGCAAGATATATTTATACAAAAACAAGCTGCGTTTCAGCACGACCGGATACCCTGAAAACATCAAAGACCTCCGCTAAAAAAGCAGAGGTCATGATATCTTATTTTATTCTGTTACAGCTTCAGCTTCTGTTTCAACAGCCTCGTCCTTCTTCAGCAGATCGCGGATCTCTGTCAGCAGAACTATCTGAGGATCGGGAGCAGGAGGTGCTGCAGGAGCTTCCTCTTCCTTCTTTTTCTTCAGCTTCTCAGCCTTTTCTCTTGCAGTATTGATGATCTTCACCATAAAGAATACCGCAATAGCGATGAGCAGGAAGTTGAGCAGTGCATCAAGGAACACGCCGTATCTGATAGCCAGCTCTTCCTTTACAACTGTCTCACCCTCCATAACAGCCTCTGCGAGAACGATCTTGAGATCGGCAAAATCGATATCACCTGTCAGCAGACCAAGCGCAGGCATGATGAGATCAGAAACCAGGCTGTTAACGATCTTTGTGAAAGCACCGCCGATGATAACACCGACAGCCATATCGATAACATTGCCCTTGGAGATGAATTCCTTGAACTCAGCAAAAACAGACTTTTTCTTCTTGTCAGCCATGATTAACATCCTTTCAGAATATGTAGAATTGTGTAATAATATTATATATCAATATTCAGCAAATGTCAATGATTAAATTGCAGGACAAATCATGCTTGTATCACTGTCACGAGAAAAAGACCGCCTCTGTTTCAGAAGCGGTCTGTATATTGTCTTGATGTCAGCAGCGAAGTCCGTATTCACGGTACTGGCAGGAATTTTTCATACTGCAGTCTTCGCAGTTGCGGCGCTTACGCTCAAGCTCACCGCGCGAAAGACCGATGATACCTATAACCGTCTTTCTTGGCGTCAGCATATGCGTAGCGGTACAGCATACGCCTATCTTCCTTACTGCGTCAACGCTTGCGATAAGAAGCGGAGCGCACTGTATCGGGAAATCACCGTAGCCTGCGCCATACAGCCATGTAGTGGAATAGCCGCTCATGCTTTCCAGAACGTTCTTGCGCGCTTCCTCTGCCACCTGCTCTACCATGGCATTTGCCAGAGCGTCCGTGATAACTGCCTTCATGCTGTCGCTGACATCCAACCTTTTGATATATCTGTCAGCGTCAGAGGAAAGAGTTGCACATATTACAGCGGCCTTATCGCAGCCGCGCAGATGATCGTAAATATCCTTTCCCTCAAGCAGGAAATCACAGTCAGACAGGTTGATATTCCTGCCGTTTCTCTGTATATCAAATACTCTCCAGACATACTGTGGGCGCGCTTCCTTCAGAAGCTCTCTTTCGCACTCGTCAATAGTTGCGCTTATACGCTCATCGGGCTGCTCCTTGTAGCCCATGTAGCGCAGCGCTTCCACACGGTTTATCTGTGTGATCTCACTAGTCATGCTCTTATCACCTTTTCTACACTTTCACTTATCTTTCTTGCAATATACGGATTGTTCATGGTATACAGATGGATACCGTCAACGCCATGAGCCACCAGATCTATTATCTGATCCACCGCATAAGCTATTCCGGCATCGCGCATAGCCTCTTCATTGTGCTCATAGCGCTGTATCATCTTAGTGAACTTAGGCGGCAGACTTGCTCCGCACATAGTCACCATACGCTTTATCTGGTTTGCATTGGTGCATGGCATGATGCCTGCCTCAATAGGAACATTGATACCTGCAATGCGTGCTTTCTCCAGAAACTCATAGAAGAAATTATTATCAAAGAACAGCTGCGAGATAAGATGCTCTGCACCTGCGTCCACCTTTATCTTCAGATTACGGATATCCTCCACGATATTCGCAGATTCTGCATGACCCTCAGGATAACACGCACCTGAGAAGTTCAGATTACTGCGCGCTTTCATGTAGCTGATAAGATCGCTTGCGTGCCTGAAATCCTCTTTCGGCGGGAAATTCGGATTGATATCTCCGCGCAGCGCGAGAACGTTCTCAACACCGTGCTCCTCAAATTCCCTGATAATACGGTCTATATCCTCTTTTGTAGAGTTTACACAGGTAAGGTGTGCAATGGATTCGGTATGGTATCTTTCCTTGATGAGAGTTACAAGCTCTCTTGTAGAGCAGCCTGCCGCCGTTCCGCCTGCACCGTATGTAACGCTGATGAAATCAGGTCTGAGATCGCTCAGAGCCTCCAGCGTGGAATAAATCGTATCGATAGAGCCATCCTTCTTAGGCGGGAATATCTCAAAGGAAAAAACAGTTCTTCCGCCTTCAAACAGCGATGATATCTTCATTTTGTCACCTCGTATTTCTGACATCAGTTGAATGCAGTTCTTTCTTTACATACAAAGAGCCGCCCTTGAGCAGCCCATTATTATCAGCTGTTGATGTGCTTCTTCAGTGCCTCGGCAAGCTGTGCGGGACAGGATGTATTCTTGAAGCCACAGCGTATACCCTCAAGACTTTCTATAACATCCTCTGCACGCATACCCTCTACCAGCCTGCTTATGCCCTTGAGGTTTCCGTCGCAGCCGCCTATTACCTTCAGGCTTTTTACTACGCCGTCCTCTACCTCTATTATCATTTTGCGGGAGCACACTCCGCGCGGTGTATATTCTATAGTCATTTTATCTCCTTATCGGGTGAGCGAGCTTGTCCATTCATCCGCAACAGCCTTTGCCACAGCGTCCGCAACGGACTTGTCCAGAGCGCTGGGGATGATATAATCAACAGACAGCTTGTCTTCGGGAATGAAGTCAGCAATAGCGTGAGCAGCAGCCAGCTTCATCTCCTCTGTGATAGCCTTTGCACGGACGCTCAGTGCACCCTTGAAAACACCCGGGAACACCAGTACATTATTTATCTGATTGGGATAATCGCTTCTGCCTGTACCCACGATAAATGCACCCGACTGCTTTGCGAGATCATAGGTTATCTCAGGGTCAGGGTTAGCCATAGGGAACAGGATAGGCTTGTCTGCCATGGACTGTACCATCTCAGGAGAAACAAGATCAGGCTTTGAAACTCCCACAAATACGTCTGCGCCCTTCATAGCATCTGCAAGCGTACCCTTGATATTCTTCTTGTTGGAAAGCTGCGCCATCTCTGCATGGGCAGGATTATCATAACTATCGTCACGGTTGATGACACCGCAGAGATCCACCATTATCAGATCTCCCACACCAAGCTTCAGCAGGAACTTTCCTATCGCTATTCCCGCGGAGCCTGCGCCGTTTATAACCACAGTGATATCCTCAGGCTTCTTGCCAGCAAGCTTCACAGCGTTGAGCATTGCCGCGCCGACAACGATTGCAGTGCCATGCTGATCGTCATGGAATACGGGGATATCAAGGCGCTCCTTCAGCTTTGCTTCTATCTCAAAGCAGCGAGGCGCTGAGATATCCTCAAGATTGATACCGCCGAAGCTGTCTGAAATAAGCTCGATGGTGCGTACTATCTCATCGGGATCCTTTGACTTTATGCAAAGAGGAAACGCATCAACATCCGCAAACTCCTTGAACAGACAGCACTTGCCCTCCATAACGGGCATACCTGCCAGTCCGCCGATATCTCCGAGACCCAGCACAGCAGTACCGTCAGTGATGACTGCAACGAGATTATTTCTGCGAGTGAGCTTATACGAAAGCTCGGGATCCTTTGCTATTTCAAGACAGGGCTGTGCAACACCGGGAGTATACGCCAGCGAAAGATCCTCTCTGGTTTCGATCTTCGCGCGGGATACTACCTCCAGCTTACCCTGCCATTCATAATGCTTTTCTAATGCCTGTTGTTTGATATCCATTTCTTTGTCCTTTTGTTCTATTATGTATTTTAAGCCTTGCCCTTACGCTCCAGTATCCTGTTGAGGGATTCCTCGGGAGTGAGGTTGGAGCCTATCTGTATTGCATAGTGATTATAGAAGCCGTGGAAATCAGAGCCGCCTGTTGTGATAAGATCATGCTTTGCGGCAATGTAAAGAAGCTGCTTCTTTTCATCGTCATCCGCACTGGTGTGCCATACCTCTACGCCGTCCAGCTCGCCTGACTTTGCCAGCTCCTCCAGAAGCTCAAAGCTGTCGTATACCTTGGGATGAGCCATAACAGATATACCGCCGCTCGCTCTGATGAGAGTAGTAACGAAATGCACATCGGGATAGAAATCCGCCTCGGACTTCACCTCTTCGGCACAGATGCCATTGTTTCTGTCAAATATGGAATCATATACCTCGCCGTAAAGCTCGGTAGTGTAGCCGTAATCCATCAGTGCATGCATGATGTGGCACTTGTATATAGCCTTGCTGCCTGCGGAATAGCGCAGTATGCTTTCAAGGGTGATAGGGTACTTCTCCAGAACCTTCATCGCCATGCGCTTGCCGAGATTCATCCTGCCCTCCGAGGTACGCAGACATAGACCCTCAAGCCTGTCAGGCTTCTGAGGCATGTAGCAAAGGATATGTACCTTTCTGCCGCGGGAGCCATCAAATGCGGAAAACTCCACCGCAGGTATGACATTGACATTGTAGCGCTTGCCAAGCACAGCGGCTCTTGAAGAAGAAGCCAGGCTATCGTGATCTGTTATGGCAAGATAGCGGACATCATCCCTGTCAGCCTGTCTGATGATATCTGATATGCCGAGGGAACCGTCGGAAATTGTGGTGTGACAATGTAGATCAGCTTTCATAAATTTATTCTCCTCACAGCAAGTTCAGCAAAATGCATACATCAAGCATACAAATAGCCATTAAATATTATACACCTTTTCCTGCAATAATGCAAGAGTTTTCCATAAAATTTATAGCCCTGCCTGTTATTTCTTTCCATATTTTTATATCACTGATACAGATTTTCCTGCGCGAGAACGAAATAACCACCGAAAAATATCGGTCTTATCTATAAAAAGACCGATCAACGCCTGATATTATCATCTTTATTTACATATTATATAAATATTATTTTAGGACAAATCGTCCATTTTGTCAATAGGACAAATATTCCTATTATATGATATTAAAAGGTGATAATATATGAAGTTGAGAATCCGTGATGTAAGAGAAGACCGCGATCTTACTCAGAAACAGATATCCGCCTTTCTGATGTGTGATCAGTCCCTGTATTCAAAATACGAACGCGGCGAGCGCGATATCCCGCTGGAGCTTATCCTCCGCCTTGCAGACTACTATGATGTCAGCCTGGATTATCTCACCTGCCGCACCAAAAACCCCAAGAAAAACGACTAGCAGCCCGAACGATCCACCGTTCGGGCTGCCGTTTTATTCAGATAGCTTCTTTCTGATGTATTCCTGTATCGCCTTAGGTGAAGCTGCGCCCTTCAGCGCCTTGTTCGCCTTCCCCATGAAAAATCCGAACACCTTCTGATCGCCGCTGCGGTATTGCTCTGCCGCCTTCGGGTTGTTCGCAATTATCTCATCGATCGTCCTTGCAAGCAGCTCCGTATCCTCCTTTATCCACAGATCCATCTCATCGGCTATCGCCTCGGGAGCTCTTCCGCTTGATATCATCTCCGTCAGCACCAGCTTTGCATTGTTCTGAGACAGCTTATCTGAATAGAGATACTCTGTAAGCTTTGCAAAATCCCTGCCGCTGAACGGGATGTTATCGGGATCTATCTCACCGAGATTTACACGGCGCATGAACTCTCCAACAAGATAGCTTGCCACATTCTTCGGAGATGGGCATACGCTCACCGCATCATCATAAAAATCGCTGATCCGCTTATTGCCGACTATTACCGCCGCGTCATTGCCGCTGATGCCGTATTCGTTAATATAGCGCTCCATGCGCTGCTGCGGCATTTCAGGCAGAGAAGCACGGATATCCTCCAGCTCCTGCTCGGTAAATACGATCGGAGGTATATCAGGGTCGGGGAAATAGCGGTAATCGTGCGCGTCCTCCTTAGAACGCATTGCCACAGTTTCACCTGTAGCATCATTGAAGCGCCTTGTCTGCTGGATGACCTTTTCGCCCTTATCGAGCAGCTCTGTCTGCCGCTCTATCTCTGCCTTTATCGCTCTTTCGGCAGCCCTCATAGAATTGAGATTCTTGAGCTCCGTTCTCGTGCCGAGAACATCACTGCCCTCGGGAGCAATGGAGATATTCACATCGCATCTGATGCTTCCCTGCTCCATTCTGCAGTCACAAATCCCGGCGTACTGAAGAAGCAGCTTTATCTTCTCAAAGAACGCAGTTACCTCCTCGGCGGAATGGAAATCAGGCTCGGTGACTATCTCAATAAGCGGTATTCCGCAGCGGTTGTAGTCTGCAAGGGATATCCTCTGCTCCTCATCATGAACGAGCTTTCCTGCATCCTCCTCGAGATGTATGCGGTTTATACGTATGCGCTTTTCGGCACCGTCAGCTGTTATATCCACATATCCGTCAAGACAGACAGGGCGCGGCATCTGGGATATCTGGTATGCCTTTGGCAGATCGGGATAGAAGTAGTTCTTTCTGTCCCATTTCGTGAAACGGCTGATATCACAGTTCATAACATAGCCTGCCTTGATGATGTACTCCACAGCACGGCGGTTGAGTACGGGCAGAGTACCCGGAAGTCCGCAGCAGACGGGACAGCATCGTGTATTCGGCTCGCCGCCGAAGCTTGCAGAGCAGGTGCAGAATATCTTGGAGTCGGTCAGCAGCTCCGCGTGTATCTCAAGACCCATAGTAGGGTAGTATCTCATTTTCCGCACCTCCTTATATTCTCGGCAGAACAGGCGCAAATCCGCGTTCAAACGCATCCGCACACTGAAGTATCGTCTGCTCGTCAAAGCGCTTTCCTACAAACGACATTCCAACAGGCATACCCTTGGCGGTATATCCACAGGTGGTGCTGATCGCAGGCAGCCCTGCAATGTTCACAGTTACCGTGCATATATCAGCAAGATACATCTTCACAGGGTCGTTATCCTGTGCGCCTATCCTATACGCCACAGTGGGTGCAGTAGGAGTGAGTATCACATCTGCCTTATCAAATATCTCGCAGTATTCCTTGATGATCTCCTGCTTCAGTGCAAGAGCTTTCTTGTAGTATGCATCATAATAGCCGCTGGAAAGCGCATAATTGCCTAACAATATACGGCGCTTGACCTCCTCGCCGAAGCCCTTGGAACGGCTGTCGCAGATTAGCTCCTCGTAAGTCTTTCCCTCGCCGCGGTAGCCGTATTTTATGCCATCAAAGCGCGAGAGATTTGAAGCTGCCTCCGCGCAGGCGATAAGATAATAGGACGGCACGGCGTACTTAAGGCTACGCATGGAGCAATCCACCAGCACAGCGCCCTGCTTTTCCAGCTCCTTTGCAGCGGAGAGCACCGCAGTCTTCACCTCATCATCTATATCATCGGAAAAGAACTCCTGCGGCATGGCTATCCTCATACCCTTTACAGGCTGACCTAGCCTTGCAGTGAAATCGGGAATGCTCTCACGGGAGCTTGTCGCATCATGCGGATCGTATGAGCATATCGCATTCAGCAGCAGCGCGCAATCCTTAGCGTCATTGCAGATAGGACCTATCTGATCCAAAGAGCTTGCAAATGCCACCAGACCGTAACGCGAAACTCGTCCGTAGGTGGGCTTTATTCCCGTTACTCCGCAGAAAGCTGCAGGCTGACGTATCGATCCGCCTGTATCGGAGCCCAGCGCACACGGCGCAAGAGACGCCGCCACAGCCGCCGCACTTCCGCCCGAAGATCCGCCGGTAACACATTCAGTATCGTAAGGATTTTTGGTCTTTGCAAAGGCTGAGGTCTGGTTCGAGCCGCCCATCGCAAATTCATCCATAGAGGTCTTGCCGAGCAGCACATAGCCCTCCGCATTCAGCCGTTCAATGACGGTTGCATCATACGGCGGAATGAAATCCTCCAGCATCCTGCTTGTGCAGGTGGAGTAATAGGGATGCTTTCTTGGCAAACAACGGATTATTGCGGATTTCCGCAGGTAAATCCAAAGAATTATTCCCTGATATATGTAAAAAGTCGGGGACTCCCGAAGGAATCCCCGTAGTGTTACCTAAAACAGAAAAATCGGGGACTCCCGAAGGAGTCCCCATAATTTCGCCGTCAATCGTGATTACAGGGCATTGTTTTTTACGTTTGTTTCCTTCAATACTAATATTCATATCTGCATTTGCTGTTCTGTTGAAATTGAAATTCCATATAAAGCGGTTATCCTTAACCAATATAGAATTTATGATTTCATTCATAAGGTCGTGAGTGTATTCAGGTGAACTCATATCAATCATTCCTGCGAGAGCCTGAGATACTGCTGACATATCTGAAATACAACTTTCAACCAGTTCCTGTTGCTCTCCGCACGATGTTTTTTCGTCCTTGAACTTCTGTAAATCTGCACTGTAAGTCTTTTTGAACTCGGCAAATTCTTCCTTGTCAATCTGACCGTCAGTATAAAGTTCAATGAGATTTTTGAGTTTTTTCTCAATCTTCTCAATTTGTGCGTCGATAAACAACTCTCTGTGCTTGGAATTTTCTCGTGTAGCATCCGTATAATATTTCTTGATATATTCAAGTGCAATCATCAAATCCTCTTTACGACTTTTCCAAGCTTCATTTAAGAAATATTTTGCCATCATTTCCATTTTCCAGTCTGTAACGGAGTGTTCGTTGCAGTAACCATCAGTTTCAAGTCCCATCTTCTCACGCTGAGAAGCTTTGCCGTTATTGATTTGATTATAGCAAACATAATTATAAGTAACAGTACCGTCATTATGCTTATGATAACGGTTTTTTCTGAATGATGAACCACAAGAGCAACGTAACTTCTTTACCCAAAGGTCTCTGGAAGTGCGATTGCTTTTTTTCTTTTCCTCGCCGTTTACAACGAGGGTAGTTTTACGCTTTTCTTTAAGGATAGCCTGACATCTGTCCCACTGTTCTTCAGTAATAATCGGTTCAAAATCGCCCTTAACATATTCATAGCTATCTTTGTCGAGGTTATGAACTCGTTTTTGTTCAAGATAGTTAGGCAAGTGGATTGTAGTGCATTGACTTTTTGAAATTGATAGTGTTCAGCACCTTGATTGCATATCCGCCGTCTTGCAGAGCCTTTCCGACTTCGTTCAGCACCGTTCCTTTCGGGTCTGTAACCACATAGGAGCTGTGCATTTGAAGCAAGTTCGGCTTTACATAAAATCGGGTTTTACCTGAGCCTGAGCCACCGATTACAAGGATATTCTTGTTTCGTGCGTACTTGGGTCCTGCCTTCGGTCTGCCGTCCATTGTCAGACGTTCCGTTTCGGTAAGAATGACGTTATCCTCGAACTTGTCAGCCATATATGGCTTAATATCTTCGGCATTACCCCATCGGGCAGAGCCGTACTCACAGCCTTTTCGGTATTTCTTTGCATTTTTACCTTTGACGTAAATAACGAGCTTTACGATTACGCCACCCGCAACACCTATGAGAAGGTCTATCGGGTTGAAGCTCGACAATGGATTGATGAAAACCGCACCCAAGCCGTCCATAGCGTTCATTATTTTGTCGCCAAGTTCTGTGCCTGCGGCACTTGTAAATGCC
>JAFTVU010000020.1 GCA_017465665.1 Oscillospiraceae bacterium | reverse complement strand
CTCGGGGAAGTTGTGGCTTGCTCTCATAAGCTGAAACATCTCCGATGTGTAGACCGTACCCATAGGATTACCTTCATTAAGAGCGTGAACCATACTTTTGGCAGCGTTATATATGCTGAACGGATAGCTGAAGCCGCCTGCGATACTTGTTCGGAAATATGTCATGTTACCGTTCTCTATAACGGTATAGATAGCGCTTGTTCCGAGAGCTTTGAACTTTGCCTCAGAATACATTTCATATCCGTTATCTATGAGACGGCATATTGCTTTCTCTGCTTCGCTATAGCTCTGTGAGGATATGTCCACACCCTCCGCCAAAAGAACGGAGTCAATTTCCATATTGCAGTCGTAGTCGGCGTATATCTGACAATAATATCCTCTTGCCGTTATGGGCTGACCGTTCTTGTCCTGAAGCTCTATGATTTCATCCTCGACCATAGTAAAGCCAAAGCCTCTGTACCTATCCATTGCTGCGCTCCTTTCCGACAGCAATCCAACGGCCTGTATCGTCGGTTATTTTGCCTTTTTTGTCGATGGAGAGCTTCTTTCCCTCCGTAAGCGCAAGATGAATTACCTTGCAGTCCTCGGGTGTTGCACCTACATGGGTTATATTGTTGTATTCCTGTTTATCTATCATGTTACCTCCAATTCCTGAATGAATGTGTATGCGTTCTGTATTGCGGAGCTTTGATTTGCGGTGAGATTTATATATTCGAACTGCTCGGAAAGGCTCTCGGATATTTCGGGCAAGTCTGTTATACTTTTCTCCTCAAAGCATAAAACAAAAGCTTCATAATCTATGGGAATCTCCTCGCCGTCAGCGTCGTACTGAACCTCATAGCTTATATGAGTGCAATAGAAAACAGCCTTGACGAGTGATTCATCAAGGCTGTCCGTTTCTTCATACTCAGTCATTTCTTCTTCAAGCTCCGAGAGCCATAGCCGCATATTCTCGATTGCCGTCTGCTCCTCCTCGGGCATATTCTGCGGAAGTGCGGTATCCGTAAAGCAGTATTCTATGACCGAATAGCTTGTAGTTTCCGCACTGGAGAATATCATCACAACGCAGATGGTGAGGAAGATCGCGGGCGTGAGCAGAGCGACAATGAGGACAGCGAGGAATTTCCAGGTGCGTTTGTCCGTTGCCGCCGCAGCGAGAGCTTTTAAGACAAGCGGGTGTACTGCCATATTTTTTCCTTTCAAGCAAAACGCCCAACGGAGATACCGTCGGGCATTGATATTTATTCTTCTGTTTTCGAGGTCATCTCATTCTCTATGACCTGCATTATTTCGTTGAGTCTTGCCTCGCCTACGCCTTTAACAGCACCTATTTTGGTACGAAGCTCATCGAAGTCTATGGCAGAGGTTTCAGCGTCCTTCTGTCCGCTTTGGTAGATGTCGCAGAGGAAGTCTGTGAGCTGCTCCTTGTTCATAGCCTTTATCTTTTTATAGGTTGCTCGGTCTAGTATGATGTCTTTTGCCATTGGTGGTAATCCTTTCACTGAATGATTAAATCCATATCAATAAGCATTGACTTAATTTCGTCATATTGTCCTGTAATATCCAAAGCTTTTATTCCATCGCTTGACATAGTTTCATCGGCATATTTTGCTTTTCGTGATGAATAACAGAGTGCCGTTCCACATTGTTGACGAAAAATCCACAAGGCATATGTTGTATCTTTTCCATATTGCTCGGGAATTACAACTGCATAAAAATTATCACCCTCATATGGCTGTAAAGGTATTGTTGTTGCAACAGGTATTTTTGCCATCGATGAATGCCTCCTTGATAATGGTTGTTAATTTTATTATACACCACACCGTCACAAAAGTCAATCCGCAGACCGTTTCTCCAAAAGCGTCAGCACCTCCGCAATATTACGAAGCTGCTCTGCCATAGGTCGGGGCGACCTCTCACAGCAAGCGAGGATGGATGAGATATCCTCGGTCTGCTGCGCTTCATCTTTCAACTTTGTTTCAACCTTGTGTTGAATTACCGTCCTCCTGCGCTGCCGAAGAGCCGTTCCTTGTAGTCGGGAGCGTGGACGCATAAGCAGTATCTTTCGTTACCGCATTTGTAAAGGCACACGCCTCGCTGTGAGTATCTCGTCAGCTCATATTCCGAGGATTCAAGCTGCAGGTTGTCAATGTAGAACTCCTTGTCCACCGTTCCGGCGTGAAACAGAAACTGATGTGTAGGGATAGCGAACAGCGGCTTTGTAAGCTCTCGGATTCCCTCAAGATTGAAGTCCTCAAGGTTCTGCGAGGCAAGGATGACCGCAGAGTTCTTTTTTCGTACACGCTTCATAAAATTACGGATATACTCCACCGCAACGGGATTTGTGAGAAACAGATAGAACTCGTCAACGCTGGCAACTGTGTTTCCTGTTGTAAGCAGCTCGTTTGACATATACGACAGCACATTGAACAGCAGCGCACTGCGGATATTCTTGCTCGCCTGTAAAAGTCCCTTCACACCGAAGGTGACAAAGCTGCCGTCAGTTATATTTGTGTGTCCGTTGAAGAACTTGCTTTCCGCACCCATACACATAGAGTGCAGTCCGAGGCAGATATTCTGCAAGGTTTCTGCGGTGTAAATATTATTTTTCTCCTCGTTATAGCTGCGAAACTCCTCCTCGGCTATGGCGTAGAGGTCGGACAGAACGGGATAATCAGTGCGCTTCAGCTTGCCGAAATCTGTTCTGTCGGAGATACCGAAGCTGTCGTACAGCTTTATCAGCATAAGCTCTATGGTGTCAATTTCTCTGTCGGAAAAATCCTTGTAGCAGCGGAAAAAGTCACGCAGAAAGCTGATGTGCTGACTGAGCCTTGTTTTGCCTCGGAAGGCTTGGGGTGCAGCTTCGTCTACCTCTGCACCTTCATCCCATGTCTTAGGTTCAAGCACATTGATTATATATTCTCCCGACATAAGGTCTATAAAGCAGCCGCCTAGGTTGTCGGTAAGCTCAGCATATTCCAGCTCGGGATCAAGGCAGATTATACGCTTTCCACTTTCTCGGAGGTTTGTCAGTATCAGCTTTAAAAGATACGACTTGCCCTGTCCCGAGTTTCCGAGGATGAGCATATTGGCATTGGTCTTGTCATCGGAGCGTTTATCGAAGTCCACTATAATATTACTGCCGAACTTGTCACGCCCGAGGTAACAGCCATGCTCGTCCGTCTTTCCCGAAAAGCTGAACGGATAGAGATTCGCCGTACTGCTTGCGGGGAGAACTCTCTCGAACTGCTCACGAAATACATTCCAGCCGCCGGGCTTTATACTGTTGAAACCTGACTGCTGACGGAGCATAAGCCTGTCCACATTCAGCTTTGAGCGTACAAGCTCCGTTTGCACCTCGGTCTGCATATTTCGGAGAGCTTCAAGGGATGGAGCAATCATTTCAATGTATACGGCGGTGTGGAGGAGGGGTTCTCGGCTGCGGTGCATATCCGCTACAAGCTGCGTCACATCCTGCAGATTGCTTTCTGCGGTGACGGTCTGCTGAAGATCGTTGGTGGAGCTTCTCTGCATACGGTTCTTGTTGGCGGCATTGGCGATAATTCTCTTTTCCTCCGCAGGAGATACATGGCGGGTGTAGATATGGAGCGTTACACCCTCTTTCTCACCGAGATAACGGAGGATAGCCTGTTCGTTTGTTGATGTGGGATATTCCCTTAATGCCCACACACAGCGGAAGGTGTTGCCGCAGATGAAATAATCGGTGTAGAATTTCACCGTTGAGGGAGCGATCATATCCAAGAAGTCTTTACTTGGCTTTGTGTTGAACTCCCTTTCTACTGTATTTTTCTTCTTCATCATTATGACCTCACATCTTCAGACTCTGTGTGGGACTCTGAAAAACCTCGCTCTCGGGCTTGAGATAGAAATCATCGCAGTTCCAGAACGAGATATAATAGTCCTCGCCGCCGATGGTTACAGGGTGCTGTTCAAAGCCCTCGCCCCAGCCATCGGAAAGTTGTCCGGTGATTTCATCCGAAAGCTCTTCAAGCTCTGTCTTATTCAGCTCACCGTATGACATAACTGTAACAACGCCGTAAAGGTCGTTGCCTATGGTTTCTACTGTGGGGAATACAGAGAACACCTTATGACGGAGATATTCATCATCCGAATATGCCATAAAGCCACGCTGTTCTTCATCCTCATCGCACATAGACTCTCTGATTTTCTTGTTTATCTCCTCATCGCAGTACATAAGCTGGTCTGAGGGAGTGTCTATCATGTCGGTTTCGTAATCGTCGGGTTCCATGACAATGGAGAGCGGGCATACAAGCCTTGTTTCTACAAGCTCCTTTTTTACTGCATGAAGGTCGCCGTCCCTTATCTCCACAGAACCGACCTCGGGCATTGCCTGAAACGCATCACATACAGAATCCTTGATGATTCTCCTGAAGCCTGCATTGAGAAGCAGCTCGTCAAGGGAATAATTCACCTCTGTTTTCTCGCCGCTTTCGGCAAGGAGGTCGTGAGCTATCTCCTTTATAGCCTCCTGAAAAGCCTTCTGTGCAGGAGTCATATCGTGATGTGCTACAATATCCTTTGCATGGGGAATATACTGCGAATATCTCGCATAACCGCTGCCCTCGGCTTCTATAAGCAAGCCATCGCCGTTCAGCTTATCCACAGCAAGGATGCAATGATAAAACTCGTTGTCCTTATACATAAGGTCGGAATTCTTCTTAATAAGGTAATGATCGTCAAGGGGCCTGGATATGAGCTTTGCAAAGGCTCCTGCGGACATTTCCACAACTCTTTCCACTATACAAGGCTTCGGCTCGTAGCAAGACTCCTTGCGGAGCAGAGTTGTGTTGATTGTAAGCTTATCGTTCATTTATGATCCACCTTTCTCCGTCATGGTTGTCGAATATTTCGGTCGTTACATTCTGCTCATAATAGACAGCGAGCAGAGTTTTTATATCCTCTCTGCCGTATCTGCGGACGGCAAAGCTGTTTTCGGTGAGTATTTTCTCTATCCTGTTGAGATGGGAGTATATCTCTTTATCTTTAAGATTTCGTAGCCTCACCACAAGCAGAAATTCTCTTGCAGTTGCCGTCTGCGCCTGAATATGGTCAAGGTACTGGATGTCTTGTTCAAGCAGACTGCGGACGGCGGGATTGCTTTCAGCGGCTATACGGCTACGCAGAAAGCTCTTGTTTCCCTCAAAGCTCTCTCGGCTGTTAAGGCAGAGGAACTCTATCTCTGCAACGCCTTTCAGCACCGACATGAGGGAATATATCTTTCCCGACAGACTCTCCTCGGACAGTATCGAGATATTGCATGGCTTTATACTGAAAAAGGCCGCCTCTGACGAAGCGGTCTTTAATGAGTATTCAGTTATCTCGGTCACGCCCATGAGCTGTCGGGTGGATATTTGCTCTTGGTTTTTCTTTTTCACTATAACCTCCATCTGAATTCCTGCTGTTCCACGAAAAAGTATCTTGCAGCGTATTTTATGAAGTCGAGTATACTGGTATCATCAAAACGTATGGCAAGGAACGCATACGCAAGGGTGACAGCCAGCGGAACTGAAAATCCCATCTGCACCATAGCGAAGATGGAAATTAACGCTCCGACTCCTATAACAGCAAGGTCCTTCAGCCGCCAGAGGAACAGCGTCGGTGCGGCTTTGAGGTTGTCGGGGTAGATATACATTGTCATCGTGTCCACCTCCTTACTTTGTGGCTGCTGCTCGTACCATCTGCGTGAGATGTACTGCGGACTGTGCAGTATTGATTACACCGTTTATATTAGGACGGGCTGCTGTTTCAAGTCCGAACATTCCCGCAATTCTCGGAATTTCTCCTGCGGCGAGCATAACGCCGAGTCCCATTATCCAATGATCCTTGAAGAGAATGAGACCGCACACCAGCATAACGGACTGCAGAAAGGCTGTAAGACAGGAGGCTATGACTTGCTTTATCCACATAACAAATCCGTCCGTAAAGCCTCTCGGTACGCTAAACATATACAACGCTCCTACGGCAATCTGTATAAGCAGAACGCCGCCTCTTTTAAGACTTGCGAGGAACACCTTTACTACGGCGTAGCCGAACATAAAGATTATGATTATTGCAAGGATAGGCCCGAAGAGCATTTGCTCGATCGCGCCGAGGCAGTCCAGCAGAATATTGCCTGAGCTGCCCTCGGGATATACTCCGAGTGCCATATCCCACGACATATTTCCCTGCATTTTTATAGCGAGGGAATAAAGCTGTACAGGAACGGTGCTGAACAGATTCACAGCGAAAAAGCCTTTTAATATGTTCAGCGATAGTGCCTTCGGATCACCTCGTCCGTTCTGCGATTCTATGGCGAACTCAAACAGTGCCACCACGATTCCCACAATGAACAATGCCCAACCGAGGTTACTGAAAAGCTGAACTATCTGCTTCACCCATGGCTGACCGAACAGATCTGCACCGAGGGTGTTCAAGGCGGTGAAAAGCTCGCTGAACACGCCGACCACCATCTGATACAGCCAGTCGGTGATGTACTCCATAAGGCTCACAGCTATGTCGTATAGGTTAAATTCGAATATT
>JAFTVU010000019.1 GCA_017465665.1 Oscillospiraceae bacterium | reverse complement strand
TAAGCGTCTCGCTCACGACAGCAAGGCAAGCTATCTGATCCTTTCTCTCGTGGACAGAGCTGCCCCTGTTCTTAACTCCTTCAAGATTGAGGGAGATACCGCAGAGAACGAGGGACTTGTAATAGAAAAATAGCAAAGGACAGGTTAAGCCATGTATGATACTGTAATAATCGGAAGCGGCCCTGCGGGGCTTTCCGCTGCGGTATATGCCAAGCGTGCGGCACTGAGTGCAATAGTTATTGAAAAAAATTACTGCGGCACTGGACAGATCGCCGAAAGCGAGCGTGTTGACAATTACCTCGGGCTATACGGTGAAAACGGCTTTGAGCTTGGAGAAAAGTTCAGAGCACACGCCGAGGCATTCGGCACTGAGTTTTATGAGGGCGAGGTCACAAATATCGCTCCCACAAACGAAGGTTATAAGGTTAATCTTTCCGATGGCGGTAGCATTCTGACAAAAACCATCGTGTATGCAGCAGGAGCTTCACACCGTAAGCTTGACATCAAGGGCGAAGCGGAGTTTTCGGGAAAAGGTGTATCATACTGTGCAGTCTGCGACGGAGCCTTGTATAAAGGCAAAAACGTTGCAGTCATTGGCGGCGGTGATACTGCTCTTGGAGATGCACTTTTTCTATCTAAAATTGCTGAAAAGGTATATCTTGTTCATCGGCGTGAGGAGTTCAGAGCAAACAAAACGCTTCAGGAGAGAGTTCGCTCCGCAGGCAATATCGAATTGGTGCTGAACGCTGTGCCCGTGGAGATAATCGGCGACAAGCGGGTAGAAGCTATTAAGATAGACCACAGTGGTGCGGAGGAAACGCTGTGCGTCAACGGGGTTTTCGCAGCAATAGGAACCGTACCCAACAGCGGCGTGTTACAAGGACTGGCAGAGCTTTCTCCCGAGGGATATGTCATAGCGGGCGAGGACTGCGTTACATCTGCAAAGGGAATATTTGCGGCGGGCGATGTCCGCACAAAAGCACTTCGTCAGGTCATAACGGCGGCGGCTGACGGTGCAAACAGCATTTTGTCCGTCGAAAATTATCTATCGGAGAATGGGCGGTGATATTGTGAGAGTCGAAAGGTTAAAGACCGATCTGCTTATTATTGGCGGCGGTACAGCGGGATGCTATGCAGCGCTTACGGCTTCCGAAAAATCGGACGCAACAGAAATTCTGATATGCGAAAAGGCTAACATCAAAAGAAGCGGCTGTCTTGCCGCAGGCGTAAACGCACTTAATGCCTATATCGTTGAGGGCAGAACTCCGCAGGATTATGTGGACTATGCCAAGAAAGACGCAGACGGCATCGTCCGTGATGATCTGCTCTATACTATGTCCGAGCGGCTCAACAAGGTCACCGAAAGGCTTGAACAGCTCGGGCTTGTAATTCTGAAAGACGAGAACGGTAAATATGTTGCAAGAGGCAACCGTAATTTGAAGATAAATGGTGAAAACATCAAGCCTATACTTGCAGCAGCTGTTGAAAAGCTCCCGAACGTGACGGTGCTGAACAGGGTGAACATCATCGATTTTTCCGTCAACGGCAACAAGATAAACGGCGCATTCGGTATTGGAATAGAAAACGATACATTTTACATCATCGAAGCAAAGGCGGTAATTATCGCAACAGGCGGTGCGGCAGGTCTGTACAAGCCTAATAACCCTGGCTTCTCAAGGCATAAGATGTGGTATCCTCCGTTTAATACGGGGGCAGGTTATGCGATGGGAATAAAGCACGGTGCTGAGATGACCACCTTTGAGATGAGATTTATCGCGCTTCGCTGCAAGGATACGATAGCTCCCACGGGCACGCTTGCTCAGGGCGCAGGCGCAAAGCAGATAAACTCCCTGGGTGAGGTCTACGAAGCAAAGTACGGACTTACAACCTCCGAGCGTGTCTACGGCACAGTAAATGAAAATATCGAGGGTAGAGGTCCATGTTATCTGAGAACTGAGGGCATATCCCCTGAACAGGAGGAATCTTTGCTGAAAGCCTACCTCAACATGGCACCTTCCCAGACTATAAGATGGATAGAAAGCGGAAAGCTCCCGTCACAAGCTAATGTGGAGATAGAAGGAACTGAGCCGTATATCGTCGGCGGTCATACGGCAAGCGGATATTGGGTGGATACCAAGAGAGCCACAACTATCAGCGGTTTGTTCGCAGCAGGTGATGTGGCGGGCGGATGTCCTCAGAAATATGTGACAGGCGCACTTGCCGAGGGCGAGATCGCAGCGGTATCGGCTGTCGATTATATTTCCGAAAACACGACAGGCTCAATCAGTGGCAGCGAAATTGACGCTCACATCTCCGAAATCGAACGCTTTATCGGAGAAAATAGATCACAGTTCACCACTGAACAGCTTGAGGAAGCAATGCAGACCGTTATGGACAGCTACGCAGGCGGAATCAAGACAAACTACCGCTTTAACGGAAAGCAGCTTGACATCGCTGATTACAAGATAAGGCAGCTGACAGAGCTGTCGGATGCTCTCCATGCCGATGATTTTCAGGAGCTTATGTATATCTATGAGCTGCGGGAGCGTCTGACGATATGCAGGAGCGTGATAGCGCATCTGAGAGCACGTCATGAAACACGCTGGCACAGCTTTGCAGAAAACCTCGACCACCCCGAAAAGGATGATATCAACTGGAGAAAATACGTCAATTCACGAATGGAGAACGGCGAGATAAAGATCATTCTGCGTGACCTGACCGAGGAGGGACAAAAGACCTATGAGCATAGCAATTGACCGAAATAAGTGCGTCGGCTGCGGAAGATGCCATGAGGTATGTCCCGGTACGCTGATAAAGCTCGGCGCAGACAAAAAAGCATACATAAAATACCCCAAGGACTGCTGGGGATGCACCTCCTGTATAAAGGAGTGCCCCGTATATGCCATCAGCTTTTATCTCGGTGCAGATATCGGGGGTATGGGAAGTAAAGTGCATACTGAGAAAAAGGACGGCTTGCTGTGCTGGGTCATCGAGCAGCCCGACGGTAAGACCGCTGAAATAGCAATAGACCCGAAAGAATCCAATAAATATTAGGAGGGAAACAGTGTGAGCGAATTTTCACATCTTGACGAGCTTGAAGCAGAAGCAATATACATCATACGGGAGGTAGCGGCGGAGTGCGAAAAGCCCGTTATGCTCTACTCTATCGGAAAGGACAGCTCTGTAATGCTTCATCTTGCGATGAAAGCGTTTTATCCCGAGAAGCCTCCGTTTCCGTTTCTTCATGTAAATACAACATGGAAATTCCGCGAGATGATAGAGTTCCGCGACAGAACAGCAGAAAAGCTGGGCATTGAAATGCTCGAATATATCAATGAGGACGGCGTAAATCAGGGGATCAATCCATTTGATCACGGCTCCGCCTACACCGATATCATGAAAACACAGGCACTGAAGCAGGCTCTCAATAAATACGGCTTTACAGCAGCTTTTGGCGGCGGCAGACGCGATGAGGAGAAATCCCGTGCCAAGGAGAGAATATTCTCTTTCCGTAATGCGGCTCATGCGTGGGATCCCAAAAATCAGCGCCCCGAGATGTGGAAGCTCTACAATACTAAGATCAACAAGGGCGAGAGTATCAGAGTATTTCCGATCTCCAACTGGACGGAAAAGGATATCTGGCAGTACATTCAGCGCGAGAAGATAGATATCGTACCACTGTATTTTGCAAAGGAGCGCCCCGTGGTCGAGCGAGACGGAAATCTCATCATGGTTGATGATGAGCGTTTCCCGCTGAGGGAGGGCGAAGTGCCCCAGATGAAGTCTGTGCGTTTCAGAACGCTGGGCTGCTATCCTCTTACGGGAGGAATAGAGTCAACCGCAGACACACTGGACGAGATCATTGAGGAAACATTAAGCTCGGTATCCTCCGAGAGGACCTCGAGAGTTATCGACAATGAAGCGGCAGGAAGCATGGAGCGCCGCAAGAGGGAGGGCTATTTCTGATGAAAGGCTTGCTTAAATTTATAACCTGCGGCAGCGTTGACGACGGAAAATCCACGCTTATCGGACATATCCTGTACGATTCCAAGCTGCTTTATACAGACCAGGAGAAGGCACTGGAGCTTGACAGTAAGGTCGGCAGCAGAAACGGAAAGATCGACTATTCGCTGCTGCTTGATGGTCTTATGGCTGAGCGTGAGCAGGGCATCACCATTGATGTTGCATATCGCTACTTCACCACCGACAACCGTAGCTTTATTGTTGCCGATACTCCCGGTCATGAGGAATACACGAGAAATATGGCGGTCGGCGCTTCATTTGCTGACCTTGCTGTTATCCTTGTGGACGCTTCGCAGGGAGTGCTGGTGCAGACAAGACGTCACGCAAGGATCTGCCGCCTTATGGGTATCAGATACTTCGTTTTTGCTGTAAATAAGATGGACTTGGTTAGCTACAGCGAGGAGCGCTTCAATGAAATCGCAAAGCAGATTTCTGAGCTTACGCAGGAGCTTTCCCTTGAAAACGTGCAGATAATTCCTCTCTCCGCAACCGAGGGTGACAATGTTACGGTAAAATCCGACAATATTAAGTGGTATGAGGGAGTGCCTCTTCTTGAATACCTCGAAACTGTGGATATTTCTTCCGATGACAGCGAAAAGGGCTTTTATATGCCCGTTCAGAGAGTGTGCCGCCCTGATCACACCTTCAGAGGCTTTCAGGGTCAGATCGAGGTGGGAAGCATCAGTGTAGGTGATGAGATAGTAACGCTTCCCAGTAACGAGAAAGCATCGGTCAAGGGCATTCTCATGACCGATAAAAGCGTGCAGACCGCGCATAAGGGTCAGCCTGTGACGATCTCCCTTGACAGAGAGGTGGATGTTTCCCGTGGTTGTGTACTTATCAAAGAGGCAGATATTGCAGTCTACAAGAGAATAAAGGCTTCTCTCCTGTGGATGGATGACGAACAGCTTACTGTGGGCAAGGATTACCTTGTAAAGCTCGGAACAAAGACAATCTCGGGCATCCTTACAGGTATTGATCATGCTATTGATGTAAACACAGGCGAGCATATCAAGACTGATACTCTCGGCAAAAACGGTATTGCAGTCTGCGATATTCTTCTTACCGAGGCTATTGCAGTTGATGTATTTTCTTCGCACAAGACCCTTGGTGAGCTGATACTCATTGACCGTGTAAGCAACATGACCTCTGCCTGCGGCGTTGTTGAGAAGGTGAGCGAAAAGGGCGGCTCCTCCGCGGAAAAGGCTTCCTTCAAATACGGAGAGCTTTCTGCGAGAGGCGATATCTTTGAGGAATTCTATTACGATACAAGCAGCCTTAACGTGCTGAAATATCAGCCTGTGAAGTCCACCTATACGGTAGGCGATGAGATACCCATATCGGGCGACAGCTACAAGTATCCCGACAGCTTTGATATCATAGTGCTGCGTGACGGAGTTTCTGTCAAGGTGCGTGATAGGAGGATTGTTGAGATACTCCCCACAGCAGAGTATACCTACGGCGGTATGCCTGTGATAAACGGACGCGGCTTTGAGGTCAGGGTGACTTCTGACTGGGAAGTTAAGCGGTTCCTTAACGAGTATTCGGAAACCTCCGAGGGCGATCAGAGTGAATTCTTCGAAAAATGGGTGCGCTTTGATACATATAGAAAAGTTGTTGTAAAGTCTGATAAAAAGTAATTGTGCTCCAAATTCTGCACAGAACGAAAACAGAAAGGTTTTGAGGTGAAAAGCTATGATGGTTTCAACACGCGGAAGATATGCTTTGCAGGTAATGATCGATCTTGCAGAGCACTATAACGGCGACTTCATCCCCATGAAGGACGTGGCGGAAAGGCAGGAGCTTTCCCTCAAATATCTTGAAAGGATACTTCCCGTGCTGTCCAAAAATCGCCTTGTAGTAGGTGTTCACGGCAAGGGCGGCGGCTACCGCCTGAACAGAGTTCCCGAGGATTACAAGGTCGGTGAAATACTCCGACTTACTGAGGGAGATCTTGCACCAGTTTCCTGTATTGGCAACAGCGGAGCACAAGGGTGCTGTCCGTCTGAATGCAGAATAATGAAAATGTGGCATGATTTCTATAAGATAACCAATGACTTTTTTGATAATATCACAATTGCTGATCTCATGAAAACGGAGAGTGGAAACAATTATGTTATCTGATGAAAAGTTATTTGATGTTGATATGCGTTGGTGAGTAAAAATCAGTTATACTAGGCGTTATAAAGCATTATGTAGCAAAAAATGTCGAATCTCGATGCAGAGATAATGTCTGTTTTCTTCTTGCGGAAACAATAATGATAGTTGTATAAAAAGTAAAGTACAAGGAGAAATCCCCACTCGGCAGATTTGATACTTGCTGAATGGGGAATTCTGATTTAAGCAGAGATAGGAAGATAACGGGATAGATAAAATATATACAGGAGATGATTGTCATAGCGAAATCAGCCTATGACATCGGAAGGTTATTGCGTGATATTGGCAGCACAATAATCTCTCTTGAATTTATGTCGTACTCGCTAATGCTTCTCGATGAAATAAAAACAATTTCACCCGAGGCTGTAATTAAAAACAGCCTCGGCTATTTTTTTATATATCGTGACTTGCGGTGCAGGTCACCTCCGGATCAGTTGAAATTCGAAACTAAAAAATTGACTGATTCAGGAGGGACAAAAATGTCTGAAAATAAAGAATACTATATATACATAAACGGCGCACCATACGCTGTAAGCAGGGAAATATATGAATATATCACCAAATCCGACCGCCAAATCAAGTATGCGGAGGAGGACAGAAAGCAGGAAAGATATTTCATTGATTGTGAGAACGAGAGGATTTCAGTAAAGCCGAGCAGAGAGGACTCCCTGGACAGGCTCATGGAGCTTGGAATGGATTTCCCCGATAAGACCATTGACTTGTATGAGTCGGTCACACAGAAAATAATGCTCGAACAGGCTTTGTCAAAGCTGGATGATGAGGAGAGAAACCTCATTATCCAGCTTTTTTATTTTGACAGGACAGAGCGAGAGGTAGCCGTAGAGATTGGAGTGAGTCAGGTATATGTGCATAAACTGAAAGAGAAAATTTTGTGCAAGTTATATGAACTTTTAAAATAATCTCGATTTTTGGTTATCAAACACCCCTTCCCAACGGCAAATATTATGAGGGGGTAAAAAATTTGCCTCGTAGCTCTTTGAAAATTAAATAGCAGTATTTCAGATACTTTCCTCTGCATAGCCGCAAGGTTAAAGCGACAGGAGTGCTCCGCCATGACAGAACGCTGAATTCATACAGGACAAGCACGACGCTTAGTCGGAAGCCTATGAGCTGATTTTACATTCCTAGAAACGAATTCACATCCGAGCGAACAAGAGCAGCTCCGAAAATCGGTGTGGCAGCCGATCCGCCATGATTTATGCAGAGGGATAATGATACTTCCGCCTAGCCACAGACATCGCAATGGGGGCGGCTTTGTGAGAACCACATCGGGGTGAGATTCCCATGACATCGTATAGCGTTATATGCTTGTAGCCAACGATGGTCTGAAATATTCCCTCGGGGAGCAGAAATGCTCTTCGCTTTAGCCGGGGAGGTCGGGGACAAATACGGCACAGAACAGGTTGATTTAAAACATTTAATATATATTGCCGCAGCTCTGCTAGCCGGAGCTGCGGCAGTTATACATAACATCAACAAACGAAAGGACTTTTATTATGAGCAAAAAGAAAATCAGGCGAGGCGATGTGTTCCTTGCCGACTTAAATCCTGTCGTTGGCAGCGAGGAGGGTGGCAATCGTCCTGTCCTAATCGTTCAGAATAACACAGGAAACCGCAACAGCCGCACAACTATCGTAGCTCCTATCACAAGAAAGCTCACATCAAGCTATCTTCCCGTACATGTCATAGTCTCACCATGCGTAACGGGGCTTCAGGAAACCTCAAGTGTAATGCTCGAGCAGATTCGTGTTATGGACAAGGAAAGACTCAAGGAAAAGGTCGGACATCTTCCGCCGTTCCTTATGACGCTTGTGGACAGAGCCATTCGTGTGAGCGTAGGACTCAAATCAGAATACAACTAAAATATTGGAGGGAAAATATATGAACGAGGACGCAAAAATAGTTCTGAAGCTGCACCTATGCAACAGCTTTATAGAAACACTCGCCGCAGAAAAACTCGTCTCAGAGCATCAGAGGTGCAAGCTCCGAGCTACAGTCAAAAGACGGATAATGGCAGTTTGAACTCTGTTTCCCATTAGTCGGAATTCGCATAAAAACCGTAGATATTTTCGTTGGGTTTGGTGATAGATATCGCCAAACCCTTGTGGTATTGTATTGTGTTGAAAGGAGTGGTCGAATGGCAGAAATCAAAATCATACCTGCTCGTGACCGCAGTGAGGACATAATACGAACTGCGGCTTATGCAAGAGTATCCAGCGACAGCGAGGATCAGCTTAATTCGTACAATGCACAGATTCGGTACTACACCGAAATGTTAAGCAGCAATATAAATACGGTGTTCGTAGATATGTACGCTGACGAGGGTATAACAGGCACATCGGCAGACAAGCGTGAGGACTTTCTGAGGCTTATGAAGGACTGCCGCAAAGGTCGTATTGACCGAGTGCTTACGAAATCCGTATCACGATTCGCACGAAACACAAAGGAATGCCTTGAAGCGGTGCGAGAGCTGAAAACACTCGGTATATCGGTATACTTCGAGAAGGAAAATATCGACACAGGCGAGTTAAGCTCTGAAATGCTGCTGGCGTTGCACAGCCAGTTTGCACAGGAGGAATCTATATCAATCTCCAAGAACTGCCGTATGGGAGTACACAAGCGTATGGCTGACGGAACATACATAACCCCGTCAGCACCATACGGATATCAGCTTAAGGACGGCAGGCTGGTGATTGACAAGAAAAGAGCCAAAGTCATAAGGCAGATATATGCGAATTTCCTTGATGGAATGGGAACGGTTGCAATAGCCAACGAACTGAACAAAATTCATGCTCCACTCCCCGTTAAGGCAAAGCAATGGTACTCCACAACGGTAATGTACATACTGCGAAATGAACGGTATATAGGAGATTCGCTGTATCAGAAGAAATATACAACCGACACTCTCCCCTTCACAATGAAATACAATAACGGCGAAAAGCCGCAGTATTATGTGGCAGACACGCATGAACCGATTGTAAGCAAAGAACAGTTTGAGGCGGCAAAGCAAATTATTGAGCAGAGGAAGCTCCCACCCGACGCCAAGAAACGCAAGGTATATCCATTCAGCAAGAAAATAATATGCGGTCTATGTGGTACGACATACAAGAGGAAGATAGTCGGTGACAGAATCTATTGGGTATGCCGAGTGCATAATCAGAAATCCGCTGACTTATGCAAGGCAAAGCCAATACCCGAAACGCAGTTCCAACTAGCGTTCGTCAGAATGTTCAATAAACTCGCCGCCCACTATCAGGATATAATCACCCCAGCCTACCGTCAACTGCAAAAGCTGTCGGATATCGGTGAGCTTGCCAACACACAGGTTGCAGAAATCCGCAAAGAGATAGCCGAGCAAAAGGCACAATGCCATCTGCTCTCACAGCTAAACTCACAAGGCGTTCTGGATTCAGTGTACTTCACCTCACGCTCACAGGAGCTTGACCGAAATCTCGTACAACTGCATAAGCAACTGCACGCAATGCTGAACAGTGATGAGGACGAGGAACGGCTCGGCAAAATAAAGGATCTCGTAGCCATACTCGAAAGCTCCGAGCAGATAGCCGAATTTGATGAGGAGAAATTCAGCGATATAGTAGAAAGAATAATCGTCCTCTCCGAAAAGGAAATACGATTCGAGCTTATAGGCGGTATAGCCTTCAACGAGCCGATACAAAGGAAAGGACGGTGATACAATGCTGAAGAACAGGAACATACCCTTCGGATACTGCATAAGGGGCGGCGAATATGCCGTGAACGAAATCGAAGCAGAGGCGATACGACAGATATTCGCCCGATACATAGGCGGCGACTCGCTGAAAACCATAGCCGCAAAGCTGACTGTCCCTTACAATGCCTGCAAGCCCGTATGGAACAAGAATATGGTCAGCCGAGTGCTTGAAAACCGCAGATACCTCGGTGAGAATGGCTACCCCGCCATAATCTCGCAAGAGGACTTCGATACAGCCAATCAGATAAAGGCTACCCGATACATAAAGGGCGAGAGAAAAGAATCCCCGCCCGGAACAGAACAAAGACCTATCCGCACCATATACGAGCCAACCGAGGAGATTCAGAAGAAAACCAACGAGATAGCTCGAATGCTTGATACGCCCGATGCGGATAAGGATGAAATAATACAACAGATATTCAGATGTGCGGAAATGAAATACGCCGCATTAAAACCGATATATGACGGAGGTGACACAAATGATTGAGGCGACAATGCAGAGGTCGGTAGTAATAATCCCGGCTAAAACCAAAGAATCCTTGCAGACAACAGCAAAGCTGAAGGTGGCGGCATACTGCCGAGTGTCCACCGATCAGGAGGAACAGGAATCCAGCTATGAGGCGCAGATAAGCTACTACACCGAAAAAATAGGCAACAATCCCGACTGGACAATGGTGAAGATTTTTGCAGATGATGGTATAACAGGAACACAGGATAAAAAGCGTGACCAATTCATAGAGATGATACGCTTATGCCGAAAGAGGAAGATTGACCTTATACTCACAAAATCCATATCACGATTTGCACGAAATACGGTAGACACGCTGAAATATGTGAGAGAGCTTAAAGCCATCGGAATCGGAATCATCTTCGAAAAGGAAAACATAAACACCCTCGAAATCGAAACCGAGATGATACTGACGATTATGAGCTGCTTTGCACAGGCAGAATCCGAATCCATTAGTAAGAATGTGGCTTGGGGAATCCGTCAGAGCTTCCGAGAGGGCAATGTGCCTATGCATTACAACACTATGCTCGGCTACCGAAGGGGTGCAGACGGCAAGCCCGAGATAGTTCCCGAGGAGGCGGAGGTCGTCCGAGAAATATACCACAGCTACCTCACAGGAATGAGCCTGCAGCAGATTGCTGACTCCCTAAATGCTCAGGGGCTAACCACTAAAGGTAGTAATGCACTATGGAAGAACAACAAGATATTGAATATCCTTACAAATGAAAAATACACAGGTGACGCTCTCCTGCAGAAAACATATATAATCGACTGCATCTCGAAGAAAAGCCGAAAGAACAACGGCGAACTTCCGATGTATCTTGTGAAGAATCACCACGAACCCATAATCTCCCGAACAGAATTCAATCGGGTGCAGGAAGAAATGGCTCGCCGCAAGAGCAAGCGTAAGGTAGCCGAGAAATACTGCAAGACCGAGCAAGGCAAGTACAGCGCAAAATACGCTCTGACGGAGCTGCTTGCCTGCGGAGAATGCGGCACACCTTACCGCAGAGTGACTTGGACGGCTAAAGGCTTCAAGGAGATTAAGTGGCGGTGTATAAACCGCCTACAGTACGGCAAGAAAAAGTGTCATAACTCGCCCACTTTATCCGAGGAGGCACTCCACAAAGCTATAGTGACCGCCATAAACAACTTTTGCGAGGTCAAAGATGATGTGGCAGAGATACTCCGAGAGAGCATAACTGAGGTGCTTGATCCCACCAAGAACGGCAGCGTACTCGCCGCACAGCAGAGGCTCGATGAGCTTGCAAACAATATGAACGAGCTGCTGCGGCTGGCAACCACTCCCGAGAGCAGTAAGACGGCGATGGCTGATATACAGAAATTCAGCGATGAGATGAAAGCCTTGCGTGAATTCATAGAAACCGAGAAATCCAAAGCTGCTACGGCAGAACAGGATACGGAGCAGATGAATATGGTGCTGGAACGTCTTGAACAACAGAACTTCACGCTGACGGAATATGATGATGTAGTTGTGAGGCAGATGGTGGAGAAGATAAGCGTTATAGATAAACAGACAATCAGGATACGATTTATAGGCGGTATGGAAATAACACAGAGCCTTTAATATATACAGAGAGCCTTCACAACAAGGCTCTTTTTTCTGTTCGTTGATTTTTTACCACAAATGTGATATACTATTAAATATATAATGGAAAGGATAACGGATATGGCACAGAATGAACGCTCATACATTGCAATAGACCTTAAATCGTTCTATGCCTCCGTTGAGTGCGAAGAGCGAGGACTTGATCCGCTGACCACAAACCTCGTTGTTGCCGACAGCAGCAGAACCGAAAAAACGATATGCCTTGCTGTTTCCCCATCGCTGAAAGCCTACGGAATAGGCGGCAGAGCAAGGCTTTTCGAGGTCGTACAGCGAATCGAGCAGGTAAACGCACAAAGGAAGTACAAAGCCCCGAATCGTACACTTACAGGTAAAAGCAGCAACGCTCCCGAACTAAACAGCAATCCTGCTCTTGCAGTTGATTATATAATCGCACCTCCGCAGATGGCTCATTATATGGAGGTCAGCACCCGAATCTATCAGGTGTATCTCAAATATATAGCTCCCGAGGATATTCATGTTTACTCTATTGACGAGGTCTTCATAGACGCTACCGCATATCTTCAGACCTACGGAATGACGGCTCATCAGCTTGCAGTAAAGATGATAAAGGATGTCCTCAAGGAAACGGGAGTTACCGCTACCGCAGGAATCGGCACGAATATGTATCTTGCCAAGATTGCTATGGACATAGTGGCAAAGAAAATGCCAGCCGACAAGGATGGAGTACGAATAGCTGAGCTTGATGAAATGTCCTATCGCAGACAGCTTTGGAATCACAGACCACTGACCAGCTTCTGGCGAGTCGGTAAAGGCTACGCCGCAAAGCTGGAGGAACATCATCTATTTACAATGGGCGATATAGCCCGCTGTTCTCTTGGCGGGAAGAACGATTATTACAACGAGGATCTGCTGTATAAGCTGTTCGGAGTTAATGCGGAGCTGCTCATCGACCACGCCTGGGGCTGGGAGCCTTGCACCATTGCCGATATAAAGGCTTACAAACCCGAAAACAACAGCATCAGTTCGGGACAGGTTCTGCAATCTCCATACGATTTTGAAAAAGGAAAGCTTATTGTTCGTGAGATGACTGACCTCCTTGTTCTCGATCTTGTGGATAAAGGATTGGTGGCAGACCAAATGGTGCTGACAGTTGGCTATGATATTGAAAACCTCATCAATCCGCAGATAAGGTCGCAGTACAGCGGTCAGATTACC
>JAFTVU010000018.1 GCA_017465665.1 Oscillospiraceae bacterium | reverse complement strand
TCGTTATTCAGTTTTGAGAGTTTTCTCTCAGCATAGTCGGTGACGATGGCGGTGATGGTCCACCTGTTCCCATTCCGAACACAGTAGTTAAGCTCACTTGCGTCGACAATACTTGGCGGGCAACTGCCCGGGAAGATAGATAGGCGCCGACACTTCATAAGGCTCAGTGAATATTTCTTTCGCTGAGCCTATCTATTCCTCCGTAGCTCAGTCGGTAGTAGCACCTGACTGTTAATCAGGGTGTCACTGGTTCAAGTCCAGTCGGGGGAGCCATATAAAGAAACCGTCCACTGGACGGTTTTTTTATTGCAAAAGCTACTCTCGGATTGCCCTTAAGGGAATCCGTTTTCACTTTGGTGAAAACCGTTCCGCTTTCGCGTGTGGCTCCACGATTGTGTTGTAGCAGAAATCTATTTTGTAAAGTATAGACAGAGTTTGAAAAGGCGTCCCATTTGGGATGCCTTTTCAACTAGCAAACGCTCGGCTTGGAAATGCCCTTAAGGAATTTCATTTTCGCTTTGCGAAAACCGCTCACGTTCGCGGGTAGATGTCCGATTATTATGCGAATACTTTTTTGTTCGGTTTTCCCTTAAGGAAAACCTATTTTACTTTCGCTGGACTTTTTTTGCAAGCGCTCAGCATGAAATGCTCTAAGACATTTCGTTTTAGGAATACTTCTTTACATATTTTCATAAACCGATATTTTTTGTACAGCCCATTGCAAAGTGTCGATAAATGTGTTATACTGGATTTACAAAAATTGTTTATTGGAGGAAATGCCATGACTGCCGATTCAAATATCATCACTCGTGATTATTTCGATTCTATCCTGCTGGAAAGCAGATATATAGATGCAGATCTTCCCGATATCTCCTTTGAGCTTTTCGGTGAGCGCTTCAGCACGCCTATCATGACCGCCGCGCTTTCCCATCTGCATAAGATATGCGATAACGCCATGACAGAGATCGCAGTAGGCGCAAAAAATGCAGGCGCTGTTCATTGGGTCGGCATGGGTGAGCCTGAGGAGATGGAGGCTATTTTTGCCACAGGCGCACGAACCATTCGCATTATAAAACCGCACGCAGATAATAACGATGTTCTGTGGCGCATCGAGCACGCTGTATCACACGGCGCATTTGCAGTGGGCATAGATATCGATCATGCTTTTGCGTGGAACGGCGGCTATGATAATGTTCTTGGGCTGCCTATGAAGCCTAAAACTCTGGATGAGATAAAGATGTTTGTAAAGGCGGCAAAGGTGCCCTTTGTCATCAAGGGTGTGCTTAGCGTGAGCGATGCTCTCAAATGCGTTGAGGCAGGCGTTTCGGGAATAGTGGTATCGCACCATCACGGGATCATGAACTATGCGATACCTCCGCTGCAGATACTTCCTGATATCGTCAAGGCAGTGGATGGACGAATGAAAATTATTGTGGACTGCGGAATAGAAAGTGGCATGGATGTTTTCAAGGCGCTGGCTCTCGGTGCGGACTGCGTTTGCGTAGGACGGAATCTTATGGATCCGCTGAAAGACGGTGCGGCAGGCGTTACAGACCGCATAAACCAGCTCAATACCGAGCTTTCCACCGTTATGGCAAGGACAGGCTTCAAGAAGCTCAGCGAAATAGACTCCAGTGTTATTCATTATAGGAGGGCATGATATGCGTTTAGGAATTGCATCGGCTTTACATCACGAATCGCCGCAGCAGTGGGCAGAGCGGCATAAGGAGCTCGGCTGCAGGAGCGTAGTGTTCCCTCTTAACTGTAATGACAGCAGGGAAAGGATAAACGCCTATGCCGAAGCGGCACGGGAAAACGATCTTGTTATCGCAGAGGTGGGTATCTGGAACAATATGCTGGATGCCGACTCCGAAAAGCGCAAGGCGAATATCGATTATAACATCCGTCAGCTCATTCTTGCAGATGAGATAGGCGCAGTATGCGCTGTGAATATCGCAGGTACGCCACATGGTCCGCGCTGGGATGGAGGATACCGTGAGAATTATTCTCCTGAGACCTTTGATATGACAGTAGAAACAATACAATATATCTTAAAACAGGCTGACGTAAAGAAGACCAGCTTCAGTATAGAATCTATGCCGTGGATGATACCGTCAGGCCCTCAGGAATACCTTGAGCTTATCCAACGTGTGGATCATCCCCGTTTTGCGGCGCATCTTGATCTTGTGAATATGATCACTTCTCCACGAAGATATTTTTTCAATGATGAATTCATAAAGGAGTGCTTTGATGTTCTTAAGGGGCACATATGCAGCTGCCATCTCAAGGATATCCGTTTAAAGGAGGAGTTTACATTCCAGCTTCAGGAATGCGCTGTTGGCGATGGCACACTTGATATCAGGCTGTACGCAGAGCTTGCAACTGCTGAAGATGCGGATATGCCGATGATAATAGAGCACCTGAGCACAGATGAGGAATATATAAGAAGCATGAACTATACGAAAGAGCTTCTGAAATAACAACATGGTTTGCGGAGGAATATATGTTTATAAAAGGATTTACTTATGGCTTTGACGGAAAACGCGGTGATTATCGTACTGAGGAAGCAGCTGCATCTATGGAGCGGCTTGCAGCCCTCGGCGGCGACTGGGCAGCGCTTGCATTCGTTGTGAGACAGGACAGCTTCAGTTCAACTGTTATCCGTCCCGATTACCGCTACACTGTCACTGACAAGGACGTGGCTGCCGCAGTAGATAAGCTGCATTCTCTGGGTCTTAAGGTCTGCATGAAGCCGATGGTCAACTGTGCCGATGGCGTATGGAGAGCGCATATCCGTTTCCCTGAGGTGGAGATAGGCGATAAAAGCTACTGGAAAGAATGGTTCTCATCCTATACCGCTTTTTTGTGCCACTATGCGGAGATAGCTGAAGAAACAGGCTGTGAGATGTTCTGCGTTGGCTGTGAGATGCTGGGCACAGAGCACAAGGAGGATTACTGGCGCAAGGCTATCGAGGAGGTCAGAAAGATATATCACGGCTCTATCACCTATAACACAAACCATGGCAAGGAGTTCGGAGTTAAATGGTGGGATGCCGTGGATTACATTGGTACTTCTGCTTATTACGGAGTAGGTAAGGTTCCTGGTGACAGCCTTGAAAATATGACTGCCGTTTGGAACGAGCAGAAAGAACGGCTTGCAGAGCTTTCCCGCATAAACGGCGGTAAACAGATCATTTTTATGGAGATCGGATGCCGCAGCGCAAGAGGCTGTGCGATGATGCCTTATGATTTCAGCCACAGAGAGTTCCCTTACGATGAGGATGAGCAGGCGAATTTCTATGAATCCAGTATGCTTTCCATGTGGGATGAGCCGTGGTTTGCAGGCTTTTTCTGGTGGGACTGGTACACAAAGCTCCTGACCAGAGATCCTGAGATGGGCTTTTCGATAGTCGGCAAAAAAACGGAACAGATAGTAAAGAAATGGTATGCAAAGTGATAGTCTGATCTGGTATAATAGAAACCATATAAAAACTGCCCTCCTTTTCAGGAGGGCAGAATTACTTAGGATCGTAATATTTATTTTTCTCTATTATCTTGTTTACCACCAAAAATCTACAATGGGATGGACTGTTTTCTTGGCGGTGTTGAAATCGACATCTTCTATTCTGCCTGTATATTCGTATTCGCTGTAACAATTGTATATAGAATTGCCTAAAGCTGTACATTTTTGTGCAGGTTTGAAATCACGTGATAATTCGAATTCGCGGACGATACGAGTCCTTTTAAAATCCTCTGTAAGATCGAACAGCGAGTAACCTAATTCTTCATGCTCAGAGCCTATACAATCCAGTATTGTCGGAAGCAGATCATATTGTAACACACCAGGCGATGAATTTACTATCATACGTTCTGCGGTGTATCCAGCAGGCTTTATAAGCATTACTACCGAACTTTCTTCTTTGTTGTGAATACCATGATCAGCAGTGAGAATGATTGTGCTGTTATCATATAGCTCAAGTTTTCTTAGTTGATCTATATACTCAACAAATAGTGTCATACAACTGTTGATTGCAATTTCTTCTTCTTTATCTTCGTTATATATAAAAGAACTTAGTATGTTAAACGGCTCATGCATTCCCGAAATGTGATAGAATACACATAAATTACTATCCTCATTAACGGTGAGTCCACTTGTTGTTTTATTATAAAAATCAGAGTTGTAAAATGCTATTCCACGTTCCATAGCAGAGGTCGAAGTCGTAGGGCTGTCAGCTGGATTTGCCAAATGATCGGGATCGATATCAGAAGTGTACATGTTGATTTCAACAGAATGATTGATAAAGAATATATTCTTCATGAAAAGCGGTGAGTATCTATACAACGACAATTCTGCCATTTTCAGATATGTCGGCCATTTTTGTGTAACAAGTTCTGAAGTGGTAAGAGCAACGTTATCTATCTTTCCAACCATGTTAGTTGCACCACCGCAATACAAGTCATTATTCGTGTACAGCCTTACTTTATAACCGTTCTGTGCCATGTTATCGTAGAAGTAATTGGCTTGAGAGCTTTCCCAGCTTGCTTTATTTGACTCAGTGAACTTAATGGTATAATCATTATCACAACCTGTGAGCATAACAGGCATGGATAATGGGGTATGGCATGTTTAGCTTGAAACATTATCATAGTATATAAAATCTCGAAGCGTGTCATAATATTCGGGATTGTTTTCCAGCAGTTCTGTAAAGTATCCAGAATAAAAGGTATCCATTACAAAAACAATAACATTATTTTTTGAGGATACTTCGTATTGTTCTTTGCCACTGAGTGTATAACTTACATACTCTTTTTCCTGTATATCATCGATTCCGTTTGTAATTAGTATGGGCAAGGGAGCTAATTGTATAAGAAATAAAAAAGTCGAGAAATACATAGCAGCTTTAATCATTGCTTTGCTATGTGCTTTGTATATGTATAATGGTACGATGACTATTGCGCTCCATACAAGTACATTGATCATTATATCTGCTTCAGGTATATTCAGAGATTCGCCGTAGATCATTTCTTGCGGCATAAAATATGCATGTATATAAGACATTATGGAAAGCATTGAAATTGTAATTACCAAGAGATCGAATATCTTGCCTTTTACAAATAATGCTGTGGCACATACCAGCAGGATGCCTGCCAGAAATGCTAAAAGAGTAAAGGGGAAAAGATCCCAGAAGTTGAATTTCCACTCTGATAAATTCGCAAAATACAGATCTATCACACCAAAAATAAACAGCATATAAATGGGTAACATGATAGGGAAAAAGCATACAGTTACCTTTTTAAAGAACGTACGTTCATCTTTTTTTGTCTTATCAAATGAAAAAGTGGTCAGAAAAGCCAAAAATTTAGGCTTGTCATTAGTGGTTATCTCAATTGTGGATTTTCCGGATTTATATAATTTATAGTAATATATATCCAGAATTATCTCTTGTAAGAGTATAACTATATTTGTAAAAAAGCATAGCACATTGATTGCTATATAAATATCTATTTTGCCATGTTGCATGACAAATCTTAAGTCTTTGTCATAAAGATACTTGCATAACGACAGAATAGCCGATAACAGAGTGATCATCCCCGCAAACTTGGTGGTATGCCATTTTGTTTTCTTTATTTCATTTTTAAATGAAGATTTACAAAATACTATCGAGCGTACTAGCATAAGAATAAAAATAACAAGTATGCATATTGTTAAAATGTATGTCATCTTATTTCTCCTTTATAGTTACATATGTTAACTATGAATTATATATCATACCTGTATGATTATAACACATTATTTTTCAAGATTCAAGAGAAAACACATTATTAATGTCTTTTGACATCAGAGATATTATGATAGTGCAAGCAAAAAACCGCACATCCTGTGCGGTTTTTTGCTTGGTTTATTACTTTTTGGCTGCGTCCTGCTCGCGGATCTCGCTGCGGCGGATCTTTCCGCTGCCTACAGTCTTTGGCAGGCTGTCGCGGAATTCAATAACTCTGGGGTACTTATAGGGAGCGGTCTGGTTCTTTACGTAGGTCTGGATCTCCTTTTTCAGTTCGTCAGAGGGCTGAGTGCCGTTTGTAAGAACGATGGTAGCCTTTACTACCTGACCTCTGATCTCATCAGGAACGCCTGTAACAGCGCACTCCAGAACATAAGGAAGCTCCATGATTACGCTTTCGATCTCGAACGGGCCGATACGGTAGCCGGAGGACTTGATAAGATCGTCCACTCTGCCGACATACCAGTAGTAGCCATCCTCGTCCATACGGGCAGTATCGCCTGTGTGGTAGTAGCCGTCATGCCATGCATCGTGAGTGCTTTCCTCGTTGTTGTAGTAGCTCATGAACAGGCCGCAGGGCTTGCTGTCGCCTGTCTTTATGCAGATCTCACCTGTCTCACCAACTCCTGCCTCAGTTCCGTCTGCGTTCATGATGTGAACATTATACAGCGGATTGGGCTTGCCCATTGAGCCTGGCTTGGGAGTCATGCCAACGAAGTTTGCGATGGAAAGAGTAGTCTCTGTCTGACCGAAGCCCTCCATGAGGGAGATTCCTGTTGCTTTCTTGAACTGATAGAACACCTCGGGGTTGAGATCCTCGCCTGCGATGGTGGCATATTTCAGGCTGGAGAGATCATACTTGGAAAGATCCTCCTTGATGAAGAAGCGGTACATGGTGGGAGGTGCACAGAAAGTAGTGATGTTATACTTAGCAAACATGGGGAGGATATCCTCTGCATGGAAGCGCTCGAAATCGTATACGAAAACGGCGGTCTCACACATCCACTGTCCGTACAGCTTGCCCCACAGTGCCTTGCCCCAGCCTGTATCGGAGATGGTGAAGTGGATGCCGTTGGGGTCTACATTATGCCAGTAACGGGCTGTGGTGTAGTGGCCGAGAGGATATTTGTAGTCATGCATAGCGATCTTGGGGTATCCTGTTGTACCTGATGTGAAGAACATCAGCATAGGATCGCTGCCGCAGGCGGTATCGTCATTTCTGGGGAACTTTGTGCTGTAAGCGGAAAGCTCCTCGTTGAAGTCGTTCCAGCCCTCGCGCTTTGCGCCTACCATGATCTTTGTTTTGAGGGAGGGACAGTTGGGCGCTGCAAGATCGATCTCATCTGCAACATTTCCGTCTGCTGTACATACTACTGCGGATATTTCAGCTGAGTCAAAGCGATATTCAAAATCATGCTTTACAAGCTGATTGGAAGCGGGGATCACTACCGCGCCCAGACGATGCAGTGCAAGGATAGAGAACCAGAACTGATAATGTCTCTTTAGCACCAGCATTACCTTATCGCCCTTTTTGATGCCGAGCGATTTGAAGTAATTCGCAGTCTGGCAGGAGTACTTCATGATATCCTTGAAAGTGAAGCGGCGCTCGGATTTATCATCAGCAACGTAGATCATTGCTGTCTTATCGGGGCACTTTTCTGCAAGAGCGTCTACGATATCATAAGCAAAGTTGAAGCTCTCCTCGTTGTGGAAGTTAACTGCGGAAAGCATACCATGCTCGTCAGTTTCGCAGGATACAAATTTATCTGCAACAGGGTGGGAGATACCTGCCTTGTAGAAGTTGGAATGAGTATAGGAGCGGATATGCTCGTGGTATCCTGTATCCTGCTCGCCGTCCTGCGGAGCCATAACGAATGCGTAGATCTCGCAGTCCTCGCCTCCCAGAGCTATCTCATCGTGGGGGATGGAGCTGTCATAATAGATACAGTCACCCTCGTGAAGAGTCTCGATATGTGTACCGATTATCATTCTCAGTGTGCCCTTGATAACGATATCCATTTCCTGACCTGCATGGCTTGCAAGATGTCTGTCTCCGCTGAGTGCCTCCTCGGAAAAAGGAATGACAACATGGAAAGGCTCTGCGATCTTATCCTTGAACTTATGTGCAAGACGGTTGTATTCAAAGCCTGCTCTGCGTACGATGGGCTTGCCCTGTCCCTTACGGGTAACAGTGTAGCCTGTGAGCTCAGGTGTATCGCCCTCCATCAGCTCTGCGATATCTACGCCGAAAATGCTCGCGCATTTGTGGATGAAAGTAAAGCTGAAGTCTATCTCACCGTTCTCCATCTTTCTGTAATTCTCTGCTGAAAAGCCTGTCTTTGCAGCCATAGTCTCTGCTGATATACCCATATCCTCGCGCAGGGTACGGATTCGCTGTGCGACCTCATGGATCTTCTGTTCTGTTGTGTTCTGATTGTGCGGCATGGTGTTTCTCCTTTCACTGTTGTAGGGGCATAGCGTATAAAACAAAAAACTCGCCCCAAAGCATTCACTTTGAGACGAGTATCAAACCCGCGGTACCACTCAAATTGCGGAACAGCTTTATTCTGCCCGCCACCTTCAGACTCTCCTTTTTCAGGGATAAGCCCTATGCATTAACGCAGCCTCACGAGAGCACTTACTGATATTTCAGCACTCCAACTCAGAAGGGATGTTCACTATCCGGCGTTACCGTCTCACACCTGCCGACGGCTCTCTGAAAACGTTGCAGATAACGAACGTGTCTTCGTCATTGTTTTTGTGATGTCATTATAGCACGTTAAATCCCAAAAGTCAATAGGTTTTTGAAAAAAACTGAATTTTTTCTTGCGGTATGCTGTACAGGCGCAGAGCCTTGTGCTTGATTTATATGCGCTGATGATGTATAATTAATATGTAATGCTGATCTATGAAAGGTGACGATTTATGCGTATAGATAAATTTATTTCCGAGCAGAAAGGAATATCCCGTTCGGATACAAAGGCTATGATAAAAAGAGCCGAGATAACTGTAAACGGCACAGTAGTCAAGGCTGCCGATCTCAAGATAGATCCGCAGAGGGACGTGGTCGCAGTCGGCGGCAAGCCGATAACATACAGAAAATTCATGTATATCATGCTGAACAAGCCTGACGGAGTTGTGTGCGCTACCCGTGACGGTCTGAGCTCTACCGTGCTTGAGCTGCTCCCTGAGGAGTTCAGAAGAAAGGGTCTTTTCCCCGCGGGCAGGCTGGATAAGGATACAGAGGGCTTCGTGTTCATAACCGATGACGGTGAGCTTGCACATAAGATGCTCTCTCCGAAAAATCACGTTGAAAAGGAGTATGTGGTAACTCTTGAAGCGCCTGCCGAGGAGAAATATATCGATATTTTCGCTGCAGGCATGATCATCGACGGTGATGAGAAATGTCTTCCTGCGCAGCTCATACTTACAGATGAACCTTATGTAGTCCGCCTGATACTACATGAGGGCAAATATCATCAGGTGAAGCGTATGATGGAAGCGGTAGGTAACAGAGTGACACATCTGAGGAGGGTGCGCATGGGTGGAATAGAGCTTGACAATACGCTTGCATCGGGTGAATCCAGAGAAATAACGCAGGATGAGCTTTCACATCTTTTGGATAAACAGATGTAATATCCGGCGGATCGATCTTAATATAAAAACAGCCCCATTTTTCATGGGGCTGTTACTTATGTGTTTACTTTTTACCGTTTCTGCGTTTCTTATCCTTGAATGAGATAAATGCAGTGGTAAATGTTGCGGCAGCGGCAACTGCTGCGATACCAAAAGGAAGTCTGCCCGTCATTGTTTCGGGGTTGACCTGATCGCCCTCAACGGAGGAATCGGGTGTTACACCGATAGAATCATCTTCGGTGGGATCAGTGGGATCGTCAGGCTCTTCGGTTGCTTCAGGAGCTTTATCGCTTTCCTCAGGAGGAGCAACAGGAGCCTCATCGCTTTCCGCGGGAGGAACTACAGGAGTTTCATCGCTGCCACTGGGAGGAGTTGTAGGAGTATCCGTTCCGCCGCTGGGAGGAGTTGTAGGAGTATCAGTTCCGCCGCTGGGAGGAGTTGTAGGAGTATCCGTTCCGCCACTGGGAGGAGTTGTAGGAGTATCGGTTCCGCCACTGGGAGGAGTTGTAGGAGTATCCGTTCCGCCGCTGGGAGGAGTTGTAGGAGTATCCGTTCCGCCGCTGGGAGGAGTAGTGGGAGTATCAGTTCCGCCGCTGGGAGGAGTAGTGGGAGTATCATCATCACCACTAGGAGGAGTTGCGGTAGATTCAGCGTTTATGCAAGTAGGTGCAGTTGTGCTGAATGCGTCGGTGCTATCGTACAGCTTGTAGTATACACCGCCGAGGTTGTCTATTTTACACTCGTAGATATCTGCGCTGAGAGTATAACCCGCAGGTGCTTTAGTTTCCTTTACATAGTAGGTGGTGTTGAAATCAAGACCGCTGAAGCTTACGGAAACATTAGTTCCGCTTACAACAGGAACACCTGTCTTGATGGCTGCTGTACATGCAGCGTCGCTGTAAAGAGTAAACTCGGTTGCAGCTGCAAGTGAAGAAAGCTCGGATGCTTCCGCATTTTCATAGGTCTTGTTTATTACAGCAGGAGCAACGGTCAGTCTTGTGTTGGTTATTGTCTGCTGTGCAGGTGCAGTTGTTGAAGTATAGGGTGCAAGTACTGCATCTGCCAGAGTGAATTTTTCAGAGGAATATGTGGTTACATATCTGGACATCTGCTCATCGTAAGCAGTATCCCAGCTCTCGATAAGCTTGTATTCTCTGAGCTCTCTCTTCAGTGTGTTGTCAGGATTACGTGTGTAGACATACAGAGGAAGATCTGTGAATGTAACGCTATCCTGTCCGTTTGTAAGGAGTTCGGTATAGAAATCTCCCGTATACAGGTCCTCAAGTTCGATTATGATGCTGTCGGGACGATCTGCAGCTGTATCATTTGCCCAGATCTTTGTCACCTTAAGGCTGCCTTCTTCGTTTTCGGCAGCGGTAAATGTGTTCTTGATATCCAGATTATAACCGACCTTGTCAGAAGTGTTGTTTGCAATGCCTGTATTGGGGTTTGTGCTGTTTGTTGTAGAGGAGTAAGCTACTTCGTAACCGTCTACCGTTACTTCATCAACATCATAGATGTATTGTGTGCCGTCAGCTTCCTTGGTGATGAGGTTGGAGATGGTGTAGGACCAGTTTCCGCTTTCATCTGTTGCAGGAGCAGGAATGCTGTGGGTGTCATAGTAAACAGTTTCAGCACCACCTACAGACTGCTTTGTGATCTTCAGCTTAACTGTGATGTATTCGGGACGTGCACCGGGGTGCTTGCTGTCGTTGATCCAGCTCTTTGTGCCGGAGATGGTAACGTTACCGGTATGCTCATCAAACACATAATAAGCCTCGGAGCGGTATGTGCCCTTCTGAAGAACCATTGACTGCTTTGCATTCGTTCCGCCTGACAGAGTCAGTGATACAGAGTTTCCGAACATCTGCTCTATAGCTGCGGTATCAGAATCAAGAGGTTCTTCATTGGCAAGTATCTGGTCAACAAGAACCCTGTAGGTGATAACATAAGTTGTGTTATCCTGCAGATTGCTGAATCTGATCTTATTATCTGCGCCGTAAGTAAATGTCTCACTGTTTGCATTGGGAGTGATAACGGGATTGCCGTCAAGCTTCAGATTGGTGCCGAGTGTGTCATAGGCGTCATAAACGTTGCCGTTGAACAGATTTACCTCGGCTTCATTAAGTGTGATCTTGTATTCAGCATAGAACTTGTCATTTTCCTTAATAGGCTGATTTGTTATCTCTTTTCTGATTATCTTGGTGATATCAGGTGTAAGAGTCTGTGTGTTTGTTACAGTGCCGAGATCATGATTGGTGGAGGTGCTTGCATCCAGCAGCTTGATTTCAGCGCTGTTTGTGTAGCTCTTTTCAGTTGCACCAACGATGAAGCTTTCATATTCCGCAGAGCTCATCTCGGTCAGATAGTTGATCTTAATGGTGCTTTCATTCTGCTCAGTAAGTTTCTGAAGAATAGCATCATTTACAGTTACAGTGAATGTGAGCTGGTTGCCGAGCTCTGTAACTGTGAGAGGTGTCTGATAAGCATTGCCGTTCCAGATATCTCCGTCCATAGATGCAATGTAAAGCATAGCGCTGTTGTCAACGTATTCAAGACCTGTCGGCAATGTGTCGGTAACAGTGATGGTATCACCAAGCTCGTATGTCGCGGAGGATACTGCTATCATCCAGCCAAGTGGATTGGTCATGGCCGGCATGCTGTGAGTAAAGTGATTCTGGTAAGGGGGATACGAATACTTGGAGCTGTCATAATCCTTTACATATCTTGCTCTTGAACCCTCGCTAACTGTAGAGCCGTCAATCGTGATATTGGCATAAGCGGTATTGGAGCAGTTGAGTACGGTATCACTGTAGGTAGAAGCTATGTCTACTTTAAAGTCCACCTCATTGCTCTTGTTATTGCTGAGAAAAGTGGAGGTGTAGCTCTTCCATTCATCGCCATACAGGCCCGGCTCAACATAGCTGTACTGAGCATCCTGAATAGTGATGCTGAAATAACCATTGTACTGATTGTTTACCTGACCGATTATCTCATTTACAGTGCCATCGGCATTGAGCTTTCCGATGAACCATCTGCCTGTGCCGTTGTTCTTGAACAGCACATAATCGGTTACCTCACTGCCGTTTATATACACAGTAAAGTCCAGTGTGGAGTGATCGAGGTTTACAGGCTTGCCATCGCCGTGGTATTTCTGGCTGTTTGCGTAATCGCTGTCATACAGTCTGTCTTCAATAACAACGCTTGATATGTTCTGATCCTTTGGGAGATCTACATTGACATGCCAGTACAGAAGACCGCCTGCAGGATCTGTATATGTCTTCTTTACAAAATCGGTAAGAGTACCGGGGATAGTTACTCCGGAGGTGCTTTCTGTGCCAAGATTAGGGTATGCAGGGAATTCGGTAGCAGCCTTATTGTTGATATTGGTGGGAGTAATACCAGCGGCAGGCGCATCGATAGTGTACGAGTATGTATAGCACTTGTTTACGCTGTCGTAGGTCATTTCTGCCTTTGTTATCTGAAGATCAGCGCCGAGCTTAGCCATGACAGCATCGCTTATCAGCGCGTCAGGTGTATCGGTAACAGTGAAATCTGCATCTGCTACAAGGTTAGGTCTTACTGTGATAGTCCAAGTGATCTTGCCATCTGCATAGCTGCCTGTTTTGTATATTGTAGGCAGGTCAGCCCAGTAGCTGTCGTAGTCGGAATAGGTCTTGGAAGTGTCGTTATTTCCGTAAACCGTTGCGGTATTGCGCTTCTGGCTGTCGGTAAGCGTATTGGCAAGCACCTTGTCCTTATCAAGCCTGAGCGTATAGGAAATGGTACTGGTCTTGTTTGCTTCAAGGTTGGGAATGATAATGCTGAAGCCGCTTTCTGTTACATCCGTTGTGGAAGCGTCATCGCTTACAGGAGTGTATGTGGCAGGAGAGCCGTCTATCACGATCGATGTGACGTCTGAGTAAGCTGCGGTATCGAATATATCGGTGATATGTACATTGGTGGAGGCTGCGCCGTTGCTGCCGACATAAATTCTGAAATCCTGATAGTAGTATCCGTCGCCGCCATCATATACGCTGCCGTTCTTATCCTTGTTCATCCATAGACCTGAAACTTTTTCGGGGATACGAACAGGCACGGAGTTGCCAAAGTACTTCAGTTCAAATGTGCCGTCGTCAGCGTCATCCACCCCATCAAGACTGATAACGCCCTTGAGGTTACATCCGCCCTCGCGTCCGCTGGATCCTGTCAGCAGCTGGATATACAGCTTATCATCCTGTACTGTATATTTTGCAATAGTGCTTACAGGAATGGAAATGTTATTCAGCGAGATGCCATATAGCTTTTCGCTCAGATCAATACAGAATGTTCCGTTTACATGAACGAAGTCAGACGGGAGCTTCCATTTGAAATCCATGGAGAGGGTGTCACCTGTCTTGACTACCATGTTTTCTGTAAGGGGCTGACCGTTGATGAGGATCCCCGCCTCATAGGTCATTCCTGCAGTGTCTGCAGATATCGCGTCTTCAAATTCAGCGCTTGCCACAGTCTGCACAGAGCCTAAGCTGCCGAAAGGCAGTCCTGTGAAGCATTGAAAAGCGATCAGAGTTGCAGTGAGTACTGCAAAGATCTTCTTTTTCATAAGTACCTCCATATAGTTCGGGATATTGAAGAAAATGGCTTTTATTCCATTCCCTGTTTTAAATCCCACTTTTTAGACAATGGTATATTTTTAATTAATTTAAGTATATCATATCGGTATTGCTTTGTCAATAAAAAAACAAGCATTTTATGGACAAGATATACTTTAATTTATATAGATCGCACCCTCCGTTGACGGCAGAGGGTGCGATGATTATATTTTGCTGATGATAAAGCTTAGCGTAATAGGCTCTTCTGATGGAAGCTTATATTCCTTATGGACAGGAGCTCCCCAGGAATCGTCACCGCCTACGCCCATCTGTTTTGCGGCAATGCGTACCCATGTGTATGTGGGGGTGGGCAGCTCATTACGGTGCAGGGCATTCTCCAGCTCGTAAGCGCTGTATGGCAGTACGCTCATCTCCACAGGTTCGGCGGCTGCGGAGAATCTCAGCCCCTTGCAGCTGTTGTCGTGTACCTTTACATAGCGTACTCCTGTTCTGTTTCCGCATTCCTGCGGATTAAGATACATAGTGAAATTGTCTGCGGCAGTGCTGCTGAATACTCCGAGCCTTGCGCCGCTGTTTCTGTCGATATAGTTTTCATCAGGCCCCAGACCATAGTAAGTAAAGCGATCGTACTGAGCTTTCATTCTCAGATCCATTGCAAACACAGGGATATCGGAAAGTCCCTCACAGCCGGGGTATTCGGCTCTTACGCCCAGCCTGCCGTCAAAATACGCATTATATATGACCTTGTATTCAAAAGCGGGAATAGTGGGGGAGAGGAAATAAAACGTCATTTCAAGGTTGTCTGAAAGTGCCTTAGTATCTGTCTTATCGCCCAGAAGCTTTGCGGATCTTCCTGCAATGCTCCACTGAGCATTCTCGTAAGGATATCCTGCGCCCGTGTCGTTATCGGTATTGGCTCTGAAAAAGCTGATCTTCGGCGCACGGGTAATGAACTCCACGCCGTTGTATACAAGAGATGTCACACCGCCCTCGCGTCTGTCGAACATGATAGAAAAATCTTCTCCGTGGACACCTACGCAAAAGCTGCTGTATACTATCTCAGCTGTGGCGGTGGAAGCAGGCGCGGATGCTTCTTCAACTGTTATGATCTCCTGTGCGAATGCAAGCTCATGCCCCTTTTCCGCCCAGAGCGAATCCTCAGCGAGCAGTGCGCTTGCTGTGATGACATATTCACCGCAGGCATCGGGTATGCTGAAATCAAGCTTTATACTGCCGCTTTCTCCTGCGGGGATGCTGATCGAATGCTCCTGTGTGCCGATAACAGTGCCCTCTTTTTCAAGGGTAGCTCTGAATACATAGCCATCTGTGCCGATGAACAGGTTCTTGTTTTCAATAACCAGAACCTTGTTTGTGATGTTCATTTTTATGTTGGAGTATAGCTGATGCACCTCCTGTACTTTCGGGGATGGGATGCGGTCAGCGTATATAATGCCGTTTGTGCAGAAACCGTAGTCACTGGGTCGGTCTCCGAAATCGCCGCCGTAAACAAGTGTTCCGTCCTTGCAGAGCGCCTGGTCGATATAATCCCAGATAAATCCGCCCTGATATGCCTCGTATTTATCCTCAAGTGCGGTGTACAGGCACATTCCGCCCAAAGAATTTCCCATGGAGTGCATGTATTCGCAGCTGATATATGGCTTTGCGGGGGAGTTTGAGAGATATTCCTCGATATCAGCAGGCTTTGCGTACATACGGCTTTCCATATCGGTTATGTGGTCGTATTTTCTGTTCCAGAAAACGCCCTCGTAGTGCACAAGTCTGCGTTTGTCAACTGTGTGGAAGTATTCCGCCATTGCCGCGATATCGTCACCGCAGTCAGATTCGTTGCCGCAGCTCCAGATAAGTATGGACGGGTGGTTTTTGTCCCTTTCATACATAGAGCGTGCCCTGTCCAGTACCGCAGCTTTCCATTCGGGGCAGGAGGCGGGAACGAGCGAGTTTGCGCCGTGTGTTTCGAGGTTTGTTTCATCTATCAGATAGATGCCGTATTCATCGCATAGCTTGTACCAGAGTGAGTTGTTGGGGTAATGACTGGTGCGTACAGCGTTGATGTTGTTCTGCTTCATGAAACGGATATCCCAGAGCATTTCCTCTGCGGTTATGGAACGGCCGCGCTGTGCGCTGAACTCGTGTCTGTTCACGCCCTTGAATACTATGCGCTTTCCATTGAGCGTCATGATGCCGTTTTTCAGCTCGAATGTGCGGAAGCCTACTTTTGTATCAGCGGTTTCTATAACTGTTCCGTCTGTGTCTGTCAGTGTGAAAGTAAGCGTATAGAGATACGGGGCTTCTGCGCTCCAGGGATCAACATCAGGGATGATAGCAGAGATGCTTGTTCCTTTGTCACAGAATACCGTTTTGCCCTGTTTGTCAGTAAGTATTGCGGATACCGTGTACTCACTTGCTCCTGTTACCTCTGCCAGAGCGGAGAATGTACCGCTGCCGTCTGAGGGATCGAAGTCTGCTGTTATCTGTATATCACGGATGTGAAGATGTGGTACGGCGTAGAGGAATACATCACGGAATATTCCCGAAAACCTCCAGAAATCCTGATCCTCCAGCCAGCTTGCGGTGCTGTAGCGGTATACTTCCACTGCAAGTTTGTTATCCTTTGCTTTCAGATATTGGGTGATATTGAATTCGGACGGAGTAAAGCTATCCTCTGAGTATCCGACAAACTCGCCGTTGAGCCATACATAGAACGCAGTTTCAACGCCCTGAAAGCTGATGAAAGTTTCCTTGCCGATCAGCTTTTCGTCAACATCGAAGTACTTCACATAGCTGCCGACGGGGTTGCGCTTCTTCGGTATCTGAGGCGGAACGAGCTGTTCATGACCCTCCCAGGGATACTGGGTATTTACATACTGAGGTCTTCCCCAGCCCTGAAGCTGGATATGTCCGGGCACCTGTATCTCGGAAAAGTTGCTGATATCTGTTTCGGGCGCATAAAAATCAGCAGGTCTGTCATCGGGGCGTTCTGAGTAGGCGAATCTCCATGTGCCGTTGAGGTCCTGACAAAGCTCGCCGCATGGAGTTGTGCAGTGATGGTCCGAATGAGCAGGTTCGCGGTTAACAGCGAATACTTCGGGATCTTTGAGCCATTCAAGCGTTGGTATCATGATATATCCTCCTGAGATATGTATTATTTTTTGCTGTTATATATCTGGATATAACTGTTTCTGTTTGTATTGTAGCATAACAATGCGGTAATGTCTATAGACTTGATAGCACAAAATATGCATAAAATGATACAAACGTCAGTTCTCCACTGCTTTGGGAAAGTAAGTGGTAATATCAGCGCCAATTATTGACAACGAACATTCAATGTGATAAAATATCGTTATACAGTAGACGTGGTCATGCATCACAGAAAGGCGAAAAAATGGATATACGAGAACAGATAACAAGCGGAAAAGCCTCGATAGGAATCGAGTTCGGTTCAACAAGAATAAAGGCGATACTGGTGGGCGATAAGCCGGAGCCTGTGGCTTCGGGTGCGCATGACTGGCAGAACAGCCTGGAGAACGGCGTGTGGACATACTCCGAGGAGGATATCATAAAGGGACTTCAGTCCTGCTTTGCATCGCTTATGGCTGATGTAAAGGAGAAGTACGGTGTTCAGCTCGCCACTGCGGCTTCGATAGGTATCTCGGCTATGATGCATGGTTATCTTGCATTCGATGAGAATGACAGGCTGCTGGTGCCTTTCCGTACTTGGCGCAATACGATGACAGGTGAGGCTGCGGATATCCTTTCAGAAAGCTTTGCTTTCAATATACCTCAGCGCTGGAGCATTGCCCATCTTTATCAGGCTATACTGAAAAAGGAGGAGCATATCCCTCAGGTGCGCTTTATCACAACGCTTGCAGGCTATGTTCATTTCCTGCTTACGGGTGAAAAGAATATCGGTATCGGGGACGCTTCGGGTATGTTCCCGATAGATCCCGAAACAGGTTCTTATAATAAAAATATGCTGGCGAAGTTTGCACAGCTTACAGAGAATACTGCATTCTCTCAGCAGCTTATCGATATACTTCCCGCTATCGTTCCCGTTGGAGAATGCGCTGGCAGGCTGACGGAAAACGGTGCAAAGCTGCTTGACCCTACAGGCGTATTCGGTGCAGGCGTGCCGTTCTGTCCTGCCGAGGGTGACGCGCAGACAGGCATGGTCGCTACAAACAGCATAGCTCCGCGTACAGGCAACGTATCCGCAGGTACATCCATTTTTGCAATGGTGGTGCTTGAGCGCGAGCTTTCCCGTCTTCACAGGCAGATAGATATAGTTACCACTCCCTGCGGTGACCCCGTTGCTATGGTGCACTGCAATAACTGCACTACCGAGCTCAACGGCTGGGTGGAGCTGTTTGACGAGCTTCTCAGAAGCTGCGGCTGTGAAATGACAAAGACTGAGCTTTATACCAAGCTGTTTGCGGCTGCGCTGGATGGTGACTCTGATTGCAGCGGAATAATCAATTACAATTATCATTCGGGTGAGCATGTTACGGGCTTTACTGAGGGCAGACCTATGCTGATGCGCTCTCCTGAGTCGAAGTTCAATATTCCGAATGTTATGAGAAGCCTTATCTATTCCTGTATGTCCACGCTGAAGATAGGTATGGATATCCTGTTTGACGAAGAAAAGGTGACGCTTGATAACATCTATGCCCACGGCGGACTTTTCAAGTCCCCTGTGACAGGTCAGCGCTTCCTTGCATCTGCACTCGGAGTGCCTGTGACGCTGATGACTTCCGCAGGCGAGGGCGGCGCATGGGGCATTGCGCTGCTGGCGGCATATCAGGCTCGTGAAAACAGGGAAGAGAAGCTTGCGGATTATCTGAGCAAGCGTGTTTTTGCAGGTGCGGCAGGAAACACCATGGCTCCGCACGCAGAAGATGCAGCAGGCTTTGCGGAGTATATGAAGCTGTACAGAGCAGGTCTTGCGGCTGAGCAGGCAGCTGTAGAAGCGCAATAAACGGAGGAAACGGATAATGGATATAAAAGAACTGAAACAGCGTGTTCTGGCGGCAAATCTGATGCTGCCGAAGTATGGTCTTGTAACATTCACATGGGGCAATGTAAGCGAATACGATCGTGAAACGGGTCTTGTGGCTATCAAGCCCAGCGGCGTGGAGTACGATACCATGACCGCTGACGATATCGTAGTGCTTGATCTTCAGGGCAATATCGTTGATGGCAGGCTGAGACCATCCAGCGATGCGCCTACACATCTTGAGCTGTACCGCAGCTTTGAGGGTATCGGTGGTATCGTGCATACGCACAGCAGATATGCAACTGCTTTTGCACAGGCAGGAAAGGATATTCCTGCACTTGGCACGACACACGGCGATTACTTTTACGGTGATATTCCCTGTACACGCAGCATGACTCCCGAGGAGATAGCAGGCGAATACGAACTGGAAACGGGCAAGGTGATAGTGGAGTGCTGTAAGGAATATGCCCACATCCCTGCGGCGCTTGTAAGAAATCATGCGCCCTTTGTCTGGGGTAAGGACGGCATGGATGCGGTGCACAATTCCGTTGTGCTGGAGGAGCTTTCCGCAATGGCATGGCTGACTCTTTCGCTTGACCCTGCTGCTCAGAACATGAGCAGAGAGCTGCTGGATAAGCATTATCTCCGCAAGCATGGAGCAAATGCATATTACGGACAAAAGTGATATAACAGATCGACCCTCTGCTTTGGACAGAGGGTCTGTCTTTATACGCGTTCAGCCTTGCGGCGGCGCTTTTCCTCGTACATGAGCAAGTCTGTGCGCTTTACGATCTCTTCAAATGCAGGATGTTCGCCCACAGCAAGTGTAAGTACTCCTAAGCTTCCCATTACGGAATAAGGCTTGTCTGAGGCACTGTTAATACGGTCAAGCTCCTTATCAAAGCTTTCGCGCACATCATATCCACAGGCAGGGAACACCGCAAGCATCTCATCTCCGCCAAAGCGCGTACAAACTGCACTTTCGGGGCAGACGCTCCTGAGTGCGGCGGCAGCTGTGCGTATAGCATGATCGCCCTCTTCGTGGCCGAAAGTATCGTTGATCTGCTTCAATCCGTCAAGATCAAGCAGAACAGCAGTGAGAGGCTGATCCCCGATATGCGATAGCAGCTCGGCATATTCTGTCATAAAGCCGTGGCGGTTGAGCAGACCTGTAAGCGCGTCAGTGCGGTACATCTCATCGATACGGCGGATAAGGTATTCCTGATAGCGACTGTTTCGGAAGCTGCCAAGTGCATTGTTGAGCGCCGTGACAGTCTGCGGTATCTTGAGGAAGTTTCCTACCCCGTATTCGCTGTAGTGGAAAGCCAGATATCCAAGCGGTACGCCATGATAACACAGCAGATTGAAAATGATGCATCTGCTGTCATCAAGGTAGTACTGCAGTGATGGCAGTATATCGGAGCTTTTCATCATGTGCGGAACAAAGCGTCTTCCTTGCTGCTTTTCGTAATTGATGCAGTCTCCGTCAAACAGGAGGAGAAGCTCATCGCCGAATCCCTTTTCGTGCTGTTTTTCGGGATCGATAGTAAAATCTATATATTCCTTTTTGAGCATACACGCAACGGCATACATCTTATCATCTGCATGCATGAGGTGGCACATTTCTTCAAAATCCTTGCAAAGCTGTATCTGAGCGCTTATTTCGGATAAAGTGATCCCCTCGTCCTGATATCGGAAGAAACGGTTGCCCTGTTCTATGATATGCTCCACTGCGCTGGTTTCTGTGGATGTTTCGCAGCCGCAGGAGCAATGTGTAAGCATACGGGTGTTTACATATACCGTTTCCGTTCTGCCTTTTTCAGCGCTTTGGAGCAGCTTCACAAGCTCCTGGCACAGTGCGCTGTTTCCGTGGGCTACTGTGGTGAGCTGAGGCTCACAGAAATATGCTTCATCCTCGTTGTCATAGCCGGTTACAGCGATATCCTGAGGTACGCGGTAGCCGTGCTTTTTCAGTGTTCCTATGGCGGCTATCGCCATGCTGTCGTTGGCGCAGAGTATAGCCTGAGGAAGATCGCCGCGCTGTAGCAGCTGCTCGGTCGCTTCTGTAGCGGGTGTAGTCCAGAAGCCGCCATAGCTTACCATGCTTTCGTCAAAAGGAAGCCCGTATTCGTCGAGGACGTTTCTGAACATTGCTATACGTCCGTCAGAAAAGGGATTTCCTTTTATTCCTGCCATCATATGCAGCTTTCTGAGACCGTGTACATCTATCATGTGACGAATAACATCACCAAAACCGTTATCGTTGAACTTTATATTGACACAGCCCTCATGCGCTTCACCTATGACCATCACAGGTCTGCCAATTGCCAGAGCATCTTTTATGAGTGCGTCAGATATCACAGGACTTTTGATGCGCTCCTCGTCAACAAGTACGATATCTATGCATGGATGCTGCAGCAGATCGAATATGCCTGTGCTGCCGCTGCTGCGGAAGTTTCCGTTTCCGTCCTTGACATCGGTATTGAGTACAAAAAGGCGCATATCTGTTCCGCGGAGCTGTTGCTGCAGCTCTGTTATCAGCTCATAGCATTCCCTGTCCTGTATTCTGCTGGTGCACATTGCTATGATCCTGTAAGTTCCGATCATGATATATCTCCATAAATTATCAGCCGTGAGGGATATATTGATTATACATTAAAAAGCAGCAAATGTCAATTGTTGACATTATTATTTTTTATCTTGACCCATATAGATCAAAAAACCTCCCCGTAATGGGGAGGTGAAAAGGTCAGCTTCCTGTGGGCAGATCGTGCTTCGGAAATCTTCTTCGCATGAACAGGTAGCAGATAAAATGCGCTGCAAAGGTTATCGTCCAGGAGATGGGGTAGGACAGGAACAGCATGAATTCCGTATGGTATTCGGGAATGGTGAATATTGTGAATATCCACAGTATCCTGAGTCCGCATGCGCCGAGGAGCGATACTATCGTGGGAGTTACCGCATAGCCCATGCCGCGTATGGAGCCTACTATACAATCCATAAGACCGCAGGTGAAATAGAATACGCAAACAAGGCTCATTCTTGTCAGACCCGGCGGTATTATTTCGGGACGAGGGTCATAGATGCCTAACAGAACATCACCGAAAAGATATGCAAGGTTGCCGAGTATAAGACCTGCTGCAGCCGCACAGGAGCAGGATATCAGCGCTATGCGGTTGATGCGGCTGTATTTTGCTGCACCGATGTTCTGACTGGTGAATGTCAGCGCACCCTGAGAGAATGCATTCATGGATACCCAGACAAAGCCCTCTATGCTGGCTGCAGCAGCACTACCTGCCATTACTATCGGGCCAAAGCTGTTGATGGAGGACTGGATAACGACATTGGAGAGGGAAAATACCACTCCCTGAAAGCCTGCAGGGAAGCCGATGCCGAGTATCTTGCCCGTGATGACGCGGTCAGGCAGCAGCTTTTTAAAGCTGAAGCGAAAAGCGTCGGTCTCTTTCATGAGACAGCGTATGATGAGTAATGCTGAAACGCACTGGGAGATCACTGTTGCCAATGCGACGCCGGCCACGTCCATCTTCAGGAATATTACAAATATCAGATTCAGCCCCACATTGACTATACCTGCAAAGGTGAGGTAATAGAGAGGTCTTTTGGTATCGCCCTTTGAGCGGAGTATCGAGCTGCCGAAGTTATATATCATCATTGCTATCATGCCGCAGAAGTATATGCGAAGATACAGGGTGGAAAGGTCAAGCACCTCTGTGGGAGTCTTCATGAGAAGCAGCATCTTATCTGCAAACAGAACACCTATCACTGTAAGTATCGCGCCGCTGACGATGCTGAGGAATATGGAGGTATGTACCGTTTTGCTGACGCGCACATCGTCTTTTGCACCCATGTAGCGTGATGTCATTACGTTTGCGCCTGTGGAAAGTCCCAGAAACAGATTTGTCACCAGATTGACGAGCGATGAAGTCGAACCTACAGCCGCCAGTGAATTGTCGCTGGCAAAGTTACCCACTACGATTATATCCGCCGCATTGAACAGCAGCTGCAGCACGCTTGAAAGCATGAGCGGCAGCGTGAGCTTCAGAAGCTTCGGAAGTATAGGGCCGCTGCACATATCTATCTCGTACTTTTTAGCAGCCATTATATCGCCTCTTTTCTTAATATCTAATTACAAGTATACGCCTGTTTCGCAAAACAGTCAATATTGAAATTTCACAAACAAATTCTGTTCGAAAAGCGCTTTTTTGCCGAATGAAAGCCCCGTCACAATGGCGGGGCTGTAATATTATTCTCCGATACGCTCAACGGGCTTGAAGCCTGTGGTCTTTGCGAATTTCATATTATGCGGGAACGATGATACGAAATCCGAAGCGTCTATCCTGTCAAAGTTGATATCAAGGAAACGGTTGCGGTCAAACTCCACGGAAAGAATGGTCGTTTCCTCGTCGTGACCTGTTGCGGTATCCAGCATGATATCTGTTGCATGAACTACTACGGTATCCACAGGCAGCACCGCGAACAGCTCCCTTGCAAGCCTTATGGAGCAGCTGCATACATAGTCCTGCAGGATATCGAAATATGCTGTTTTGGTGAAGTCCTTTTCGCTGAGCTTGCCTGCTTTAGTCAGAGTAAGCTGCTTTTCGGGGATCACCTCTGCCGCTTTGATTGTGAATTCTATCTCCATGCGAGCGGGATCGTCAGTGCCGAATTCGAAATCGCTTCCCAGTTCCGCAAGCTCTGTCAGCATATCGGAGTTCTCGATAGCTTCGTAATATGCTTCGATATCGCCTGCCAGCATTCGCTTTGCGAATTCCTTGCTTGCGTTCATGCCGCCGCATTCTTCGGCGTCCAGTCTTTTTGCTTCCTCTATGGCGGCAAGCAGCTCCTGTCTGCGCTCCTGCTCCAGCTTCTTCATTATCTGCTCTGCAAGCGTTGGACGATAGTTATCGTATTCCTGCTGAGCTTTCAGCTCACGCGGACCTTTGCCGCCTGATGTCCCGTTATCCTCACGGTTTGCGATGACCTGCCAGTTCATTGCAAGATCACAGTTGCGGTGCACGTTTGTTATGACCTCTATGTATCTTTCGAACTGCTCAAGCTCCTCCTGAGCTGCCTGGAGCTGCTGCTCTGCCTGAGCCTGCTGAGCTTCGATCTCCTTTGTGCTCTTTTTTGCGGAAGCACCTTTCTTGGTGGAGGTCTTTTTCTTGCTGTTGCTGAGGTTCTTGGTATAATAAAGACCTGTTCCCGGTATGCCTACCGTTGCGGTGCGGCGTCCGCTGCTGTGCATGGAATATCGTGCGCCCTTTGCGCCGACGCTTACTCCCACACCTGTCTTTGAGATGTTGAGATTAACACCCTTGCATATCTTTATTCTTTTTCTGAATTGCAGACCCATAATATATCGTCCTTTCATTAGAGAACTTAGGTTATACACACAGTTTACCATATTTTTATCGGAATTGCAACTATAAAAACGCTGACGAAAAACATGATTTTGTGTTTGTCAAAACTATTGCATTTTTGGGAGAAATATGTTATACTATTAACATATTGATTAATTTGCTTAAAAAAAGTTACATATACGGACATTTGTCCGATAGATATATCTGGAGGGATAACAGCTATGACTGGTGTGGTCGTAAGCAATGAAGTTGTTAATAAAGCGCATGTTCTTGTGGTGGATGATAATGCCATTCTGCTGAGAACTGTTAAGGATATGCTGGCTGAGGATTACAGCGTTGCTATCGCTGTTTCGGGCGCGCAGGCGTTCATGTCTATAGAAAAGCACAAGCCAGACCTCATACTCCTTGATTATGAGATGCCTATAGTTGACGGTGCGGAGGTGTTCCAGCTCCTGCGTGACGATCCCAAGGCTAACGATATTCCTGTGATCTTTCTTACCGCTTCTGCAGACAGAGAAGTGGTGACTAAGCTTATCAGTCTCAATCCTGCAGGATATATGCTCAAACCCCCGAAAAAGGACAAGCTCCTTGAGATGATAGCGGGTGTTCTGAAGAAAAAGTAACATAACGGCGGCAGCGCGGAGTACAAGCAACAGTACGCCGAGGTTGCCGTTTTTGCATTTTTGCGGCGGAGGATACTATGATACATATTTTCATCATAAATCCCTTTGCGGGAAACAAGACCTTTGCGGATGATCTTCGTACTAAGCTCTCTGCGATATCAGATCTTAATTATTTTGTGTTCAATACAAGATATGCAGGCTATGAAACAGAGCTTGTAAAGAAGATACAGCATATATTTCAGGGGGATGAGCTGCGCTTTTACTGCTGTGGAGGTTCGGGTACTATGCGTAATATGCTTGCGGGCTTCGATGATCTTTCCAAGGCGGAGGTCGCATTCTTTCCCTGCGGACTTACCAACGATTTTCTGAAGATGTTCGGGGAGGATGAGCAGCGTTTCCATCAGATAGAGGAGCTGATAAACGGCGATGTTATCAAGGTGGATTACATACGCACAGATCACGGTGTATCGCTCAATACGCTTTCTACAGGTCTTGACAGCAACTGCGTTGACAAGATGAACGATTATCGTATACTACGTTTTATCGGTGAGGAAGTACCTTATTTTGTTTCAACTATCTATTCCATATTCGTTTCCAAGACGCTGGACTATGAAGTGACGCTTGACGATGAGATATTTACCGGCAGGTTTGCGGAGATATTTATCGGAAACGGCTGTGTTTTCGGAGGTAATATGTTTTTTGCGGAGCATACCTGTGTAGACGATGGAAAAGCGATATACAGGCTTTCCGGCAACAAGCGCGGTATTCCGCTGCTGCCCACGTTGACGGCTCTTACAGGAAAGAAATACGATAAGGTGAAGAAGCTCATGCGGCACGGAGAGTGTTCGCGTATAAAAATACGCCGTACAGACGGCTCGCCGTTTACCGTAAATCTGGACGGCGATCTTATCAAGAATATAACCGAGTGCAATGCTGAGATAGTGCATAAGGGGTTAAGCTTTGTTGTTCCGAAAGGGGTGAGGGTATGATAGGCTCATTCAAGTCGGGTGCCCGCTGCAATTTGTATTTCAGTATTTTTGAGCAGTTAGTGGTATTGATCATGAGTATCGTATATCATCGTATGCCTCTGTATGCAATGATCGGGTTTGTAGTGCCTGCGGTCGCTCTGGATGTGATGCTCGGCGTAAATATACACAAGCATTTTCTGAGTGAGAAAGCGCATAAATATATTCAGAGCATCACCTTTTTCGTCGTGGGCGCGTTTATTTCGGTAGCGTTTGATTCTGCACAGGTGTTTATTTATGCGGTCTTTTTCAGTGCGATAACGATCTTTGTGTTCCTTGATCCAAAGATTTCGCGTTTCCATATGATAGCATCGGTTATCGTTGTGGTGCTGGTGGCGGCATTCGTAAGTATCTATACAGGCTCACGCCAGACTATGCTGGAATACACATTCGGTACTATCGTAACGTTGGTAACGAATTGGGTCATCGTAAGTATGACGAACATCATCACGTTCCAGCAGCGTCAGAATTACGAGCAGGAGCGAAGCCTTGACGATCTGCTCAAGGTAGTAGAGGCAAAGTGCGATCAGGCGCAGGAGGCAACCAAGACCAAATCGCTGTTCCTTGCGAATATGTCGCATGAGATCCGCACACCAATCAATGCGATCATGGGTATGAATGAGATGATACTGCGTGAAAGCAAGGAAGATGACGTGCTGAATTACGCTTCGGAGGCGAAGATCGCGGCAGAGTCCCTGCTAGGTATAGTCAACGATATACTTGATATTACAAAGATAGAGGAGGGCAAGCTGACTATCCTTTCCGTTCGGTACAGCACAGCTTCTCTGATAAATGATATATACAGCCTGTTTCGCTTCAGGGCGCAGGGAAAAGGTCTTAAGCTGAATATCATAGCCGATGAAGACCTGCCGTCCGTGCTTGTGGGTGATGATGTGCGTATCAAGGAGATACTCACAAATCTGCTCAGTAATGCCATAAAATATACTCATGCAGGCAGTGTTACGCTTGAGATAAAGTATCTGGGCGATGGCAGACTGCATTTCAGTGTAAAGGATACGGGTATAGGAATTAAACAGGAGGATGTCGGAGATCTGTTCGGCGCGTTCAACAGAATAGATGAGAGCCGCAACCGCAGTATCGAGGGAACCGGTCTCGGACTCGCTATCACAAATGAGCTGCTGAAGCTGATGGGTTCGGAGCTTGCAGTTGCGAGCGTTTACGGCGAGGGCTCGGATTTTTCATTTGTTTTAAAGCAGAAAGTGGAGGACTCTGCGCCTATAGGAAAGCTGGGTCTCCAGCGTGAGCATGAGCATAAGGAGTATTCGGCACAGTTCGCCGCTGATTGGGCAAGGGTCCTTGTGGTGGATGATAACGAGATGAACCGTAAGGTGTTCTCGTTGCTGCTTAAAAAGACAGGAATGCAGATAACTGAAGCAGCAAGCGGTGCGGAGTGTCTTGAGCTTGTAAAGCAGAATAAATACGATATCATCTTTATGGATCACATGATGCCAGAGATGGATGGCGTGCAGACGCTTGAAGCGCTTCGCAATATGCATGAGGATAATCTGAGCGCTGAAGCGCCTGTTGTTGCACTGACTGCAAATGCTATAGCAGGAGCAGAGGAGTTTTATCTCAGCAACGGCTTTAACGCTTTCCTTTCAAAGCCTGTTGAGCCGCGCAGACTTGAAAAGCTGATAGCTTCATTGCTGGATATAGGCACTTATGCTGCAGAGCCTGCTATGGATGAAAGAAAAGAGGTTCGATTGCCTCAGATAGACGGCGTTGACTGGAACAACGCACGCTCTCATTTCGGCGATGATGAAAAGCTGCTGGAAACAGTAAGTATGCTCAGAGGCTCTCTGAAAAAAGACGCATCTGAGCTGGAGCGTTATTTCAGAGATCTGGATAACTGTCTTGACAGCTACCGCATCAAGGTGCATAGCATGAAGAGCAGCGCGGCGCTGGTCGGTATAACCCCTCTTGCAGGTATGGCACTGGAGCTTGAGAATGCCGCAAAGGGCAGCAACACATTCGTTATCAACACGCTGCATCCGCTTTTTATAGAGCGCTGGCTCAGTTATTATGATCTGCTTCCGTCTGCAGCAAACACTGCTGCTAAAGATTCCGAGGATGATCAGGCTGAGGTGGAGGAGATATTCGCAGGTATACGCGCAGCCGCCGAGGATATGGATGTGGACAGGCTGGACGAGCTTTCGGCAAAGCTGGGGACATTTCGTTTCAGTGCAGATAAGGCGGAAAAGATAGAGTATGTGCGATCGCTGATACTTGATTTCAATATCGAGGAGCTGCTCAATATCGAAGCGCCATAAAATTTTTTTAAAAAAAGTGTTGACAAAATCAAAGTGCGGTGATATACTGTACTAAACAAGTGAATAACCTAAACCGTTGATGCGGAGATAACGGCAATGATGCCTTTACAGAGAACCTGTGGTGCTGAGAGTCAGGTAAGAAACAAGTTGTCAAATGGACCGCTGAGGGCGCAGTCAAATGTGTAAGCCAACTGTAGGCGCACAGAGTATTCTGCGACGTGGGGCATACGTCAGTTGCCGGGGATATGCAGGTATCCCGCAAGCGCACAGCGTCATTGCTGTGAATCAAGGTGGCACCGCGGATAAGTATTTATTCGTCCTTGACAGAAGAGTATACTTCTGTCGGGGGCGTTTTTGTTTTCGGCAGAAAAATACGATATTAGGAGGAGATAATATGTTTCTGCTGGTAAAACGATGGCGTGGCTCGGATGACTTCAAAACTGACTATAACTATATTTTTTATTTAACGGAGGAATCTGATCATGACACACAATAACTTTGAATTCACTAACTACTTCAAGAACTACCCCGATAACAACGGCTTTTATGGCAGATACGGCGGAGCGTTCATTCCCGATGATCTGAAAAAAGCTATGGCGGAGATAACAGAGGCATATTATACGATATGCAAATCCTCAAAATTTATCGGTGAGCTGAGAAAGATACGCAAGGAGTTCCAGGGCAGACCCACTCCCATATCCTATCTTGAGAGGCTCTCCAACAGCCTTGGCGATGTACAGCTTTATGTAAAGCGCGAGGATCTCAACCACACAGGCGCGCATAAGCTCAATCACTGTATGGGCGAAGCGCTGCTTGCAAAATATATGGGCAAGAAGAAAGTCATTGCAGAGACTGGCGCAGGTCAGCATGGCGTAGCGCTGGCTACTGCAGCGGCATATTTCGGACTTGAGTGCGATATCTATATGGGCAGTGTGGATATCAAGAAGCAGGCTCCCAATGTTGCGAGAATGAAGATACTCGGAGCAAATGTTGTTGAAGTAACTCATGGACTTGCAACACTCAAAGAGGCGGTAGACGCTGCATTTGAAGCATACTGCAGAGAATACAAGGATTGCATCTATTGTATAGGCTCGGTGGTAGGTCCTCATCCGTTCCCTATGATGGTGCGCGATTTCCAGAGCGTAGTCGGAATAGAGGCACGCGAGCAGTTCCTTGAAATGACGGGCGAGCTTCCCGATGCGGTGGTTGCGTGTGTTGGCGGCGGTTCGAATGCGATGGGAATGTTTTCGGGCTTCCTGAACGATCCGGTGGATATCTACGGCATTGAACCTCTTGGCAGAGGTGAAAGGCTGGGCGATCACGCTGCCAGCCTACAATACGGAGAGGAGGGTGTGATGCATGGCTTCAACAGCATCATGCTTAAGGATGAAAACGGCGAGCCTGCGCCCGTGTACTCCGTTGCAAGCGGTCTGGATTACCCATCCTCAGGACCTGAGCACGCATTCCTGCGCGATATCGGCAGAGTAAAATACGATGTCATCAACGATGATGAGACTATCGACGCATTCTTCACGCTTTCCCGTATGGAGGGAATAATTCCCGCGATCGAGAGCTCCCATGCGGTAGCGTATGGAATAAAGCTTGCAAAGCAGATGAAGCATGGCTCTATCCTCATCAATCTCTCGGGCAGAGGTGATAAGGATATGGATTATATCATTGAGCACTACGGTATCAGATGATAAATCTGCAAAGCCGCTTATAATGTATATAAGCGGCTTTGCATTGCTACTGTCATTCTTGTTATGGCTTAATCAATTATAATTTGATATCAAGGTGGTGATAAGGTGGATTATATCAATGATTTTTACAACAGTATAAATGAGGACAAACGCTTGTTATCTCAGCACGGTCAGGTTGAGTATATTACAACGCAAAAGTATGTACACGATTTTTTGTGCAAGGTCAAACATCCAAAAATTCTTGAAGTCGGTGCAGGTACAGGACGATACAGCGTATCTTTAGCTCAGGAAGGATATGCTGTAACCGCTGTTGAACTAGTAAAACACAACATCGATATATTGAAGAGCAAGCTTATCGGTAATGAATCTATTGAGGTGATAGAAGGCAATGCACTTGAACTATCTATGCTTTCCGATAATACTTTTGATATGACACTTGTTCTTGGTCCTATGTATCATTTGTATTCAAATGAGGATAAGATCAGGGCGTTGTCTGAAGCAGTGAGAGTGACAAAACAAGGTGGTATCATCATGGTTGCATATTGTATGAATGAATCCACGATAATACAGCATGTATTTCTTCACAACAATTTAAAAAAGGTACTGGAAAACGATATGATAAGTGAGGACTGGCATTGTAAAAGTGAGCCGAAAGAGCTTTTTGAACTGATACGCACGGAAGAAATCGCGGCACTGGACAGTTGCGTGGATGTTGAACGTATAAAGCTTATTGCTACCGATGGCGCAACGCACTATATTCGTGAATGCATTGACCAGATGGATGAATATACTTTTTCTAAGTGGGTCGAATATCATCTTGCAATCTGCGAAAGGCAGGATATCATCGGTGCGTCAAATCATACATTGGATATATTAAAAAAGAAATAAACCAAATTCGATCTATCTATGAGAAAAAAGTAACCCGTGAAGATTTCTTCACGGGTAATATTTTATGAGCGCTATATAGAATTATGCGTTCTCCTGTCTGGAGTTTATCAGCTCATAATAGAAGCCGCGGTTTGCCATGAGCTCGTTATGATTGCCCTGCTCAACGATGTGACCGGCTTTCATGACGAGTATGCAGTCAGCCTCACGGATGGTAGACAGTCGGTGAGCTACTACGAAGCTCGTTCTGCCTTTCATCATCCTGTCAAAGGCGCTCTGGATACGCATTTCTGTACGGGTATCGATGGAGGAGGTAGCCTCGTCCAGTATCAGCATCGGCGGAAGTGTAAGCATTACTCGTGCTATGCTGAGCAGCTGCTTCTGTCCCTGTGAAAGGTCGCCGCCGTCGCTTATCACGGTATCATAGCCCTGCGGAAGTCTGCGGATGAAGCTGTGTGCATGGGCTGCCTTGGCAGCGGCAATTACTTCCTCAAGCGGAGCGTCGGGTCTGCCGTAGGCGATGTTTTCGCGTACAGTTCCCTTGAACAGCCATGTTTCCTGAAGCACGATTCCAAAGCTGCTGCGTAAGCTGTTTCGGGTGATATCCTTTATCGGCTCGCCGCTTACTCGTATCTCACCGCCCACCACGTCATAGAAACGCATGAGCAGATTGATGAGCGTGGTCTTGCCGCAGCCCGTAGGTCCGACGATGGCGATATGCTGGCCGCTTTTCACTGCGAGGTTAAGATTCTCGATAAGAGGCTTTTCGGGAACATAAGAGAAGCTCACATCATCGAGTGTTACGTTGCCGTCGCAGTTTTCAAGCACCTTGTTATCGTCATCGGGAGTCTCCGCTGGCTCGTCAATGAGCTCAAATATACGTCCCGCAGATGCGATAGCGTTCTGAAGCTCGGTGATAACGCCTGAGATCTCGTTGAACGGCTTGGTGTACTGATTTGCGTACTGCAAGAAGCAGGACAGCGCGCCCACAGAGAATGTGCCGCCTGAAGCAACAACGCTCAGTGCACCGAAAACTCCTACACCTGCGTAAACCAGTGAGTTTACAAAGCGAGTGCAGGGATTTGTCAATGCGGAGTAGAACTGTGCTCTTCTGCCGCATACGTTCAGGCGCTCGTTTATTTCGTTGAAGCGTTCCTTGGCGTCATCCTCATAGCCGAAAGCCTTGACCAGCTTCTGACCGCCGATGTGTTCATCTATAAAGCCTGTAAGCTCGCCCTTGAGCTTTGACTGCTCGCTGAATTTATTGAAGCAGAGCTTTGATATGATCGCTGCCACCGCAAAGGAAACAGGTGTTATCAGCACCACCACAAGAGTGATCTTCAGGCTCAGCGAAAGCATGAAGCACAGTGTTCCTACTATCGTTACAACGCCTGTGAAAAGCTGCTGGAAGCCCTGTAAAAGTCCGTCTGAAACCGCATCAACATCATTTACAACGCGGCTGATTATATCTCCGTGCGCGTTGACATCGATGTAGGAGAGCGGTATCTTCTGAACACGTGCAAAAGCGTCTGTTCTGAGTGCTTTTACTGTGCGGTGAGTTATGGCGTTGGTGCAGAAGTACATCAGCCACTGAAAGCCTGCCACCAACGGAATGATGATCGCCATACGGATAAGTATAGGAGACATCTTTGTAAAATCAGAGCCGTTTATGCCGATGCAATCCACAGCGTCACCCACAAGCACTGTCGTATACAGCGAAAGCAGTACGCTTGCCGCAGCGCATATCAGCGCTACGATAACGAGCCACAACTGCGGCTTTACATATCTGAGGATACGCAGCAGCGCGCCCTTTTTGTCCTTTTTTGCCACTGCTTATCCCTCCGTTTCCTGTTCTTTCAGTTTCTGCTCCGTGTACTGGGTCAGGCAGATCTCGCGGTAGACCTCACATTCGCGCAGAAGCTGAGCGTGCGTGCCCATTCCTGCGGCCTCACCGTCATCAAGCACGATTATCTTATCGGCATGGCGGATACTGTTGGCTCTCTGGGATACGATAACGCAGGTCATATCCAGCTCCTTGAGTGCTTTTCTGAGCTTCGCATCAGTAGCATAGTCTAGAGCACTGGAGCTGTCGTCCAGTATGAGTATCTGAGGATCTCTTGCAATAGCACGTGCAATGGAAAGGCGTTGCTTCTGACCGCCTGAAAAGTTCTTTCCGCCCTGAAGTATACGGGAATCCAGCCCCTCGGTGAGCGCATCGGTGAATTCCTTTGCCTGTGCTGTTTCCAGCGCTGCGAGGATGCGCTCGTCAGAGATATCCTCTCTGCCCATGGTCATGTTATCGCGGATAGTGCCGCTGAGCAATTCTGTTTTCTGCGGTACCAGTCCGATGATGTTTCTCAGCTCCTTATCGGGGTAGCTGCGGACATCTGCACCGTTTATAAGCACAGCGCCCTCAGTGGCATCGTAGAAGCGTGCAAGCAGATTTACAAGGGTAGTCTTGCCTGAGCCTGTACCGCCGATGATACCCAGCACATCACCCTTGTTCAGCTCAAAGCTGATATGCTCCAGTGATCTTTCAGCACCCTCGCCGTCAAGATAAGAGAAGCTGACATCCCTGAACTCAATTGCAGGAGCGTTGGAGTCTGTTTCGGGGGAGCTTTCGGCTCCCACAACGGAGGGCTGCATATCAAAGATCTCATTGATACGCTGTGAGGAAGCAGCTGCCTTTGTGAAGATGGTCACGAGATTAGCTACTACCACCAGTGCAAGAGATATCTGGGTCATATAGTTTACAAGAGCGATGACCTCGCCCTGTGTAAGTCCGTCAACGGATACCATTCCACCGCCGAAATAAACTATGAGCAGGTACGCTACATTTACCACGATAAAGATGGCAGGGTTCAGCAGCGCATTGATACGTCCTGCTTTAAGTGCGAACACACGGTATTCCTCTGCATTCTTTTCAAAGCGTTCCTTTTCGTATTCCTGACGGGCAAAGGCGCGTACCACTCTCACACCTGAAAGGTTTTCGCGTGTTATGCGGGAGATGCCGTCAAGGCTCTTCTGCTGGCGCTTGAACAGCTTTACTGTCACCTGCATGATGGGGTACATGATAAGCACGATGGCTATCATGCAGCCAAAGAATATCAGTGACAGCTTAGGGTTGATGGAGAATGCCATAACAGTTGCGCCGACAACAAGGAACGGCGCTCTGATAACAAGACGAATCAGCATTGCAACAGCAGTCTGCACCTGATTAACGTCGTTTGCGATACGGGTCACCAGTGCGGATGTGCCTATCTTATCTATCTCCTTATATGAGAGCGTGTTTACATATGCGTACAGATCGCGGCGCAGCAGTGTTCCTACACCCTGTGACGCGACCGAAGCAAGGTACTGACATACCAGCGTGAACGAAAGTCCGCACACGGCAAGAATGATAAGGATACCGCCGTTTTTGAGGATAAGCTCCTTATCGCCTGCGGCAATGCCTTTATCTATGATGTCCGCCATTACCAGCGGCACAAACAGCTCAAATACCGCTTCGACCAGCTTGCAGGCAGGTCCGAGCGATACATGCAGCTTGAAATGCTTCAGATATCTTGCGAGTTTCAGCAAAATAGTTTCCTCCGGATTTTGTTATGTCATGCTGCTGTCAAGCAGCTCTTTCAGTATAGATACCGCAGTGTTTATTTCGTCTTCGGTACTGTATTCCGAAAGCGAAAAACGAACTGCGCTTCCTGCTTGTTTTGTATCAAGTCCCAGTGCCAGCAGCACATGGCTTGCACCTGTGCCTGAGGAGCAGGCAGAGCCTGCGGAAACACATATTCCTCTGCGGCTGAGCTGATACACAAGCCTCTCTCCGACAGCACCGTCAAAGCAGAAGCTGACATTTGTGCACAGCCTGTCTGTGCGGCTGCCGTTAAGGGATGCACAGGGCAGCTGTGAAAGCTCATGGATGAGCATATCACGCAGATATGTGATGTGCTCAGTGCGGCGCGGCATATCAGCCACTGCATGCTTCAGCGCTGCGGACATTCCGGCGATAGCGGTGATGTTTTCCGTGCCGCCGCGCTTACCGCGTTCCTGTCCTCCGCCATGGATGAGCGGGAATACTTCTATTCCGCCGCGGATGTACAATGCGCCTGCGCCCTTAGGACCATGGAACTTATGAGCAGAGAGCGAAAGCGTATCACAGCCGAGCTCTTTTACATCTATAGGAAGATGTCCCGTAGCCTGAACTGCATCTGTATGGAACAGTGCTCCGTGCTCATGGCAGATATATGCAAGCTCTTTTATGGGCTGGATGGTGCCTATCTCATTGTTGGCAGTCATTATGGATACCAGTGCGGTGTCTGAACGTAACGAGCGAGCCAGTGCTTCGGGCGATACTCTGCCGTCTTTATCCACATCAAGCAGCGTTATTTCAAATCCATGATGTGAAAGCTCGGAAAGCGCATTCAGAACAGCATGGTGCTCCGTTTTCTGGGAGATGATGTGGCGCTTGCCCTGCTTTTCTCCCAGCCTTGCGGCAGAGAATATCGCCATGCTGTCAGCCTCGCTTCCTCCCGAGGTGAAGAACAGCTCATAAGGCTCGCTGCCGAGCAGCTTAGCCATATCCTTTCGTGCGGAAAACAGAACTGCCGCTGCCTGCTGTCCCATCTCATGTGATGAGGATGGGTTGCCATAGTTATCTTTCAGCAGAGGCAGCATAGCTTCCAGCGCTTCGTCACAGAGCTTTGTTGTTGCGGCGTTGTCGAGATATATCATGTCGCTGCGTTTGTTGCGATAAGAGCACACATAGCGGTCTGCTGAGCGGCAAGTCTTGCGATAGCGCCTGCGAGAGCAGCTTCTGTTGCGCGATTGGGCTGATACAGGCAGGAGGTGAGCATTGCAGCGTGCATGGTTCTTGTCTTCTTGTCTATGCCGAGTCCTGAATAGCCTTTCTGTCTGTCAAGGAAATTATCAGCATGAGCAACCTGTGCCGCAGCTTCATTCAGATCGGGTGCAGTCATCGCCAGACAAGCAAGTACGCTCAGCTCATAATACTTGCCATACTTGCGCCTAGATCTTGCCAGCATATCATACAAAGCCTTTACACGCGCACACTTTTCCTCGGGAGCACCCTCGTACAGAGCCAGTACATGAGATATCCTCTGTGCGGAATTGCTATCGCCTGCGATTTTTCTCAGCAGGGAATAGCAGGCTTCCATGTCCTCAAAAAGCTGCTGATCGTTCTTCGGTGAGAATGCCATCAGTACTGCAAAAACGCTGTCCTCTCCGTCTGTGAGGAACGGATGTGCCTGCTTCATCATCCCATGGATAGCCTTGCCGCGCGCTGCTATCTGTTCAGCGTTCTGCACTGTGGTCATTCCTGAGACCATTGCAGAAATAAGCGCGGTATAGCTTCCGCCTCTGAAATATCTTTTTATTATGTCATATATGGCAAGAGTGTCGGAAAGGCGCTTTGCGGGATCTGCGTCAGCTGCAAGCATAGTTATCATAGGGAGCTCGACAGAGCTTCTGAAATCAGAAAATACGCCAGTATTTTCCTTGAGCAGTTTCTGACACTGCTTAAGTCGTTCTGCATTTATAATTACGCCTTTTTCGGTAAAGGTGCAGGCGCACACAGGAATGATATACTGGTTATCCCACTTGAATTCATCCTTAATGATATCGCGGTTGCGGATGAAGTTTTCACATAACATCTGAAGCTGTTCTACCATTGGTCTTACCTCCGTAATTTAATTGATTTAAGTATATCACAACAGCCAGATAAAGTCAATAAAAAAGCCCGCCTGAGCGGGCACAGGTCATTGATGCGTTTATCGTTGCCTGTAGATATTTATCCTTTTGAAAACAAAATGAGTGCAACTATGGCGATCCCTGATGCCGCACAGATCAGCCAGTTGCGGCGGATGGTGAGTTCCAGCTTATCATCACTGCGTCTTTTGTCGTCGCGTTTTGCCATAAATGTCACCTCACAGTTTTTTGTACTTATATTGTACACCATGCGCGGAGGTTTGTCAACCTTACACGCGGTTTATGATGAATTCCAGAATATCGCTCATTACTTCATCCCTGTTCAGCTCGAACAGCAGCTCATGGCGTGCTTCACGGTAGATGCGTAGCGTGACGTCACAGCCGATAAGCTCGAACATCCTGCGGACTTTGCGGACTCCGTGACCGTATTCTCCTATAGGATCCATGCCGCCTGAAAGCAGCAGCACGGGAACATCTGTGCGTGTATCCTCGAGCACACGTCTGCGGTTGCAGAGCATGAGGGCACTGATGAGATCGCGGTAGCCTGCAACTGTAAAGGCAAAGTTGCATTTGGGATCTGCACGGAATTTATCCACGTTCTTATCGTCACGGCTGAGCCAGTCAGATGGTGTGCGGTAATTTTCGGTACGCATGTTGAAGATGCCCAGTGCAAGATCCATGCCCCAGTCATAGCGCCACATCTCCCCCTGAAGCTTCACCATAGCGATGAGATGAGCGCGCAGCGCGTCAAGCCACGGGACTGGTCCTGCCGTGCCCATGAATACAGCACCGTTCCACTGGTCTCCCGGATAACGTGCAAAATATATGCGTGCTATAAAGCTGCCCATGCTGTGACCGATAAGAAAATGCGGGATATCGGGGAAGCGCTGTTCGGTGATCATCTTCATGCGGTGCAGATCCTGCGCCATATGGATGTGACCGCGGCTGTGTCCGAAGTAGCCCAGCATATCATCGTTTTCTATAGAGTTACCGTGGCCCAGATGATCGCAGCCTATGAGAGCAATATCGCTGTCGCACAGAAAATGTGCGAACTCGGTGTAGCGCTCTATATATTCACACATGCCGTGGGACAGCATGATGACAGCCTTCGGCAGTTCGGGGGTATAGATGTAATAGTGTATGTTGCAGAGCCTGGATGAGCTTCTGAATGTGCCGTGGAATTTCTGCATTTTACCTCCAGCAAAGTCAGGGATTGATTGCTTCTAATCTGTATATCGGAAGACCCATTTCCGTGAAGCGGGTCTCGTATTCTGTCATAATATTCCCCTCAAAGCCGCTTTTATGCAGGTCTAGCGAGACATTGCGCATTGCAAAGCCGTTAGCGGAGAAATGCTCAATGGAGAATTCAAACAGACGCTGGTTGTCTGTCTTCTGATGTATCTCTGCACCATGGACCAGCACTTCCTTGTATATCTCAAGAAATCTCGTATGGGTAAGGCGGTGCTTTGCATAGCTCTCTTTCGGGAACGGGCAGGAGAAATTGAGATACAGCCTTTCAATAGTGTGCGGACGGAACAGATGATGGAGATACTCCGCCTGACCAAGGCAGAAGCGAACATTTTTCATATCGCTCTCCATGAGCTTTTCCATACCTGCGACAATAACGTTGGGTGTCTTTTCAATGGCTATGTAGTTGATGTCGGGATTGCGCTTTGCAAGCTCGATTATGAACTGACCCTTTCCGCAGCCTATCTCTACATGCAGAGGATTGTCGTTGCCGAATACATTCATGCTGTCAAAGAACAGCTCCTCATTCAGCGGATCATCTGCGAATTCGTTCTGATTCTGCATATAGATCATCACCTCTTTGCAGGCGGCAAGCCTGTCCTCAAGGTGCTTCTTCTTTCTCATTCTCATGTTTGTTACCTCATATCATGAATTAAAAAAGTCCTGCAAAAAAGCAGGACTTTCTGTTTTTTACGGTAATATCTTACCATAATCTGCGTTAAAAGTCAATATATCAGCTTATGGAGATAACTTCGTAGCCTGCCTCTGTCACGGCATTTGTCAGCACCTCGTCAGAGATATCTGCAGTGAGAGTCACCACTGCTTTCTTTTCCTCAAGTATTACCTCTGCGCTTGCGCCGTCAAGAGCGTTCAGAGCCTTTTCAACGTGCGCCTTGCACATCTTGCACATCATGCCCTCGATTATCATTGTCTTTGTCATTGTGTTTTCCTCCGTTGTTGTATATGATGTTTCAGCGGTCTTCATCACCGCATTGCATTCCTGTATTGGGGCCGGTTCACGTTTTTCTTCCACGCCCCTTACCTTGAAGAATCTCAGCCTGAGCGCATTTGTTACAACGAACAGTGAGCTGAGGCTCATTGCTGCCGCCGCTATCATGGGATTGAGCTTAAGCTCAAGCGGAATGAACAGCACCCCTGCAGCCAGTGGAATTCCGACAGCATTGTAGAAGAATGCCCAGAACAGATTCTGCTTGATGTTGCGGATAGTTGCCCTGCCCAGTGAAACTGCCGCCGCAGCATCGCACAGATCACTTTTCATCAGCACTATATCTGCTGATTCTATTGCAATATCAGTACCTGCGCCGATGGCTATTCCGACATCCGCACCTGCCAATGCAGGAGCATCGTTTATGCCATCGCCTATCATTGCAACACGTTTTCCCTCGGCTTTAATCTTATCGATATGTTCAGCCTTGCCTGTGGGGAGCACCTCTGCAATGACTTCATCAACGCCTGCCTGTTCACGGATGACCTCTGCAGTGCGCCTGTTGTCACCCGTCAGCATTACTACGTCTATACCCATAGCTTTAAGCCGATTTATAGCTTCGGGGCTGCTGGGCTTGATGACATCGGCTGCTGCAACGATTCCTGTTACATGCTTGTCATCGGCAATATACATCACCGTTTTACCCTCATCGGAAAGCTGTGTGAAATCAGCTTCTGCCGCAGATATATCGATGCTGTTTTCCGTCATAAGGCGTGTGTTGCCGACGTAATAGCGCCTGCCGTTCACGATTCCCGTAACGCCTCTGCCGAACAGTGCCTCAAAGCCTGTGGCAGACGGAGCGGATATCCCCATCTTTTCAGCTTGTTCAGTGATGGCAGCGGATACGGGATGCTCGGATAATTTTTCTATGGCATAAGCAGCCGCAAAAGCGCCGCTTTCATACTCGATGATATCGGTGCAGGAGGGTCTGCCCTCAGTGATGGTGCCTGTCTTATCAAGTACCACAGTATCTATGCTGTGAAGCGTTTCAAGTGCAGAGGCAGATTTTATCAGTATTCCGTTTTCGGCACCCTTGCCTGTACCTGCCATGATAGCTACAGGAGTAGCAAGTCCCAGTGCACACGGACAGGAGATGACCAGCACCGAAATACCACAGGAGAGCGCATGGGTGAACTCGTAACCGAGTATCAGCCACACTATGAAAGTCAGTGCTGCTATGCTCATAACAACGGGCACGAATATACCGCTTATTTTATCTGCAATGCGGGCTATCGGGGCTTTTGAAGCGCCTGCATCGCTTACCAGTGTGATTATCTGGGAAAGCGTTGTCTGCTCGCCGACTTTATCAGCACGGAATCTGATAAATCCGCTGCTGTTGACGGAAGCGGCAAGCACCGCATCACCGACCGTTTTTTCGACGGGTACGCTTTCGCCTGTAAGTGCGGATTCATCCACAGCACCGCTGCCGTCGATTATAACACCATCTGCTGGTATTCTCTGCCCGGGGCGCACCACGCAGATATCGCCCTGCATTATCTCAGAGGTAGGGATAGTCAGCTCTTTGCCGTCACGCTCCACAGTCGCTGTATCGGGTGCAAGCTCTATGAGCTTTGTGAGCGCCTCGGCGGTCTTTGCTTTGGAGCGGCTCTCCAGATACTTGCCCACGGTTATCAGCGTGAGTATCATGCCTGCGCCCTCGAAATAAAGATCCATGTGGTAGCGGTGTACAAGCTCTGCGTCACCGATATTTATTCCGTGGCACATCATGTATATTGCAAAAATGCCATAGATGACGGACGCAGCCGAGCCAACAGCTATCAGCGAATCCATATTAGGTGAGCGGCGTATCAGAGCTGTGAAGCCCTTGATATAATACGCACGGTTGAGATACATTATCGGCAGCGTCAGCAGAAACTGCGTGAATGCGAATGCAACAGCACTTTCTTCAAGCAGCGGTGGCAGCGGAGCGCCCAGCATGCTTCCCATGGATACATACATCAGAACAAGCAGAAATCCCACCGAGAAGAACAGCCGCAGCTTCATCTGCTTTGCTTCTTTTTTCTTTTCGTTCGCGGGCGCAGCTTTTGGCGTGGTTTCTCCTTTGACAGAGCAGCCGTAGCCTGCTTCGGTAACTGCGTTGACGATATCCTGTGCGGTCAGACCCTCAAATTCAGCGGTCATGCTGTTTGTCATCAGGCTGACTTCCACATTCGTTACACCTGTGAGCTTCCTCACAGCTTTTTCTACATGAGCGGTGCATGCGGCACAGCTCATGCCTGTTACATTAAATTTTTCTTTCATTCTTCACCTGTGATTAGTTTAGACTAACATATATGATATAATTATATCCCGATAGTCTTATTTTGTCAAGCACAGAGGGTAAATATAATATGATACATCAACAGATATGGCTTCCGTTCCGTCCTTTTTGGATATAGATACGTCTGTCGGGGAAGTGCTGCTGTATCTCCTTTACATGGGATACAAGGCCCACTGTGCGGTTCTGTGCGGATATCATATTGATGACCTCCAGCGCCAGCTCAAAGGTGTTTGAATCAAGGGAGCTGAAGCCCTCGTCCACGAACAGCATATCCGAGCGCCGTCCGCCCTCCTGTTCCAGCGTGAAGTCAGATAATCCGATAGCAAGAGCAAAGGATGCGAAAAACCTTTCACCGCCCGAAAGGGTAGATACATCACGCACGCTCTTAGAGCCTGCATTGTTGTCGATGATGTTTATATCAAGACCTGCCGTGGAGCGTCCGTTGTCGTTTGTGAGTCGGCGCTTGAACCGATATCTGCCGCCGCTCATGTGAGATAGGCGCTCGTTTGCCTTTTCCAGAACGCGGTCAAAAAGCTGTCCCTGAATATAACGTTCAAGGCTTATCTTTTCATTTCCCTGACCCGCAACTGACTTGTAGAGAAGATTCATATCCGCAGCAAGCTTCGCCTTGTCTCTGCTGCTTTCACAAAGCGCCTTTATGCGGGATATCTTTGCAGAAAGACGCTGTGCCTCGGCAAGAGCTTCGGCGGCTGTACTGCGTGCCTCGTCGCGCTGGGAAGCCAATGCTTCTGCCTGTTCGTGGAGCTCGGCGGTATCCTGCTTTTCAGTGCTTTCGGGGAGGTTTTCGCGGCATACCTCCAGCGCTGCTTTTGCGGCGGTAAGCTGCTCATTAAAACGCTCTGTCTCTGTTGAGAGCCTGTCACGTTCCGTTTTTTCGCTGAACATAGCGCAAAGCTGTTCTTCGCCTGCAATACCGCTCTGTGATAATGCTGCTGCAAGCTCGTTTGCAGCTGTGCCATGCTCTGTCTTGAGCTGAGCGATCCGCTCGGTACAGTGTCTTATATCGGACAGAGCATCATTGAGAGCCCGTTCTGCTTCCGCAAGAGCTGTTTCGGCCTGCTCGTTCACGCGGCGTATCTCGGAGCACTCCTGCTCAAGATGGGATATGCTGCTTTCGGTCTCTGCTCGTGTTCGGCCTTGAAGCGCGGCGGTCTTTTCCTGTGCAACCGCCGTTTTTGCTGCGAGCAACTCTGCCAGCTGGGCAGATCTTTCCGAAAGCTGATCTGATATTTTCAGCAGCTCATTTTTGCGGTCTTCCGCAGTATCGATCTGTGTTTTGATATCAGGAATGATCTGCGCGCTGTGACGTGCCTGCATTAGCTCACTCTGAATATCCGAAAGCTGTTTCGAAAGCTGCGAAGTCATATCTGCTATACGTCGCTTTGATGCGCTTTCGTCAAATGGCTCGTCAAACAGTGCAGAATATTTATCCATCGCTGCTTTTGTGGCGGAGTTGAGCTCTGCTTCCGCCTTGTTTAATGCCTTGTCCGCAGTAGTGAGGATATCCTGCTTGTTCTTCCACAGCGTTTCCGCTGCTTTGAGTTCATCCTCTGTAGGTGCTGCGGCACAGCGTATAGCGAGCTTTGGGTGCTCTGCTGAGCCGCAGACAGGGCAGGGGAGATCTGGCTGTTCTCTTAGCTTGTCAGCCAGAGCGGCAGCGGCATTCAGATGATATGCGGCGGCTGTGCTATGATAGCTCTTTTCTGCTTCCGCACAACTGAGTGCAGCGGTTTTCTGTGCGCTTTCTGCAACAGCGAACGATCCTTTGCATTCGTTGCAGGTCTGTAGCGCTTTTTTCAGATCGTCTGCTGCTGTTATGTTCTTCAAAATTGCTGTCTCCTGGGCTTCAAGCAGCTCGGTACGTGCAGCATTTTTCTCCTCGGCAGCCAGTTTTGCTGTCAGAGCTTTGTGTTCTTCGGTGAGCGCAAGCATTTCAGCACTGTTATTTTCCTGCTCCGTTCTGATCTTATCCAGTTCGGGGCGGAGTTCCTCTGTTTCCTGCTGTGCTTTCTCCGCTTCCTCGAATTTCGGGAGCAGCTCGCTGAGTACAGCGATTGAACGTTCTTTTTCGCTGAGAAGCGGCAGCAGCTTTTCGCCTGTACTCTTTTCTTCGGCGGCCTGCTCCTGCTTTCCCTTTGCGGAGCTGTATGCTTCATTGGCCGTATCGAGAGCGTTTTCGGCGCCTGTGAGCTGTGATGTTATATCAGCCTTTTTATCATACAATGGTTTTATCTCTGCTGCCAGCTGAAGTGCGGCAAGCCTGTCTGAAAGCTCCATGAAATGCTCTGTCTGCTGTTCGAGCGAGCTTAGCTGTTCTGCTGCTCTTTCATAGGCTGTGATGGCGCGGTTGCAGCTTTCTGCGGCAGTTATTTCGCCTGAGATGCGGCTGATATCCGCATCGAGCTTCCTGATCTGAGTCTCGGCTTCTTCCTGAGAGCTCTTTGCGGCAAGTCTTTTTTCATCGAGCGCAGCAGTGATGCGTGTTTCTTCGGCGATGCAGTATTCCTGCTCGGATATATTGTCCATTGTCTCACCGCTGAGCTCGGCAAGGAACAGCTTTTCGATATCCTTTACTTCGTTTGAGCAGCGGTCATTTTCCGCTTTCAGCAGCTTTTCAAAGGCTTCGTAACGTTCTGTACGGAACAGCTTTCTGAGCGTTGCTTCGCGCTCAGAGGATCTCAGCCGCAGGAACTGGTCGAACTCTCCCTGCGCCAGCATGGAGATACGGCAGAACGCTTCGTGGTCAAAGCCTATTATCTCCGCGATCTTCGGAGATACCTCGCGATCGCCCTCCCAGTAGCCACCATCGGAGCAGCTGAGCCTGCAATCGGATTTTTTCTTGTTTTCGGTGGCACGGTAGACGGTGTATTCATTTCCGCTGTCCTCAAATACAAGCTCGGCATAGCTTTTTGCATTAGGCTCAGCGTGTTGACTGCGCAGAGTCTTTTTGCCGCGTACAGAGCCGCTGGTCTCACCGAAAAGTGCAAAGGTGATTCCATCAAATATACTGGTCTTTCCTGCGCCTGTATCGCCTGTTATCAGAAACACCTTGCCGTCAAACGGGGTGAGATCCGCTGTTTCTGTGCCGGCATAAGGACCGAATGCGGAAAGCGTAAGCTTTTTTATCTTCATTCCTTAACCTCCGATCTTCTGAACAGATCCTCTGCCGTTTTCAATAGTTCAGGGTCTATATCCTGACCCATTGCTAGCCTGAAAAATCCACTGAATAATTCGCTGAATTCCATTTCAGAGAAAGAACGCTCGTCCTCCTCAGAAGAAGCGGATATGTTCTCGTATTTTATGCTGATACAGTTCGGGAACTTTGCCATGATACGTCTTGCGGCATCGCTTTCTGCGTTTTCGCCGCAGACAGTTATATACAGCAGGTCATCAGAGGAGGCATATTTGTCTGAGATAAGCTCGTCAAAGCTGCCTGATAATATCCGTACAGGGCGCAGGGGAATTATAGGGTGATGGGTCACTGTGATGTCATCTTCTGCTATATCTATCACATCGATGTATTTCTGCGGACGATTGGCATCCTTTGCGGAGTAGCATAGCGGAGAGCCGCAATAACGTATATTTTCTGTGCCGACGCAGCGCGGGGTATGGAAGTGCCCCAGTGCGGTGTAGGAGAAGTCTTCAAAAACGTGGTGGTCGGCGGCTTCGAGGCTGCCGATGGGTGAAACTCCATCCTTTGCTACTGCCTGATGAGCCACCAGCAGACAAGGCTTGCTGCGAGGGATATCCGCATGCCTGAGCACTGTTTTCAGGGCGGAAGTTATATCGGTTATATCCTCGTCGGGGTAGCATTGTGCTGCCATTTCGGCCGAGATGTACGGCAGCAGCACGATATTGATATCACCGCATGGAACGATGGTCACAGGCGCTTCGGCACTGAACGGCTCGCACATGAATATGTTACGGGAGCTGAAAAGCTTTCTACCATATGATATACGCTGAGGATTATCGTGATTTCCGCTTATGGCATAAACGGGCAGAGACAGCTCAGCGGACTTTGAAAGCAACTCATCAAACAGCTCAATTGCTTCCGCTGAGGGGTTCGAGCGGTCGTATATATCGCCTGCTATTATAAGCCCATCGGGGCGGAACTTTTCATAAGCGCTGCCCAGCACCTGTCCGAACAGCACATGCCGCAGATCCTCTGTAAGATCTATTCCGCCTAACTGCTTGCCGATGTGAAGATCGGCGATGTGAAAAAATCTCATTGCTTACCACCTTTGTTTTGCTGTAAAACATATCGCAGCGACTGTTATCGCTGCGATACGGAGTGTTTTTATTTATCTGCGCCGCGCATGATAGCTTCAACTACTTCGGGGGAATCCCATTCGCAGGAATATCTGTTCAGCAGACCGAAAGTCTCGCCGCTGAAGAATGCACCGTTATCCCACCAGAAGCAGGGAATACCTGTTTCGCTGAACTTGCCGAAGAAATATTCAGCCCAGTAGCAGCGGAATTCATCATTGCGTATGCGTATCTGCTCAGGCTCTGCTGTGCCCTCGGTCTCGGCGGTGCTGTCTACGTTGATGTGACGAATGCGTGCGCCTGTTTCACCGATGATAACTGCTATTCCCTTGCTGATGAAGAGCCTGTCAAGAACCTCTGCAAGAGTGTCTATCTCGGCTGTGCAGCCGGGTCTGTCGCTTACCCATCTGCTTGTGCCCGAATCCGCCAGCGCAAAGCCGTAGGGGATATATGCATGTACTGAAACTATGATACGGGGATCGTCGGGTATCTCCAGCGCGGAAAGTGCAGCTTCGCCGCAGTTTGCTGCGTAGGGGCATATCATGAGGAAGCGGTGTGCGTTGTTGCCGCCTGTAGCTCTTACGGTATCAACGAAAACCTTGTTGAGCTGATTTACCACATCACGACCCTCGTCGTTACCGCCGTTCCATTCCCATTCGGTGTTCTTCCAGCGTGGCTCGTTCATGCCCTCGAAGATGAGGTGTTCATCATAGCCGATAAAGGTCTCTGCTATCTGCTTCCAGCAGGCCGCAAGACGTGTGGATGTAGTCTCAAGATTATCATAAGTGGGATAATGCCATTCCTCGTGGTGCATATTGAGGATGATGTACATATCACGCTCATACGCATAATCAACAACTTCCTTTACACGGGCCATCCAGTCGGCATGGATGATATAATTTTCATCCATGTGCTTTTCCCATGTCGTGGGAATACGGATAGCATTGAATCCGCCGTCCTTGATCGCCTGTATCATTTCGGGAGTGGTAGTGGGATTGCCCCAGCTTCTCTCGCTTGAAAGGCCCTCGCCTGTAGCGTCGAGAGTGTTTCCGAGATTCCAGCCTGCTCTTATCTGAGCAGTGAACTCCAGTGATGTCATTGTAGTATCGATCGGATCCATTTCCACAGTAACGGCATCTGTAATTGCAGGTGCTTCTGATGTGCTTTCATCTGCGGAAGTATTGTCGCCACAGCCTGTTATAAGTGTCATTCCCATGACCGCTGCAAGCAGCAGGGAAGCCAGTCTTTTTATGTTCATAGCAATATCTCCTTGTTAAATATCGTCAACTTCTATTATATAGGAGAACGGACTGTTCGTCAAGTGTAAAAACGTATAATTGATTTTGGTGAAAATCACTATATTAGCACTGGTAATTTCGTTTTTAAAGTCAAAAACACAAGAGAAAATGCTGTGATATCGTTTTCAGTACTTGTAATTAATTCGGTTTTATAGTATACTATTTCTTAGTGGCATCACTATGCCCTTATTACATTTTGTGAAGTAACTTAGGCACATGAAGTTACCACAAAGAAAGAAGGTCTACAATGAAATTCGGACATTTTGATGACGTCAACCGCGAATACGTCATTACCTCTCCCCGCACCCCTTATCCCTGGATAAACTACCTCGGAACACAGGGCTTCTTTTCTCTGATATCCAATACTGCAGGCGGATACAGCTTTTATAAGGATGCTCGTCTGCGCCGTATTACCCGTTACCGCTACAACAACGTTCCCGTTGATATGGGCGGCAGATATTTCTACCTCAAGGACGGCGATACCGTCTGGAACCCCGGCTGGTCTCCCGTAAAGACAGAGCTGGATGCTTATGAGTGCCGCCATGGTATGGGCTATACCATCATCAGCGGTACAAAGAACAACGTTAAGGCTACAGTTAAGTTCTTCGTTCCTCAGGACTTCAACGGTGAGATCCAGAAGGTATCCATCACCAACGAAGGCTCCGAAAAGAAGAGCCTGAAGCTGTTCAGCTTCCTCGAGTGGTGTCTGTGGGACGCTAACGATGATACAACAAACTTCCAGAGAAACTTCAACACAGGCGAAGTTGAGATCGTTGGCTCTACCATCTTCCACAAGACAGAGTACAAGGAGCGCCGTGATCACTATGCGTTCTATACAGTAAACGTACCCGTACAGGGATTTGATACTGACAGAGAGAGCTTCCTCGGTCTGTACAACGGCTTTGATAAGCCTGATGCAGTATTTGAGGGCAAGGCTCACAATTCCGTTGCTGACGGCTGGTCTCCCATCGCTTCTCACTACATTGAGCTTGAGCTGAACCCCGGCGAGACCAAGGAGCTGGTATTCTGCCTCGGTTATGTTGAGATGCCTCTTGAGGACAAGTTCGACAAGAGCGGCAACTACGATGGCATCCTTGCAAGCTACACTGTTGACGGTCACGGCAACAAGAAGCCTCTTGCGAATGTTATCAACAAGGTAAAGGCTAACGAGATGATCGCTATGTGCGATACTCCCGAAAAGGCTGATAAGCTGTTCGAGAGCCTGAAGAACTACTGGGACAAGCTGCTTACTCAGTACAGCGTAGATTCTCCTGATGAGAAGCTGAACAGAATGGTAAACATCTGGAACCAGTACCAGTGCATGGTTACATTCAACATGTCCCGTTCCGCATCCTACTTCGAGAGCGGTATCGGCAGAGGTATGGGCTTCCGCGATTCCAACCAGGACCTGTTGGGCTTCGTTCACCAGATCCCCGAAAGAGCGCGTGAGAGACTTATCGACCTCGCAGCTACCATGCTTGAGGACGGCGGTGCTTACCACCAGTATCAGCCTCTTACTAAGATGGGTAACCACGAGCTGGGCTCCAACTTCAATGATGACCCGCTGTGGATGATCCTCGCAGTTTCCGCTTATATCAAGGAAACAGGAGATCTCACCATCCTTGATGAGATGGTACCTTATGAGAATAAGACCGAGCTTGCTGATACAATGCTCGACCACGTTAAGAGAGCATTCTACCACGTTGTTAAGAAGGTTGGTCCTCACGGTCTGCCTCTCAGCGGCCGTGCTGACTGGAATGACTGCCTGAACCTCTCCTGCTTCTCCAACAAGCCCGGTGAGAGCTTCCAGACATACAACAACAAGGAAATGTTCACAGAGCCTCCTTTCTACAGCCAGGTAGCTGAATCTGTAATGATCGCAGGTATGTTCTGCTTCATCGCACCTGAGTACGCTGCTATGTGCCGCCTGAAGGGTGACGAGGAAGAGGCTAAGAGAGCTGAGGCTGAGATCGAGAAGATGAGAGAGCTTACTCTCAAGTACGGCTATGATGGCGAGTGGTTCCTCCGTGCTTACGACCACAACGGAAACAAGGTTGGTTCCAAGGAGTGCGAAGAGGGCAAGATCTTCATCGAGCCTCAGGGCTGGTGCGTACTCGCGGGTCTCGGCAAGGAGCAGGGCTGCGATATCAAGACTCTCGAGAGCATTGATAAGTACCTCAATTCCGATCACGGTATGGTGCTCAACAATCCTGCATTCACAACATACAAGTACGAGTACGGCGAGATCTCTACATATCCAGGCGGTTACAAGGAGAACGCAGGCGTATTCTGCCACAACAACGCATGGATAATCTGCGCTGAGGCATTTGTTGGCCACGGCGACAAGGCTTATGAGTACTACAGCAAGATCGCTCCCGCATTCCGTGAGGATAAGTCCGATCTGCACAGAACAGAGCCTTATGTATACGCTCAGATGATCGCAGGTAAGGACGCAAGACGTCACGGTGAGGCTAAGAACTCCTGGCTGACAGGTACAGCAGCATGGAACTTCGTTGCTGTTTCCCAGTACATCCTCGGTGTTAAGCCCCAGTACAACGGTCTTGAGATCAGCCCCTCCATTCCTGCTGCATGGGACGGCTTCAAGGCTTCCAGACTGTTCAGAGGCGCTGTATATAACATCACTGTTAAGAACCCCGATCACGTTTGTGCAGGCGTTAAGAGCATGACTGTTGACGGCAAGGCTGTTGATGGAAATGTTATCCCCGTATTTGACGGCGGCGAGCACGAGGTAGAGGTAGTTCTCGGTTAATTGCCCGTAATTTATCTATCAAGGGCGGTAGAAATATCGCCCTTGAATTATACGGAACTCGATTTAGCGCAGTAGCGTGTTAGCGTATTGATTAGGTGCGCAAATTATATGAGTTCTGTGAAAAGAAAAGAAGGCGAAATAATGCCATACGGAAAAATACTTATGATTGATGAGGATGTTCAGCTGAGGCGGCTTGTAGCAGATCATCTTGAATCAAAGGGTATGGAGGTCGCGCTTGCGTCCAGGATAGATGACTATGCTCTGAGCGCTGCGGAAAGAGCTTCTGTAATACTTCTCAGCAGCAGTGCCATAGCAGGTGATGCAGGAAGTAGCATTGCACGTCTTAGAGGTGAACTGAACACTCCTGTCATCATACTTACCGCTACCGGCGCACAGACGGATGCTATGCTTTATTTCAGGATAGGAGCCGATCAGGTAGTACAAAAGCCGTTCAATATCGCTGAGCTTTCATTGAGAGTCAAAGCGCTGCTGCGCCGCTGCGAGGATACAAATTATTATAAGGAAACAAGTGCAAGCTTTAAGGGCATCACAGTAGATCTCAAGGAATACAGTGTAATGATCGACGGTCAGCCCGTGGAGCTTTCTCCCAAGGAGATAGAACTGCTGTTTCTGCTGGTATCCAGACCCGAAAAAACATTCAGCCGCAGCGAGATATCATCCCGTGTGTGGGGCAGGATACTTTCTGATAACCGCACCATAGCAGTACACATCAATCGAATCAAAAGCAAGCTGGGCGGATACGCTGCATATATTACGTCCGTACGCGGTGTAGGCTATAAGATCACCGAGCGAATAAGTGAATAAAAGAACACCTGAGAGTCTGTAACGCTCTCAGGTGTTTTGTGTTATTCAGTAGGAAGCAGCACCGCATTCTCACCCTTGAAGGTGTTAATGATAATGCGCTTTACAGTGCCGTTTGCGGGAAGCTCTATCTTCAGCTCGCCGCCGTTTTTGGAGAATACCTCGGCGGAGACTATCTCGCCGTTTTCCCAGATAGCGTTGATGACAAATCCGCCGCGGGCACATAAGCCCTTAAAGCTGCCGTTTTTCCATGCCTCAGGTAGGGCGGGGAGCAGTCTGATATATTCCTCGTGGCTCTGCAGCAGCATTTCAGCTATACCAGCGGAAGCGCCGAAGTTACCGTCGATCTGGAACGGGTGGTGGAAATCCCACAGGTTTACGAAAGTACAGCTTTCCAGCAGACCGCGGAGGAGCTTGTAGGTGCGCTCGCCATCGCCTGTGCGCGCCCAGAGATTAATTTTGTACGCTCTTGCCCAGCCTGTGGATTCATCGCCGCGGTCGTTCATTGTTGCAATAGCGGCATCCATCAGCTCGGGGCGGCTGTTGTTTATCTGCTTACCCGGATACAGACCCATCAGATGTGAGATATGACGGTGGTTCTTCTGGACCTTGGAGCTGTCGAAATCGGGCTCGTCCTCTTCAAACCATTCTTTCAGCAGACCTGTTTTGCCAACGTGGTAGGGATCCAGCTTAGGCAGCATATCGCGTACCTTTGTACAAAGCTCAGGATCGGTGTTGAGTGCTTCGGCAGCCTTTAGGAAATCGATGAACAGCTGCTCGATAAGGCTCTGCTCATAGGTGTTTCCTATAGTGGCAGGTCCGTGTTCGGGGCTGTAGGTGGGTGAGGATACCAGTCTGTTCTGTTTCTCATCGAATATCAGCCATTGAGTGTAGAATTTCACGCTTTCACGCATGATGGGATATATCTTTTCGGCAAGGTACTTTTTATCGCCTGTGAACTCGTAATGCTCCCAGATGTTCTGCATCAGCCATGCAACGGCTGCGGTAGACCAGCCCCAGTAGAAATCCCAGCCGGGCGCTGTCCAGCCGAAAGGCGAGCACTGGGTATGCGCTGTCCAGCCGTTTTCGGGGTCGGCTTCATCGGAAACTATATTGTAGTATTCCTTTGCGGTCACTCTTCCCGGTGCTCTCAGGGAATCAAGGAAATCAACCAGTGGAGGAACAGTTTCTGCCATGTTGGTGTTATATGCACCCCAGTAGTTCATCTGCAGATTGACATTGATATGATAATCGCAGCACCATGGCGGAGTATTGCTTTCGTTCCACACGCCCTGAAGATTTGCAGGCAGAGAGCCTTCTCTGGAGGAGGATATCAGCAGATATCTGCCATACTGGAAGTACAATGTCTCAAGGCTGTTCATAGCAGTGCGGTCGCCGTTGCGGTAAGCCTCCAGCAGCTTGTCGGAGGGCATATCGGCGTAATCATTGCCAAGCTCCAGCGATACTCTGTTATAGATAGCGGAGTAATCCGCAAGATGCTCCTTGTAAAGCTCATCCCAGCCCAAGCGCGATGCAGCCTCTACCAGCGGAATAGTGATGGTCGCAGGATCTGTATTGCTGCGGTAGGTGGGATATTTCATCTCATAGTCAGTTGCTGCAGTTATGTAGACCACTGCTTCGGAAGCGTTTGTGATGGTCAGCTTGCCTCCGTTTATGAGGATATCACCGTCAGTCTTGAATACACCTCTCATGTCGAAGCGCATACCGTTATCCTGCACCAGACCGCTGTACAGCATTATTCCGTCTTCGGAGTTGATGTTATCCGAATGTGTTTTTTCAAGGCGCGCACTGAATGCAAGCTTTCCCTTTTCTGAAGCTGTAAATCTGAATGCGAGCACTCTTGCAGGGTAGCTTGCAAACGCCTGACGGGTGTACTTCACGCCGCCGATGTCAAACTCGCAGCTGTAGAGCGATCTGTCCAGATCAAGCGAGCGGCGGTAGTTTTTAACTTCTCCGTTGGGTACATTGAAATCAAGCACCATATCGCACAGAAGCAGATACGATCCGAAATCGCCGTCACCGGTTAGCTGCGGAAGAAGCTCCAGTACTTTTTCGTAGCTGCCGTTTTTCAGCTCCTCCTGTACCTGTTTTACGTATTTGTAGCGGTCGCGGTTGTTGCCGCCGTAGTAGTTGGGGCGATTTTCACACGGACCGCCTGCCCATAGTGTTTTTTCGTTGATCACGATACGCTCGCTGCGTATGCCGCCGAACATACTTGCGCCGAGATATCCGTTACCTATCGGGAGACAATGCTGTTCCCAGAGAGCCTGATCGCCCTCGTGGTCGAAGTAGATCACATTTCCGTTGCTCATTTTATAAAGTTCCTTCCGTTGGTATGGGAAGCGGAGCACAGCTCTGCTTTAATATACAATAATTCAAAATAAGTATACCACAAATAACCTGTAATGTCAATCGATATACTATCAGAAATGCCGCAGCTGAAGCCGCGGCATTTAAGTATTTTAATTTTTGGTTTTCAGAAGTGTGGTCTCTCCGATAACCATAGAACACAGCTTCGCAAGAACCTCATATTCTTCTTTCATATCGCCTGTCATGCGGCTGGTCTTTACTGTGTGGAAGATACCCTGTATCAGAAAGGAAAGTATAACGTCGTTATGCAGATTGCAGAAATCGGGATATGTGCCAAAGAGCATATTCTTGATACGCGCTTCTATCTTATCGGCGGCGATGGCGTTTCTGCTTCCCGAGAACACTACGTCTATCTGTTCACGGTGGGCAACTATCGCCTTGAATATCTCATTTGCATACTGCTGGGGGGCGTCAAAGAATTTATCCTGCACCTGCAGATCGATGAGTATCTCGTCTATGATAGCATTCTCTATTTCATCCGAAAGAGCATATATATCGGAATAGTGCAGATAGAAAGTAGCCTTATTGATATTTGCCGCCTTTGTGAGCTCGGTAACGGTTATTTTTTCGATAGGCTTTTTGCGTCTGAGCTCCAGAAAAGAATCCTTGATTGCGGATTTTGTGCGCTGTATTCTGAGATCCATAATAATTACCTCCTGAAACGCATTGTATACGTTTCCATTTGATAGTATACAAAACGATAAACAATGTTCCTTAAATGTCGCATATATGACATTTCTATGAAAATGATGATTGAACAAACCTATATTATTCACTATAATGTATTATAGTACAAAAATAGACAATTGTCAATAATCAATTTAACCAATTAATTGAGAAAATCAGAAAAAAGGATAAATTTTGAATGAAATTAGACGAGTTTTACAGCGGCAACAGCTTTGACAGCTATCAATGGCTGGGCGCACATACCGATATCGGCGGCACGATGTTCAGAGTGTTTGCGCCTAATGCTGAAGCTGTGGCGGTAATAGGCAGCTTTAATGACTGGCAGCCTGCCGAGATGATCCATGTCGGTGATGATAATTTCTGGGGGCTTTATATCTCAGGGGCAAGGGCAGGGGATATGTATAAGTTCCGTATATATTCACAGGGCAGCTATGTGGATCATTGCGATCCTTATGCTTTCGGAGCGCAGCTTCGTCCTGAGAATGCTTCAGTCATCAGGAATATGAACTATCATTTTGATGATTTTCAGTGGATGAGTGACCGTGGAACATGGCATGGGGATGCGCTGAATATTTATGAGCTGCATTTAGGCTCGTGGAAGTCAGAGGCGGCTTCCTATGAAACGCTTGCACCTGCGATAGTGTCATACTGCAGGGAGCATGGCTATAACTGCATAGAGCTTATGCCGCTGAACGAATATCCCTGTGATGAATCGTGGGGGTATCAGGCTACTGGGTTCTTTGCGCCTACCGCGCGCTACGGAGAAGCATCAGAGCTAAAAAAGCTGGTGGATACCTGCCATAGGAACGGAATAGCTGTGCTGCTGGATTTTGTGCCTGTTCATTTTGCGGTGGACGGTTACGGTCTGGCGAACTTTGATGGAACGCCGTTGTACGAATCGGAGTACGGCGATATCTCCAACAGTGAATGGGGCAGCAAGAATTTTGATTACAGCAAGGGTCATGTATGCAGTTTTCTGAAATCTGCAGCAAATTACTGGCTCAGTGAATATCATTTTGACGGACTCAGGATGGATGCTATCAGCCGCATAATATACTGGATGGGCAACGAACGCCGAGGCGTAAATACAAACGGTCTGGAATTCCTGAAGAGCATGAATACGGGACTCAAATGGATACATCCATCAGCGATACTGTGTGCAGAGGATTCCACTGATTATGCCTGTGTAACAAAGCCTGTGGATCAGGGTGGGTTAGGCTTTGATTACAAGTGGGATATGGGCTGGATGAATGATACGCTGGATTATTTCCGCAAGACTCCTGAGGAGCGCGTACCGAATTATCACAAGCTGACGTTCTCTATGCTGTATTATTACAGCGAGAGATACATACTGGCTCTTTCACACGATGAAAACGTACACGGTAAGGCAACTATACTTCAGAAGATGCATGGCTTGTATGAGGATAAGTTCCCGCAGGCAAGGGCGCTGTATATGTATATGTACGCGCACCCCGGCAAGAAGCTGAATTTTATGGGCAGCGAGTTGGGTCAGCTTCGTGAATGGGATGAAAAAAGGGAGCAGGACTGGGATGTGCTGAAGTATCCCAATCACGATGCGTTCTCGCAGTTCATGAAGAAGCTTTGCAGACTGTATCTCAAAAAGCCGGCGCTTTCCCGATGGGACGACACCCCCGATGGCTTTGCATGGCTGGATTGTGACAGTGCACTGCGCCGCTGTTATTCTGTTATGCGCCGTTGCGAGGGCGAAAAGCCCGTTGTTGCTGTGATGAATTTCTCCGACAGCACTCAGGAGCGTTATACTATTCATATCGGAAAGGGAAAGATGCTGAATTGTCTGCTTGACAGCACTGCTGATGAGTTCGGCGGCTGCGCTCCGCATTACAAAAAGACGATGCGTGCCGATAAGGATGGCAATGTGAAGCTGAACGTACCGAGATACTCTGCGGCTTATTTCGAGCTGTGTGATAATCCTTTGAAGAAATAATTAAAGCGGCAGTTATCTGCCGCTTTTGTGTGTTTATTGCCAGTAATCTACCTCGTCAGGAAGCTCGATATCCTTGGCGTGGAACACAGGCTCCTTGCCCTCTTTGCGCTGCTTTTCATAGTCGTTCAGCGCTCTCAATGAATATTTTCCGAGAATGATTATGACAGGGATATTGATAAGCGTCATGCCGCCCATGAGCACATCTGCAATATCCCACAGCAGACCGGCGCTCATGCCTGCGCCAACCAATATAACAAGCGAAGCAACGATACGATAGCCCAGCATGAATTTTTTGGAGGGTTGCTTTTTGTTGATGTGGATAAGGCACTTATCAACGTAGAACAGATTTCCGAGAAGTGTTGTGAATGCGAAAAGTATCATTGCAACAGTGATGAATATCGGACCGAAAGAGCCGAGGTTTTCGCTGAGTGCCGCCTGAACATAGGGCGCGCCAGAAAGCTTCTCGCTTGGCTCAACGCCTGAGCACATACACATGAAAGCGGTGGCGCTGCATACAAGTATCGTATCTATGAAAACGGAGAGCACCTGTACAAGTCCCTGCTTTGCGGGATGGCTTACTTCGGCAGAGGCGGACGCGTTGGGCGCAGAGCCTACGCCTGCTTCGTTGCTGAAAAGTCCGCGCTTGATACCATACATCACGCAGGAGCCGCCAAAGCCTCCGAATATTGCCTGAAGATCGAATGCTTCTGTGAATATTCGTGCGAATACTGCAGGCAGAGATGTTATGTTCAGGATGATTATGATGAGCGATACCAGAATATACGCAACGCCCATAACAGGCACAAGGAAGCTTGTAGCCTTGATAACTCGTGAGCCGCCGCCGACCAGACAATAGAACACAGCCGCAGCAACGATAAGACCGATTATCCATGGGGTTATGGTTGGGTCATAAAATGAATATGCTGAAAATGTGGACTGAAGATTGTATGATGCAAGCATGTTGAAGCCGAAGCCGTATGTCAGTATGAGAAATACCGAGAACATCACAGCCAGCGGACGGCATTTAAGTGCAGTTTCTATATAATATGCAGGACCACCGTAGCTGCCCTCAGGACCTCTGCGTTTATATATCTGGGCAAGGGTGCTTTCTATGAAAGCGGAAGCACTGCCGATTATGGCGATCATCCACATCCAGAATACCGAGCCGAAGCCGCCCAGACATAACGCTGTGGATACTCCGACGATGTTTCCTGTGCCCACCCTCGAAGCAGTGGATACCATCAGTGCCTGGAACGAGGATACGCTTTTTCCGTCAGACGGCTTTTCCATGACAGCTTTTATCTGAGCGCCGAAAAGACGGAACGGAGCAAATTTTGTGCGTATGGTAAAATACAACCCTGCGGCTACGAGCAGGATGATAAGGATATAGCTGTACAATGCGTTGCTTGTGGCTGATATTGCTGTGCTGACACCGTTCATTACCTTTTCAAAAATGTCTGCTTCTGCAGTTTCTATAGCCTCGATAGTTTCGTTCATAGGTATCTCCTTGATAACAATAATTGCTTATTATTTTACCAGATAAAATAGCTGTTGTCAAATAAATTCGCTCCGTCATCTATATAAAAAGATTAACGGAGCGTTTAGTGTTTATTCAAACGGGTAATGAATTCTCCATTCGCTACGCAGGTCTGTCATGATACGCTGCACACGCAGGATCTCGGAGTGCGGCATCTGCGGACATTCAGTCTTGCCTGCTGCGATAGCGTCGGCTGCTGCCTGCACCTGATACTCAAATCCTGTTATCTGAGGAGGAGTATCATATCGGGTGACAGTGCCATCGTTGAGGTATACTGTTATTCCCTCGCAGTTATTGATGTTTTCGAACTCGATGCGGCCCTTATCGCCATAGATCATTCCGCGCAGATCGGTGAGTGCGTTGAGATTACTGTGCAGCATGGCAGTCTTTCCGTCTGCAAAGTTCATGATGATGGAGTTGTTTGTATCCACGCCGTATTCGTTCTTGTTGCAGGAGGAAATTATCTCCTTGACGTCATTTCCGAACGCCATCAGTGCAAAGTTTATAGTGTACACGCCCAGATCCAGCAGAGCGCCACCTGCAAGCTCAGGCTTTATCAGTCGCTCTACATGGCTTATCTGGTAGCCGAGATCTGCTGTCAGATATGAGGGTGTGCCTATAACGCCGCTTGTCATTATCTCATCAAGTGTGAAGCGCATCGGGAGATAACGGGTCCAGATTGCTTCGCCTATGAACAGACCCTTGCTCTCGGCAAGAGCTATAAGCTCCTCAGCCTGTCTGGCGTTAGCTGTAAAAGGCTTTTCGCACAGCACATTTCTGCCGTTATCCAGACAGAGCAGAGCGTCCTCGTAGTGTCGGGAATGCGGTGTTGCAACATAGATGAGATCAAGCGAGCTGTCAGCGGCAAGCTCCTCATAGCTGCCGTAAGCAGTGGGGATGGAAAACTCCTGTGCAAATTCCTTTGCCTTGTCAATGTTTCTTGAGCCGATCGCTGCGAGAGTCATATTATCCATATTGTTGACGGTGTGCGCCATCTTACGGGCGATTCCGCCCGCACCGAGAATACCTATCCTCATATCTGCTCCTTATTCATAGATACTGCATATCTTTGCAGTAGCCTTTATTCCGTTTTCGCCGTTGATGAGTACTTCGCCCCAGTCCTCGGAGAGCACAGAGCCGTCCCATTCCAGTGCTATATCAAGATATTCGACACCGCCGCCGTTGCCTTTCCAGCTCCAGCCGAGGTAGCCGATATCGTTCTCTTCACAGTACTGCATGATGTAGGCTTCGTTTACATCACCATCGGAGTGGGTGTAGCCGAATTCACCTACGATAATGCACAGCTCCTGCTGTGTAGCGCCTATGATATTCTGCTTGATGGTGCGCTCGTTCTTGCCTGCAGAGCCGTACATATGTACGGAGAACATGGTGTTCTTGTCAGGGTCGGAGTTGAATACCTCCATGCCGTAATCGGCAATGCTTCTGCCGTACTGACCCCAGCCGCCTGCGTCCACCATGATGGTGTTCTTGATGCCTGCCTCGCGCAGACGGGGAATAGATGCGGTATAGCCATCGCGCCATATCTCGCTGTTCCACTGACCTACCCATTCATTTGCAATATTGAGGATAACGTATGCTTCGTTGCCGATAAGTGCGTTCTTTACCTCTATCCAGTAATCAGTTACCTTTTCAAGCATACCGATATCATCCTTGCCTGTGATGTCATGCACCTCAAGCACGCAGACCATATCCAGCTCCTTGCACTTGTTGATGACTTCTGTCAGCATTTCTGCAGTGTCCTTGTTGTACTGGATGCCTGCGCCGCATACGATTCTGACAGTATTGCAGCCTGCTTCTGCGATCGCAGGGAGCGCGGTATCGTCAGTGTCAAGGAACCAGCAGTGCGGATGATTAAGACCACGCATGATGAATTCGTTGCCCTTTGCGTCGATGAGCTTCGTTCCCTGTACGGAGAAGCCAGCTGCTGTTGTGAGTGCCTCGCCGCTGTTATCTTCGGGAGCTTCGGCTGTTTCGGGGGTAACGGAGGATATGATCTCCTCGTTTGATACATGGGGCTCGATCTCTGAAATGATCTCATTTGCTGCTCTTTGAGCAAAGCAGCCTGTGCTGCTGAGCAGTACTGCTGCGGAAATTATTGCTGAGAGTATTTTTTTCATGTGGTCTCCTTATTATTTACCATAGGGGCTGTCAAATTCTGCTTCTGCCTTTGCAACAGCGTCCTCAAGGGTCATGCCTGTGAAGAAAGGCGCGTTCAGGTATCTGCCGGACTTCTTGTCATCAACGAATGCGCCGACAACGATACCAGGGATAGCGCTCTCAGGAGCATTGGGTGCGTGAGGTCCGCCAAGATCTGTTCTGCACCAGCCCGGATCGGTGAGGTTTATCATCACATCAGTGCCCTCTACTTTGGAGCCGAGGTCGATGGTGATCTTGTCCAGAGCAGCCTTACTTGCGGAGTAGCCAGCCTGCTCAGGCTCAAGACGGATGCCGCTGGTGGTGTTCAGGATGCGTCCGAAGCCACGCTCGATCATCTTGGGCATGAAGTGATAGCATATCATAGCAGGGGCAATGGTGTTGATCTTGAAGCTCTCTGTATAATCGGATACGGGAGTCTTGAAGTATTCTGTGCGGTATGCGATCTGCATTCCTGCGTTGTTGAGGACGATATCCACCTGTGTGCCGCGGCGGTCGATCTCGGCAAGCATTGCCTGAACTGCGGTGAGATCGGAAAGCTCTGCGGATACTGCATAAGCCTCAACGCCCAGAGCCTTTACCTCTGCCAGCACCTTTTCGGTGTGTGTGATATCACGGCTGTGCAGGATGAGATTGCATCCGCGCTCTGCCATGAGCTTTGCTGTAAGATAGCCGATTCCTCTTGCTGCGCCTGTGATGAGCGCCCATCTTCCTTTTACGTTTACCATGTTAGTTTATCTCCTTTTTAGCATTTTCAAGTGCGTTTATGACCTTATCGCACCATGTATCAAATTCGGGGTCGGGGATCTGAAATTCCTCGTGAGCGAGAACATATTCAATAGTGCTGCGGATACCCTGATCGTATCTTACGGTAGCTACAAAATCGGGTACAGCCTTTTTGAGCTTGCTGTTATCGAATACAACTGAGTTTGCCTTGTCGCCGATAAGGCTGCCCTCGAAATCATAATTGCTCACTGCATGCAGGAAATCAGAGGGTACATAGTAGGGCTTGAATTCCACCCCCAGTGTATCTGCGATAGCCTTGTATATCTGATTCCATGTCACGGATTCATCGGAGGTTATCTGGAACGCCTCACCTATCGCATGGATATTGCCCATCAGGCCTATAAATCCCTTGGCAAAATCGCTGTTGTGTGTCATAGTCCAGAGTGATGTGCCGTCACCGTGGATGATAACGGGCTTGCCCTCAAGCATACGCTTGACTACCTGCCAGCTGCCCTTGTCACCATGAACGCCCAGCGGTACGCTGCGCTCATCGTAGGTGTGGGAGGGACGGATGATAGTTACAGGGAAGCCGTTCTCGCGGTACATCTTCATCAGGAATTCCTCACAGGCGATCTTGTTGCGGGAGTATTCCCAATAGGGATTTGCAAGGGGAGTGCCCTCGTTGATGCGGTAGTCCGAAAGCGGCTTCTGATAAGCACTTGCGGAGCTGATATACATGAACTGCTTTGTCTTTCCGTTGAAAAGACGATAATCTCTTTCGAGCTGTGCTGGTACGAAGCCGATGAAATCACAAACGCAGTCAAAGGTCATATCTCCGAGAGCCTCAGCTGCCTGCTGCTCATTGTTGATATCCGCATTGATCACCTTGATGTTTTCGGGCAGCTGAGAAGTGCGGCTGCCGCGGTTGAGCAGATACAGCTCCCAGTCGGGATCCTTTGCAAGCTGCCTTGTTATCGCCATGCTGATGGTGCCTGTTCCACCGATGAATAATGCTTTCATAATCGTTCCTTTCTTATACAGTAGCCTTAGCTGCGAGCTTATAGATCATGGTGATGTCCTCAGAGCTGAGTCTGACAAAGCCCCATGTTCTGTCCTTTACGCGCTGGTTTGCAACGAGAACAGGGATATCCTCTTCCTTTGCTCCGAGCTCTGCGAGATTTATCGGCAGACCGATATCATGCAGGAAACGTCTGAAGCGGTGGATTCCCTCAAGCGCTGTTACTTCAGGGTTCTGGAAGTTCATCTGGCAGCCCCACAGTCTTGTAGCTATCTGAGCAAAGCGCATTACATCGTGGCTCATTACAAACTCCATCCATGCGGGCATGATGACTGCAAGACCTGCGCCGTGAGCCACATCATACAGACCTGAAAGCTCGTGCTCGATGCCGTGGCTGTTCCAGTCCTGGCTTCTGCCTACGCCTACGATGTTGTTGTGGGCTACCATGCCTGCCCACATGATATTTGCACGTGCATCATAATTGTTGGGGTCTGCGATGACGCGGGGAGTTTCCTTGACCATGGTGAGCAGCACAGCCTCGCACAGGCGGTCTGTTACCTCAACTTCGGGTGTGTTGGTGAAATATCTTTCAAATACGTGAGCCATGATATCCGCAGCGCCGCATGCTGTCTGATATGCAGGAAGTGTGCAGGTGAGAGCAGGGTTCAGCACGGAGAACTTCGGTCTTATATGATCGGAGCCTGCGCCACGCTTCATGCCTGTTGCTTCCTGTGTTATAACGGAATCGGGAGAGCCTTCGCTTCCTGCTGCGGCAATGGTCAGTACTGTGCCGACGGGCAGGGCTTTCTGTATGCCTGCCTTACCGCTGTAGAAATCCCAGAAATCACCCTCGTAGGGAACTCCGACTGCGATAGCCTTTGCAGAATCTATCGTGGAGCCACCGCCTACAGAGAGGATGAAATCGATGTTCTCTTTCTTGCATATCTCGATGCCCTTGTATACAAGAGTGTCACGGGGGTTGGGCTGAACTCCGCCCAGCTCGGTAAAGAATACACCCTCCGCATTAAGAGAAGCTCTTACTCTGTCCAGCAGCCCCGAGCGCTCTGCTGAGCCGCCTCCGAAATGGAGCAGTACTCTGCTGCCGCCATGCTTCTTTAC
>JAFTVU010000017.1 GCA_017465665.1 Oscillospiraceae bacterium | reverse complement strand
TGGAATATCAGACCGTCAGAGAAGCCCTCACCGACCAGCTTCAGAAAATTCTCAACAGTGATGGGAGCCTTATCTGCGTACAGCTCCAGCTTTCTCTTCTTTCCGTTTTCAAGTTCGATTACTACCATTTTTTATTCTCCTTTTTTACAGCGGATTTTCCGCATTATACTTTTCTATATCGCGCTTTCTTATCTCGGTGCGCTTGATCTTGCCGCTTATGGTCTTGGGGAGCTCGTCCACAAATTCAACTATTCTGGGATACTTGTAGGGAGCGGTGCTCCTCTTGACGTGATCCTGAAGCTCCTTCACCAGCTCGTCACTTGCGGTGTAGCCCTTTGTCAGAACGACAGTAGCCTTTACGACCATGCCTCTGATGGGGTGGGGAGCACCTGTTACCGCACACTCCAGAACTGCGGGGTGAGCTATCAGCACGCTCTCTATCTCGAACGGACCGATGCGGTAGCCGCTCGCCTTGATAACATCGTCGTTTCTGCCGACATACCAGTAGTAGCCGTCCTCATCCATCCATGCGGTATCACCTGTGTGATAGAGACCGTTATACCAGGTCTCGTCGGTGACCTCCTTGTTGCGGTAGTAGCCACGGCAGAGACCGCGGGTGTTGCAGTATTCACCGCGGATGCATATCTCGCCCGTTTCTCCTGTGGGAACAGGTTCGCCGTCAGAGTCAACCAGAACCACGTCATAGAGCGGTGTGGGTCTGCCCATAGAGCCGGGCTTGGGAGTCATTCCGAGGGTGTTTGCAAGGATCAGCGCGGATTCCGTCTGACCGAAGCCCTCCATCAGCTTAATGCCTGTGAACTCAAGCCACTTGTTGTAAACCTCGGGATTGAGCGCCTCGCCTGCAATTGTGCAGTACTTCAGGCTGGAAAGGTCGTAATTGCCGATACCTGTCTTGATAAAGAAACGGAACATGGTAGGAGGAGCGCAGAATGTGGTGATCTTATACTTCTCCATGATAGCCAGCATATTCTCGGGAATGAACTTGTCAAAGTCATATACGAATACACATGTGCCCATGATGAGCTGACCGTACAGCTTGCCCCATGCAGCCTTGCCCCAGCCCGTATCGGAGATGGTGAGGTGGATGCCGTCAGGGTCAACGTTGTGCCAGTGCTTTGCTGTCTGGACATGAGCCAGTGCATAGGTATGGTCGTGAATGACCATCTTGGGATAGCCTGTTGTGCCCGATGTGAAGTACAGCAGGAAGGTCTCGTCCCATCTGGTATCGATACGCTCCATGGTATCGGGATACTTTTCTATCTCCTCGTCGAAGCTCGTCCAGCCCTCACGGGTGCCGTTTACGATGTACTTCGCGTTAAGACATCCGCCCAGCTTCTCGTCAGCCTCCTCGACATAGTGGGAAACATCCGCATGGCTGGTCGCGATGACAGCCTTTACATCAGCAGCCTCGAAGCGGTATACGAAATCCTTCGTTGTCAGCAGGTGAGTTGCGGGGATAGCGATAGCGCCGATCTTCAGCAGGGCCATGATAACATACCAGAACTGATAATTTCTCTTCAGCACCAGCATTACATGGTCGCCCTTCTTGATACCCATAGCCTTGAACATGTTCGCAGCCTTTGTGGAAAGTCTGGACAGGTCACCGAAGGTAAAGGTGCGCTCGTTGCCTTCAAGGTCCACCCACATCAGCGCGCGGCGGTCAGGCTCTAATTCAGCGTACTTGTCGATGATATCATAGCTGAAATTGAAGTTTTCAGGGTATTTTATCTCAAACTTGTTCAGCAATCCGTTTTCGTCGAAGCCCTCTTCTACGAAATTGAGATGATAAGATGCTACATCCATTGTTGTATTTCCTTTCCTGTATATTTATATGTATTTTAAGATACCAGTATTGCTATAAAGGTGCAGTCCTCGCCGCCCACTGCGATCATGCCATGAGGGTTGGTGGAGTCAAGATAAAGAGCGTCACCGGGGCCCAGTATCTCCACATGACCGTTGATGATGAACTTCATCTGTCCCGAAAGGATATAATCGAACTCCTGACCCTCGTGGGAGGACATCTTGATGGGAGCATTCTGCTGCTCCTCAAGATAGGGAGCTGTTACCAGCATGGGCTCAAGGCACTTGTTCTTGAACATATACGCGAGGTGATGGTACTCGAAACGCTCACGGCGCTCTATCTGAAGTCCCTCGCCGTTTCTTACGATGGAATACTTCGTGAGTCTGGGCGACTGACCCGTAAGCAGCGCGATAAGCTCCATACCGAGAGCCTCGGCACAGTTGTTCATGAAGGACAGGGAAAGATCGCGCTCGCCGTTTTCGTGCGCGAGATAATCCTCTACCGATACCTGTGTACGTTCCGCCATGTATTCGGGTGTGACCTCCATTGCCTCACGACAGGCACGCAGTCTGTCGGATACTTCTTTAATGTTATAGTCCATGATAAGCTCCTTTCGGGATATTCAGTGTAAAAAAGCCCTCTTTATCACGATGGAAAGAGGGCGTTAATATCAGATAAACTAAGCCTCTGTACATCCAGCAATGCACTTCCCTGTAACGGTGGAAATCCGTATCTCCCTACTTTCGCCAAGATTTCGGAAGGTCTGCTTCGGGTGGATCATGCACACGGTCCTTACTGCCTCGCACCAGACGGCAGCTCTCTGAAAAGGGTGGTCGAATACACGGCGGATATACCGCACCCATCAACGCATTTATAAGTTTACGCTTTCATTATACAACGCTTTAAAGCATTTGTCAAGGGGGTAGAAAGCTTTTTTGACAGCGTTTTCTGTATTTTTCGGCTCATCTCCAAGACATATAGTTTATTATTGCTGCAATATACTGCTTGTATACGGCAAAAAGGGATCGGCGCCTTGACTTTATGTCAACAAACCGCTTGATTTTTTCCGCAAATCGTGCTATACTAATCTTCGTGACTTCATTATATGACCGCGGGACCCGCAAGGGTAATGAGGAAAGTCCGAGCATCACAGAGCAGGGTAGCTGATAACGTCAGCCGAGGGCGACCTCAGGGCTAGTGCAACAGAGATATACCGCAGGAGTGTTCACGGCTCCTGTAAGGGTGGAAAGGCGAGGTAAGAGCTCACCAGTGCATAGGAGACTATGCAGCTATGTAAACCCTATCCGATGCAACACCGATTGGTGCGGGGGATAACGCGTCTGCTCGGCGCGCCCCGTTGTAAGGTGGCTTGATCCTATTGGCGACAATAGGGCTAGATAGATGGTCATACACGACAGAACTCGGCTTATCGATGGAGTCACAGCTTTGAATAAAAATATCCCCACAAATTTACCTTTGTGGGGATTTTTTTATATACGCATCGGTCATTCGGGCTTCAGCCAATCGCTGCAATCAATGACATTGTAATTTTCGCCCAATTCATTTTCTACCTTATGACATAGCTCCTTGGCAAATTCATAAAGTCTTTCTCTTTCTTCAAAAGACATCGGGCTTTCTCCGCCGGGGTCACCCCAGTCTATAACATTCATGATCTCCTCGTCAAGCTTTTCGAGCTCGGATATCAGCTGTTCCGATAACGGCAGATTTTTATATTCGGTCGGAAGAAATATATCCTTCTTCAGCTGAAGCGAGGTGCAGAAATATTCGGGATAAAATCTTACATCGATCATGGCTTTTCTCCTGCCCATCTTACCATCTTTTCATATTCTTCTCAAACTTCTCGGTATAAGCCTGTTTAAGCTCCTCTGCCGTAATTCCGTAGCAGAGCAGAACATCATTATAATACATCAGCACATCCGCCAGCTCCTCAACGAGCTCTTTCCGCGTCTCGCTGTTTTCACACGCCCTTGTGCCGCCGTTCTTCTTGACGATATCTATGACCTCGCCTATCTCTCCGATCATCCACAGCAGCTTATTCTTGCCGACTTCGGGAGAGATATGCTCCCACTTATCCTTGTATTTCTCCTGAAGCTGCTCCTGCATGGAGCACATTTCATTTATACCAAAATCACTCATTATCAGCATTCTCCTGCTTGTCATAGGTGCGGTCGCTGATGATATACCTCGGCCTCTGCTTTACCTCCATGTATATCTTACCGATATACTCACCGATAACACCGATGGAGATAAGCTGCACGCCACTGAAAAAGCAGAGTATGCATACAGTAGACGCCCAGCCTGTTATGGTGTTGCCCAGGAAATGCTGCACCACTGCCCATATAACTCCCACAAAGCTCAGCACCGCTATTATCATACCAAGCCCCAGTATCATCTTAATAGGCTTTATAGAAAGGCTTGTTATTCCGTCAAAAGCAAGATTCAGCATCTTGCTCAGCGGATAGTGGCTCTTGCCTGCAAGACGCTCACTGCGCTCGTAATAAACGGAAGTGCTCTTGAAGCCCACCAGCGGAAACATTCCACGCAGGAACAGATTGACCTCCTTGAAATTCGCAAACTCCTGAAGCACTCTGCTGCTTACAAGGCGATAATCTGCGTGGTCATATACCACCTCTGCACCCATGAAATTCAGCAGCTTATAAAAGCCGCGGGCAGTATTACGCTTGAAAAACGTATCAGTCTTACGTGCTGAGCGGACACCGTAAACTATCTCGCAGCCGTTCAGATATTCTTCAACCATCTTATCCATGGCGTTGATATCATCCTGTCCGTCACAGTCTATGCTGATGGTGATATCGCACATATCCTTAGCCTCCATCAGACCTGCAAGCACTGCATTCTGATGTCCGCGGTTGCGGCTCTGGGATATTCCGATATAGTGCTCATCCTCCTTGGAAAGCCTTTCGATTATCTCCCATGTACTGTCCTTGCTGCCGTCATTCACGAACATAACACGGCTGTCTGCGGATATCTTGCCCGCATCCGCAAGAGAAATAAGCTTCTCCCTAAACAACGGTGCAGTAACAGGAAGCACCTCCTGCTCGTTATAACAGGGAACAACTATGATAAGTCTGGGAAGCATGTCATCACCTCAATAAATTCTGTTTAAATTCCGCTGTCTATCAGCGAGAGCGCCAGACCCGCAGGGCCATAACGGCGGAAAAAGTCGTTCAGACGCTCCTTGGTATCTTCCTGTTCGATGATCCTGTCAGAATAGGAAAGCATCTGATACAGCATAAAGAACATTACACGTGCAGCGATATCCTCGCCCATTGCAAAGTAATCCGAAAGCCGCTCTGTGGCATCCTTGAGCATCTCCACACGCGCAGCGATTATCTCGGGTATCTCATTATCGGCAGTGAGCTCGGAATACATCTCAGCCGTATTGACCATATTCTCCTTTACTGCACTTTCCATCTGCTCCATGGTGAGACGACCCTCAACGCAGAATTCTCTCAGCCTGCGGCTCGCCTTTATGTAGATATCGTCAGAATCGGGTTCTTTTGTAAGACCAAGCGCTTCTGATATATCGATGGCAGGCTCTGTCGGCAGCTCGTCAGGAGCAGCTTCGGGAGTCCCCTGTTCCTGTGCGGAAGCTTCTGTCGTCAAAGGCTCGTCCTGAGTATCGGCAATAAGCTCCTCATCGGCAATAGCCTCGATCTCGTCTATTTCATCCTCGTCGTCGGAATTTATCTCATTTATGCTGTCAAGGAGATATGTCATCGCTTCGTCGCGGCTCATATCCTCGGGAAGCTCCGATGCAGTGAGTTCTTCTTCCCGTGCGACGGCTTTCTTTTCACCTGAAAGCCACTCTATCTTTCCATCGGGGATCTCAGCAGGAACTATCTCCGGCTGCGGCTCCGGCAGCTTCGGCGCTTCGGCTGCCGCAGGCTCTACCTGCACCGCGGGTATCTCTCCCGCGAAATGCTCCATAGCCGCCGCAGAACAACTATCATACATTGCATTGCGAACATCCTCGCGCATTGTATAATAGATACGGCACAGGGAATTTATCATCTGCTTCAGAAAGAATTTGTTCAGCGAGCAATCAGTTATTCTTATACAGCCCGTGGGAGCGTCTATCTGGAGCTCATCATCAAAGGTAGTCTCAAAGCTCCTGATGATCGTTACAGAGCAAATATCCCGATAGCCTGCCCTCATGACAGTACCGTCAAAGCAGGTGCGTATCTCATCACATAAAAATGCAATGCCGCGGCTGCCATCCCTGCACGCGGAAGTATCTATCACTCCCAGTGTCTTTTCAGGCGGCGCAAAGGCACAATACTGCCCCGCCTCAAACAGTGCAGTGACCTTTCTGCCAAAGTCATTTACGGTTTCCAGCATCAGAAGCTCTCCCCTCTGCGGTCAAGCAGACCGTGTTTGATATCCCACAGTTTCTGTGAAAGATCGACATAATACTTGTGGGGGTTTTCAAGGCGTCTCATTTCATCCCAGAGCGTATCCAGCTGAGCCATGCAGTAGCTGCGCACATCCTTTATATGCGGCGGCTGATACACCTGTTTTCCGTTCCTGAACACAGGCACCTGAAGCTCGCGCGCGGTGAAATCCGTCACAGTCTTTTTCTTCCATGTGTGCTCAGGATGGAATATCGTCAGCGGCTTTGTATCATCGATCGATTCATCATATACGCATATCTGATCTGCGATAGCCTTGCCTGTCTTGTTGTCATAGAGCCTGTACAGCTTCTTGAAGTGCGGATTTGTTATCTTTTCCACATTCTCAGATATCTTTATCTTGGGAATGACCACGTCATTCTCTTCGGTGGCAACAAGCTTGTACACGCCTCCGAAAACAGGCTCGCTCTTTGCGGTGATAAGTCGCTCTCCCACGCCGAAGATATCTATCTGTGCGCCCTGCCTTAACAGATCGGCTATGATATATTCATCAAGACTGTTGGAGGCTACTATCTTGCAATCGGAATATCCTGCTTCGTCCAGCATCTTTCTCGCTTCTATGGAAAGATACGCGATATCGCCTGAATCAAGACGGATTCCCTTAGGGCGTGCACCCAGTGGCTTCAGCACCGTATCAAACGCCTTTATCGCATTGGGAACACCGCTTTTCAGCACATTATAAGTATCCACCAGCAGTGTCGTGCTGTTCGGATAGGTGCGGCAATACTGCTCGAAAGCCTCAAGCTCTGTATCAAACATCTGCACCCAGGAATGAGCCATCGTACCTGTTGCAGGCACTCCGTACAGCTCGTCCGCCAGAACGCACGCCGTACCGTCACAGCCTGCAATATAAGCAGCTCTTGCGCCCAGAAGAGCACCGCTCGCGCCCTGTGCACGTCTTGAGCCAAACTCAGATACCGCTCTTCCCTGTGCCGCATGAACGATACGGCTTGCCTTTGTGGCAATGAGCGACTGATGATTGAGCAGAAGCAGTACCATAGTCTCAATAAGCTGCGCCTGTATCGAGGGTGCTCTTACAGTGAGTATAGGCTCATGCGGGAACACAGGCGTACCCTCGGGAACAGCCCATATATCGCCTGTAAAGCTGAAATTCCTCAGATATTCCAGAAAGCCCTCGTCAAATATACCCTTACCGCGCAGAAAGCTGATATCCTCCTCGGAAAAATGCAGGGCGTTGATGTATTCTATCACCTGCTCAAGTCCTGCTGCGATAGCGTAGCCACCGCCATCAGGAACACGGCGGAAGAACATATCAAAATACGCGATACGCTCCGCATGCTTGGAGCGATAATATCCATTGCCCATAGTGAGCTGGTAGAAATCGCAGAGCATGGTATAATTCTGTTCGTTTATCATATCACACCTCTATATTTGTAGATGTTATGTATCATACGATATCTATCTGCACCCCACGCATACTGTCCAGAGCACGTTTATGAGCCTCAGTGTCAGCCGTACCGCAGGCAGATCCATCGACTACTATCCTCGCCTCAGGCAGAGCAGCCTTTGCTATAACAGCATTTGAAAGCACACAGATATCTGTTACCAGACCGCACAGCTCCACCTCATCAAAACGACATTTTGCGAGCAGATCTGCAAGCTCCATCGAGCCAAAGGAGGGCTTCTTTATTACGATATCGCCATCCTGCACCGCATCAGCGACCTTACCGTAGAGCCTATGCCCCTCAGTACCGTCAACGCAGTGAACGACAGGGAGCTTTCTGCCCTCAGCAGTATCAAGATAATCCTCACCGTGAGTATCCAGCGTGAATATCACCTGACCGCCATCTCTGCGGCACTGCTCTATCTTGCCGATGATGATATCCTCCAGCCTTTCCGCTCCCTCAAACCCGAGAGAGCCACACACGAAATCCACCTGATAATCAACTACGATAAGTGCTTTCATATTATTACCTCTTAATGTCCGTTTATTTCTTCTTGCGTTTGAAGTTCTTCTCCCAGTTCTCCTTTACACGGGTAGTGCCGCGCTCTACGAACAGCGCATTTTCAGGCACGTTCTTAGTTACAGTTGAACCTGCCGCAGTAGTAGCATTCGCGCCTACCTCCACAGGAGCGATAAGATTAGTATTAGAGCCGATGAATGCGTGATCTCCTATCTTCGTGCGATATTTGTTTATTCCGTCATAGTTTGCAGTAATGCTGCCGCAGCCGAAGTTTACTCCTCTGCCCACATCACTGTCACCGATATATGTAAGGTGAGCCGCACAGGTGTTCATGCCGATATCGGAATTCTTGATCTCAACGAAGTTGCCTATCTTTACGCCTGTACGGATAACAGAACCGGGACGCAGCTGTGCAAACGGTCCGATCTTTACATTTTCCTCGATCACCGAGTCATAAGCCTGCACATTGTCAAGCGTAACGTTATCTGCGATCTTACAGTTTTCGATATGGCAGTTAGCTCCGATATTGCAGCCGCAGCCAATCTCGGTATTACCGAGGATAACTGTGTTTGGCATAACGGTAGTGTCGCAGCCTATCTTTACATCCTTGCCGATGACGATCCCATCCAGCGCGACAAAGCTCACTCCGTTTGCCATGTGCTGCTCGATTATATTGTTTCTTGCAATCGTATTCAATTCATAAAGGGCTTTTCTTGTATTTGCGCCCAGAACGATCTCAGGATTAGCAGACTTGAACGCTGCACATTTTTTGGTAAGCTCAATGCAGTCTGTCAGGTAGTATTCGCCTGCCGCATTATTTGTTGAGAGCCTTGGCAGCATACTCATAAGTCTCGCAGCGTCAAACCAGTACGCGCCGCTGTTCACCTCGGATATTTCAGCCTCTTCAGGGGAACAATCCTTTTGTTCGCGTATTGCGGAAAACTCGCCATCAGAACGAATTATTCTACCGTAGCCTGTAGGATCTGATATTTCAGCAGTAATAACTGTCACATCCGCTTTCTTTTCGAGATGATATTCCAGGGATGCCTTTATCGTATCGCTGTCAATAAAAGGCGCATCACCGTTAAGGACGCACACGCAGTCCATTGCCCTTATCATTTGCTCAGCGCTCTTTACTGCGTCGCCCGTGCCTTTCTGCTCCTTTTGCAGATAAGTGACTATACTCTCACCACGGCTCATAACATAAGCATCTGTAAGATCGGCTCTGTAGCCTGTTACTACAGCCACCCCATCAAAAGGGAAACCGCCTACTGCATCCAACACCCAGCCTAGCATAGGCTTACAAAGAACCTCTGCCAGCACCTTTGGACGTTCAGACTTCATGCGCTTGCCCGCGCCACCTGCAAGAATAATACAACCCGTTTTCATTAAGCTATACCAACCTCTCTGATAATATGGAATTTATATTGTTTTATTTATTTCGCCGTTATTTTGTAAATCTATCCGCTGAAAGGGATGTGATCTGTTTGCGGAAGGGCCTGCTTTTTCAGCGGAATTACCGCATACCGAAAAGCTCAGTCATCCGCGCGGATATCCGCCGCGCTCCGCTCTTACGGCTGCTTCGCGGAAAAAAAGTCATCCTGTACACATTCGCAGGCAAAATAACTTTCTATCTTCATCGCAACGAGCCGCTCCCCCTGTTCTCCGTCAGCAAAGGCTATAGTACAATAAAGCCGCGCTTCTCCTCTGTTCTGGCAGGAGCGTTCTCACGCACAAAAGCATTGGGCGGTACTATCGTATTTTCCATCGCGCTGATCAGAACAGGGAGCGTCCTCGGCAGCGGATATTACGATGTCCTTTCCGAGCTTATAAAGGGTACGGCACAAGGTCTTGAAGATCTTCTGAGCACCCTCAGGATAGCAGTGCCGCGCATTACCACGATACTCGCCGTTTTTGTTGCGGCAGCTTGGATATTTGCGTTCCTGCGAAATCTTCTCTGCTTCAGCTGTTTTCGTATATACCCCTCGCGGAATATTCTCAGAACCAGTCACGGCGTGATAACATTGTATGAAACTCTGCTCGTACTAAATGACGATGTTCCTATAATACAACGCGACACCGCAGCCACCCTGCTGACAGGCGCAGCCCCCGTTTATATTGCGGGAGCGTTGGTGCTGCCGCCTCTGCATTCTGACAAACGCCGCAAGGCTATGCGGATAATGCACATGACTACACAAGAGCATTCGTGTACTGTCCCTCCGCCGAAAGCCCTGTTCGGACACCTCGCAGTCCCATTGGGGTGGGGCGCTTCTGCCGCCGCACTGCTTATCCTCACACATCTGACAGGCTCGGATCCTGTGCTGCGTACCGTCTTATGGACAGCACTGCTGATAAGCGCATGGTTCTGTATCCTTTACGCAGTATATATGCGCCGCTCGGGATATTTCTCAGGCGATAGTTATACGCTCATCACTGCAAGACACGGAACAGAGCTTCTCACGGCAGCCATACCACGAAAAGCTCTTGCTTATATCAGACTGGACAGCAATCCTTTCCAACGCCGTACAGGTATGTGTGATCTGCGCGTATATTCCCGCGGCACGAAAAGAGTGCGCCTGAGGAATGTATATGCAAAGGATATCAGCGCACCTTTGTAATAACGGAAACTTCCTTTACGTTGTACAGGCGCAGAGCCTCCGCAGCCTCGTCGCTGATTATCTCACCCGGCATCACCAGCGGGATGCAGGGAGGACAAGGCGTATTTATGCCGCCGCAGACAAAGCCGATAGCCTTTGCCAGCGGTACGGTTGTCTGAGGCATGAACACAGCGTCTGCAATGGGAAGTGCAGCCTTAGGCTTCAGCACGGGATACTCCGCCTTGGGTATAGGCTTCTTCTTTGGAATGAGCGACATTGCTGTCAGCGCACGCTGGCAGTCTCTGTGAGTTGTTGCGGCAGAAAAGAGCAGCACTGCGTGGTTCCTGTCGGACATCTCGCACTCTACACCGTTTGCGCGCAGCTTATCTGCGTAATTGAAGCCGTTGTAACCATATTCATAGGCTTTCACAACAACACGCAGAGGATCGGATTCCTTAAGGGGTATCTCAAAGCCCTGAAGCTTTTCCTTTAAATTTGCTACCGCCTCGCAGGCGTAGCCTACCGCATCGGGGCGCTCTGTTATGAACTTATTGAATTTATCCAGACTCTCCAGCATGAGATATGAGGGGCTGGATGAACCAAACAGAGACATCATCTCCTTGGCGCGGCTGTGATCAGCGCCGCCATAGAAATGCAGATATGCGCCGCCTGTCATAACAGGAAGCGTCTTATGAGCGGATTCCGCGCTTATTACAGGGAAACCGAACTCGGAAGGGTGCAGATATCTGCCGCCGAACATATCCTTATCGATGAATTTCAGATACGCGCCATGAGCATTATCGCACACAACGGGTAGATCTGTCTGGGGCAGACGGCAGCTGCCGCCGAGATAATCGATATTCGTCATAAATACCGCGTCCGCGCCGTTCAGCGCATCGCCACTGTAATCGACATCCGCGCTGAGATATTCCTCGGGATACAGCCACTTGATGTTCATGTGAAGCAGGATAGCCGCCTGAAGCAGGCTCTTGTGGGAATAGCGTGACGCAGCTATCGTTCTGCAGCCCTGTGCCTTAAGAATGGCAAGCGCCGCCTGAATGGACAGCGTACTGCCGCCGCAGGAATAGCAGGTGCGATCCGATCCGAACAGCTCTGCTGCGTTCTTTTCGCTGAAGCCGATTATGCTCTTGGTGTGATCGGTCTCGTACAGGCTGTCAGCGCCATCTATCTCGGTGATATCATGAGGGATAGCGCCGTTATGACCGGGCATATGAAGTCTGAGCGCGCCGCTCGTGGTGTACTTTTCCAGAAAATCAGAAATTGGTGTGTTCATGATCATTACTCCGTTATCATTTATTTGAGTTCTATGCGGGGTAGTTATGCTTCTGCGGTCTCATCGGCAAGCATAAGGATATCGCGGTCTATCTCGAAAGTGTACTCTGTGCGCCATTTTTTCATTGCATTGCCGTAGTTCTGGGAGAGATACTGCTCCTCCATATATTTGTGAAGTGATTCCTTGTACGCCTGAAGCTCATCCTCTGTAACGACAGCGTCCTCAGTGTACTTTATCATGTGCCAGCCGTAATCGGTGACGCATTCCTCTGTGCCGCCTATCTCAGGAATAGCAAAGGCGGTCTCTGCAAAGCCGTCCATATAAAGCTGAGTGCCGGGCGTGATGATATAGGACATCGTGGTATCGCCATCATCGCTGTAGGTGCTCATTAGCAGATCGAAATCATCACCTGCTTCGACCTTTCCCTTGACTTCGTCTATTTTCGCGGACATCTCTCCGAGCTTTTCCTCTCTGAGCGCGTCAGCCTCAGCGTTCTTTCCCTCCTCACGCAGGGTATTTATCTCAGCCATTGCTTCGTCATCAAACTTCAGCAGGATATGCTTTATATTACGCGAATCCTCAGGTATCCACAGGCTCGCCATAGATGCCGCGTCATAATTTGCAGGATCCTTTTCGTAGCTTTCTTTAGCACTCTCTATCAGCATCTCCACCTGCTGGTCGGTCGAGGTTGGATCATACGCATATTCGGTATTGACATATTCCGTCAGCTTTTCCTGTACTACTATCGCTTTCTGCCAGTTGCGGATATCGTCATAGGTAAGACCGCACTCTGCCATCAGCTTATCGTATTCCTCCTCGGTGCGCTTGTCAAGCTCCTCCTCGGAAAGCAGCTCCGTATCCTTTATCCTCTGCCTGAGGCTTGCCTTGATACCCTCTATTCCCGCTGCGGTGTCTGCGTCTATCTGAGCATTGTCTTCATCGGTAAGAGCAAAACCCAGCTCCTCAAACTTCCTGTACATTATTCTTTCGTTTACAAGATAGTTTATAATGTATTCCCTTTCCTCCTGCAGGACGGAAGCATACATTTCCGTAGTATCATCGGTGATCTGATAGCCCGCAAGGCGGTACTTGTATTCCTTGAGGAAATCGCCAAAGGTAACGTTCATGTCCTCTTGTCCGTCAACAGTGACCACCACCGTATCAAGTGCAGTTCCCGAAGAAAGAACGGAAAGCCCCTGAGTGACCACCTGAGACGGAGAGCTCGGAGTTGCCGTGCCGCCTGCGTCAGAAGTGCCGCCCGAAGCGGAGCTGTCATCGCCGCCCGAGCACGCCGTAGCTGTCATTATCATCACAGCCGCCGCCGCAATAGCTGCTAATCTTCTGTTCATATCCGCACCTCCCTTATTCTGCTGCTTCGGCAGTAGCTGCTTCCGCCGTATCAACAGGCTCGGGAAGCGCCAGCGCCTCGTAATCTATCTCGTAGCCGTATTCCTGCTGCCACTGAAACAGAGTGCTGTTGAATTTCTCGGCCTTTGCTGTATCCACAAGCGTTTCCATTACATATCCCTTATACATATCAAGAGTTTCCTGAGAGATCTCCGCGTCATCCGCATACATCACGATATGCCAGCCGTAATCTGTAGCAGCAAGGATATAATCGCCCTTGCTCTCTATTGCATAAGCGGCTTCAACAAATTCCTGCACATAGCCCACGCTGTCAGGGATGACGGTGTATCCGTCAGGATACATGGCAGAGCCTGCGGCGTCCGCGCTGTACTCCTTTATCAGCTCATCGAAATCAGCGCCGTTATCCAGCATATTGATGATCTCGGTGGCCTGCTGCTCAAGCGGAGCAAGCTTTTCCGCCCTGAGAGCATCAGCCCCCTCGATATCTCCGCTTTCGCGCATATATGCGATCTCATCGGAATCTATTTCATCCATGGCAATAAGGATGTGCTTTACCTTTCGCGTGCCCTCAGGCAGCCAGAAAGACATATACTGTCCGCCTGTTTCATACTTTACGGGATCTGTTTCATACATCTCCTTTATCGTTTCAAGATATCCGTCCAGAACATCCTGCGCCTCGGAATCCTCTATCACAACATCCTTTGTTATCTCACTTCGGATCTTCTCAACAATAAGAGCATTGCGCTGCCACATAAGAAGATCATCCTTTGTAAGCAGGCAATCGGCAAGGTACTTATCAAACTCCTGCTCGCCGCGCTCCAGCAGCAGGGCTTCACCGATGGTCTCGTCTGCTGCAAGAGTGCCATAATCAGCATATGTGCCGAAGTATTCGTACTGCTCCTTCAGATTCGCCTGATAATCAGCCTCCAGCTGAGCAAGCTCCTCCTCGGTGAAATTATCCAGCCCCAGCTCGTGAGCCTTGTCGTTTATGATACGCTCGTTAATAAGATAGGTGATAATGGACTCTCTCTGAGCAGCGCACTTATCCGCCCAGGTCTCGTCTGAGTCATCTGTCACTTCATATGATTTCAGCCAGTAGAGATACTCTTTCTTGAAATCCAGGTAATCGATCGCCAGCGCCTCGCTGTCCTTATAGGCTTCACCGGAGGGGTTTGCTATAACATCATCGTCACTCATCTTCATCGAAGTAATGACAGATTCAAAATCATTGGTATTGACCTTTACAGAGCATCCCGAAACAGATACTGCAATTGCCGCTGCCGCGGCGAGACTTAAAATTCTTCTGAGTTTCATGGTTTTCCTTTCTTTTCAGGGATAAAACATATATTGCAGCCTGAATGCACAGGCGCACTTATCCAATTATACATATATCATTATAACACATTCTTTTGTAAAAAGAAACAGAAATTTTGAATATAGTTTGAAATATTTCTGAAAAAGTGATGTTTTTTTTTTCAAAGTATGTTATAATGAAGTATATAAAGGCAATTATACCCGTATTTCGTGAAAGATAATTGCGCACTTTAATACATTTTGTATTTTTATCAGAAATTATACCAGGAGGTAATCCAACATGAGCTTAAGCTGGATAAAGAAAATATCCGTGCTGCTCGCACTCTGTGTAATGCTCGGCGGCTTAACAGGCTGCACCGATAACAACAGCGGGGACAGCGAGACAGCAGAAGGCACTTCCGAATCGGGAGAGGGTACCGCCGAGGCTGAAGATACCATTAAGGTTGGATTTATTTTCAACGGCGAATGCGAGAACGGAGGCTATTCCGCAGGAGTAAACACAGATCGCCTGGCAGCTTCCGCATATACCGATATCGAATCCTGCTACATCGATAACGTCAATATCAGCGATTTCTCCGCAGCAGTGGACAAGCTGGTGGACGAGGGCTGCGATTACATAGTATCAGGCAGCTGGCTGTATACTAATGTACTTACAGACGTTGCGGGAAAAAACATGGATGTGAATTTCATCAGCTACGGCGCCCGTGCAAGAACAGTGAATGTCTACGCTTATACCGATCACATCTACGAGGGCGCTTATATCGCAGGAATGGCTGCTGCATATAACACCGATAACGAAAAGATAGGCATAGTTGTAGATCCCAACATGATGTACACAAAGCCTGTTATAAACGCAGTTGCCCTCGGAAGCAGGATAGTCTACCAGAACGCGGAAACTTTCGTTGCCTTTGCTACTCAGGATGGTGAGATACACAGCGCTGTTGACGCTCTTAGCGATGAGGGCTGCGATGTTATCATCAGCTATACGGAATCCCCCGAGACCGTTGAATATTGCGAAAGCAACGGTATAAAGGTGATAGGTAATCTGGATTACAGCAAAACGGCGGCTGATTACGAAAATCTGCTTATGTATTTCTATACCGATCACGACAGCCTGTATCTCGCTCAGTTCAAATCTATGCAGATGGATACATGGGAGCCAGAAGAATACGTGGGAACTCTCGCCAACGGAGTCGTTAATGTCTCCTCCGCACTTGACTGTGCACGCGATGGCACACAGCATATAATCGACGCACTTATCCCCAAGGTGACGAGCGGCGACGCATATATCTTCAGCGGCGAAATGAAGAACGTCTATGGCAATATAATGATACAGCAGGGCGGTATTCTTGAGCCTGCTGAGGTATACACCATGGACTGGTATGTGCTGGGTGTGAATACTCTGCCGAACTTTGTAGTACCAAAGCAGGATCTTGAACAGAACGATCTGGAGATCATGCAGTAAAATAACCGATCTCCCGCCGCAAGGCGGGAGTTTTTTTTCGAGGTGATTTATGACAACGGAACGAAAGGCGTATTCATCAGTCTATCCGCTCATTATTATGATAGGCTCATTGTATCTCGGAATATTCGGAATTCCTGTCGCTGTATGCAATACCGTGGCGCTGGTGATGGTATGGGTGTTCAAGACCAACCTTGCCGCTTTATATAAAAACCTGCTGTTAATGTGGGCGCTTGCGATCGTAACAACAATATTGGTCGTTACGGTATCACAATTTTGGCTGCTGATCGAGTTTCTTGCTATCGTTGCCTCAATAGGACTATGCATCATAGTCTGTCAGAACGTGCGCGAGGGTATAGCGTTGATGGCAGTAAATCCGTGCCTGCATTTTATCCTTATAGTAGCCATGCTGGAATGGTACGCCGCAAATATCGGATTTGATGAAAAGCTGCCAATGACTTAACCGGAACTCGGAGGATGGATCAATGAATGGCAATGCAAAGAAATTTTTATCGCAGAACGCAGTAACGATCATTTATATAGCTGTAATGGCAGGCTTGTTCCTGCTGATGTCAGCTATGCCGCGCATGGGCGAAGAAGCGCTGAGATACAGTATCATCAAAGGTGTCATCGTAATGGTGCTCAGCGTGTGTCTGGTGGCATATCACGTTATACGCAAAGTAATACAGCATAACAAAGATACGAAAAGTATAAAAGCAGAGCGTCATGAGCAGGATAACAGCGCAACAGCAGAGTTTGAACGCGCCTTTGACAGCAACCGCGTAAGCATTACCTTTGGTATTGTTATCGCTGTGATACTGGTGATCTTCTCACTGGTAGGCATATCCTCGGATATGGAAGATCTAAAAAACGGCACTGTAAGCGTCACCCTTACAAATACTCAGATACAAGCGCGCACCAATACAGGTCATAACAATGCATCAAGGCTGGCGCGCCGCCCGTATTATCTGAAAGGGCGTGACGGCTCTAAAATAGTTTCATTTACAGTATACGGAGATGTGATGAGGGAGGATGTGCGTAATATCATCCGCGAAAGCTCGCCTGATATCACGGTAGTGTATTACCCAAAAACTAAAACGCTTTCGCAGATACAGATACATCTGGATGGCAGAACAATAGTCCTCCCTGACGGTACACCTATCGTGCATGATGTCACACAGACTTCCTCGCAGAACGAGCCTGCCGAAACAGAGATAATATATGTGGAAGTGCCGATATCAGAAGTGGAGATAGGCGATCTCACGATAGGAACAGATCTTTCAGATGCTATGAAGATACTTTCGGATAACAGTTGGCGAATGCCGATACCGCCTCTGGGCGATCCCGACAGATACGAGAATGCCGAGGATGAGATACGCACGGCTCTCGGTCTGGAGCGTGTTACTTGTATATTGATGATGTCGGGCGATACACAGCTCTTTATTCTCTCCGATATCGACAGCGGTGCGATAGTCGAGTTATACGCCAGAAAGCCTCAGACATAACGGAGAACATACTATGCAAAAGAAAGAGATCACAATTAATATTGAAGAATTCCCCGAGGAGCTTCATTATATATTTAAAGATACAAAGGTGTACGACAGCAGCTCGCATCCTACCATGACAGTACTTTACAGCGAGCTTGGCTATTATGTCAAGATTGCCGAAAAGGATATGCTGCGAAAGGAAGCTGAGCTGACCGAAACGCTTGACCGCAACGGACTGGGAGTTAAGGTCGTACATTACATATCAGCTGACAGGGAGTACATGGTCACGTTGCCTGCCAAAGGCGAGGATGCCCTGCATTATCTTGATGATCCCGAGCGGCTGTGCAGGGTGCTTGCCGAAACGATGAAATTCCTGCACAGCAGACCAATTGATAACATCCCTGTGTCACCTTGTATAGAAACCTACGCACAGCTCGAAAAAGACAAATATCTGAAACAGGACACCTTTATACACGGCGATTTCTGCCTGCCCAATATAATACTTGATGATTGGAAATTCAGCACGTTTATCGATCTGGGACTTGCAGGTGTCGGAGACAAGCATATAGATATCTACTGGGCACTCTGGTCGCTGAATTATAATCTTAAGACAGATAAATACACAGAGCTTTTCCTGGATATTTACGGCAGAGAAAATATCGATATGGATATACTAAGGATCGTGGCAGAGGTTGAAACAACAGCATAAAAATGCCCCGAGAAGATATATTTCTTCTCGGGGCGTTCTGTTTGTTGTTATTCGGCGCTTTCGCTTATTTCAAACGAAATTCCGTTCATTACGATCTTTGTCCCTACAAATATCGGCGCTGCCGAGCCTGCGGGTACAGGCTTATCCTGTCCGTTGGGAAGTGTACAGCCCCATTCCTCAGCAGTGTGGTTTTTTAGTCCCCACAGCGAGGGGTTGAGCTTATTGCGTACTACCTCCGCTGTAACGGAAAGGTCCTCTCCGAACAGCTTCGTTCCATCCGAAAGCAGAACACGGGTTCTGCCGTCTGTAAGTTGAAGCGGCGGTGCGAAATGCGTACCGCAGGGGCATATCAGCTTGCCTGCATCGTCAGACTCAAAAGACTGACGGAAGCTCTGAGCACCGCAGGAGCAGGCGCAGATATCATTACGCAGTCTTATCAGCAGATCAAGCCACTGCTTTTCAATGAGTCGCTTTTCGGGCTGATGAAGACCCACAGTAAAGGAGTGGGTAAACGCATCGCGGATATAATCAGGCATTATACGCCAGAATTTGATTATGTTGTTATGAACTCCGCGCACAGGGCGATTGGAATCATCCTCCGGATCATACACGAACATCGGCTCGAATCCATAGTGACGGCGCTCTGCTTCCTCGGTAAGACACACGCTCTTCAGAACTCTGCCGCCCTCCAGAGGATCTCCTCTGAGCAGCAGACGGAACAGCAGCACCGCAAGAGAATAACGGTCTGTCAGCTTATCGGGTGCCTTTTCGCCACGAACTATCTCAGGAGCCATATATCCAGGCTTGCCCGCGATACCGAGATGCTCGCCGTAGGGTGCGATGTTGTCGCAGTCACATATTCTGATATCGCCATCAGACGGACGTATAAAAAATCCGCCATCGTTCAGATCCTGATAGCTCTTTCCGCTGTTATGCAGCTCGCGGAAAGCCATTGTAATTCGTATTGCGGCATTGACTATGGAATACAGACCGGAAAATCTCACCCGCGCATTGAGGATATCCGAAAATGGCGCATAGCCCTCAGGAATGAGATCCATCAAAAAGCCGAATCCGTCCTTTGTGTTTTCGGTCAGCAGTAAAGGCATTACGAAATAACCGCACTCCATGCTGCCATCCGCAAGAGCCGCCAGATTTTCTCTGAAAAGCTCAGGGCGCTTCAGCTTGTTTGTGAAGTACATCTTCAGCGCGTATTCCTTATCACGGTAAAGAGCACGGTATACCGTACCCTGTCCACCTGAACCGAGAACCGCCTTTACCTCGGCATAGCCGCCCAGCTCCAGTGGTATCTTATCTCCGACCTTTATCATCAGAAGCCGCCTCCGGTGATGGAGTCAAACTTCTCTTCTGCGGCGGTCTCAGCGGAATTACCGCACCATTCGCATACAGTCTCATTTTCGCCGTTCCAGCAGCTTGTCTTTCCGCAGTCCGCACACTGGAAGAAGCCCTTTGCTCCGCAATAGGGACAGGTGGGGTATTCAGTAGTAACATAGATGTTACCGCTGATCTTCGTATCACCGAACTTCTCGCGTGCCGCCGTGCCCTCGGAAACCTTGAACGCCCATGTTGCATACCATGCGCCATCCTCGCGCTGCTCGGTACGGATACCGAAAAGGTTGTGGGACTGTCTGCACTTTGTAAGGATTACTGCTGCTGTCAACATTGATGTTTACCTCCGTTATCTATTCAGTTTCGCAAGGATCTTTTCCGCTTCCTCGTGGCCGTTCTTTGCAGCGAGTGAGAAATACTTCCTTGCTTCATTCATGTTCTTTTCAACGTAAGTACCCTTGAGGTACATTATTCCGAGATTATACTGGGCTATATCCAGATTCTGCTCCGCCGCCTTTGTGAACCATGCAAACGCCGCCGCATGATTGATAGCCACTCCGCTGCCAAGATACAGACACTTTCCGTAGCTGCACTGCGCTCTCGCATGACCCAGCTCAGCCGCGCGTTTGTAAAACATCGCTGCGCCCTCAAAATCCTGCTCCGAAAGACAACGCCTTGCGGATTGATACAGCTCCTCTCCGTCATCGGAAAGAGGCTGGGGCTGCTCGCTCTGCTCCTCGGTGTATTCGTCCGTATGTATAGTGCCATCGCGCCATTTGCGGGCTATCTCAGCATTCTGAGAAACATATACGCCATTCTCATAACACAGAGCAATAACATTTATCGCTTCATCATAGCCTGCTCTTGCAGCTTCCATAAACCAGTTGAACGCTGCCGCTTCATCTCTTTCGCAGGAGATTCCCTCTGCCAGAAACTGCGCCGCCATGTGCTGAGCCGCAGGAATGCCGTTTTCCGCTCCACGCAGGAACCATTCCCATGCCTGCTCCACATTCTGAGCGCCGCCTCTGCCCTCAAGACGATAGAAGCCTACATAATACTGAGCCTCTCCGCAATCCTGAAGCGCAGACTGCTCAAACCAGTAGAGCGCTCTGTCATAATCCTTTATTCTGTCAAAATGTCTGCCTAAGCTATACTGCTCTGCGGCATCCGTGATGTTTTTCTTTTCCTCGGTGACGGAAACAGGTGTTTCCTCAGGGCGCTTGAACGCTATCTCACAGCCCAATGCCTGACCTATAGCCTCCACAGCATCAGCAGCATATTTGCCTTTCAGACCTACCTCATCTCGCAGGGACTTCACGCACCTTGCCGCTGCGGCACAGCGCACCTCAAAAGGCTTTCCCTTTACTCCGACAAGCTTCTTTGCACAGCCATCATACAGTGCCACGAATATCTGACGGCGGATGGCGTTCTCCTTTGGGAAGATATCGGCAACCAGCGCGTCCGTTCTTCGTACATTCAGCAGCACCTCAGGACCAAATCGCTGTGCGATATATCCCACAACACCGATGATATCGCGTATCGGTTCTCCCTCAGGGGTATGGACGGTCTTGCAGTAACCGCAGAAGTCCTGCCTGCCGTAATCAAATTCACGTCCGCATCTTCCGCACTGCATACCGCACACCTCCCATTTTAAAAGTTGATATATATTATTATTGTATCACAAATACTGCTTTCTGTCAATGAAAGGAAACAAAAAAGCCGCACAGCAGGTAAGCTTCCTACTACACGGCTAATATTGTTTCAAGATCAGCTCAGTGCCATCCGCACTCGTCGTAATCCTTCCACTTCTCCTTGTACTTCAGCTCGTCTGCGAGCTTGAGGCAGATGTAGGCAATAGCGCCCGCAACCACCAGAACTGCACCGATAATGGGCAGCAGAGTCTTTACAAACTGGTTGTTCTTTTCGTTCATAGGTATACTTCCTTTCATGTTTGAATTTGTGTTTATTCGTTTATTGTTATCCAATCGTACATGGTCAATGCGCGCTGTTTTATCTCTTCGATATCGGTATCGTCACGCTCAGGGTCATAGGTATAGGCAAGATCGTCACGCATGGTATCGTAGATATACTGCACTGCGTAGAACTCACTGTCGATGAACAAACGTGCCTCCTCCGCGAAATACCATGAACGTCCGTACTCAGGACGATAAACTTCGATAACAAGCGTCATTGCCTCAGCTTCTTGCCCGTCTATCATCACGGTCTTCTCCTCCAGCGTGTAGTCCGCCGTCCAGCCCTCCTGATAGCCGTCAAAATCCATGTAGTTGTTTATAAGTCCCTGATACTGCTCCTGAAAGGACGGGATATCCTCGGCAGCATATTCCTCACAGTAAACTGCGAAGCTGCCATCATAAGCCTTGTCACTTATATGGGTGCTGCGAAGATTCTCGCTCACATACAGCTCTGTGCTAAAGGAGACCGCGCCGCGTGTGTAGCTTTCGCCACGTCCCAATAAGCTTCCTTCGGGTGATGATTTCGCTGAACACCCTGTCAGCAAAGTAACGGCCGCCAGCAAACCACAAAACATCTTTTTCATAGTCATTCCTCCAGTGCCAGCTTGTATATCTCCTGCTTTGAGAAACCCGTCTGCTTTGCCGCTTTCTTGCAGGCATCGGAGAGCTTCTCTCCGCCTGCCGCAAGCTGACGTGCAAGCTCGGCAGCCTGCTCAAGCGTAAACTCCTGTGCTTCACAGGGCTTCGCTCCCTCCACAACGACGACATATTCGCCGCGTGGGTCAAGCTCCTTGTAATAGTCGCACAGCTCTGAAAGCGTACCGCGTATGACTTCCTCATGTATCTTAGTAAGCTCGCGGCACAGAGCACAGGATCTGTCGCCACCGAAAGCCTCCGCCATATCCTCAAGAGTTTTCCTCAGCTTATGAGGGGCTTCATAGAATATCAGCGTATGCGGAAGTGATCTTATCTCCGCCAGACGCTCGGAGCGTTCCTTTTTATTCACAGGGAGAAATCCCTCAAACGCAAAGCGCATGGTATCTATTCCGCTTATCGCCACAGCCGCCACCGCCGCATTGCAGGACGGTATGACCTCCACCGCGATACCTGTTTCATAGCACTTCTGCACCAGATATACACCGGGATCGGAAATGCATGGCATACCCGCATCCGAAACAAGAGCGACATTGTTGCCATCGGCAAGCAGCTCCAGTATCTTTGCGCTCTTTTCTGCCTCATGCGGCTTGTAATAGCTCAGCATGGGCTTTTTTATACCGAAATGCGTCAGCAGCCTCAGCGATACTCTTGTATCCTCCGCGGCGATATAATCCACACTCTCCAGCGTTTCTATACCACGCGGACTGAAATCCGAGAGATTACCTATCGGCGTGCCCACCACATACAGCTTTCCTGTATCACTCATATAATCTTGAATACTCCTCTGTGTAGGACTTATCATCATTACGCAGTATCATGGGCTTTTCCACTACCATGCCTGACTTTGCGCCTTTCTTTCCTGTGATAAGGAACAGCCAGGGTCTGTCAAGGATACTGTTATGTACGAATGTTATGCTCTTTGGCTCTATCTTATTTTCGCGCATGGCGTTGATAACATCCGAAAGTCGCTCGGGACGGTGGCACATCTTCAACAGACCACCGTATTTCAGCAGCTTGCCTGCCGCCTTGCAGACATCGTCAACAGTACACATCAGCTCATGTCTTGCAATAGCCTGAGGCCTTGAAAGCTTCTCAAATCCGCTGCCGCTGGTCATATAAGGGGGATTTGCTGTAACTATATCCACAGATTCAAAAGCAAGAACATCCTGCGAAAGTGTTCTGAGATCTGTCAGCACAGGCTGTACAACGTTCTCCAGATGATTCTTCTCCACAGAACGGCGCAGAAGCATGATAGCCTCCTCCTGAATATCCACCGCATAAACAAGGTGCGGCATTACGTTCTTGCAGAAGATGAGCGGAATTATTCCGCAGCCCGTGCACAGATCGCACACTACGCTGTCGGGACGCACATTCGCATAATAAGCAAGCAGAAATGCATCCGTGCCGAAGCGGTGATCGTCCGATACATACATAGTAAGCTTTCCAAGTGCAAAGGTTTCGAGGTTTTCCATATATTGATCCTTTCTGTAGGTGTTTTATCCGATAAAAATCTGTCCGTCGGGTACAACGACATTTTTACGCTTGGTGGTATTCATCGTCAGCGACATTATGAGCGAAACAGGTCCGACTCTTCCCGCGAACATAGTTACAAGCAGCAAGCATTTTCCTGCATATCCAGCAAAACCCGCCGCGCCTGTTGTAAGTCCTGCCGTAGAGAACACCGCAACAGCGTCAAACAGGCAGCTGAGCGCGTCAGGCGCATCGCTGAGATCGGGCATTGTACAATACAATCCCGTAAAGCACAAGGACACCGCAGTCATACACAGTACTGTTACGACCAATGTACGGTATACTATCTGCTTATCTATCTTGTGGTGGAATATCTCCACATCATTCTTACCCTGTATGTAGGATACCACTGTCATTACCATCACCATGATCGTCGTGACCTTGATACCGCCGCCTGTGGATGCAGGCGCAGGGCCTATGAACATCAGCAGTATCGTTCCGAGAAGCGAGAAATCCGTCATCTCCGAAACGGGGACGCTGTTAAATCCAACGCTTCTTGCGGTAGTGCTGCAAAAGAATGCATTCATCAGCTTCTGCCCGAAGCCCATATCTCCGATAGTGGCAGGATTGCTCCATTCCGAAAGCAGAAAGAACAGCGTTCCTCCCGCAAGCAGTATCGCTGTCATTACCAGCACTACTCTTGTATGCAGGCTAAGCTTTTTTACCTTGCGGATGTTGATGAAATTCTCCCACACCACAAAGCCAAGACCGCCAACGATAGCAAGCAGCGCTACTGTAAACAGCACCAACGGCTCGTCATTGAAGCCTATCAGACTACCCGCACCATCAGTGCTCGTAAGATCAAAGCCTGCGTTGCAGAAAGCAGATATGCTTGTGAATATACTAACCCAGATGCCATAAGCGCCGTACTTGGGAACGAATCTGACAGACAGCAATAATGCTCCGCACAGCTCGAAGATGAGCGAATATTTCATTATACTTATAAAGATATTGCGTCCGCCCTCGAAATTGCTCTCGGTCAGACCATCCGCAGCATTCGCCATGGTGCGGTAGCCCAGCTTCTTTCCTGCCGCGATATTGAAAAAGGTTATGATCGTCACGAAGCCAAGTCCGCCTATCTGTATAAGAAGAGCAATGACTATCTGACCAAATACGCTCCAGTGACTGAGGGTATCCACCGCCGTAAGACCAATAACACAGGTAGCCGAAGTAGCCGTGTACAGGCAATCAAACAACGGTGTGGCATTTCCCGTGCTCGCAGCAAACGGCAGACACAGCAGCAGTGTGCCCACAGCAATGATGAGCAGAAAGCCTACCACCAGCGTCTGTGCAGGAGAAAAGCGCTTTTCTGTTTTATTTATGACGGGCATACTGTCCTCCTGTCAGACTATGGGCTTATTATATTCTACACCCTTTGCAACCGAGTAAGCCGCCGAGCCCTCTGCTCTTGATATCGTCATGCTGTCCAGGCGAACCTCTTCATCCGTATTGTTGGAGAGCTTTAGTCTGACATTCGCCAGCTTTTCTTCGGTCGTCAGCTCGATCACGAGCATACCCTCAGAACGCTTCACATCGCTAGGATGAAGCTCAACGCTTCCCTTTTCCGATGTAAGCGTGATGGTGATATCCTCATCATCAATGTTATCGCCCATGCAGGTGAAGTAATACTTGCCGCCCCTGAATACAGTGAAATAATTCGTATATACAGCGGAATTATCAGGCATTACAGCCGCATCGCCGTCTCTTGTCACAGCAGAGGTTGCAGGTATAACTGCTCCGCTGTAATATGCCTCTCCGTTATCGGAAAGCTCATATCCATGAGCTACCGCCCATTCACACGCCTCTGCTGTACAAGCATAAAGATGTGTGTTGTTATTGATACTGCCGACAAGATACACATCCTCCGCCCAGAGCTGAAGATTATCCTCTCTGTCAGCCACGATAAAGTGCGGACGCTCCTCCAGCTTATTGATGGCGGAAAGGTTGCTCGCCAGAATAAATTCAAGCTCAGGATAAAGGAACTGCGCCTTTACATAACGCTCCTTTGCGATCGCATAGCATACCACCGAATCAGCCGCGCCATCCATCATAGAAAGCGCCTCGTCCATATATCTCGCACCCACCGCGGCATTTTTTGCCTGAGGTACGGTATAATTAGTGTAGCCGTAGATATTGGTATACAGCAGCAGTGCCGCCAGAGGGAAGCAGAAAAAGCGGTACAGCTTGCTGCGGTCTTTCAGTATAAGCTGGATTATCACAAAAATGAAAAGCATGGACATATTTGTGATGATGAGCTTCAGGAAAGTCTGATCCGTGGGCAGATCCTTGATGGCCTCGCCGTAACGCATGGGCGCGATACCCATTATCATTGCGGATACCATGCGCTCACCAGCTACCACCTTAGGTGCAACGAACAGGTTTGTGAGAATATTGATGACCGCCGCAAAGGCCAGTGCACCGAACGTATGCGCCGTAGTCAGCTTGCAGCGATAGATAAGCAGAAACGCAGTGTATATAGCGATAGGATAGAACACTTCGGTATATCTTCCGTAGATGAGCGTATCCATTCTTTCGTCAAGGACTGTGGAAGTAGCCTTGAACGCTACGCTGACAACAAACACAGCTCCCATCACAAGGAAAGCAAATATCGAAAGTATAGCCTCGTTATCCGCTATATACGCAGTAAGCTCCTTTTCGGGCGTCTTCTTTATCTGTGCGTTTCTCTTGAAATACATCACGATAGCAGAAATTATCAGTATAACGCAGATCGCGCCGAAGCCCCATGTGGAGGAGATGAAATAGAAGAAATGTCCTATCAGCGCACGGAAAAAGTTAGCGATAGTCTCTCCGTCCATCTCAAAGATACGGGAAAGCATTTTTTCAATGGTATTAGTGGGAGTTTTATCAAGCTGGTTTACCAGCCAGAGCTTATCCTGGAAGAAATCCTTCAGCAGGGTATCGCCTACAAAGCCCACCGCTATACTTGCAAAAAAGCCGGTAAAAGCAAATATCTTCTTTTTCATGAGGAAGAATACCAGCAGAACGGTTACTATACCGCCTGCCAGCAGCGCCAGCATACGTCCGTGTGTGGCATAGCCTGCTACCAGCGTAAGTCCGCCAAGAACTGATAATATCTGCTTTTTCACAGCAGAATTACACTCCATAGCCTTGTACATTATAAGCAGGAATACCCATGGCATGATATTGCAAAGGGTCTCGTTCCATGTATACTTTGTCAGCAGCATATAGCAGGGATACAGACCGCATATTGCAGAGAAAAGTATCGCAGGCGCCTTGCCGATATCGAATACCCTGCGGCTGAGATAGTATATTATCACAGGCGCAAAGCTCATAAATACGCTGTTTATTCCTATCATCAGCTTGTACTGAATATACGGATCATCTGTCAGCAGAAATACAGGTGTGTAGAAAAGCCCCTGAAAATATCCGTAATAGCCGCCTGTGGATACGGTGGACGACCAATCGTACCCGTTCAGATATGCCGCGATCGCCGTAACACTGTACTCATCGGGCGTGAGATTGAATATCGTAACACACACAGACATAAGCACATGTATCAGCAGCACTGCAAAATACATACATATCATCACGAATGCATCCGTTTTTAAAAAGCTTGTTTTTGTATTGGTATCTTTCATATAATCCCTCCCGACAACCTGTTATCAGCCCGCCGTGTTCTTATATTTGATATAGTCCCTCGCATACTGACCGCAGGCCAGCACCGTGAAATCAGCGGTAGTTCCAACCACATCATATTCATCGGGACTATAGGGTATCTCCGTGCCGTTCTCCAGAATAACAAGTCCGTTTTCGGGAAGATTCTTCGCCTTTCGTATCAGGCTGACCTCCGTTCTGGGATTAAGGAACTGCACCAGTGCGGCAGTGCGCGTATTGGTCTGATAAGCAATTATCTGCGGCGATTCAGGATCGTTATAAAGAAACTCGCATATCTCCTTGATCGGAGCCGTTTTTTCGAGATTTTCCTCTGCTCTCATCGGCAGATAATCAAACGCCGAAAACAGCGTGGTATATGTGAATATTCCGCAGAATACCACAGAAATGAACTGCGGCTTGAATCTTCGCGTACAGCTTAGACACACTATCAGCGCAGCAAACAGAGTAAATACCGCCGAAGTCATTATAACGAAGCTCAGCGGAGTGAAGCTTTCCGCGATATCCTCGCCTATCCTCCACGGCATCAGACCCAGCACAGGCGATTCGCGGTAGCCTGCAGCATCCATCACACGCGGATACGAGACCGTGAAGAAACCAAAGCACACATAAGCGTATATTGCCGCACTGGACGCTGTCAGCTTTATACTGAAGCCGTACATATATATAAATGCCAGCACAAGGAATATCGCCAGCGGCGCTACGTTATCCGTATACCTGCCGAACATTACAAGATCCTTTACATCACCGAACTGGGAGGAATTGAACTTATAAAGTACAGAAAGCAGCATAGATCCGCCTATGGCAAGAAAGCCGTAGATGCCGAACACCACCAGTCTGAGACTGAAACGGTGCTTTGTAGGCTCGTATACCTTTGTGCCGTTTTCGATACGCACACTCTTTTTGTTGGTGTAGTATTCGCTCAGACGGGAGAAGCACATCAGTACAAATACCGTTACTGCGATAGTACCGATTCCCAGTGTAGAAGTGCAGAAAGTATACAGATGTCCGAACAGCGTTGCAACAAATCGACCGAAGCCGCCCTGCTCAAACAGACCGCCTATACGTTCTATACCACCCTCCACTGTATTGCCCGCGGGCTCGCCTCGCCATACGAATGTCTGCACCATCACACGGAAAAAATGCTCCGTCACAAATGATATTATCATCGTGATAAAGAACGCAGGGAGATTGAGTATCTTCTCCTTGAACATGAAACGTGCGATAAGCATCGTCAGCGAAAGTGCGATAACAACAGCTATCAGCCTTGAATGAGCACCGAAGCTCAGTGCACAGATGAAGCCCGTAAGCATAGAAAAGGTAAACTTTGAATAGCGGTTCTTTCTGTCCCATGCCATGTACACGCACCATATCAGCGCCCACGGCAGCAGGCTTGATATAGCCTCGTTCCAGATAAACTTGGAATGGGCTATGTATGTCACATAAAATCCGCAGCACAGCGCAATAACGGACTTCTGCCAGACCTTGGGCACTCCTATCTTTGCTGCCAGATGATAAGCTATCATGGGAATAAAGCTTATCAGCACGCCATTCATCACCAGCATCGCCTTATACAATGCATACGGTGATGAGAACACCAGAAACAGCGGCAGATAGAATATAGCCTGCACATAGCCGTAATAGTATCCGATGGCATACATCAGGCCAGACCAGTCCTTGCCCGCATAGAACGCCGCGATACTTGCAACGCCTATCTCATCGGGGTTTACCGCAGGCAGCTCCATATTGAGCGACAACAGCGCATGTATCACCACCGAGAATGCGAACAAAATGAACATCACACCTCTGTCGCCAAAGGTGGAATAAAATCGTTCCAGCTTTTCTTTCATTATTTGTTGATTTCCTCTTTTGAGTAGCTGCAAACATTATAATTTCTGCAGTCTGTGTTGTTGTATTCGATACGCTTTACATGGAAGAGAGTTTCATCCATTACCTTGCGGCAGCCTGAGATCGCGTCCGCCACCAGACCGAATATTCCTATCTGTATTCCAACGATAGCCAGCACTGCCATCAGCACCAGGGACTGGATATGTCCGCCGCCGTCACCGAGACACATATATACGATAAAGCGTATACCGAGCACCAGAGCCAGTATAACGAATACCGAAGCGATACCGAGAAAGGTCTTGAGCGGCTTTCTCATTACATAGTTGCGTATGATAGTGCCGCTGGAGCGCTTGATGTAGCCCCACATGGACTTGAACAGGCGGCTCTTTCTGAGCTCGGGATTTGTATTGATATCCACAGACATGATCTTTGTTCTGTCAGCGCCTGCGGTTATTATCGTTTCAAGGGTATATGTGTAATCGGAAAGGACATTAAGGTGCATTGCCGCCTCTCTTGTATAAGAGCGGAAGCCGCTGGTGGTATCCACAACATCCGTGCCACTCGCCTTACGCACAACGCTGCTGCCTAGCTTCTGGAGCTTCTTCTTCAGGGGCGAGAAATGCTCGATAGAGTCTGTACGGCGGTTGCCGATTACCATGGTCGCCTTGCCCTCCAGCAGAGGACGCACCAGCTTTTCGATATCGTGACCGCTGTACTGGTTATCCGCATCGGTGTTGACGATGATATCAGCACCCAGTCTTAAACAAGCATCGATACCTGCCATAAAGCCCTTTGCAAGTCCACGGTTATGCACAAAGCTTACGATGTGGTGTACGCCGAGCTCCTTTGCACGCTCCACGGTAGCATCTGTACTGCCGTCATTTATAATTAGATATTCTATCTCGTCTATTCCGTCAATGTGACGGGGAAGATCGTTGATCGTAACATCGAGGGTCTCCGCCTCGTTATAGCAGGGTATCTGAATAATGAGCTTCATTTATATTATCCGTCCTTTGTGTTATTTAGTTTCGTTACATGAGCAGCTGTCCTGGGATGCGGGCAACAAGCTGAGCTACCAGCAGAACAGCAAGTATGCCGATGACCGCTCTCAGCTTCGATGGCGCTCCGCTTTCGGTAAGAGCCATGTAATAGCCCTCAGCTCTACCATCGTCAAAGCGTGCGCGTATCTTTTTTATCCTGCCGACGCAGAATTTGTAGTAAATATAATCTCCGAACACGCACAGCAGCATAGTAGCCGCGAAATTGATGAGATTTGCCAGTATAGCGAATGCGTTCAGCATAGCTGTTGTTGATGCGGCAAATTCAACAGAGGCATACTCTGCGTCATAGTACAGTAATATCTCGGGCAGCGCAGTCACAGCAGAGAGCACCAGCAGCGCAATTCCGAGCGCGTCCATCCTACGGTAGAACTGATGTATCGGCATGAAAAAGCCCGCGCAGAAATTCAGGAACACCTTGACAGGCTGCCTTGTGCCGCCTTTGAGGACTCCCTTGCGGAATGCCGCAAACGCCTGCGAATAATGAACTATCGACTTTCCTGCGAAATGGCACAGCTCCTTGCCCGAAACGCCGTCTGCGCCGCGTTCCTCATCATCGGTCACGCTGCGTATCTGTCGGTAAAACTCGAAGTACTGGTTAGGCATCTGCTCCATGCCTTCCATTTCGGGGATATTCAATCTGTCACTGCCTGTATTTGAATTATATCCGTGAGGATACTCGGCCCTGTGCGGATCGTAGGTATCCTTCGGCTCGCTGCGCGGAATGGAGCTTTCCATCTCATCGGGGAGCATTCCGTTCCATACGAAGCCCTCTGCATGATATCCGCCTACAGCACAGCTGCCTGTCTTTACATAGCAGGCTCTGTGATGGGGAGTACCGCACTCGGGGCAGACTACGATATCCGAATTATCGGTGAACCGCACCCTGCATACAGGGCAGAGCTTATCCGTAAATCTTGACATTTCCTTTCCTTTCTGTTTTGGCACTTTATGTTTTATCTGAATGAGTATACTTGTGGACATACATATACATTATTAAGTATACCATATTCTGTACTGGATTTCAACTGAAAATCCACCCGTATTGTGAAATTTTATGGAAATGTTGCAGAAAAATATCCGCCTGCATAACAGCAGACGGATATGCTTATATCAACCTTGGATGTTCGCTGAGGGATATAGTATCTGCGGAGGAGCATTCAGCCTTGTTCAGCTGAACCAAAAAATAATATCCCGAAAGGCTGTTGACCATAGCCGCAGGGCTGTACGAAGCATTTATCACCAGCTCCGCACCATGCTCTGTTATTGCAAGCTCTACATCGGTGATCCTGTAATCCTTTCCGCCCGAGGAGCAGGTCGCAAGACAACAGAGAGAATTAAACTGGAAAAAGCTCTCGTCGTATCTGCCGGCGACACTTTCAAGCTCGCTGATACCGCATTCCTCCACCGCACTGAGCCACTCCTTTTCAGAGGTATAAACACCGCTTTCAAAGGGCTTTTGCACTATAGCTTTACCCTCCAGCACAATGCCGTGCGCCCCGAGAAGTTCACCCTCAACCGCTATCGGAGGCGGCTCTACCTGATACAGCGTTTCTCCTCCGCAACCGGTCAGCAGAAATATGCCTAGCAAAAATGCTGTTACTTTTTTCACGGCTTACTCCAGATATCCGCCTATGATACGCACCATCATATCGTTGAGCTTTTCCACCTCATAATCACCGATAGTAGGCTCGATATGAGAATTGCCGATACCGCTGTGGTCTGTAAGGAACGTATATGTTCCGCCTGTAGTGAACGCCATGGTTCTGAGAAGATATTCAGTAGCCTTATCTACTCCGCTGGAAGCCACAGGGATAATGCGTATTCCCTGCTCTGCCGCAAGCGCTGTAAGGGAGTTTACCTCGTCGATTATCTGCTCGTCAGCGTGGGGAGGTGCATCCAGAACAAGGAACATCAACTTAACTGCGCTGTCATCCCAGTCATGGCCCTTTATCGCACTGTCAAGAGCGGTATGCACAGCCTCGGGAGTATCACCGCCGCCGTTTGCATCCTGCGCCATTATGAAATCCACCGAATCATCCAGATTGAATGTAAAAGGATACTCGCGCACGATGTACTCGTCACCTACATCGCGGTAAAAATTCACGCTCAATCTTATAGGGAGATTTGCATTCTCCGCAGAAACTCGCTCCACCACATCACGCAGCTCCGTCTGCAGATACATCAGCTCGTCCGACATAGAGCCTGTTGTATCCACCATAAGCAGAAGATCAAGAAACTTTTCATTGCTGAGTGCAAGGTTGCCGAGAGTGCATTCAAGCTCTGTATCAACCGAAGCGTCCAGCACCTTTTCAATGTCCTTATAAGTGACTGTCACGCTCTCAGGCGCGTTCTCGTCATCAAAGAAGATATACGCCATACCCTTGTTATCTGTAACAGCCGCAAACTCCTCGCTGAGCACTGCCGCGCCCTCAACCGGTGTGCCGTCATCCGTGGTGACCTTTACCGCGATACGTCCGTCAAACTCTACACGCCACAGCTCGCGGTACTCATTCCAGTCCTCGTGGGTCTGGTAGAGAGATACCCAATCATGCCAGTTATCGTTGTCGTTCCATTCTCCGCCTGTCAGCAGACCTGCCTGCGGCTGGATCACTTCGGGCTCTATCCACTCATCGGTATCCACGACACAGCCGCCGATACTGTCCATCGCGCCGCCTGCCGCCGCAGCTGTAGGAGATTCAGCAACTGCGTAGTCTGCCGAAAATTCAACAGCCTCGTCTGCCGCGTCAGCAAAGCCGAAGAAATCAAATATGCCGCCATCTTCATCCGCAGCGCTGTATTCTTTCTCCGCACTGATATCTATACGCGTAGTACCGCCCTCTCCGTCATCCACGATATCCTTACCAACGTTGGTTTTTCCTGCATCAGGTGCAGTTGTTGCGGACGAGCCGTCATCAACATCGACCACCTCTGTCAGAGGAAGATCGGACCCTCTGCCCGAACAGCCTGCCATTGAAGTAAGAACTATCGCTGCCATTAATACAGACATATACTTTTTCATGATAATACCCCTTTCTGAATTTATGGAATTTCAAAAAGCGCTTTTAAGTGTTCGTGAAGTCTTCATTCTGCTAATAAAACAAAGTGCCGCGCAAAAAGGTTGCACGGCAAAGGAAAATTTTTGTTATTTTCTGAAAAAGCATACGAATTGGAATATTGCAGAAATAGCTGTGAGCATACATGTGATGGCAGACAACCACAGTTGTACACCTATTTCCGCATTGACGATACCGTACACAGCGCACATCCAAGCTATAACAAAGCATATTCCCGAAACAAGATGCAGCTTTCTGCGTTTTTCTTTTACAGAACTGATCTCGTCATTCTTTTTCTGCGCTATTGGAGTATCCTCGTCGCTTGTGAAATCATCATTTATAAGATAATCCGAGGAAACTCCGAAGCACCTGCATATCGCGGAGAGATTGTACATATCAGGCGCGGAGTCGCCCGATTCCCAGCGGCTCACCGCCTGACGGGAAACATTCAGCTTTTCCGCAAGCTGCTCCTGTGTGAGCGCATTTGCTTTTCGTAATTGTATCAGCTTTTCTTCAAAACGCATGATATACCTCCTTTTCGTGATATATCTATGGTACGATATCGTGCGAAAAATGTCCAGCACAAGTTCTTTACATCAACGCAAAAGTATGTTACATCTGCGAAAAAATGGCTTTGCTGAGGCGTACAGGGTAAAAAAATTCCGCAGACAAGGGGGTGTCTGCGGTAACTCAAACAATGCGCCGTCCGCTTGGGGAAAAGCGGTTTATGTACGGCAAAATAATTGGGGAAAATATATTAAGAAGTATGTTAGCCATTCAGCTACTATACTGTCTTGCAAATTTATTACACTTTAATTATAGCATTTCACAAGCCTTTTTTCAACGCACAAAACAACCAAATTTCTATTGTTGAAATTAGCTATTTTGTGCAAGCGCACTGTTATGCCACACCCAGCATTCCCGCATACACAGCGGAGAGCATCAGTATAAGCGGCATGGTCAGCATACTTGCGATGGTGGATAAAGCAAAATGGCCCGAAGCATAGTCCTCATCCCTGCCATGGCGGTAGGAGAACATTATAGTCGCAGACGCAGTAGGCGCAGCAGCAGCAATGAGCACGGTATTTATCAGCATCATAGGAACGCCGAGCTTTGCCAGAGGCACGAATGCAAGCGTAAGCACCGCAGGAACAACAAGCAGCTTCATAAGCTGGATATAATAATTTCTGCCGCATTTAAAACCACGCAGAAGTCCCGCCTTGGCGATAGTCGCGCCCGATACCAGCATTGCAAGCGGAGTATTCATACTTCCGATATATTCGAGCGGTGTAGTAATGATGGATGGCAGACGAAGCCCCGTAAAAAAGAACACCAGACCTATAAATATAGCCAGTATCGCAGGGGAGAGCAGCACCTTTCCGAATGCTTTTGCGGTATCTCTGAAGCTCTGTGTCTTCTGACCGCTCATGAGCAGAGTGCCGTGAGTCCACATGAACAGATTGAACATGGTAATGAAGCTGGTGAGATAGAACACACCCTCGCTGCCAAAGGTAGCATCGATGAGCGGTATTCCCATAAAGCCGCAGTTGCAGTATATCATTGCAAAGCGGTCTATCTCATAATTGGCTCTGCCCTTGCGTACGGCAATGTTTGCGGCAAGTATCAGCACGATATGTGCCGCAAGGCTCAGCAGCAGAGCAATACCAAGTCCTGCCAGCAGCTCAGTATTGAAATCTATCATATAGGAATTGAAGATTATAACGGGATTTACCACTGTAAGCACTATGGAAGATATCTGCCTTGTAGTATCATCAGACATCATTTTAGCTTTGTACAGGAAATAACCCACGAACAGCAGTATAAACATTACCGCTGCCTGGAATGCGATGATAAGTGCGGAATCCATTTCTTTTGTCCTTTCGCGTTATGGTATATTTTAATATCTATATTATGCAGCATAATTATACTACTTTTTCACTTAAATTTCAATATAACCCCTTGATTTTTCACGAAAACGTGATATAATAGTTTTAGCACTCTTATTCAGAGAGTGCTAAAAAGATCAAACAACACGGCTTAAAACCGCGAAATAAAGAACATCAAGGAGCTGATTTCAATGAGAACAAAACAATTCAAGGCTGAATCCAAGCGCCTGCTTGAGATGATGATCAATTCTATCTATACCCACAAGGAAATCTTCCTGCGTGAGCTCATCTCCAACGCCAGCGACGCTATGGACAAGCTGTATTTCAAATCCATGAGCGAGAACATCGGTCTTACGCGTTCCGATATGGCTATCCGCATAGAAGCGGACAAGGAGGACAGAAAGCTCATCATCACCGATAACGGTATCGGCATGACCAAGGAGGAGCTGGAAAACAACCTCGGCACTATCGCAAAGAGCGGCTCTCTCGCATTCAAGACCGAGAACGAAAAGACCGAGGATGTGGATATCATCGGTCAGTTCGGCGTAGGCTTCTACTCCGCTTTCATGGTAGCAAAGAAAGTCACTGTCATCTCAAAGGCATACGGCAGCGATGAGGCATTCATGTGGCAGAGCGAGGGCGTTGACGGCTACACTATCCAGGAAGCCAACAAGGACGCTCACGGCACACAGATAATCCTTGAGATCAAGGACAACGCAGAAGAGGAAAATTATGACGAATTCCTCCAGCCCTACAAGATAAAGTCCCTTATCAGAAAGTATTCCGATTATATCCGTTATCCTATCCTTATGGACAGCGAGCACGAGAAGCTCAAGGAGGGAAGCGAAAACGAGTACGAAAAGGAGATCGTAACCGAGACCCTCAACAGCATGACTCCCATCTGGAAGAAATCCAAGACCGAACTCAAGGACGAGGATTACAACAGCTTCTATAAGGACAAGTACTACGATTACGATGAGCCTCTCACTCATATCCACACAAAGACTGAGGGTACAGCTACCTACACCGCCCTTATGTACATCCCCGCAAAGGCTCCCTACGACTACTACTCCAAGAACTTTGAAAAGGGTCTGCAGCTGTATTCCAGCGGCGTTATGATAATGGATAAGTGCGGCGACCTGCTGCCCGATTACTTCGGCTTTGTAAGAGGTCTGGTGGACAGTGAGGATCTCTCGCTGAACATCTCCCGTGAAATGCTCCAGCACGACAGACAGCTCAAGCTCATCGCAAAGAGCCTGGAAAAATCCATCCGCAACGAGCTGAAGAAGCTACGCAATAACGAGCGAGAAAAGTATGAGAAGTTCTGGGAAGCTTTCGGCACTCAGATCAAGTACGGCATCTACGAGAGCTTCGGCGCAAACAAGGAAAATCTGCAGGATCTGCTGCTGTACAAGAGCAGCTTCACAGGCGGATATGTAACTCTTGAGGAATACGTTTCCCGTATGAAAGAGGATCAGAAGTACATCTACTTTGCAAGCGGCTCCTCCGTTGCGCGCATCGAGAGCCTGCCTCAGACCGAGCTGCTCAAGGACAAGGGCTATGAGATACTTTACTTCACCGATCATGTTGACGAGTTTACCGTACAGATGATGCACGATTTCAACGGCAAGGAGTTCAAGTCTGTATCTGCTGATGATCTTGGTCTGGAGACCGAAGCCGAAAAGGAAGAGATCAAAAAGGCCGCTGAGGAGAACAAGGAGCTGTTTGAGCTCATGACAGAAAAGCTCGGCGGCAAGGTAAAGGCTGTAAAGCTCTCGCAGCGCCTGAAGACGCATCCTGTCTGCATCACCAGCGAGGGTATGCTCTCTGTAGAGATGGAAAAGGTCCTTTCCGCTATGCCCGATGAGCAGTCACAGGCTGCAAAGGCTCAGAAGATACTGGAAATAAATGCAGAGCACCCCATCTTTACAAAGCTGAAGTCTCTGTACGAAACAAACAAGGACGCTCTTGCGGATTACGCTGAGATACTGTATTCTCAGGCGCTGCTGATTGAGGGCATGCCTATAGAAAACCCCGTTGAATTTACAAACAAGCTGTGTGAGATCATGGCGAAATAACCTTTTAACACCAAAGCACAACACCTGAGAGGATGATCTGTCTTCTCAGGTGTTTTATTGCTATACAAATATCCCCCATCCTTGCGGATGGGGGATGAGTTATATGAGATATGAATTACAGCTTAGCGATGTACTCGTTGATCTCATCGATAGCCTGCTGGATAGCGGGCTCGTGCTGCTCACGCAGCTGAGTGTAGGACTGGTCACCTGTCAGGTAAACCAGGTTAGTCAGAGACTGGATGGGGTTCTCTGTAGCGGAACCATCGGAAACCTCACCAAGACCGCCCTTGAAGTCGAAGATAGGAGTCAGAGGAGTTGTGTTGAGGTCTGTCCAGCTGTAGTAAGCGTCGAGGTTGTAATCAGACCAGCCGTAGTTCTCCTTCTGCTGAGCCTTAGCAGCCTCTCTTACGGAGGGATCCTGAGCTGCTGTTACGGAGCAATCCAGCCATGCAGCAACACCTGCAGCATTGTCAGAGCCCTTTACCCACATCATAGCATCCTGCTTAGCTACTACATAGTGAGCGTCAGCCTGAGGATCTCTGGGGAAAGGAACGCACTTAACTTCATCGTCAGCCCAAGCAAATCTATCCTTGTACTTGCCGAGTGTGGACTCATATACCCATGTACCGCCGTCAGCGTAGAACAGGATGTCACCCTTAGCCCAAGCCATGGGGTTAACGTTCCAGCTGTTCAGCTCATGTCTGGGGTAACGCAGATTCTCTCTCTGGAGAACTGTCAGCATATTTTCCTCTGCGCGCTCAACGTTAGGATCGTGCAGGTTATTAACGATAATACCGTCAACGTTACCGATCATAGGAGTACCTGTGGAGATCATCAGATCGTTCTCGGGATTGTAACCGTCGAGGCAGTACTTGCCCTCACCGCTGTTCTGGAATGCACGGGACATATCAAGGAATGTATCCCATGTCCACTCGCCGTTCTCAAACAGAGTTCTGGGATCATCCAGACCTGCGCCGTCGATAACGCTTGTACGATAGTACATAACGTTGTTGAGGGAGATCTCATAGAATGCAGCATAGTATCTGCCGCCGAGCTTGAACTGCTCCATCATATCCTTAGCGCCGTCCCACTTACCGTTATCAAGGTTAACTACCTCGTCGATAGGCTGGTATCTGCCCTTCAGAACGCCGTAGGGGAAGTCGAGGATCTCAAAGGGGAAGAAGTCGGGAGAATCACCGGAAGAAATAGCTGTAGCCAGCTTGTCATAACGCTCGCCGTAGGATACTACAGTGTAGTCGAAGATTCTGCCGTCACGCTCGGGATCCTTACCTGTTGTAGGAACGCCGTATGTATTCTTGAACAGAATAGCAGCGGGAGTTGTCTCATCGATATCCCACCAAGCCATCCACTCGATTCTGTCTGTAACTTCGAGATCGGGGTTGTCAAGTGTAGTAACATCGATAGCGTCAACAGCGCTGTTAACGCCGCTGTTCTCAGCGAATGTGGTTGTTGTTGCACTTGTCTGGGGAGCAACGTTGCTTGTTACTCCGGGGCCTGCTCCGGAAGCGTTGCCGGAAACTGTACCGCTCTCATCACAGCCTGTGAGGGAGAGGATAGTAGCTGCTGCCAGCATACCGGAGAAGATTGCCTTGAGTTTTCTCATGGTGTACCTCCATAAAGTAATTTTAGTTTTTGTGTTACTCGAATATAGATCCGATTAGGTCAATATCTATTATACCGTAATTCTGCGACAATTGCAATATTTATTTCATACAGTATTCACAGATGTTTTTTGTGCAATATCGCACAGACTAAAAGATTAAATTTACCTAATTTAGGCGATTTTTTAGGTGCGTCTGTTAATTAAACGGCAAGAAAACGATTACTTCACAGACGCTTGTATAAGCATAGTAAATAGGGCTTGAAAAAAACATCAAAAGATGCTAGAATATATAATGTTAAATTATACTTATAATAAAAGGAAGAGGTTTTGAAATGAAATTAGGCATGGTAGGTCTGCCGAATGTCGGCAAGAGCACACTTTTTAATGCACTGACAAACGCAGGTGCAGAATCCGCGAACTATCCGTTCTGCACGATAGAACCAAATGTGGGCATCGTATCCGTTCCCGATGAGCGTCTTGACGTTCTCGCAAAGATGTATAATCCCGAAAAGTTCACTCCCGCAACGCTGGAGTTCGTGGATATCGCAGGCCTTGTAAAGGGCGCATCCAAGGGCGAGGGTCTCGGAAACAAGTTTCTTTCCAACATCCGCGAGGTAGACGCTATCGTTCACGTTGTACGCTGCTTCAATGACGACAACATCATCCATGTTGACGGCAGCATCGGCGCTGCACGCGATATCGAGACCATTAATCTTGAACTCATCTTCTCCGATATCGAGATACTTGAACGTCGTCTTGACCGCACCAAAAAGCTCATGAAGGGCGATAAGAGTCTGCAGAAAGAGGTAGACTTCTTAGAATCCCTCATCGAGCACCTCAGCAACGGCAAATCCGCACGCAGCTATGATTACAGCGATGACGAGCGCGATATCATCAAGACATCTCCGCTGCTTTCCAACAAGCCTGTCATCTACGCGGCAAATCTTTCCGAGGCGGATTTCACAGGCGATATCAATAACAATAAGGAATACAAAGCAGTCTGTGCCATCGCAGAGGAGGAGCACGCTGAAGTCCTCCCTATCTGCGCGCAGATAGAAGCTGAGATATCCGATATGGACGATGAGGATAAGGCTATGTTCCTTTCCGACCTCAATCTGGAGCAATCCGGCCTTGCAAGAATAATCAAGACAGGCTACCGTCTGCTTGGTCTTATTTCCTACCTCACCGCAGGCCCCCAGGAGGTACGCGCATGGACGATCACCAACGGCACAAAGGCGCCGCAGGCTGCGGGTAAGATCCACACCGATTTTGAAAAAGGCTTTATCCGTGCTGAGATCGTAGCATTTGACGACCTTGTTGCCTGTGGAGGCATGGCAGGTGCAAAGGAAAAGGGTCTGGTACGTCTTGAAGGCAAGGAATATGTAATGAAAGACGGAGATGTTACCCTGTTCCGTTTCAATGTATAACATCAGCCCCGACTGCCCTTCAGCGGCAGTATATCTGAGGTAACCAATGAATAAAGTCATCCGTGGACGCAATACCAATAATCATAAGGTAATTGCGCTGTTTGTCGCTCAGGTCATCACAGGCGTTATGCCCGTGCTGCTTCTCATCGCATTCGTAATGTTCAAGCTGTATAACACCACTATTCTTGCAGCGGTGTTCATACTGCTGATATTTGCCTGCAACGTAACCTACTCTATCCTCGCACACAAATACAATGTACTGTATTCGGGCGTAAAAGGCGAAAAGCAGCTGTACCGCGCAGCCAAAAAGCTAAAAGGAAACAACATCATATTCCGCAATCTTCCTGTTCGGTATAAGAGAGGCCGCTCAGAGCTTGACCTGCTTATAATCAGCCACAGCGGTATTATTATAGTAGAAGTCAAGAACCACTCGGGAACAATCTCAGGCAACTGGAAGTCCGATAAATGGACTCAGCGCAAATTCTACCGCGACGGCAAGACCACCACACAGGAAATGGACAACCCCATCAAGCAGATGCGAAGACAGCGTGATATCGTTAAGAGTATCCTCAGTGCTGCGGGCGAAGACGTCTGGATCGATACAGTTCTGTATTTTTCCTCGCCCAACGTAAAGCTCAGGCTTTCGCTGAGAGAAAATGACTACCTCTGTTCAAGCGACGCTGAGCTGATGAATTTCCTTGATGAATACAAGGGCGGAGAAACTCTTTCAATGTCCCGTATGCAGAAGATCGCCGAAATACTCAAAACTGCCTCCGAGGATGCATGATATGCCCCGATAATACTAAAACCTCCGAAAAAGGACATTCTTTTCGGAGGTTTTTCATTTATCGTCACAAAATTAGTTTAAGAGTGTATAAAAAGCGCATAGCAGAGCAAAAAACGGCTGTCAAGATGGCAAAATGTATGTTTTTCACGTTTGTATTTGTTGCATTTTCACAAAAGAAAATCGCTGCAAAGCGGCATTCTGCAGTCAGCAAAATGCAAGTTTTTTCGTGTGCTTCATGCAAAATTTTTTCAACATTTTCAACGTGGAAAAATGTTGATAACGCTGTTGAAAACGTTGAAATGTTAACTGTTTTGGGGAGGTTTTCAACATGACGCCCTCTAAAACGGCATTGTTATCCCACTATTTTCATTTTTCGCGGTTGAAAACAATGTTGAATCCGTGAAAAACTGTTGAACATCCTCTTCCGCCGTTTCGCCACGGACAAACCCTTTAACAGAGCCATTCTACAGCGGATGTTAAGAAAAATTAACACAATCAGTAATACATCACATAAAATATCCATTTTGTAATTGTGAATTTTGTCAGATATGTAGAAGATGGCATTGTTTCAAATTCTTAACGGAATATTAACAGACATTTTACAGAGTTTCTGATAGAATAAATGTATCAAATCAAGACAAAAAAGAGAGGATACAACTATTATGTGGCAGATGATCACCGAAGAACTGACGAACGAGGACGGCATACATTATACCGCATACGGTTTTAAATGCGGAGAGTATATTGTACATGATTTCTCCTCGGTTCAAAGTGAAGCAGAAGACTTCCTCAGGATACTCAACGAGCTTGAAGTCTCGACCGTACACGCAGCAGATATCATAGAGGATCATTTCGCTTCCATATGATACAGCATATTCACTCGCTGCCTCGGTTATTCATCAAGGCAGAATAAACGTGCCGTCCTGACGACGTTCCACTGCATCCATCAGCTCAAGTCCCAGTATGATCGAACATATCTCATCATGCCGCTTACCGCTTTTTTCGATGATCTCATCCATGGTAAGCGGTCTTTCTTTTAGCAGAAGTATTACTGCCGCTTCCTCAGGGCTGAGCTCAGATACATCCACAAATTCTACGGCACGCGGTTCTTCATGTGTGCTCTCAAGCATTGGGACGGCTTTGGCGCTCTTTTTAGGTTTTGGAGCAACACTTTTCTTTGAAAGCTCCTTCACCTTATCCATGTGGACGATATGCTCTCCGTCTGCACTTCTTCGCGAAAGCTCTGTGAATATATCAGATATCCCAAACAAGGGCAGTGCATACTCTCTCAGCAAGGAAACCGAGCCGTTGAAGCTGCCGTCCGTTATATCATGCGGCGGAACGCAGAACACAGGCTTTCCTTGTGTGCGAGTCATACCTGCAGTAACGAGCGCACCGCTCTTTGCGGAAGCCTCTATCACCACAGAAGCGGATGAAAGCCCTGCAATTATCCTGTTGCGCCTCCTGAAATACGGCACACTGGCAGATGAGTAAGGCAGCAGCTCCGAAACAAGAGCACCGCCCTTTGCTATCACATCTTTTTTCAGCTGCTCGTTTTCAGCAGGATAATTCACTTCAAGTCCGCAGCCCATTACTCCCACTGTATAGCCGCCGTTCTCCACTGCGCTTCTGTGAGCCTGTGCGTCGATGCCGACAGCCATTCCGCTTACTATACCAACTCCCCCTGCAGCAAGCTCATTGCACAGTACATCTGTGATACGCATACCGTAATCGGAGGGTACACGAGGTCCTACGACCGCAACAGCAGGCATCCTGTTCAATTGAGAAATATCGCCCTTTACAAAAAGCACGATAGGGGGATCGTCAATACGCTTGAGCTGAGACGGATATTCGGGATCATCCAGTGTGATCATGCGTATTCCCAGATGCTCACACTGAGCGATAAGTGCCTTTACCTCACGGGTACGGGTACGCTCAACACGCTGTCTTTCCGCGGCATTCAACAGCTCGCACTTGCCGTCACGCATTGCTATAGCTGCTTCAAGTCCTGTGCGGTAGCGGCTGAGAAGCTCTGTAGTCCTGCTGTTATGCGGCAGCATAACCAGAAGTATCCATAGCCACACTTCAACATTCGTCATATTCATTCCTCCTGACAGCGAAAGACTTTCCCCGTGCGAAATATAAGCTGGGGGATTTATATGCTTTTCAGCGAATCCAATCTCTATTATATTGCTGTGAATAAAATAACCGCAAACTTTCCATATCATATTTACGATTAAGAAATATCACCTCATCAGCTATATGCTTTATGAACTCATCACTTCCCGTGGGTAAAATTACTACTGCGCCGTGATCAGTCAACTCTCTCAATGCTTTCAACAGTCCCGACTGACACATCTGATAGTAAAAATTACTCGGATTATATGGCGCATAAAACACTTTTTTGTTTTGCGCATAACCAAATGCCGCTGAGGCTCTCCATCTTTCCCCGCTTAGCCACTTGAATTTGCGGTCATATCTTTCGGGAGTCAACAGAAATCTATCAGCGATAGTCTGAAACGTTTCTTCACATGAATTATGCAGTAACGCTTTTTCTATGGATCTCCTTACAGTCTTATTGCCGTAGGATGTGCCATATGGCTCTAAATCCCATGCGGCATTATTCAGCTCATCCTGACTAAGCAAATGATCGTTACAATATATTTTCACATTTTGAAAGTCAACTTTTCCGCCAAGCAAATGCGATAGATACATTCCGCCCTGTCCATATTCACTCACTAATCCATAGATTTTTCCGCTTTCAAACGATTGATCGCTGTAATACCAAGTGTCATTTAATTTAATATCGTAATCCGCTATAATGGACTTACAGGCTGACGTATCGACTTTTATAGAAAACTGTCCTTGAAACAAATTCCGCATTTTGTTCCTCCTGAAAATTCATTTTTTGTTGCGTTAATTATAACATCGCCATGACAAAATGTCAACGACAAGGGAAACAAAGCCGCCTTTGACTAAACATCAAAAGCGGCTTTACAATAGCTATATTTCGTCTCGCTCCTATCTACGGAGCACATGATCAAACCCTCAGCACCATATTGGAGTATGCAGGCAGAGTAAGTCCGCCAAGCTCCACCTCGTTGCCTGTCAGCAGATCAGTTGCTCTGCCGCCACGGTTGAGATTGAATGTGAACGGTGCACCATCTGCGTTGATGACGGTGATAAGAGTCTCCCCGTCACAGCTTCTGCTGAACGCATACTGCCTGTTGGTAAGCTGCACCATGTTATAATCACCGTAAGATACCGCACGGTGCTCCTTTACTATATCAGCAAGACTGCGGATATGTCCGCACAGATCACAGATACCCTCATTCTTCATACGCTCTGCATTGAACTCAGGGCGGAGGATATCGTCACTGTTGCCACGCTTGTCACCGAGAACACCGAATTCACTTCCATAGTACACTGCAGGAATACCGGGCATCATGAACATCATGGTGTAGATGAGCGGCAGATGCTCTTTGACCTTAAGCATGGACGCTATACGGGTAACATCATGGTTATCCACAAAGGTGAACAGATGCTTGCCTCTGTAGATGCACCAGTTCTCGCTGCCGAACTGACGGTTGATTGAATGGGATATCTCGAACATATTAAGATCATTGAAGCTGGAGAAGAGGCCCTTATAGCACTCGTAGTTGGTAACGCTGTCCAGCATCTGATCGTTCATCCATGTGTTGTAATCACCGTGGAGTGTTTCGCCCAGCAGGAAGAAATCCTCGCTCAGCCACTTGCAATGACCGCGCAGCTCCTTGAGGAAGTTGAGGTCAAGACAATACGCCACGTCAAGTCGCAGACCATCTATACCGAACTCGTTCTTCCATCCTGTGATACACTCCTTGATGTAGTTCTTAACATCGGGATTGTAAAGGTTGAGCTTAACAAGCTCATAATGACCCTCCCAACCCTCATAATAGAAGCCGTCATTATAGGGAGAATTGCCCTCGCGCACATGGAACCAGTCTTTCTTATAGCTGCCCAGCTTATGCTCACGTACATCACGGAATGCGCCGAAATCCCTGCCGACATGATTGAACACACCATCCAGAACCACTCTTATGCCGTTCTCATGCAGAGCGTCACAGACTTTCTTGAAATCCTCATTTGTGCCAAGGCGGCGGTCTATCTTAGTGTAGTCGATAGTGTCGTAGCCATGCGCCACAGACTCAAACACAGGGCCGAAATATATAGCGTTGCAGCCAAGCTCCTTTATGTGAGGGATATCGTCAATAAGACGCAGGATCGCATGGGACGGCTCGGACTGCTGATCGTTCACTCGCTCACAGCCGAAATATCCAATGGGATATATGTGATAAAATACTGCACTTTCAAACCAACTCATAAAATAAATTACTCCTTAAAAAGTTATTCGCCATGCTGCCGACACAAGCAGCAATCTTTGTATATTATACAGCATTTCTCATATAAAGTCAAGTTTTTTGTGTAATTTCGCCAAACGCCTCCGATATTTATTGCACATATATGAGATTTTAAACTAATTATATTGAAATATATTTTATTAAGTGATATAATTAAATAAGTAAAAGCACAGGATAATTGTGCTATTTTTTAACCACTCTGACCCGAAGAGGTATTATGATATGAAACGCAAAAAACTGATACGGATGATATCATTGCTGCTGTGTGCAGTAATGACGATATGCATACTGCCGCTCAACGCATTTGCCGCAGAAAAAGGTGAAACTGTGCGCGTAGGCGCCTGCCCTGATTTCGGAATATACAAGAACGGCAGCGAATACAGCGGCTACGCTTACGATTATCTGACCGCTATGCAGAAATATACAGGTCATAAATATACCTATGTGGAGGCTGCGCCTGCAGAGCTCGTAGAAATGCTGACAGAAGGGTTGATCGATGTTATACCCTGTGTTTCTTCCGAAGAATATCAGCGTTTTACTTCTTATTACACAGGATCGATGAGCCGCTCTGCCGATGCCGTCATACCTGAGCTTACCACTATATCGCTCATGAAGAAATTCACCGCGGTATATATAAGCGACCACAACGAAAACGGCGCAGGCTATTTTGATTATGACGCGCTCAACCGCTCGACGATCGGTTATCTTGAAGATAACAGGACAAAATACTTCCGTGACGGACTCTTCATGCGCGGAGATATCGATGACGCAAGCTTTGTGGAATACAGCACTGAAGAGCAGATGAGATCCGATTTCAACTCCGGCAAGATAGACGCAGTTGTTAAAGAATGCTTCCGTACATGGCAGGACGAGACGATCGTTTATCAGTACGGAACTGCGGATTGCTACTTCATGGTCTCGGGAAAGGATGAACAGCTTTCACACCAGCTCAACCTGGCAGTGAACGCTGTAAATATGGCGAACAGCGATATGGCGATAACGCTGTACCACAAGTATATGGAAAAATACGGCGTTCAGAAATATGCTTTCAGCAATTCAGAAAAAGCATATATCAAGGATCACCCAACGCTCAATATCGCATACAATCTTCAGGGCAGCATCCTTGAGAAATACGACAGCAAAAGCGGTACTATCATCGGCTATACAGGCTCTGTGGTGGAAAGCCTTGAAGAATTTTCGGGATTAAGCATCAGGATCACCCCCTGCAATAATCTGGAGGAATGTGTAAAGCTGCTGCTCGAAGGCAGCGTGGACGCGATATGCGGCGGAGTCAACCCCAGCAGCATGGCGACCTACGGCAACTTCAACGTTACATCAGCCTATGATTCCACGCCGATAATACTCGCCGCAAAGACAGATTCCACGCTTAGCTCTAACATGAAGATCGCCATACCTTTTACTTATGACGATGCGGCTAAGCACACTTCAGCAGATCACCCCACTGCAACACCGCTCATATACGCAGATATCCGCGAATGTATGAACGCAGTTCACAATGGCGAGGCAGACGCAGTATGTGCGGGCGCTTACGAAACCGTATACCTCATCAACAACGGATACGAGGATATGGCGGTAATAAATATCAGCAATGATCTTCACACAGAATGCTTCGCAATATCCCCCGACGCACCCGCGGAGCTTTCAATGGTAATAGGTAAATGCCTTTCACGCTTTGCAGGAAACTCAAACGAGATAAGCCGCTACAAGAGTCTTTCTACGGCAAACCAGATATCCGATACCGTTTCAAAGACCGTAGTGTATATATGCCTCGCACTGCTGGCGCTTGTAATAATCTCGGCACTGATCTTCGTTGTGCTGAGCCTTATCAGATCCAGACGTGCAAGCGAGATAGATCCGCTGACAGGCGGCAGAAACCGCACAAAGTTCATCGAGGATACCAAAAAACTCATCAAAAGATCCTCTGCCGATAAATGGGCGATCGTCCTCTTTGATATCAACAAATTCAAATTCGTCAACGACCGACTGGGATATGCAGAGGGCGACAGGATGCTGGAACGCCTGTACAAGACCGTTTCCGATAACATGGAGGATGACGAGGTCTTCGCAAGGCTGTCAGACGACAACTTTGCCTGCATCATACGCAATGCAAACGATGCCGAGCTTACCACCCGCATGAACACGATATTCAGCGAATTTGAGCGGCGTAATAACCTGTTCGTCAAATACCCCGTTGCATTCAGCGCAGGTGTATGCAGATTGGGTCAGTGCAAGGATATGGGCAAAGATATCGACATAAACACCGCGCTGGATCGCTGTACCATCGCCAAGAGAACGCTCAAGGGACTTCACTATTCATCCATTGCATTCTATGATGGCAAGATACGCGACAAAGCACTGCGCGAAAAGGACTATGAAAATATCATGCCTACAGCGCTTGAGCAGCACGAATTTGAATGCTATCTCCAGCCGAAATACGGGCTTAAATCACGCCATATCGAGGGTGCAGAGGCGCTTATCCGCTGGAACAGCAAGGAATTCGGCTTTGTATATCCCAACGAGTTTATCCCGCTGAGCGAAAAGAACGGCTTTGTAGTAGAGCTTGACTTCTTCATTCTGGAGGAGGTCTGCCGCTCCATGCGCCGCTGGCTTGACGATGGCAGAGAGCCTGTAGTGATATCCGTAAACCAGTCGCGTCTGCATCTGAATTATGACGACTATATCTGGCGCCTGAGAGAGATCGTTGATAAATACGAGATCCCTTATGAGTACATCGAGCTTGAGCTTACCGAAAGCGTGTTCACAGAGAACATGGAGAAGCTGCTCACCATCATGCATAAGCTGCACGATATCGGCTTCAAGCTTTCACTGGACGATTTCGGCAGCGGTTATTCCTCGCTCAATATGCTCAAGGATATCCCTGTGGATGTAGTCAAGATCGACCGTGAATTCTTCAATGGCACAGTGAACTCAGAAAAGGGCAGAGCGGTGATCTCCACTGTTGTGGATCTCGCCAAAAATCTGGATATGGAGGTAATATCCGAGGGCGTAGAAACTCTGGAGCAGGTGGAATTCCTCACCGAAATAAACTGCGCTATGGTACAGGGCTACTATTTTGCAAAGCCTATGCCTATATCCGCCTTTGAGGAGCTCTGGTATAAAGATATCGCAGCCAAGGAAGATTCTCAGAAATAATACAAATAAAACGCGGCGGATATGAATTCTGCCGCGTTTTTCGCGAAAGGAAAGCATCTATGAACATTTCATATCTTAACATCGGAACATTACCTGCAAAGCTGTACTCCGCCGAAAACGCGCGCGGCACTGTTCTGGCGATCCACGGCTTCGGCGGCAGCAAGGAAAGCGGCGCGATAGCAGGTCTTGCGGAAAGAGTGACCGCCGACGGTCTTAACGTTCTTTCGTTCGATCTGCCTGCTCATGGCGAAAGAGGCGGTGGTGCAGAGCAGCTTGACCCTCGCGGCTGCATCAGAGAAATACTTGTTGTCGAAGAATACATCAAAGAACATTTCATCGGAGAAATGTACGCATTTGCCACAAGCTTCGGCGCGATGTGCCTGCTGCACCGTATGGAAAAGCTGCCCGACAGCTTCAGAAAAATAGTCCTGCGTGTGCCCGCCGTAAGCATGGCAGATGCTCTGCTGGCAATAAGCATGGGGCAGGACAGCTCACTCACCCTTGAAAAAGCAAAAGAAAAGGGCTTCCGCGTTACGATCGGCAGAGAATATAATATCCCCTACCGCTTTTATGAGGAGCTTATGCCTATGAGCTGCCTGCGCACCTCAGATGTATGGAACAGCAGCAGGATACTGACTGTCTACGCCGAAAACGATGAGCTGGTATCACCACGCGATACGGAAGAGTTCCTGCGGCTCAATCCTCTGATACGCTCTCTTTGTATAAAAGGCTGCACCCACCGTATGCCTGTGGCAGAGCACATGGCTCAGGCGCTTGATGCAGCTGCAGAGTTTTTTGTTACATTGTAACAATCTTTTTCTATACTTTTTACACAAATGGTGCATTTCTATTGACAAATTATTGGTGATTAGTTATAATAAAAACAATACTAATATAATATGGGATATTTATACCATATCGGAGGTGAACTGAATGGACGGGCAGTATGACATCAAAGCTGAAATACTTGAAAAGCAGCTTGAAGAAGCACGCAGAGAAATAAACGCACTGAAGCTTGCTGTCCGTGCAGAGGATCTTAAAGTGCGGATAGCCTCCGAATACAGCAACTTCGGCTTGTGGGAATACGACATTGCAGACGATATCTGCTATCAGTACAAAAAGCTCAACGGAATTTACGAAAACGACCTTGATCCCATAGTACATTTCCGCGATACGATCATTGGCTGGGGCTCTGTGTACGTTGACGATATCCCTGTGTTCCACAGCTTCTGTGACGCCATGGAGCGCGGCGACAAGGATATCAGCTGCGATGTGCGCGTAGTCAATGATTACAGCGATATCGTATGGTTCAGATACGAAGGCAAAACGATATATGATGATAACGGCACCCCTCTGCGCGTAATCGGCAGAACGCTTGACGTTACCGAGGAAAAAGGCGGAACAGGCGTAGAAACAGATAATATCCACGATCTTCTGACAGGCGCTTATCTGTATGACAGCTTTATTGAAAAGGCAGAGCGCCGTGCCGCCGAAAAGAGCTTCAAAAGCTCCGCGCTTATAGTCATCGGCATTGACCGTTACGAGGAGCTGGACGCTTCAAACGACTGTGACACCGATGATATCCAGCGTTCTCTTGCCAAAGTGCTCGATGCACAGAGCGCAGTAGAGCAGGGCAGCCTGTATGCCCGCATTAAAGACGGTCTGTTTGCATTTTATGTGAAATTCAGCGATATTCCTAATCTGAACGCTATTGCAGCAAGGCTTGTATTCCGCTTCCATGATTTCAGACTTATCGACACCGAAAGCGGAAAGAGAATAACCATAAGCGCAGGCGTATCCTTGTTCGGCTACAAGAAGAATTACGAGCAGGTATACAACGAAGCTCTTACAGCACTTGGCGCGGCGATGAAAAAGGGCGGCAACGGCTATCTGCAATATAACGCTTCGATGTCTGCCCCCAGAAAGACCGATACAAACGAGGATATCCTTAATGAAATAACAGGCTCTGCAGGCGCAGAAAAGATATATCATCTTATCAACCGCGCAGTTACAGATAAGAACAGCTGCGAAGCCTTAATAAAGCTTGCAATAGAGCAGGCAGGCAAATACACCTCCTCCACATGTACATACGTTACATTATTCAAAAACGGAGTTTCCGAGCATCATCTGCTGTGGAGCGCTGACGGCGCAAAGGAATACTCCCCCGAGCTGCCTGCTATAATCCCCGCAGTAAGTCAGGGGACGCTTTCGGACATATTAAAGGGAACTGCACATATCGCAATTTCCGAGGATCGCTCTGATGACGCACACAGTAACGGCATGAAACACATAAATGGCGGTTACTGCTCGATGATAGCCCCGATCTTTGCAGAGGGAGCTATGATAGGTCTGTTGTCCTTTGTCAACGACAGCGCCCGTACATGGCAGGCTTCGGATGTGGAGCTTATCGATAATATCAGTCTGACTCTGAGCTATATAGCAGGCAGACAGATACTCGCTGAACGTGCAAAGCGCCGCGCAGGCTTCACAGGTGCGGTGGTCAACGGACTGGGAATCGAAGCATTTACCATTGACCCGACCACTTTCACAGTAGATCATCCCGGGGATAACATGGCATCTCAGCATGGACTTCGCAAGGGCGATATCTGCTATAAAAGGCTGTATGAGCTCGATTCTCCCTGTGAGGATTGTCCTCTGCACCAGATAAACGCAGGTCAGCTCACCGCCTCCTGCGCCCACTACAACGCTTTTGAAAACCGCTGGGAAAACATTGCCGCATCCATCATGGAAACCACCGATGGCAGCGCACGCTGTGCCGTAAGCAAGGTAGATATCACATCTACACTGGATAAAATACAGACCCACGATACTCTCACAGGCGTTCTGGGCTTTGACCGTTTTGCCGCTGATGCAATGCGAATCACCGCGCAAAATCCCGATTGCGGCTTTATCACGGTCATCAATATAGCAAACTTCCGCCGCTTGAATGAAAACATGAGCTACGAATTCGGAAACTCCGTGCTTATCGCAGTTTCGGATGTTCTTTCAGGCTCGCTCTCAAAGGATGAGCTGCTCTGCCGCTCAGAGGGCGCAAGATTCGTAGCACTGTACCGAAACAAGAGCGCAGACGAGCTGCTGCCGCGCCTGAAGCAGATACTGCAGAGCGCCCAGAAGCGCGTAGAGGAAAAATGCGGCACGCAGATCTTCCTTGTTGCAGGCGCATTTGAAATGAGCGGCGAAAACATAGGTATAATGGCATCCCTTGACCGCGCTATCATTGCACAGAAGACTGTAAAGGACAAGGCTTATTACAGCTCCAATATGATCGTCTTCTACGACAAGAATTTCCAGGAGGATCTCCAGACTCGTCAGTACATAGAAACACATATGATGGACGCACTGGAAAACAACGAATTCAAGGTGTTCTATCAGCCACAGGTAAATGCACAGACAGGAGAGATAGTCGGTGCAGAAGCTCTTGTACGCTGGATAAGACCAAACGGCGAAATGATCTCCCCGGGAAAATTCATTCCGATATTCGAGCAGAACGGCTTCATAGCGGATATGGATTTCGCAATATACCGCCGCGCCATAGCGGATGTGAGACGCTGGCTGCGTGCAGGGATCGTTCCGCCCGTTATCTCGCTTAACATATCCCGTCATCACATGATGGATGATTCTTTCCCTGCCAAGATATGTGCACTCGTAGATGCCCTTGGCGTTCCCCATAATATGCTTGAGCTTGAAATAACCGAAAGCATGCTTACACAGAACATGAACAAACTGCTTGATATCATGACTCAGCTCAAGGAGGCGGGCTTCCGCATTGCGGTAGACGACTTCGGTTCGGGCTACTCCTCGCTGAACCTCATCACACTGCTCCCGTTCGATACGCTGAAGATCGACGGCGGCTTCTTCCTCAAGAATGAGCTGACCGAAAAGAACAAAGCGGTTATCACCTCCGTAATGGAGATGGCAAAGAATCTGAAGCTCTACACCGTATCTGAGGGCGTTGAGACCGATGAGCAGGTAGAGTTCCTGCGAGAGATAGGCTGCGATACCATTCAGGGCTACTACTTCCATAAACCAATGCCCGTATTGGATTTTGAGGCGCTTATGTCTCAAAAAGGCGAATAACAGGTACCAAAATATCAACATATAAAAAACAACTCGTGAAGAATTTTCTTCGCGAGTTGTTTTTTATATGCCAATAAGTATATTTTCTCAGTATCTGATCAAAAAATAAACAACATATCCCCAGCTCATCAATCCATGGAAGATAGCCCAGCCAATAGATCTCCATGTGGTGTAGCTGATTATCATAGCCAACGCAGAGCCCATTGTTATTCCTGTTTTTACGGTCTTATCCATTGAGCTGTTGAAACGAAGACCTTTTTTCTTCTCCAGCTCTTCCATCTTATATAACAGTAATTCTATATCCTCTTCACTGAAAGATCTGCCGCCATCAGTTTCTTTGGCAGCAAGCAGCTCTCCGACAGATATGCCTAACACCTTGCACAATCGCTCAACGACAGAGTAATCAGGCATACATTTTCCGTTTTCCCAAACATAAGGATACCACGAATAAAATTTAGTCGATCTTGCCAACAAAGCGGTAGAAAATCTCAACCTCCTGCGTTTTCGCACCGCTTTCGTCCCGTTCCTTTTCGTGGACTACTATCTTGTCTATAAGCTCGTTCAGCAGCGGAGCATTAAGCTCTGTCAGCTCGGTGTACTTTCGCACAAGGTAGAGCCACTTTTCAGCCCCGTCGGTGTCCTGTGCGGATTTGTCGAGCCTTTCCTGAAGCTCCTGTTTTTTGGCTTCAAGCTGAACCTGCTCCTCCTGATATTTTGCCGAGAGCATAGCGAAATTTCGCTCGGTGATTGCTTCTTTTGCTCTGTCCTCGTACATCTTGACGAAGAGATTATCAAGCTCTGCAAGACGCTTTTCGGCTTTTGCAAGTTCCTTTTTGGTGTGAGATATCTCAGCATTCCGCTGCTTATCTCCGCTTTTGAGCAGCCGTTGGAGCAGCTCGCTGTCGTTCTTCTGATGAGCCTCTGCTATCCAATACTGCAATCTTCCCAGCACCACAGCGTATAAAATATCATACCGAATATGATGGATAGAGCATTTCTCCTTACCGTATTCGCTGTAGGTGGTACAGAAATAGTGACGCTTTTCCTTGCGTGTGGCGGTAGGATAATTGTGGAGATATCGCAGTCCCCAGCCGCAGTCAGCGCATTTCAGAAGTCCTGCAAATATCTGCGTTTCTCCGCTTTTTGTAGTGCGTTTACGGCTCTGTATATGAGCCTGTGCCTGTTCCCAAAGCTCTAGCGAGATTATCGGCTCGTGAGTATTTTCAACTCTCAGCCACTCGTCCTTTGGCTTGCGTACCTTCCTCTTATTCTTAAAGGAGATAGTGCTTTGCTTGTTGTGGACGCTGTTGCCGATGTACACCTCGTTTGCAAGGATATCCTTGATGTTGCATATAGTCCATTGATAGCGTTTGCTTTCAGGCTGTCCCTCAAAGATATGAGCGAAGGTGCCGTATTTCTGATAATTCAGCCAAGCAGGAGTAGGAACTTTCTCCTTGTCAAGCATACTGCGTATCCTGCCTGCGCCAACGCCGTGTGCAGCGAGGTCAAATATCCTTTCGACTATCCACCTTGTGTCCTCGTCGGGAATTATTTTGCCCTTGATCTCAGGGTGCTTTTTGTAGCCGATAGGTGCATAAGCTCCGTAATGCGCTCCACCAAGAAAACGAGTTTTCATAGCGGATTTGACCTTTTTGCTTGTCTGACGGGCGTGCATCTCATTGAGGATATTCAGAAACGGTGCTATCTCGCTGTCGCCCTTTTCGGTGTCAACTCCGTCGTTGAGGGCTATGTAACGAACTCCCTTTGACGGAAAATATATCTCGGTGTACTGTCCTGTAAGGATATAATTTCTGCCAAGACGGGACAGGTCTTTTGTGATAACGCAGTTTATCTTACCGTCCTCAATATCGTCTATCATACGCTGAAAGCTCGGTCTGTCGAAGTTAGTTCCCGACCAGCCATCGTCCACATATTCACCGACTATCCGCATATTCTGCTCCCTGCAGTACTGCGTAAGCATATCTCTTTGCGTGGATATACTGCCGCTTTCGCCTTGAAGCTCATCGTCACGGCTGAGTCTTAAATAAAGTGCTGTATTATATTGTTGTTTCATATTTTTACCTCCCGTTTTGTGAAACAACCCGCATTACAACACATTGCTTACATTAAAAGTATAACATAATGTGCGTGTAAATTCTACTGTTTTCGGAAATTATTTCATACTGCTGCCTTTGCTTTCATATCATACTTAATTGCATTCTCCAGTAAGTCCAGAGCAGTTATGTTGTTTTCAGAAAAATGCTCCTTTATCTTTATAGTAGTCTTACCATTCACATAGTATAGTGTATCGTTTTTGACACAAAACCCCTCGCTGGTAATGAGATGAGCATTTAGGTCTAATTCTCCTTTTCTGCTGAAAACAATTAAGCATATCTTGAAAAAAACATATAGTCTGATGGGTATGATCATTTATATTCTCCTCCTTATATTGCGTGACAATCTCCCCAAAAGATCGTCACGCCGTAAAGCCTTATTTTAAGCCATTTCTAACTCCTCTGTGACGGTGTGACGATGATTTACGGGTGCTAAAAGATCGTCACCATCGTCACGCTTGTTTTCCTATAAATTTCAATGAGATAACTCTGCCGTTGTGATTGCGGGCTTTTGTGTATTGTATTCCGTATTCGGTAAGCAGGACAGAAGCCTTTACATTAAGCCGCATTGACAGCGTATTCGGCTGCATATCAAGAGATAAAGCTAATGCTAATTCGGTGGCTGTTCCTGTCCATTGAGGTCTTTCAGCGGTCACGATATTCGCAACTGCTTCCAGCAGCTCATCGGGAGGCTCATTCCATAATTCCTCCTCTATACGCTCAAACTCCCATATCAGCGTTTCGGGATGTTTGGAGAGGTGAATACGCTGGTCAGGCTGATCTCTGCCTGATATTTCAAACACTGCATTAAGCGATGTCCTTTTCTCTTTGTGTAGTACAAATGCTCCGTCGGCAGCACCGAGAATACCGTTAGTTCCCGATATCATGGAAAATGCGTCTTCGGCAAGCTGCTTTCGTGTGTGGTGTACCGCAATAATGCAGATATTGCTTTCGTCAGCCAGCTTTTTCAGCTCCCCTATATCCTTATAATCGTTTGAGTAGCTGTAGCTGTCGTTCTTTTCAGGGCGTACCTTTTGCAGGGTATCAATGATTATCAGCTTGGTTTCAGGGTGTTCCCTCAAGAACTCCCGTATCTGCTCGTGAAAGCCGTTGTTAAGCGGTTCTGCGGTTAATGAAAAGAATAGTTTATCGGTGGCTTCTGTGCCGAACATACGAAACATTCTGTCTTGTATTCTCTTTTCATTATCCTCAAGAGCCAAATATAACACAGCCCCCTGATAGACCTTTCGTCCCCACAGCTCTGCCCCCGTGCTGATATGATACGCAAGCTGGGCTGCAAGAAAGGATTTTCCTGTTTTCGGTGCTCCTGCAAATACATAAAAGCCTGTGTAGAGCAGATTTTCTATTACGGGTGATCTGCCTGCGTAGATGTTGTCGTAAAGCTCCTCCATAGTTATTACATTTATAGGGGTAACACCGTTCTGGAGAAGGCGCAGAGCTTTCTCGTTTATACTGTTCGGGCATATCATACTGTATTCCTTGTGCATTGCCCTGCACCGATAGATACTGTTTTCTTGTATTGTTTCATTTTGTTTATTCCCCTTTCGTAGCTTGTTGTTATATTGCGTTTCCGTAAGTTGCATTTAGCATACCCTGCTGCAAGTTGTTGCAGTTGTGTTATTATATTCAGCAATTCTGTTTATTCAGGCAAAGCAAAGCTAAGCGCAAGTTGCGTTCCCGTAAGTCGATTATATCACAGCAATTTTGAAAAGTCAATACTTTTCCGTAAGTTTTTTCGTAAAAGTTGTTGCGTTTTTGAAAGTTGTATGATATACTATAAGTGATTCATAAAAGTATGAGCATTTATGGGAGTGATATTGATGAGTGATACTAAGACCAGAATTAAACAGCTCCGTCAGGGACTTAATCTCACGATGAAAGAGGTTGCAGAGGCTGTCGGGGTAACCGAGGCTACTATTTCACGCTGGGAGAGCGGACATATCGGCAGTATGCGCTGCGAAAGGCTGGAGGCTCTTGCAAAAATATTGCAGACAACACCGCAGTATATCCTCTGCCTTATTGATGATCCCGTTGATTACAATCTGCTGTACGATCCTCATTCAGTACAGAGCATCAAGGAAAAGCTGCTGCCTATGGGGCGTGAGTATTGGAAGGACAAAAAGGCGGTATTCGATGAAAATGCGGTAGATATAAACCGCAATGCCGAGCCTACATACGGCGAATCGAGTATGGCAAAAAGGTTGAAAGCTCTGCGTATACAGCGTAATATGGAGATAGACGAGCTTGCAAAGGCAAGTAAGGTGTCTGTTAAAAGAATAAAGGCCATAGAGGGCGGCAGTATCGACTTTTCTATGAAAGAGATACAGAAGATCTGCGACGGACTCGGTGTCGATGTGGATATGCTGATGAACTGGGATCAGAAGCAGGTAAACCGCCTCAATGCACAAGCTGAACTGTTAGCTTCGCTGAGCGAAAAGGAGATACGGGTTGCTCTTGCTTACCGAGAGCACACTGAATTGCAGGCGGCGATTGATAAGCTGCTTGAGATCAAGGAATAAAGATAGAGGTGCGACACGGTGTCGCACCTCTTTTTTGAGTTAGAATTAAACGCTTTCAATATTGTTATTTTTCTTAATAAGCAACCAAGCAATTGTGGTTATTACAATGACAGCAACGGTAGCAATAACAATACCTATAGCGAGCTGCCAATATCCTATAACGCAATTGTATATGAAAATTACTAATCGTGCAACTGCCCACCAAAATAAGAATATAATCAATCTGATAAGCCAGTGAAAAAAAGAACCTTCGTCACGGGTTACGATTAAATCATCAGAATACATTTCTCCAACTTTTTTAAATGCAAATCTATATGCTATTGCATCAATTAAAAATAATATTAAATATTCGAGTAATGGGTGAATAGGTAAGCCGAGTGGGTCTGTTAAAATCTCATACAAGTAATTCATAAATTACCTCCTAGTTAGCTATTTATTCTTCTATGCTTAGTGAGTCGCAGTATATCTGAAGAGCTTCCTCAATGAATTCTATACCGCCGTTTTTGCCTAATATGACATCTATGACTAAGTGAATACCTGATAAATTACGCAATAAGCGACACAAAAACAGCATTTCACTTGGCTGCATTTGTACAAATATATTAGTACATATATTTTTTATATCCTCTTGCACAATAGGAGAATTCGGGCCATCATCCCAATGCTTTTTTATATTTGAAAATGCGTCAAGAATAGTTTTGGCTTTTTCTCGCTTTGCAATATCGTCTTTTTCGGTCATCGATTCTTCAAATTCCGAAAGTGATTCAGGAAGAAAGAAGTTTGAGCGTATTGTATTTGTCATAGCATCAATGTTGTTACCAAAAAACGAAATATCAAAATTTGCACGCTGTTGATCTGTATCACTTATGTGACGCATAACTTCTGCTGCGAACAAAATGCTTTCAAGATGATTTTTCTTTTCTCTTATAACAGGTATTTGCTGATCAAGTTCATTCCGCCAATCAAATTGCGGATCAGAAAGAAGTTTTTTAATCTTATCAGCAGAATAACCTAATTCACGAAATAATGCAATTTGTTGGATCTTCTCTATATCCGCTTTACAATATAACCATCTTCCGCTTTCGTCCTTTTGCGAAAGCGTGACTATTTTTTGCTCAATATAATATTTCAATGTTCGTTTAGGAATTCCGGTTAATTCTGATACTTGCCCGATAGTTTTATATTCACTCATGCATTTTCCTCCTTTTCTATATTATAAAAGTGGCCGATATCGGCTGTCAAGAGTTTTTTATGATAAAGCTCAAAAATAATTTTGAGAGGTGCGACACGGTGTCGCACCAAAATTCTTATACATTTTCGTATGTTTTTAACAAAAATCTTGCATAAATGCAATTTTTGTATTGACAAAGCTATCCACTGGGTTTATAATGAGGTACACAAATAACACGGAGGTAGTCCTGTGCTATATTGTTTTCATCAATCCGAAAGCAGGTTGTATTCTATATGCAGAGACATTCGTGCAAAGGGTTTGTTATATGGCAGGAATAGCGGTGTTCCCACCGCTACCTGACACCGCACCGCCAAAGGCGTTGCACAGGGTTACCGAAAGAAAAAGAGCACCCAGATTGGGTGACGCTAAAAATGACAGGAGGATAGCAATTATGAGCAAGAATGTAAAGCGTTCCGTAACGCTGGACTGCGATACTATGGACGCATTGAACACGATAGCGGCGAAGAAACACATAACCGTATCCGAGCTGCTGCGTGAATATATCGGTCAGGGATTGAGTACAGAGTATTCGGACAAGCAACAGGAGGAGATCAGCCGTCACATTCGCAGTGCAGTTGATGTTTCGATTACTGCAGCAATGAAGCCGTATATCGAGCGAATAGCAGCGATATGTGCCAAGACCAACAGATATTCCGCAATAGCTGTTACAGGATTACTGAAAGAGATGTACGAGTATTTCGATCATCAGTACGATACGACACAGATACTCGCAACGCTGCTTGAGGAGGCCGACACCTTTATCGGTATTCGCCGTCCTGAAAGCCACGATTATTTTGACGAAGCAGATATTAAGCTCAGGAAAAAGGCGGCTGATATATGAGTGCAGAAAAGATAATCTTCAAACAGCGACACCGTGTCAGCGGAACGGGGCGACAATTCTCCAGCGGAGCAAACGCCCAGCACTTGCAGTACATAGGCACCCGTGAGGGAGTTCTTACAGAAAACTCCGACAACGGACTTTTCGGACAGCTAGGCGGCGAGTTTCTGGAAAATGTGGAGCTGACACAGGCTTCTTCGTATATAGCCAAAATGACAGCTCCCAACAGGGATATATTCCGTTGCGTATATTCATTTACATCCGAAAGTGCGGAGGAGGCTTATCTTCGCACACGCAAGGACTGGCAGGATTGGGCGAAGCTACGGGCTTACGAGATAGCCGAGGCTATGAATATCCCTATTAGGTGCTTTGAGTATTATGCGGCAGTACATCTCAAGGAGGGGCAGCCGCATATTCACTTTATGTATTGGAACACTGAGCAGAAGATAGCTATTAACAAGGTCGATCCTCTGAAATGTGACGATATACGTATTGCCGCAATAAAAAGCACATACAAGGAATATTTCACCGAGCTGCACAATGAGGAAGATAGGTTGATTGCAAAACTGCGACAAGGACTTGTAGACGAACTTAGATGCGACAACACGATGTTGTTGCGGTCAGAGCCAAAGTGCTGCACGGACGCAGCGCAACCCAGCTCTGACTGCGACACCGTGTCGCACCTAATGACTGATATTTCAGCTAATCTCCCCAAAAACGGCAGACTCGCTTATGGATATATGCCAGTAGCGGTAAAGCAGCAGCTTGACGAGCTTACGGATTACATCATTCAGAACAGCAGCGAGCTTTACTCTATATATTGCGAGATAATGGATAACAGGCAGCTCTACAACGAGGCTCTGCACAGCTCCGATACAAGCTACGGTCGATTGAAAGCAGCTAGTTTTCAGAATAGGCTGGACGATGATATAAAGCGTAATATGGGAAATGCGATACTCAAGGTGATCACAGGTGAACTGAAATCCGAGTACGGACAGCAACCTCACAAGCCTATGGATCAGCTATTGCTAGAGGCTTTGTCAATTCTGCGGAACACCCTGAACGACAGCGAGAGTAAACTGTCCGCTATTGGCAGAAGAATATTCGGCAAAGGCGATCTGAGTAAGGAGGCTCTCCGAGATTTGATCTACGAGCAGCAAGACAGAGAAAATACATCAGGAATGTGATTGATGAAAAGAAATATAGGTGCGACACGGTGTCGCACCTAATAACAAGAATATTGCTGAAATTCAAACTGTTGGGTCAACAGACGCAAACATATTTTTGTCTATTATTCCCAAAGCAGCGGAACACCATATCTGCTTGTATCAACTACAGTATAAGTTTTTTTACTTAGTGGCTATATAATCAAAATAATCAGAACAGCAAGTGCAATAATTACTAAACAAAATTATTTTAAGGAGCAAGTCTATGCAATGAGTGGGAGCAATAGTGCAGTATGCTCAAAGCCATTTTTAACCTTATCGACAAAATGCCACAGCATCAAAGCTGTGGCATTTTAAACTTACTGCGCCGACTTTTCGGATAAACTCTTTATAAGCGCTGCATCATCTGCATTATTTATCTTATAATCTGTTCTTGAATAGAAATGGCTGTTGGTGTCCCATAATACAGGTACAAAGCCTTCGTCAAGAAGTCTCTCAAGTACGATCTTTAGGCATTCTGTCGAGGTCATTTTATTTTTTGCAGAGGCATCCATATTGTCTTTAGGATAGTTTGATGTGGTTTCTCCCATGAACACGGGAATTCCTTTGTCTGTAAAAGCTCTTTTCAGCTTACCGCACTGATCGTCTATGTAATTCATCCAGTCCTGACTGCCTATTCTGTTCCACCAGTACATATTGTTATCAACATAGTGTACAGATACCATAAGTCTGTCAGACACGGTATCAGTGGGCATCCTGAACTGGCTGTCTGTCGTAAGGTCTATATTTGTCCAGTAACCTGATACAATAAGCACACGCTCTGCATTGTTGCCACCGGTCTTTCTAACCGCATCTACAAAGCACTGATTCATTGTGTTGGTCATCTTGTAGCCGTCGCTCGTCGATAACTCTACAAGCTCACCTTTATCGTTGAACTGTTTTCCTCCCAAGTATTCATTGTAGCCTTCGAATACAAGAGTAGGACCGTAATCCTTGAAATATTCCGCGATCTGTGTCCATAGATGTGTGAATATCTTTTCACATTCATCTATGTCATTTCTGCGGATGATAAATTCATCAAAGTGATGGATGTTGATAACTGTGTAAACTCCTGCATTCTGACAATAGTCCACGATTTCCTTTACTCTTGCAATATAATCGGCATTGATAGTCCATGTGCCGTCATTCGCCATCATATTACCCCAGAAAACAGGGATCCTTACGGTATTGAAGCCAGCTGCCTTCATACCGTCTATTACTTCCTGTGTCGTTTCTACACATTCCCAGCAAACCTCATAATCCTTGGGAGTATTATTGCCTACCACAGGAATCCATTCAAAGGTGATCTTTTCGCAGTCGGTAGCCTCATAAGCCTCCATTGTATTGCCTAGACTTATGCCCAGTCCCATATCCTTTGCCACTTCATTTGCCGTAGGAAATACAACCAGTTCAGGCTGGGGAACTTCTGTCTGAGATTCTGTAGTGGTAACCATTGTCGTAGTTTCTGGCACTGCGGTAGTAGTCTCAGGAACCGCAGTTGTAGTAGCATCAGACACCGCGGTCGTTGTAGTTTCAGGTGCAGCGGTCGTTGTAGTTTCGGACGCCTTGGTTGTTGTAGTATCAGGTATAGCGATTTCCGACTGTGAGCCGTCTGCGGAGCTTGTTTCAATATCATCCTCGGTCACAGAGGAAGTGACAGAGCTATTTTCCGATGAGCTTTCAGGGGTTGTTTCAGGTGCAGAACAAGCGGTGAAAAGCATTGATATGCATAAGAGAAAAGCTGTAAGTTTCTTTTTCATTGCGAATTTCCTTTCGTTTATATTTATTTCTGAATATATTTAAGTATAGCGCAGAAGGTATTAAGTAAATACCAAAATTACTATATTATAAAATCGTCTATTTACATCTATATGGAGACCCGCTTTCGTCGGTAGTTCGCAGTTCATCTGGCGCATACCTCATCAAAGTGTGAAACAGGCAATCCATATACACGCTTTTTAGCTCTAACCACAGTTGTTCATAATAATATCGATAATCTCAGGATACTTTTCATTGCAGGTATTTCTGTCAAACAAAGCCATGTCACCGGTGTCCCACCAGAAACATTTTATCCCACATTCAGAAGCATTGCTGAAATAATGCTCCACATACGCTTTTCTTGTATCTTCATTACCTTTAAAATCAGCGCCACATTCTCCGACGATAACAGGCACATTATGTAATTGTGAAAAAGCTGCTAGTTTACTGAATAGATTTTTTATATCTTCTTTTTCACTGTCGCTGCCCCATTGATCTGTCGGTTCAGTATAATCAACTGAAGTCCATGTGAACGGCTGTGGGTCATAGTTGTGTACCTGGATAATAAGATGCCCCTTTGTACTGTCTGTCGGAAGTACGAAGTTCTCAAATGCCCCATCGCCGCATGCCCCAGAATATATCTGCACCATAAGATTTCTTTGTGCATTATTACCGCCTGTTGCTCGGACTGCATCAACAAAAAGCTGGTTAAAATCATTGTGTGCTTTATATTCTTCAGGACTGCCAGCACCACCCCAGTGACCTTCACCGTCCAGCATTTCGTTGAACCCTTCAAACATCAGTTTTTCGCCGTAATCCTTAAAATGGACAGCAATATTATGCCACAGTGCCGATACTTTATCGTGATACTTTTCATAACATTCAGGCGTTGCACGCAACCAGCCGCCTCCTGCATCGTGATGAACGTTTATCACACAGTACATATCCTGCTGAATAACATAATCAACCACCTGCTGTACTCTTGCAAGCCATTCAGGGTCAATATTCCCGCTTTCATCAATATGCTCATACCATGTAACGGGAATACGTACCGCATTAAAGCCAGCCTCTTTTACAGCGGCAATAAGTTCAGGTTTTGTTACAGGGTTTCCCCATGCTGTTTCGTAATTTTCAGGCTTACCGTCTGAATAAAGACCTATCCACTCGCCGTTACTTTCAAGCGTATTGCCTAAATTCCAGCCGACCTTGATATTATCAACTGCTTGTGAAGCGGTTTCAAATTTAGCTGAATGCAGTAAAAGCAGTATAACCGAAGTAACTACAAACAGTACTGTCAAAGATATTGCAATAATTATTTTTTTCACTGTTCCTCCGAATAAATATATTATAAAAACACACACCGTTTTTGAAATCAGAGATTTGGACGTCTGTGTACTTTTATTAAAGGAACTGCCAGTCGTAGAATCCGATGTCGCTTTCCGAAAATACGAAATACACATCGTGCGCACCGCTGATGCCCTCGGGGAGAGCGGTGTAAACTCCCGTAGGAGCGTCACAGTCAAACTCTATAGCCGCCGCGCATTTGCCGTCAGGAGCGTCAAGCCTTACTTCGATACAGCCGCTTTCGCACACCGTTGCCGCGAAGTATTGAGAGCTTTCCTCACTGAACATATACTGCCTGCACAGTACATTTGCACCGTCTTCCTTGCTTCGTAAACCAAGCACCTGCTTGTTGTCATCGTAAATGTATTCTATCCCTGCACAGGTAAAAAAGCATTCCGCTTCATTCAGTGCAGTCGGAGCTCAGTAGCTTATCTGCGCCACACCCTCGCGGGTTGCATGGGTGACAGGAATATTCAGCGTGCTCTCGTCTACCGTTGCCTCGACGACGCCAATGCTTCTGAAGCCGCCGCTGAGTCCCAGCGCCGACTGCCGCTGCTGCGTCTGATGGAATAGATAATATCTGTCCTTGTATTTGTGAAGATGCGTATGGCTGTTTCCGTATTCCATGCCGCTTGCGCCCGGATTCGGGAAATAATAGCCCTGATACTCCCAGCTGTCAGTCTCAAGCGGCGTTTTTGTGGTCATATAAGCCATGCTGCAGTGTGTAGGCATAGGCTTGTCGCTGTGCCATTCGTCACGCTCGTCCCATGTGGTGTTGTAGGTGTAGACATAAGTGCCGTTTATGTAGTTAAGCTCGCTTGCCTCAAAGAAATACAGCGCGTCGATATCCTTTATCTCGCTGCCGAGGGACACCATGTCCTCTCCGAGCCTTGCTATCCTCGCTGTTCCGGGCAGATAATTAGTGCCGTAATAGGCTCTGCCGCCGCCGAATGCTATCCACGCGTCGCCGTTGTCGTCAATACACACGCCCGGGTCGAACGGGATAGCGCAGTCGTACAGCCCCGGGGTGGCTGCGTTTATCAGCGGCTTTCCGAGAGGGTCGCTCCACGGACCGAGAGGGTCGGTTGCTGTGAGCACTCCCACGCCCATGCCGCCGTCCGAAAAATACAGATAAAAATGCGTCAGCCCGTCATCCTCAACGCGCGACACTATAGACGGTGCCCATGAGTTGTATATCCACGGCGCGATTGCTCCCACGTCAATGATACCGTGGTAGGTCCAGTTTGCCATATCCTCGGTCGAAAACACCACGAGCGATTTAATAAGCCCGTAGTAGTTATTTCCACCCTCCTCCACCAGATCGAACTGTTGATGGTCGTTGGTACCAAAGACATACAGCCTGCCGTTGTATTCGATGGCTGTGGGGTCGGCACAGAATATCTCGGAGCTTATCGGGTTAGCGTACTGCGGATTTTTGACGTAAGCCGTATCGACATAGTCTATGGTGCTACTTATCTCAAGTGAGCTGATGTATCCGTCGGCTTGGAGCTGCTCTTTTTTACTGCGGCAGCCCGAAAGAACTGACACCGACATCAGCAGTGCAGCAAGCATCGCGGAGATCCTTTTTATTGTCATATTTTAACTTCTTTTAATTGACTGATGATCGTGGGGATCACCAGTGTAACAACGGCTTTACTCATAGGAATAGATTAATATAATTCTTCATTATTTGATTTCACGGGTAACATTCGATGTCCAGTTTTTTAGAGAGCTTATTGATAATGTCTGTGTGTCCGCTTCCGTGTTGTCTACCAATTGTACTAATTACATTCAAAGAGAAACCTCCTTGACTTTTTAGCTGTTATATATTATACTATGGTAAGAAAATATTATCAAGTACGCAGCTGTAGTTAACTATGTAAGTTGTAACTTACTATAAGGAGAATCAATATGAAAAATGAAGATATGATTGCAGAGATCGTAGCACGTGCAAAACACATACAGGAAACGAACGGACAGTATACGGCTTTTGAGATTTTTCAATCAAAGTGGTATGCCAGAGTATTGTTTGAACTTTGTCAGAAGAATCCAAGCAGATTTGGAGAATTAAAAAAAGCGATTCCTGAAATATCAAATGTTGTTTTAACTTCTGCCTTACGCGGATTGGAAGAAAGGAAACTGATTACCCGTGAACAGTTTAACGAGATCCCTCCACATGTAGAATACACCTTGACTGAAAGCGGGCTGGCTATATTACCTGTTTTTTACGAAGCAATCAAATGGGAAAAAAAGTATTTTTAGAAAAGTGAAGTATATCATAGTTCGGTTTTGGACCGTTTTGCGTTTTTATAAAAATATAAAATAAAGTGAAATGCCCGCAGGAACAACACCTGCGGGCAAAACTTCTTAACAAAACATAAATACCGTGACTGAATTGTATCAATCACGATATCAGTATTGGCAAAGATTGCGGTGATTGATACAATTTAATACTTAATTAAAGTCAATGTAAAATCATTATCCATTATATTAACTGCGTGTTCTTGCCCTTTTGTTTGCGATTACGAGCATCAACGAAGCCGCAACAGTGTTTCTTTTCCGGTGAGTAGTATTCCGTATGACATCTCCCGAGTATTACCGGCATGACACTATTAATGTCTTGGCATAAAAATCCCTCCTATGGTATTTCCATTATGCCATAGGAGGGTATTTTGTCATTGTTTATTTTTACTGGTTCAGTGCACTACATTTTATATGCGCTTAATTTATATGTGAAGCTTTATCAGCAGATAATCCTTTATCGCTTTAGGCGAAGCTGCGCCTTTGAGTGCCTTGTTTGCCTGACCCATGAAGAATCCAAACACCTTTTGGTCGCCGTTTCGGTACTGCTCGGCAGCTTTGGGGTTGCTTGCTATTATCTCATCAATAACCGCAGAAAGCAGCTCGGTGTCCTCCTTTATCCAGAGGTCCTGCTCATCTGCGATAGTTTCAGGAGAGCTGCCACGCTGTGCCATTTCTCCTAATACCAGCTTTGCATTGTTCTGCGAGAGCTTGTCGGAATAGAGATATTCCACAAGCCTTGCGAAGTCCTTACCGCTGAATTTCAGCACGTCAAGGTCTATTTCGCCGAGATTTACCCTTCGCATAAACTCGCCTACAAGGTAGCTTGCAACGTTTTTAGGACTTTTACAGCCGTCCACAGCCTCGTCAAAAAAGTCGCTGACGCGTTTATCAGAAACGATTATCACAGCGTCGTTCTCGCTTATCCCGTATGCTGTGCGGTAACGCGCCATGCGCTGCTCAGGCATTTCGGGAAGCGTTGCGCGGATATCTGCAAGCTCCTCCTCGGTGAAGATTATCGGCGGAATGTCAGGATCGGGGAAATAACGATAATCGTGCGCATCCTCCTTGGAACGCATGGCGAGCGTTTCCATTGCAGCCTCGTTGAAACGCCGCGTTTCCTGAACGATCTCGCCGCCGTTGTCCAGCATCTCAGCCTGACGTGCTATCTCTGCTTCGATCGCCTTAGCAATGGCTTTGAGAGAGTTCAGATTTTTAAGCTCGGTGCGTGTGCCGAGTTGTTCGCTGCCCTCGGGTGCAATGGAGATGTTCACATCACAGCGGATGCTGCCCTGTTCCATCTTGCAATCGCATATACCTGCGTACAAAAGCAGCAGCTTTATCTTCTCGAAGAATGCAACAACTTCTTCAGCACTGTGAAAATCAGGCTCTGTTACTATCTCAATAAGCGGTATTCCGCAACGGTTGTAGTCTGCAAGGGATATTCTGCCCTCGTGGGTCAGCTTGCCTGCGTCCTCCTCAAGGTGGATACGGTTGATTCGGATAGTCTTATCTTCGTCGTTTACCTTGATATCAACATGACCGTCAAGGCAGACAGGGCGTGGCATCTGCGATATCTGATACGCCTTGGGCAGGTCGGGATAGAAATAGTTTTTCCTGTCCCATTTTGTAAAACGGCTGATATCGCAGTTCATAACATAGCCTGCTTTTATAATGTACTCGACAGCGCGGCGGTTAAGCACAGGTAGCGTTCCCGGAAGTCCACTGCATACAGGGCAGCAGCGTGTATTAGGCTCACCGCCAAATTCGGCCGAACAAGAGCAGAACACCTTTGATTTTGTAAGCAGCTCCGCGTGTATCTCAAGTCCCATTGTAGGATAATATCTCATAGCTGCACCTCCTTAAAGCTTTGGAAGGACGGGCGTAAATTCACGCTCGAATGCGTCCGCAAGCTGAAGTATCGTAGTCTCGTCAAAGCGCTTTCCGACAAGCGACATACCGATAGGCATACCTGCCTTGTCATAGCCGCAGGTGGTGTTTATCGCCGGAAGTCCTGCGATATTTACTGTGACCGTGCAGATATCGGCAAGGTACATCTTCACAGGGTCGTTATCCTGAGCGCCTATCTTATAAGCTACAGTCGGTGCTGTCGGTGTGAGAATTACATCGGCAGTATCGTAAAGCTCGTTGTATTCTTTGATTATCTCCTGCTTTAAAGCAAGCGCTTTCTTGTAATATGCATCGTAATAGCCGCTGGAAAGGGCATAGTTTCCGAGAAGTATACGGCGCTTTACCTCCTCGCCGAAACCCTTGGTGCGGCTGTCTCGGATAAGCTCTTCAAGGGTCGCACCCTCTCCCCTGTATCCGTATTTGATGCCGTCAAAGCGGGAGAGATTTGAAGCAGCCTCGGCACAGGCAATGAGATAATACGCAGGAATCGCGTATTTCAGCGACGGCATTGAACATTCAACAAGCTTTGCACCCTTTGCTTCAAGCGACTTTGCCGCTTCCAGTACAGCCTCACGCACCTCGTTGTCTATCTCGTCTGCAAAGAACTCCTTTGGCATAGCTATTTTCATGCTGTTTATAGGCTGACCCAGCTTTTCGGTGAAATCGGGTACTGTTACTCTTGCACTGGTTGCATCATGCTCGTCATGAGAGCAGAGCGTGTTCAGCAGTATTGCACAGTCCTCCGCGCTGTTTGCTATAGGTCCTATCTGATCAAGCGAGCTTGCAAATGCAACAAGTCCGTAACGCGATACTCTGCCGTATGTTGGCTTTATTCCCGTTACTCCGCAGAAAGCCGCAGGCTGTCTTATTGAACCGCCTGTATCCGAGCCTAATGCGCACGGCGCGAGCGAAGCTGAAACTGCGGCTGCACTGCCGCCCGAGGAGCCGCCCGGCACACGCTCAAGGTCATAGGGATTCGCAGTCTTTGCAAATGCCGAAGTCTGGTTTGAGCCGCCCATGGCGAACTCGTCCATACTGGTCTTTCCAAGCAGTACATAGCCCTCACGCTTCAGATTTTCTATAACCGTTGCGTCATACGGCGGAACGAAATTCTCCAGCATTCTGCTTGAACAGGTGGTCTTAACGCCGTCTGTGCAGATGTTATCCTTGACGGCTATCGGTATTCCTGTAAGCTCTGTCCCTTTGCCGCTGTCTATAAGCTTCTGCGCCTCGGCAGCCATTTCAAATGCCTTTTCCTTTGTAACTGTGATGTAGGACTGAAGCCTTCCGTCAACAGCCTCGATGCGGCTGAAATACTCGCTGCAAAGCTCTGTAGCGCTTATATGCTTTGTGTCAAGCGCTTTTCTGAGGTCGCGTATTCTTGTTCTTCTGATATCCATACCGCGCCTCCTTAATCCACTACCTTAGGAACAACATAACAGTCATCCACGCTTTTTGCGTTCTGCATGAGCTTTTCGGGAGAAAACGAAGGCTTTACGATGTCCTCGCGCACCTCTCCGAAAGAAATGCTGTTGTTGTCCTTGGTGTCATCGTAGCTGAGATCAAACTCCTTTATCCCGTCCATGAGCGAGATAATGTCTGTCATCTCTGATGCGACTTTTTCAAGAGCCTCATCATCATAATTGAGCTTGCTCAACTCGCACAAATGTTGTATTGTTTTTAGTTCCATAATAACTCCTCGCATTATATACTGTTTCGAACGACTATCACTCCCACTCTATCGTTGACGGCGGTTTGCTCGTGATATCATAAACGATCCTATTTATGCCTCCAACCTCGTTAACTATACGCACAGATACCTTTTCCAGTACATCATAGGGGATACGGGCAAAATCGGCCGTCATAAAATCCGAGGTGGTAACTCCTCTCAATGCAAGAGTGTGATCATAAGATCTGCCGTCGCCCATTACTCCGACGGAACGCATATCCGTAAGTACGGCAAAATACTGATTTATGCTGCGGCTAAGCCCTGCGTTCACTATTTCTTCGCGGAATATAGCGTCAGCCTCTTGAAGTATTCTGACCTTTTCGGCAGTGATGTTTCCTATTATCCTTACAGCCAGTCCGGGACCCGGGAAAGGCTGCCGCCACACCAGCTCCTCTGCAAGCCCCAGAGTAAGTCCCAGCTTGCGTACCTCGTCCTTAAACAGCAGACGCAAAGGCTCAATTATCTCCTTGAAATCAACAAAATCGGGCAATCCGCCGACATTGTGGTGGCTTTTTATCACAGCGGCATCTCCAGCGCCAGATTCGATAACATCGGGATAGATAGTGCCCTGAACGAGATAATCTATCCTGCCGAGCTTTTGGGCTTCCGTCTCAAAGACCCGTATAAATTCCATTCCGATTATCTTGCGCTTTTTTTCGGGATCCGATATTCCTGCGAGTGCTTTCATAAACCGTTCGGCAGCATTGATGCGTATAAAGTTCACCCCTGAATCCGCAAAAGCATTCTCGACTTCATCTCCCTCGTTCTTGCGCATAAGGCCATGATCCACGAAAATACAAGTAAGCTGCTCTCCCACTGCCTTTGCAAGCAGCATGCAGGCAACAGAACTGTCTACTCCGCCCGATAATGCCAGTAAGACTCTGCCGTCTCCAACCTTTTCTCTGATCTCCTTTACGGCGGATTCGGCGTAGCTTTCCATTGTCCAGTCGGCATGGCAACCGCAGATACTGCGAAGAAAGTTTTTCAGCAGCTCGCTGCCCTGAACTGTGTGATTTACCTCGGGATGAAACTGAACACCGTACAAATGCCGCTCCCTGTCTTCTATCGCTGCATAGCGGCATTTCGCAGTATGAGCAATAGCAATGGAGCCCTCCGGAAGTCTTTTTATATAGTCATTGTGGCTCATCCATGCAATAGTAGTATCACTCATTCCTCTGAAAAGGACGGAATGAGTATCGATATGCGTTACAGTCTTGCCGAATTCTGCAAGAGAGCTGTCTTTGGCAGCTGCTATTTCACCGCCAAGCACATGAGCCATCAGCTGCGCTCCATAGCAGATTCCGAGTATAGGGATACCAAGTGAAAAGATCTCTTTATCTATTTTGGGAGAGTTCTTCAGATATACGCTGTCAGGTCCGCCTGTAAAGATGATCCCCTTAGGCTTTCTGGCGACGATTTCCGCTACGGAAGTGCGGTAGGAAATGACCTCGCAATAAATATGCTGCTCTCTGATACGGCGTGCAATAAGCTGATTATATTGTCCGCCGAAATCAACAACAAGTATAAGCTCATGCTTGTTTGAAAACATTTGTGACATAATAAAGCTCCCTTTCTGTTTTTTATACGCCAATACGCAGGCCTTACACTGTGTTAGGTCTGCGTATTTATATGCTGATATATCACACCGTGCGGCGACGCAATGGCATAAAGCGAATCAGTAAAGCTTTGGAGGCGCATCGCCGCACGGGAGAAAACAATATCTTATGCGTTGTCCTGCAGGGCATCATAGCCCTCCTCGGAAGTTCTGATCTTTACCACATTCTCCACATTATAAACAAATATCTTTCCGTCTCCGATATTGCCTGTATAGAGTGCATTCTTTGCAGCGTCAACAACTTCACTTACAGGTATCTTGCACACAACCACCTCGATCTTGACCTTGGGCAACAACCGAGGAGTTACCTTTACTCCACGGTAATATTCGGCAGAGCCTTTCTGCATACCGCAGCCCATAGTATTAGTAACTGTCATTCCTGTTATTCCGATATCATACAGTGCATTCTTTAACGGCTCAAACCGTTCCATGCCGGTGATGATATCCACCTTTGTCATTTTTACGCCGGCAGTATGAACATTACCCGAGAGAGCACCGTCAGTGTTGTTGTACTCAACAGGAACAGCCTTCTCAATAGGGACGGCTGGAATGACGTTCGCAACCTCGCGCTCCTTGCCCGAGCTTGTTGTTTCGATATGAGTAGAGGGGATAAAGTCAGCGTAGGAGGAAGCAAGACCGTGCTCTGTAAGGTCAAGGCCGACAACCTCCTCATGACGGGATACTCTCAGACCGATCGTTTTCTTGATAACAAGGAACACCAGTGTCATCGTAACAGCTGTCCAGGCTGTAACAGTGAGAACTCCCAACAGCTGCTTGCCGAAAAGCTCAAAGCCGCCGCCGTAAAACAGACCGGTCAGTCCGCTCTCGGGAGCTGTGGACGTAGCGAAAAGTCCTACAGCGAGTGTGCCCCATATACCGTTTAGGAAATGGACTGCGACCGCACCGACAGGATCATCAACTTTGAGCACATTGTCAAGGAACCATACGCCAAAAATGACCAGCAGTCCAGATACTAAGCCTACGATAGCTGCACCGGCAGCATCCATGATATCACAGCCTGCTGTTATACCTACAAGACCTGCAAGTGATGCATTCAGGCACATGGAAACATCGGGCTTGCCATATTTCAGCCATGTGAAGATCATGCACACTACTGTTGCGACAGCGGGAGCAATGGTTGTAGTCAGGAAAATAGAACCGAGCTGAGGTCCTGTTGTGGCAGCGGCACCGTTGAAGCCGTACCAGCCAAACCAGAGGATAAAACAGCCGAGAGCACCTAAGGTGAGTGAATGTCCCGGAATAGCCACCGGCTTTTTGTCCTTTGTGAATTTGCCTATTCTCGGTCCTACTATAGCAGCACCAATAAGAGCTGTAACACCGCCTACAAGATGGATTGCGCAGGAACCTGCGAAATCATGGAAGCCCATCTGAGCCAGCCATCCGCTGCCCCAAATCCAATGTGCCTCAACGGGATAGACAACAAGACTGATTATAGCTGAATAAATGCAGTAGGAAAGGAACTTTGTCCTTTCTGCCATTGCACCGGAAACGATAGTAGCTGCTGTTGCACAGAATACCAGATTGAATACGAAGTTCGGCCAATCAAACGCTCCGTAATCTGTAAACAGATCGAATGTCGGAATGCCTATAAAGCCACCGATATCCTCGCCGAACATCAGCCCGAAGCCAAGCACAGCAAAAACCACTGTACCGATGCAGAAATCCATCAGGTTTTTCATGATGATATTGCCTGCATTCTTGGCTCTGGTGAAGCCTGTTTCCACCATTGCAAAGCCCGCCTGCATGAAGAAAACGAGCGCTGCACCGATAAGGAACCATATACCGAATACTTCGGCGTTGACCTGTTCCGTTACCTGCATCATAAGGTCTGTCATAATCATACACCCTTTCTTTGTTCAGGGGTAGTCCGCAGCACCGGCAGCAATGCTGCGGCAATGCCTCTGTTTGTTTTATCTATGTATCTTTTGTTCAAATTTATTTTTCTGCGGCGCTTTTGTTATTTCTATAGGATATTTTCCGCTGAAGCAGCCGTTGCATATTCCAAGTCTGCAGTCTTCGGCAATTTCAGAGGTGGCCTCTATGGAGAGGTATGCCAGCGAGTCTGCGCCGATAACTCGTGCTATATCCTCTGTGTTATCATAACGGCAAGCGATAAGATCGTCTTCGCTGTCGATATCTGTGCCGAAATAACAGGAGTGTCTGAACGGGGGAGAGGATACTCTCATGTGCACCTCTTTCGCACCGGCTTCCCGCAACAGCTGTACGATGCGAGCGCAGGTAGTACCTCTGACTATAGAGTCATCCACGAGTACGACTCGCTTGCCATTTACAGTTTCCTATATGACGCTCAGCTTTATATTTACTGCGTCTTCACGACTGTGCTGTTCGGGTAGGATAAAGCTTCTGCCGATGTATTTATTCTTAACAAAACCGATGCCATAGGGTATGCCGCTTTCTTTGGCATAGCCCATTGCCGCGTCTAGACCTGAATCGGGAACCCCGATAACCACATCTGCCGCAGCTGCGCTGTCCTTTGCGAGATATTGTCCTGCCCGTAGCCTTGCGTGATGTACCGATGCTCCGTCAATTACTGAGTCGGGACGGGCGAAGTAGATATATTCGAACACACACAGACTACCCTTGCCACAGGTGTTCGTGCGGATGCTCCTTACGCCGCTTTTGTCTATGACTGCGATCTCACCAGGCATGATATCACGGACAAGTTCTCCTCCTGCCGCTTTAATAGCACCGGATTCCGAGGCAATGATATACGCACCGTCATTGCGTTTACCCATAACAAGCGGGCGGAATCCATTAGGGTCTCGGAAAGCTATCAGCTTTGTGGCGGTCATAAGCACACAAGAATATGCGCCTTTCAGCTTGCTCATTATCTTGCTTACAGCTTCCTCAGTGGAGGACGATTTCAAGCGCTCGGATACTATCTCATAGGCTATCGCTTCGGTATCGGAAGTGCTATGGAAGATGGCTCCCGAAAGTTCAAAACCTCTGCGGAGCTCCTCGGCATTCACGAGGTTTCCGTTATGTGCAAGTGCCAGATTTCCTTTGATGTGACGTATTGTAAGCGGCTGTATATTGTTCAGACCTCCACCGCCCGTTGTAGAATATCTGACGTGTCCCACGGCAATATTACCCTCGCCCAGCGACTTTATCGTATTCTCGTCAAAGACTTCAGATACCAGACCCTCACCCTTTTTTGAGGAAAAAACACCGTCGTCGCAGACTGCGATACCGCACGCCTCCTGACCTCTGTGCTGAAGCGCATAGAGCCCCAGATATACTGTTCCCGCTACATTTGCTGTTCTGTCGGAATAAATGCCGAACACGCCACACTCTTCGTGTATGTTATTTGTCATCGCTGTTCATCTGTATGCTATGCATCATCTTACACCGAACAGCAGCTCTCCGTAGGAGGGATACGGCCAGTACTCTGCGGCTGTAAGCATCTCGGCGCTGTCTACGGCAGCTCTCAGTTCGTCCATAGCGGCAAGCACCTCGTCCTTATAAAATGCTGCCAGCACCGTAATATCAAAGATGCGCTTAGTCTCCTCCAGCTTTGCCTCCAGCGTTTTAAGTGCGCTGAACGCCTTGCCTGAAAGAGCCGACAGCTCCTTTGCCGTCTCTGCCTCATAGCTTAAGTCCACATCCGAGCCGATCGCCTGCTTTGCACCCGCAGAAGCGGAAAGAGAAGCTATGTACTCGCTGATTGCAGGAAGAATATCCTTGCGAGCCATATCCACCATAGTCAGAGCCTCGATATTTACTACCTTGCAGTAGTTCTCAAGATTGATCTCATAGCGAGATCGGATCTCCACCTCGGTGAATACCTTATGAGAGGTGAACAGCTTGATATTCTTATCATGGATGAAATAAGGAAGCGCATCGGGAGTGGTCTTGAGATTGAGCAGACCTCTCTTCTCGGCCTCGGCTACCCACGAATCATCATATCCGTTTCCGTTGAAGATAACATGCTGGTGCTCAACGATAACTCTCTTTACAAGATCGTGCAGAGCGGTATCGAAATCCGCTGCATTTTCAAGCTCATCGGCAAACTGCTTAAGCTCTTCAGCTACTGCGGTGTTAAGTACGGTGTTGCAGCCCGAGATCGAGTTTGCGGAGCCCAGCATTCTGAACTCGAACTTATTACCTGTGAACGCAAAGGGAGAAGTACGGTTTCTGTCTGTACTGTCCTTAGGGAATTTAGGCAGCACATGAACACCTACCCTCAAAAGTTCCTTTTCCTTTGCACCGTAAGGAGTGTCGGTCTCTATAGCCTGAAGCACCTCAGAAAGCTCCGAGCCGATAAACATCGACACGATGGCAGGAGGAGCCTCGTTTGCTCCGAGTCTGTGGTCGTTTCCCGCAGAAGCTACGGAAATCCTAAGCAGATCCTGATAATCGTCAACTGCCTTAATAACTGCACACAGGAACAGCAGGAACTGCGCATTCTCATAGGGGGTTTCGCCCGGTTCGAGAAGGTTTACGCCTGTATTTGTGCTGATCGACCAGTTGTTGTGCTTGCCGGAGCCGTTCACGCCATCAAAGGGCTTCTCGTGTAGCAGACATACAAGTCCGTGCTTCTTTGCAACTTTCTGCATGATCTCCATTGTAAGCTGGTTGTGATCGGCGGAGATGTTAGTGGTAGCGAAAATGGGAGCAAGCTCATGTTGTGCAGGAGCGACCTCGTTATGTTCGGTCTTTGCAAGGATTCCCAGTTTCCACAGCTCCTCGTTAAGCTCGTTCATATATGCCTGAACTCTCGGCTTGATGACACCGAAATAGTGGTCGTCTAACTCCTGTCCTTTAGGTGGCTTTGCACCGAAAAGCGTCCTGCCTGTATAGATAAGGTCCTTGCGCTTATCGTACATTTCTTTGTCGATAAGAAAATATTCCTGCTCGGGACCTACTGTGGTCTTTACAGAAGTAACATCATCATTTCCAAAAAGCTTCAGCACCCTGAGCGCCTGCTTATTTATGGCTTCCATTGAGCGCAGCAGCGGTGTCTTTTTGTCAAGCGCTTCACCGCCGTAGGAGCAGAATGCTGTCGGAATGCAGAGAACGCCATCTTTGATGAATGCAAATGAAGTGGGATCCCACGCAGTGTAGCCTCTTGCTTCGAATGTTGCTCTCAGTCCGCCGGAGGGAAAGCTGGAAGCGTCAGGCTCGCCCTGAATGAGTTCCTTGCCCGAAAACTCCATAATAACTCTGCCGTCATTATTCGGGCTGATAAAGCTATCGTGCTTCTCTGCGGTGATACCTGTCATCGGCTGAAACCAGTGGGTGTAGTGGGTAGCACCTTTTTCGATTGCCCAGTCCTTGATGGCATTGGCTACCACACCAGCCGCAGACGGTTCAAGACGCTTACCGTTATTGATCGCTGCCTGAAGCTGCTTGAAGGTATCCTTTGGAAGCCGTGCTTTCATTGCGCTTTCGTTGAATACATTTTCACCGAAATAGTCCGAAACGTTTCTCATTGATGTTCCTTCTTTCGTATATTTATATTGCAAACGATCGTAGGTTATAGTCGATGCCTCTGTCGTTTACACTTGCATTATATCACCGTGTTAATTTCTTGTCAAGGTGTTTTTGCAAGTTTTCGTTCAATTTCTTGCATTTGCCATATTTTGAGCAATTGATTTGACGATAATTTGTAAAATGTTATAAAATTTAAGATTGCATATCCGTTTTCTTGAAAGCAAATTGTGCATATCTTTCATAATCATATTTGAAAATCGGTTAAAACATAGATAAAATACACCAAAATGCAAGTTGTTTTAAAAAAACTTGCACAAAAGTATTGACAAAAAAGTAACCAAAGTGCTATCATATTTTCAGAAAAAAGCAGAAAAGCAAGGAGGTAACGTTATGCTTTTAGAGGGTCAAGTGCGAATTCCTGCAGGATGTGCCATTTCAGGTTTCATCAGCAGAGATGGAAACAGGATCAATGGTAGTGAGATCGTCAAGTCGATCTCGTATATGCATGACCGTTCTAACGGTCTCGGCGGTGGATTTGCGGGATATGGCATATATCCCGAATATAAGGATCATTATGCATTTCATATCTTTTATGATTCAAACGAGGTGCGTGAACAGACCGAGAAGTTTCTCGATCGTCATTTTGATGTGATAAACCTCAGCCGTATTCCTATAAGAAGAATCCCTTCTATAACCAATGAGCCGCTGATATGGAGATATTTCGTTGACCCGCGCCCCACGAAGATAGCGTCCTCGCAGCTTGATGAAAAGGAATATGTAGCCAAGTGTGTCATCAGGATAAACAACGATATAAAGGGTGCATATGTTTTTTCCAGCGGAAAAAATATGGGAGTATTCAAAGCGGTTGGATATCCCGAGGATGTTGGCCAATTCTACCGCCTTGACGAATATGACGGATATGCGTGGACAGCTCATGGAAGATATCCCACGAACACACCCGGCTGGTGGGGCGGAGCACATCCTTTCTCGCTGCTGGATTACTCTATCGTCCATAACGGTGAGATATCCTCTTATGACGCTAACCGCCGTTTCATTGAGATGTTCGGATACAAATGCACCTTGCTGACCGATACAGAGGTCATCACATATATTTTTGACTGGCTCCACAGAAAACAGCAGCTTAGTCTTGAGGATATCGCCTCGGTCATCGCTGCACCTTTCTGGACGAAGATAGATGAGATTGGTCGCACTGACCCCGAACAGGCAGAAAAGCTGAGATATCTGCGCAACGCCCTTTCGGGACTGCTTATCACCGGTCCGTTTTCTATAATTCTTGGCTACACGGGCGGAATTATGGCATTGAACGATCGACTGAAGCTGCGCTCTATGGTCGTTGCGGAAAAAGACGACAGGGTATATATCGCCAGCGAGGAGTGCGCCATCAGAGCCATCTGTCCCGATTGTGGAAACGTATGGTCCCCAAAGGGTGGAGAGCCCGTTGTGGTAACGCTTAATGAGGAGGGCAGAAAGAGATGTCTGTAAACTATTTTCCTGCGGAATTTGAGATAATCCGCAATTATGATAAATGTATCAGCTGTCGTGCCTGTGAACGTCAATGTGCAAACGAGGTACACTATTACGATTCGGACTACAGCAAAATGTTGGCGCATGAAAACAAATGTGTAGATTGCCAACGCTGCGTCTGTCTTTGCCCTACAGGAGCACTGAAGATACAGCCGAATGCAAATGCTTTCAGACAAAGCGCAAATTATACTCAGCAGCTTATGCTTGAAAACTATCGTCAGGCAGAGAGCGGCGGTGTGCTGCTATCCTCTATGGGAACTCCCAAGGATTACCCCGTGTACTGGGATAAGATCCTGCTGAACGCATCTCAGGTAACGAACCCGCCTATCGACCCGTTGCGCGAGCCTATGGAAACAAAGGTATTTCTCGGCAAAAAGCCGATCCCTATCAAAAAGAAAGCAGACGGCAGCATAGACACACATATAGAGCCTCACCTTGAGCTTGACATCCCCATTATGTTCTCGGCGATGTCCTACGGCTCTATCTCGAAGAACGCCCACGAAGCCCTTGCACGAGCCGCAGAGGAGCTAGGAACCTACTATAACACAGGCGAGGGTGGTCTTCATAAGGATTTTTACAAATACGGAGATAACACCATCGTTCAGGTAGCATCGGGACGTTTTGGCGTATTCAAGGGATATCTTGACACAGGCGCCGCAATCGAGATCAAAATGGGTCAGGGCGCAAAGCCCGGTATTGGTGGACATCTCCCCGGCGAAAAGATTGCGGAGGACGTTTCCCGTACAAGAATGATACCTATGGGAACGGACGCTATCTCACCTGCTCCCCATCATGATATATATTCTATTGAGGATTTAAGACAGCTTATTTTTTCGCTTAAAGAAGCTACCGAGTACAAAAAGCCTATCATCGTGAAGATAGCCGCAGTACATAATGTAGCGGCTATTGCCTCAGGCATTGCAAGATCAGGTGCGGATATCATCGCGATAGACGGTTTCAGAGGTGGAACAGGTGCCGCTCCTACAAGAATAAGAGATAATGTGGGAATCCCGATCGAGCTTGCTCTTGCAGCAGTTGACGGCAGACTCCGCCACGAGGGCATCAGAAACGAAGTGTCTATTGTAGCAGCCGGTTCCATCAGAAGCTCCTCCGATGCAGTTAAGGCAATCGCTCTCGGAGCAGACGCAGTGTATATCGCAACCCCTGCACTGCTGGCTATGGGATGTCACCTTTGCAGAAGCTGCCACAGCGGTAGGTGTAACTGGGGTATTGCAACGCAGCGCCCCGAGCTTGTAAAGCGGCTTAATCCCGATGTTGCATACAAGAGGCTTGTAAACCTTGTCAACGCATGGAACCATGAGATAAAAGAGATACTGGGCGGCATGGGAATAAACTCTATCGAAGCACTCAGAGGTAACCGCCTTATGCTGAGAGGCATCGGACTTACACAGAAAGAGCTTGATATTCTTGGAATAGCTCACGCCGGCGAATAAATGAACGGAGGCAACTAAAATGAAAAAGGTATATGTGAATGAGGAACGCTGTCTTGGCTGTCACTTATGCGAGTTCTACTGTTCATTTGCGGGCGGCGGCGAAACGGATATGGCAAAGGCGTTCAAGCTCGGCAGAGTGGTCGCTCCTCGTGTGCGCATTGAGGAGAGCAAGGATATATACTTCGCTGTTCAGTGCAGGCACTGCGAAGACCCCCTATGCGTAAAGAGCTGTATTGCGGGCGCACTCACCAAAAAGAACGGCATGGTCGAGATCGACAAAGCGAAGTGCGTTGGTTGCTACACCTGCGTGCTGGTATGTCCCTACGGCTGTATAGCCCCTGATAAGAAATCAGGAGGCAAGACCGTCACAAAATGTGAGCTTTGCCTTAATTCCGCAGCGGGAGAGCCAGCATGTGTCAAGGGCTGCCCAAACAAGGCTATAGTATACGAGGAGAGGGGCGAGCAGTAATGAAATATGTAATTATAGGAAACTCCGCCGCAGGTATCGGCGCAGTTCAGGGAATCCGTGAACTTGACAAAGACGGAGATATCACCATGATCTCGGACGAGAACTATCATACATATTCACGTCCTCTGATCTCCTACTGGTTGAAGGGCGATGTTACCGAAGAAGGCATGAAATACCGCCCGAATGAGTTTTACACAGAAAACAAAGTGAACGCTCTGCTAGGAAAAAAAGTCGTTTCTATCGATAAGAAAAACAAGACTGTACTTATGGATGACGCCAGCGTAACAGAATACGACAAGCTGCTGATTGCTACAGGCTCTGACCCGTTTGTACCGCAGCTTGAGGGGCTTGACAAAGTAAAGAACAAATTCACCTTTATGAAGATGGACGATGTTAGAGCAGTAAGAGAGCGGCTTAGCAAAAACTCAAAGGTACTTATTATCGGAGCGGGTCTTATCGGATTAAAAGCAGCAGAAGCAATGGTAAGGTTCACAAATAACATCACTGTGATAGATCTATCGGAACGTATCCTACCTGCTGTACTTAATGAAGAAGCTTCACACATCATGAAGCACCATATTGAAACTACAGGGGTGCGTTTTGTACTCGGTACAACCGTAAAGGAATTTTCCGAAAACACTGCAACCCTGACCAATGGAGATAGTATAGATCTCGATATACTTATCCTTGCTGTCGGAGTTCGTCCCAATACCGAACTTATCGATGCTATCGGCGGAAAGGTCGATAGAGGAATAGTTACTGATGACACCCAGGCAGTAAAGGGGCTTTCCGATATATATGCCGCAGGCGACTGCACAAAAAGCCATGACATCACAAGCAATACGGACAAGATGATCGCAATACTTCCCAATGCGTTTATGCAAGGAAATGTTGCAGGAAAGAATATGGCAGGCGGTGTGGCACATTATACTAATGCGTTTCCGATGAATGCCGCAGGCTTTTTCGGTCTGCATATAATTACTGCAGGCTCTTATTCGGGCGAGGAACACACCACGATAAGCGAAAGTGGTTACAAAAATCTGTTCATTGCAGACAACAAGCTTAAGGGTTTTATTTTAATGGGAGATATGATAAATAATGCAGGTATCTACACCTCGCTTGTGAGAGAACAGACACCACTCAATGAGGTAGATCTCGCGTTGCTGCTGGAAAAGCCTGCACTGATGGCATTTCCTGCAGAATACAGAAAAGAAAAATTGGGAGGGCAGAGATAATGGATAGGATCAATGCTGATAAAATGCATTTCAAAACGCTTAACGAGTATATCAGAAGATCTCCCGACAGCGAGATAACCGTGGAGAATGTAATTGGTCATCGCTTCATAGGAAGCGGCTGTATCGGCAAGGATATCCACATCCATGGCATTCCCGGAAATGCTCTCGGAGCATATCTTACCCAATGTGATATCACGGTATACGGAAATGCTCAGGATGCAACCGGCGATGCAATGAACGACGGAACCATCACTATTCACGGCAATTGCGGCGACGCCGTAGGCTATGGAATGAGAGATGGCAGAATACTCATCAAGGGCTCGGCAGGATATCGTGCGGGAATACACATGAAACAGTTTGAGGATAAAATACCACTGCTGATGATAGGAGGCGAGGTAGGTGATTTTCTTGCGGAATATCAGGCAGGTGGCAGAATCATCGTTCTCGGAATAGGAGCTGAGGATCATTGCCCTGTAGGCGAGTTTTGCGGAACGGGAATGCATGGAGGTGTGATATACATCAGAACGGAGTATCCGCCGCAGGATCTTCCCGTACAGGTATCTGTAAAAGAAGCCGATGACAGTGATAAAGAAAGCATCAGAGAGTATATCGACCTTTTTACAAAAAAGTTCGGTGGAGATCCCGATGTGCTTCTGAACTCCAAATTCTATAAGCTGACACCGAATACAAGCAATCCGTATAAGCAGCTATATGTGAATAATTAAGAAAAGAGGCGGGAATGTGAAAACACGGTATATCTTCGTGACAGGCGGTGTTGTCTCAGGACTTGGCAAGGGAATTACAGCTGCATCGCTGGGACGGCTTCTCAAAAGCAGGGGCTATAAGGTCACTCTTCAGAAGTTCGACCCGTATATAAACATCGACCCGGGCACAATGAGCCCTTATCAGCACGGCGAGGTCTTTGTTACAGACGACGGGGCTGAAACCGACCTTGATCTTGGACATTACGAGAGATTCATTGACGAAAATCTTTCGGCAAACAGCAATGTGACCACAGGCAAGATATATCAGAGCGTTATCGCAAAGGAACGCCGCGGAGACTATCTTGGTGCAACTGTACAGGTCATTCCTCATATAACCAATGAGATCAAGGAAAGAATATACCGTGCGGCAAATTCTGCCGACATCGTGATAACCGAGATCGGCGGCACAGTGGGAGATATTGAAAGCACACCATACCTTGAAGCAATACGTCAGGTATCGCTGGATATGGGGCGAGAAAGCGTGGCGTATATCCATGTTACATTGCTACCATTCATTTCGGGCAGTGATGAACTGAAAACAAAGCCGACGCAGCACAGCGTAAAGGAAATGCTGGGTATGGGAATACAGCCTACGATTCTTGTGTGCCGTTCCGATATGGATATCCCCGACGAGGCACGCAGGAAGCTTGCAAGCTTCTGCAACGTGCGTTCGCAGGATGTGATACTCAACAAGACAGCCGATTCTCTGTACGAGGTTCCGCTTATGTTGGAAAGGGAGGGCCTTGCAGATGTAGTGTGTGAGCATCTCGGGCTGGAAAACCGAAATGCAGACCTCAGCGAATGGCACGACATGGTCAAGCGTCAGAAAAGTGCCGACAAGAGCGTGAAGATTGCCGTCGTCGGAAAGTACGCTGTTCTTCCCGATGCATACATCTCCGTTATGGAGGCTGTACGTCACGCAGGTTATTCTCTTGGAATAAAGGCTGAGATAAAGCTGATAAATTCCGAGCTTGTAACACCTGAAACCACTGATGAGTTGCTCGACGAATGTGACGGTATACTTGTTCCCGGAGGATTCGGAGACAGAGGCATACAAGGTAAAATAGAAGCAGTACGCTACGCAAGAGAGAATAAAATTCCCTATCTGGGACTGTGTCTCGGAATGCATATGGCCGTCATTGAATTTGCAAGAAACGTGCTCGGCTGGTCTGATGCTGACAGTGCTGAATTCAGAGAAACACCTCACAATGTTATCGACATTATGCCTGATCAGAAAAATGTTGAAATGGGAGGTACTATGCGCCTCGGTCTGTATCCCTGCAGGCTTGCGGAAGAAACTCTTGCCCGTGCTTTGTACAACAAAGAACTGATATACGAACGCCACCGTCACAGGTATGAGTTCAATAATAAATTCATGCAGGACTTTGTAGAGAACGGCATGGTTTTTTCGGGCAGCTCCCCTGACGGAAAGCTTATGGAGATCGCAGAGCTCAAGAAAGAGCTTCATCCGTGGTTTACAGCAGTACAATTTCACCCTGAATTCAAAAGCCGCCCCAACAAGCCGCATCCTTTATTTGTTGGCTTTATAAGGGCTGCTGTGGATAATACAATGAGAGGTAATCAAGATGCAAATTAAAGAACAGCTTTATGAAGGTAAGGCAAAGAAAGTATTCCGCACCGATGACCCTGAATTGCTTGTTGTGTCATACAAGGATGACGCAACGGCATTCAATGGTCTGAAAAAAGGAATGATAGCAGGCAAAGGGGTTATCAACAACAGGATGAGCAACCTACTTATGCAGAGGCTTGAGAAATGCGGCATTCCCACTCATTTCGTAAAACAGCTCAGCGAACGTGAAACCGTCGTAAAAAGGGTCAGCATCGTGCCGCTTGAGGTGATAGTCCGCAATATTGCCGCAGGCTCATTCTCGCAGAGATACGGCGTAAAAGAGGGTGAAAGGCTTGCTGCACCGACTATCGAATTCTCCTATAAAAATGATGAGCTGGGAGATCCTCTCATAAACGATCATCATGCCATCTCTCTTGGCTTGGCTTCCGCCGATGAGATCGAAACGATCAAAAAATACGCTTTCGCTGTAAACGAGCAGCTGAAAGTATTCTGGGCGGAGTGCGGTGTTACTCTTGTTGATTTTAAGCTGGAATTCGGCAGACTTTCAGACGGTACTATCGTTCTTGCTGATGAAATCAGCCCCGATACCTGCAGATTCTGGGACAGCAGTACGGGCGAAAAGCTGGACAAGGACCGTTTCCGCCGTGACATGGGCGGCGTTGAGGATGCATATACCGAAATAATGCAGCGCCTTACAAATCATCTTTAAGGAGGGATCTTAATGTCAAACTGTGCTGTGGTAGGAATCAATTGGGGCGATGAAGGCAAGGGCCGTATGGTTGATCTGCTGACAAAAGACTATGATGTTGTTGTACGCTTTCAAGGCGGCGGAAACGCAGGACATACCGTTATCAATGAGAATGGAAAGTTTGCACTTCATCTGCTACCCTCAGGTGTCTTCAGAAAGGGCGTTGTAAATGTTCTCGGAAACAGTGTTGCTCTGGATCCTGAAAACCTGATAAAAGAAATACAAGAGGTAACATCAAAAGGTGTAGCGATCACCCCCGATAACCTCATGATAAGCGACCGTGCTTCGCTGCTGCTTCCCTGGCACCGTGAGCTGGATGAACTGGAGGAGCAGCGTCTGGCGGACAAAAAATACGGTTCGACCAAACAGGGCATCGCTCCGTTCTACTCGGATAAGTATCAGAAAAAAACTATCCTGGCAGGCGAACTGTTCTATCCCGATGAATTGAGAGAGCATTTAAGGGAACTTCTTGAATGGAAGAACCTGACGATCACAAGGGTATATGGTGCAAAGCCGTATACTACGGATATGCTTGAGGAATGGCTGAGTAAATATTGTGATAAGATCAAGCCCTTTATCTCCGATGTGGGAGCTTACCTGACACAAGCGCAGGCCGATGGGAAAAACATTCTTTTCGAGGCACAGCTTGGTTCATTAAGGGATATTGACCATGGTATCTTCCCTTACACTACCTCCTCAAATACACTCGCCGCTTATGCGCCTATCGGTGCGGGTGTGCCGAGCGCAAAGCTGGATGACATCATCGGCATTGTTAAGGCCTATTCCACTTGTGTTGGAGAAGGTCCTTTCGTTTGTGAGATGTTCGGAGATGAGGCGGATAAGCTTCGTCAGATGGGTTTTGAATATGGCGCAAAAACAGGTCGCCCCCGTCGGGTAGGTCCGCTTGATATAGTTGCTACCAGATATGGTGTTGAAATGCAGGGAGCGACAGCTATCGCGATCACCAAGCTCGATATCCTGAGCTATATGGATAAAATTCCTGTATGTACACATTATCTGCTGAACGGAAAGCAGACAGATAGTTTCCCTTTTCCTACAGCGCTGAAAAACGCCCAGCCTGTTATAGAGTATTTTGATGGTTGGAAGTGTGATATTTCCCATGTCCGCAAGTGGGAGGAGCTTCCTGTACAGGCACAGGAATATATCACCTTTATCGAAAAACAGATCGGCTGCCTGATAAAATATATTTCTGTCGGTGCGCAGAGAGATAGTATTATAATCAGAAACACGGAGGATATGACATGACAGACAGATATGAATCGCCATTATCATCACGCTACGCTTCAGAATATATGCTGAAATTATTTTCGGCAGATACACGCTATCAGACTTGGCGCAAACTATGGACGGCTTTGGCTAAAGCGGAGATGAAGCTTGGACTTCCTGTTACAACAGAGCAGATCGAGGAGCTTTCGGCACATATCGAGGATATCGATTACGAATGTGTAAAGCAACGAGAAAAGGAAGTGCGCCATGATGTTATGGCTCATGTGTACGCTTACGGCAAGGCGGCTCCGACAGCTGCAGGAATTATTCATTTAGGTGCAACGAGCTGCTACGTTACCGATAATGCCGACCTGATTATTTATAGAGATGCTCTGCGCTATCTGCGTGCAGAGCTTTTGGGCGTTTTGGCAAATCTTGCTGATTTCGCCGAGAAATATAAAGCGATGCCCACACTTGGATACACGCACTATCAGCCTGCTCAGCCGACTACGGTAGGTAAGCGTGCGTCGCTTTGGATGCAGGAACTGCTTTCCGATCTCGACGAGATAGATTTTGCACTTGCTAATATAAAATTTCTCGGCTGCCGTGGTACAACAGGCACTGAAGCAAGCTTTATCGAACTGTTTAACGGTGATTCATCCAAAATCGATCAAATGAACAGTCTTATTGCTGCCGATTTCGGGTTCAATGAATACTACGATGTCTGTGGTCAGACTTATCCCCGCAAGGTGGACAGCCGTATATTGAATGCTCTGTCCTCAATTGCACAAAGCTGTTATCGTATGGCAAATGATATCCGTCTGCTGCAGCATGATCGTCAGCTTGAAGAACCGTTTGAAAAGGATCAGATAGGCTCGTCAGCGATGGCATATAAGCGTAATCCTATGCGCTGCGAACGTATATGCTCACTGGCACGATATCTGATTGCTGATGCTGCAAATGCACCTATGACTGCCGCAACGCAGTGGCTGGAACGGACGCTCGATGATTCGGCAAACCGCCGTATCTCTCTGCCCGAAGGCTTCCTGTGTGCAGACGCTATTCTGAGACTGGCTCAAAATGTTACAAATGGTCTTTTTGTTAATGAAAAGATGATCGAGAAAACGCTGAAGGAATATCTGCCGTTTATCGCCACTGAAAACCTTATGATGGAGGCGGTTAAACGCGGAGGTGATCGTCAACAGCTGCATGAGATAATACGCAGATGCTCGATGGAGGCGTCAGCAAAGATGAAAAACGGCGAAGAATGCGACCTGCTTGACCGCCTTGCGGCAGAAAAAGAGTTCGGACTTACCGAAAGTGAAATTCAGGAGCTGCTTGATCCATCCCTTTATGTAGGACGCTGCCCCGAACAGACACAAGCATTTGTGGATAAAATAAGACCGCTGCTTGCTGATGTAACAGCAAAAGCGGCAGAGATAGAGCTATAAGAAAAGAGATGATCAAATGGCAACGGAATACAACAGAAAGATCATATTGGAGGACGGTCAGGAATACTATGGCTATGCTTTTGGAAGCACCTGCGACAAAGTATGCGAGATAGTATTCAACACCTCTATGGTGGGATATCAGGAGATTATTTCCGATCCCTCCTACACCTATCAGGCTGTAGTAATGACATATCCGCTTATAGGAAGCTATGGTATGGCAGAGGAGGATTATGAAACCGATGCACCCTCCATCGGTGCACTTGTCGTTCACGAATACAATGACCTCCCTTCAAATTTCAGAAGCGTTTCAACTCTGTCTGAGGTAATGGAGCAATATAATATTCCCGGCATCTATGGTGTGGATACCAGAAAACTTACCCGCTCCATTCGTGACGGGGGCAGCCGAAAGGCTCTTATATGCTCCTGTGATGTCAGTCTGAATAGAGGTCTTTCTATCTTGCACAGTACCGATATCCCCCGTGACGCAGTATCGCTCGTAAGTCGAAAGACGATATATAACAGCGAGCTGGAAAATGCAGAATTTCATGTAGTCGCCATTGATTGCGGTATGAAGCAGAACATTGTGAGGACACTCAACAGAAAGGGCTGTGATGTTACCATTGTTCCGTGGAATACAAGCGCCGAGGAGATAATCAGACTGTCGCCCGACGGCATATTTATCTCCAATGGTCCCGGAGATCCTGCCGATGTTCGTCAGACTATTGATACCGCAAGGTCACTCCTCGGAAAATATCCCGTTTTCGGAATTTGTCTCGGACATCAGATAATATCGCTTGCTTATGGTGCAAGAACATACAAACTGAAATTCGGTCACAGGGGTGGTAATCACCCTGTGCGCGACCTTGAAACAGGCAAAATAGAGATCACATCTCAAAACCACTCCTATGCTGTAGATATCGAAAGCATAAAAAACACACCCCTTACCGTTACACATATCAATATCCTCGATAACACAGTAGAGGGTGTAAAATGCGAAAGGGATAAGGTGTTCAGCGTACAGTATCATCCCGAAAGCGCACCCGGTCCTCAGGACAGCGATTACCTGTTCAATCGTTTTATCAAGCTGATGGAGGAAAATAAAAATGCCTAAAAGAACGGATATTAAAAAGATACTTGTAATCGGATCGGGGCCAATCGTTATCGGTCAGGCAGCAGAATTTGACTACGCAGGAACTCAGGCTTGCCTTGCTTTGAAGGAGGAGGGCTATGAGGTGATTCTCTGCAATTCGAATCCCGCAACTATTATGACGGATACGTCCATTGCCGACAAGGTTTATATGGAACCGCTAAACCTTGAATACATTGCAAAAATAGTGCGATATGAGCGTCCTGATGCTATCCTTCCCGGAATAGGCGGACAGACAGGCCTTAATCTTGCAATGCAGCTTGAGAAAAAAGGCATCCTGAAGGAGTGCAGGACAGAGCTGCTGGGCACTAAAAGCAGCAGTATCGAGCAGGCCGAGGACAGAGAGCTTTTCAAAAAGCTGTGTGAAAGGCTCGGAGAACCGGTGCTTCCATCAGATATTGCAAACACCGTCGAGGACGGACTTCGTATCGTACAGGACATAGGATATCCTGTGGTGCTGCGCCCTGCATTCACTCTTGGCGGCACAGGCGGCGGTTTTGCAGACAACGAGGAAGAATTTATATCTCTTATGAAGAACGGGCTTGCTCTTTCACCAGTGCATCAGGTGCTGGTCGAGAAAAGCATCAAAGGATATAAGGAGATAGAATACGAGGTCATTCGTGACAAAAATGACACTGCAATAACAATATGTAACATGGAAAATCTTGACCCTGTGGGAATACACACAGGCGATTCTATAGTAGTATGCCCATCGCAGACACTTACGAACAAGGAATATCAGATGCTTCGTGACAGTGCATTGAAGATAATACGAGCCCTCAAGATAGAAGGCGGCTGTAATGTTCAATTTGCACTGGACACAAAATCTTTCCAATACTACCTCATCGAAGTAAACCCCAGGGTATCACGCTCTTCAGCACTTGCCTCAAAAGCAAGCGGATATCCTATAGCAAGGGTATCTGCAAAGATAGGTGTCGGTATGACGCTGGATGAGATAAGGATAGCCAATACACCGGCTGCGTTTGAGCCGACGCTCGATTACATCGTGACAAAAATGCCTCGCTTCCCATTCGACAAATTCACAGATGCAAGTAACTCCCTCGGTACGCAGATGAAAGCTACAGGAGAGGTCATGAGCATCGGCAGAACAGCTGAGGAAAGCTTGCTGAAAGCGATACGTTCCCTTGAGATCGGGCTTTGTCACCTGCATCACCCGAAATTCGACAGCGTGGATACAGATATGATGCTCAGCTATGTTAAAAATGGCTCTGACGACCGCATTTATGCTATAGCGGAGCTGTTGCGCAGAGGCGTCTCTCATAAGACGATAAACGAAATAACAGGCATCGATATGTTTTTTATAAGCAAGCTAAGCAATATAATCGACATGGAGAGAAAGCTTATCAACAGCGTTTCAGATAAGGATATTCTCCTGAAAGCCAAAAAGCTTGGTTTTTCAGACAAAGCTATTGCAGATCTATGGGGACTTCCTGAAAAAGACGTATCTGCTTTGCGCAGGAAAACGGGTGTTCTTCCGGTCTACAAGATGATAGACACCTGCGCTTCCGAATTTGACAGCTATATACCGTATTTTTACTCAACTTATGACGAGGAGAACGAATCAATTATTTCCGACAGGAAAAAGATAGTGGTCTTAGGCTCCGGCCCTATCCGTATCGGGCAGGGAGTGGAATTCGACTATTCCACCGTTCATGCTGTTGACACCATCAGAAAATCAGGCTACGAAGCAATTGTGATCAACAACAATCCCGAGACCGTATCCACTGATTATACCTGCTCGGATAAGCTGTATTTTGAACCTCTCTGTCCCGAGGATGTTATGAATATAATCGAGCTTGAGCAACCGATCGGCGTTATTGTGACTCTTGGCGGTCAGACAGCGGTAAATCTTGCTGAGCCTTTATCTGAACGTGGAGTGAAAATAATAGGTACAGATTGCGATGCGATAGCAAAAGCAGAAAACAGAGAACTGTTCGAGAAGCTGCTTATCAGCCTTGATATCCCTCAGCCCAAAGGTGCTGCGGTTACAAATATAGAAGACGGAATCGCTGCCGCTGCCGAAATAGGATATCCGGTACTGGTGCGTCCCAGCTTTGTTCTTGGCGGCAGAGCAATGCAGATAGTGGCAAAGGAAGAGGATCTGCGACACTATCTGAAAACGGCAGTTGAGATAGATGCTGACAGACCTGTGCTGGTGGATAAATATATCCGTGGCAAGGAAGTGGAAGTAGACGCTGTCTGCGACGGCGAAAATGTTTTTGTGCCCGGTATCATGGAATTGGTCGAGCGTACAGGTATCCACTCTGGTGATTCAATAAGCGTATATCCTACCTACAGCATATCACAGAAGGTGAAGGATACTATCCTTGATTATACTAAGCGTCTCGGCAGAGGAATAGGGATCGTTGGGCTATTCAATATCCAGTTTATTGTAGACAGGAACGAAAATGTGTATATTATAGAGGTCAATCCTCGTTCTTCAAGAACTGTTCCATTCCTATCAAAGGCTACGGGCTATACTCTTGCTGATATAGCCACTCTTGCTATACTTGGGGTCAGTCTGCCGCAGCAGGGTATCACCGAGGTGTACCCTAAAGAAAAAGAACGCTGGTATGTAAAAGCTCCTGCTTTCTCGTTCTCAAAGCTCAGAGGAATGGACAGCTATTTGTCTCCTGAAATGAAATCCACAGGTGAGGCGATCGGTTATGACGATAAGCTTCACCGTGCTATGTATAAAGCAATGATCGCTTCGGGAATAAAGCTGCAGAATTATGGAACGGTAGTCGTCACTCTTGCCGATGAGGACAAGGAGGAGGCTCTGCCGCTTGTAAAACGCTTTTATGATATGGGATTTAATATAGAAGCAACGATAGGTACAGCTAATTTTCTCAAAGAACACGGTATCCGAACGCGAATTCGCAGAAAACTCAGTGAAGGAAGCGAAGAGATACTCGACTCTATCCGTGCAGGCTATGTCAGCTATATCATCAATACCCGAGCTGTTTTTTCCGGAGTTCATTTCAAGGATGGAGCGGCGATACGCCGATGCGCCAACGAAAACAATATCACTATGCTTAGCTCACTGGATACGGTAAAGGTTCTGCTTGATGTGCTTGAGGAGGTCACGATCGGAATCTCCACTATTGACAAGTAATGCAGAACAGCAGAGCGCTTGCTTTGAGTATAGTTTTTGTGTAGTAAAGAGAATTGTAAGGAGGGGCACATGTACAGCTTTGATGCAAAAAAGACCACGCAGGACATTATCGTGTGGATAAATGATTTTTTTGAAAAAAACGGCAAGGGATGTAATGCAGTGGTGGGCATTTCAGGCGGAAAGGACAGCTCTGTTGTGGCGGGTCTTTGTGCCGCGGCTCTTGGAAAAGAGAGAGTTATTGGCGTGCTTATGCCTAACGGCAATCAGAGCGATATCGATATGTCAATAAAGCTAGTGGAACACCTTGGCATAAGATACACTATAGTCAATATTGCGGCGGCTTATCAAGGATTGATCGGAGCTATCAAGGATGCCCACTGCGGCAATGGATATGAGATCGATCAGCTTTCAAAACAGGCTGTTGTAAATCTTCCGCCCAGACTTCGCATGGCGTCTTTATATGCTGTCAGTCAGTGCAATAATGGCAGGGTTGCAAACACCTGCAATCTTTCGGAGGATTGGGTGGGATACTCTACACGCTACGGCGATTCTGCGGGTGATTTCAGCCCCATCTCACGGCTTACGGTGCACGAGGTCAAGCAGATAGGCAGAGAGCTTGGACTTCCCTCAGAGCTTGTGGATAAGGTGCCCTCCGACGGACTTTGCGGCATGACTGATGAGGATAACCTGGGCTTCACTTATGCGACACTGGACAGATACATTCGGACGGGAGTGTGTGTCGATACTGAGATCAAGGCACTTATCGACAGTAAGCACGAAGCGAACATGTTCAAAATGGAGCTTATGCCATGCTTTCAATACGAAGCAGGAACACTGCACCGTGAGACTTCCGAATAATGATCGGCACTGGCCCCAAATAAAAAAATACCGTGACAGAATGATATCGGTCACGGTATAAATTTTTGTGTCACTAAATAAAGTGCGGCGCCTGATACAATAATAACCTCCAGATCTTTTCAGAAAAACAGGTCAATATCTACAAAAGCAACGTTTGACCTGCTTTACAGCTTGATACGAAACTGCATAGCAGAGAACTCTGTAACGGTCATAGAGCAGAGCGACTACACCGAACATTACATTAATTACGACACAATACATACATCCGTTCTCACATGTATTGTACATGCCTAGTCCGTTGCTTTTGTTTACAGAAATCTCAAAAAGAATCAGCTTAATTTATAATTCTATTTACCTTTTCTGTACTTCCCCGGTGTGATTTGGTATTTTTTCTTAAAGCTTCGATTGAAATATGAAAGATTGTCAAATCCACAAGCACAGGCGATTTCAAGAATATTGCCATCTGTTGCACGGAGCATATTCGCTGCTGTTTCAAGCCGATAATCATTAAGATAGTTAATACAGCTCACACCCATACTTTCCTTGAAGAACTTCATAAAATAGGATTTGCTGTAAAAGCAAAGCTCTGCTACTTCTTCAACGGTGATACTTTCTGAATAATGCTGTTCCACATAAGAAAGTATGGTTTTTATTTTGTCAATAT
>JAFTVU010000078.1 GCA_017465665.1 Oscillospiraceae bacterium | reverse complement strand
CTGACAGAAGTGTCGATAAGCGACCCGATAGACTCAGACGCCGAGGGCAATGCGCTCACATTGGCTGACATCTGCAGCTCAGACATCAACGTCGAGGAGGATGTCATGCTGAAGATCAACTCCGAGAAGCTGTACCGTTTCATAGAAGAAGAACTGGACGAACGCGAGCGCGAAATAATCGCCAAACGCTACGGTATTCCCGATAAGGACGGATGCGTCTGCAAGCCGCTTGCTCAGCGTGAGATCGCTAAGGAGCTGGGGATTTCACGGTCGTATATATCTAGGATAGAGAAACGTGCGCTGGAAAAGCTTAGGGCAAGATTCGGATAGAATAACGGGCATCGTTGCTGCGGTGCCCGTTGAAACATGGTCTAGCTTCCGAAATACTCCTCATACAGCTCATCAGCATAGCTTACCGCAGTTGCAGGATAAGCATATCCCTTTATCTCCGCCACTTCCAGTGCGACCTGTGCAAAAAGCGACTTTGTTTCAGCCAGAGAGGATATCATATCCTCCCTGTCGTAATGAGCAAAGCATTTCGGCAAAGAGTTCTTTATGCTATCGTCTGCCCAACGATCAAGAAATCTTCCGTCATGCCACACATCGGTCTGATACTTGTTTACGGTGTACATCTCAAGCATCTTCAACAGATGGTTCTTGAGATATGCATCTATGCACATCTTTGCTGTCCACAGCTCGCCGCGCAGTATCTTCTTGCCTGCCCATACCACATGGAAGCAGAAATCATTCACAAGGTTTATGTACTCGGCTTCGGTAAGCTGTGAGTAGTTCACCTCACGGCGGACATATTCGCCCAGCAGCCCGCCTATACCCATCCTGTCATGCAGCACTGTATACCCTCTGTTGCACACCCAGCCTGCAACGCCCTCTTTAGCGGCTGTAACAAGCTGCTCAGGCGTGAAGACTATCATGTCCACATCAAGGGAATTGTTGTACAGCACTCTGCGCTCCTTGCCGCCGCCGAGAGTCGGCTCAACAAAGGATATCTTCATATCGCCAAGCTGCTCGGGGATATTGCCGTACAGCCACTTATCCGTGTCCTCTGCCGCTATTATCAGATCAAGATCGGAGTATTCATCCGCCTTTACCTCGCTCCTAGTTGACGATCCTATCGCAATGACCGCCTTTATTCCCTCGTCTGCTCCTGCAAGCTCAAGTATCCTTGCCTTTATCTCTGCATATCTATCCTGCATTTTATCACTGCCTTTCCGTATCATTCAGCCCGTCAACAAACGCTCGGATTAGCTCACCGCACTCCTGCGGTCTCTGCTCATATATCATGTGATCTCCCGCAAGGCACACCACCTCGCAGTTGCCCATCTTTTCAGCATAAGGGTAAATGATGTTCTGTCTTGCTTCTTCGTAATTTGCCAGTATCTCGTTCACTGTTTCATCATCGTAATCAAGCGACCTCTGCTCTAGATCAAGGTCATTGATCTCTATCTGACGGTTTATCCATCTGTTTGTTTCGATGATATCTTCCTTTGTCTCAATTCCCCAGCTTGCACAGATGTACAGCTTCGGGATATCGTTGGTGACGATGCCGTTGAACGCATCCTGCGCGTTCTGTGCAAGCAGGCAGCTCTCCGATGCTGTCGCAATGGAATCAAGCGTGAGATATATCAGTGCATCGCCGAGGTATTGTTCCTCTTCGGAATAGTTATCGGGGTAATGATAGTGATATTCACGCAGCACATACCTGCTGAAGCCGCATTTTGCGAGGAATGTGAGGAATCTGTCACCTGCACTGACCGAGCTTACAGGCTCCTCTTCAAATGCGTCAGCACTAAGCTGAGAGCCGTCCACGAACACGATTCCCTCTATCTCCTCGGGATAGTTGCTGCACCAGTAGTTCGCATACGCTCCGCCGATGGAGTGCGGCATCAGCACATAGGGCGGCTGTATTCCCGCATTTGTGAGCGCCTTGCGGTAGTCCTCCACGATATATTCCAGCGTCATCTCATTATCCGTATCATCGCTGAAGCCGTAGCCTGCACGGTCCACGAATACGACATAGTTATCCTCCTCAAGGCAGGCGGTCATCTGTCGTGCAGCTACCGAATATTCTCCCATGCCCAGACCAGCCAGTCCCACTATGGTATGTCTGCCGTTCTCATTACCGAACTTGGCGACGTTCAGCGAATACTCACCTACGGAAACGGGGTTATAGTAACCTTTCTCCTTTAAAAGCGCTATCTCCTCACTGCTTTTTATGCTGTGGAAAATGAAAGTACCGATGAAAAACAGCAGAAAAGCTGCAAGCAAGGCAATGATAATGCCTGTAATTATCTTTCTTATTCTTTTTCCTTTGGTCATGACGCGCCTCCGTTTGTTATGTTAATTAAATTGTAGCATATTTGGGCTATGGTGTCAATGAAATGAACGCAGTAAACTGCTCACCGCTAAACAAATCAAAACCTCCTATGGTATTCTCACCACAGGAGGCGTTCGTTTATCATCTGTATTTCAGACCGTCCTTGAATGCGTTGCCTGCCTTTGCGCCAAGCTCCAGATACTCGTGGTTCACGGGATCATAGGTGATGGGACGAAGCTTTGCAACATCTATCTTTCCGTTCTCGTTCAGCACGCTTTCATCTGCGCTGACGTTTACTATCTTTCCGAACAGGTGACAGGATTCCTCGTCGTAGCTTATCAGCGTGCATTCCAGCGCCATGGGGAGCTCATCTATAACGGGAGCGTCCACCAGCGCGCTTTTTGTGGTGTGGAGACCGCATTTTGCCAGCTTATCGGGAACATCGTTTGCAGACACGATGCCGACATAATCACATTCGACTGTATGCGCCGCATCAGCTACGCTTACAGTAAAAGCCTTACGCTGAAGTATGTTCTTTGTGGTCTTGTGTGATGCGTCAAGGCAGATGAATATCTGATCCTCCTCTGCGATACCGCCCCATGCGGCGTTCATTGCATCGGGCGTGCCGTTTTCATCGTATGTAGCGATGATGAGCACAGGCATAGGATACAGCATTGGCTTTGCACCGAAATTCTTTCTCATGTGAGATACCTCCTGTATTGTTATACTGATATTCTACCACGCTTTTCCCAAAAACGCAACCGCTGTATTGCTTTTTAGCTTAAGATATGGTAATATATTTTTATACACTATATGAAACGAGGTGCGCCATGAAGATCATATTCGTCCGCCACGGACATCCCGATTATGTCAACGACTGCCTTACCGAGCTGGGTCACGAGCAGGCTGAAAAGGCCGCTGCACGCCTGAAGCATGAGGGCATACAGCAGATATTCTCCTCCCCTTTCGGCAGAGCGCAGGAGACTGCCTTACGTACTGCGAAACAGCTTTCTCTGGATGTGAACACGCTGGATTTCATGCGCGAGATAAAATGGGGCTCTTCGGACGGAAATACGGTCTACGCGGACGGACATCCATGGGATACATCGCTGTATGCGGTGGCACTGGGACATTCGCTGATGGACGAAAGCTGGACCAAGCAGCCGCCTTTCTGCAACAATGTGGTATTTGCGGAGCTGGAGCGCGTTGCAAAAGCCTCCGATGAATGGATGGAAACGCTCGGCTACAGACGCGAGGGTGCGAACTACCGCGTTATCGGTGATGATACAGAAAGAACGATTGCACTCTTCAGCCACGGCGGCTCATCCTCGGCGTTGTTTTCGCATCTGCTGAACCTGCCGTTCTTCTATCTTTGCAGAGCAATATGCCCCGATTTTACTGCGATAACGGTGATGAGCCTTTCAGACACAAAGGGCACTCTCACAGCACCTATGATAGAGCTTGCCAACGATTCACGCCACATCAGAAGCAGCGGCGTATCCTACGAAATGTGATATGATCTGCTATAAGATAAACCGCCCAAGCATTTGCCTGAGCGGTTTTATACTGTCTGATCTGAGTAAAAAAGATTTTTTCCAATCACGGGATAAACAAAAAAATTCCGCTGGACATTATTTTGATAAAGTCCAGCGGAACATTTGGTTGCGGGAGCAGGATTTGAACCTACGACCTTCGGGTTATGAGCCCGACGAGCTACCGAGCTGCTCCATCCCGCGATATTTGATGTACTCAGTATTTCCCGAGTGCTTAATAATTATACCACAACAAAAAGTATTTGTCAACCCCTAAAAACAATTTTTTTATAAATTTCTTTTTTTGATATCACTAAACAGCACAACAGTTGTCGATTATTTATATTAGTTTTCAATAATTTGTTTGAAATATATACATTTTAAACAAAAATTTATGCAAAACGATAATAGAAAAATACCAAAATCTGTTGAATTATTTCCAATAATGTGATATAATTAACATACAAAGTAGTTGTAAACGTTTTATCAGTATAAAACTATTTAAGGAGGCGTATTTAAATTGGGTGCGCTGATACATTTCGATGTGGCAGCTGTATTTGTATTGTCGATCATATTGTTCACAAATATCTACAGAAATATGAGCAAGGGCACTACGAACCGCATATTCCTGCTGCTTATTTCCGCAGCGCTGTTAGCGGCGGCATTTGAGATCGCGCTCATATTCATGTATGCTGCCGGTTGTACCTCCGATACCGCATTCACTATCATAAAATCCTGCTACATGATAGCCCACAACACTGCTTCACCCCTGTATTTCCTGTATATCATCAGCCTTGCGAAAACATGGCATAAGATCAAGGACACCCCCCTCATCACCGCCATGCTGACGCTCCCCTATGCAGCGCTTATAATCTGTATTCTGCTGAATCTCTTTACAGGCTTTATGTTTGAATACAGTGGCGGCGAAATGATAAAGTACAATGTCTGGATAGTGTACCTGTGCGCGGCTGTCTATATCGTAAGCTCGGTGGTTTATCTCATCATCAGGGCAAGGCTCTTCAAGCGCCATCAGATACTTGCACTCGCCTCCATGGTGCCGCTTTCTGTGGCTGCTGTTCTTGTAAAGCAATTCTACCCTAATTCTCTTGTGGAGATATTCTCCAACGCGGTCGGCATTATGATCATGTCAATGGTCATCCAGCGTCCCGAGGAGATGATCGATTCCTTCACGCAGCTGAAAAAATACTCCGCCTACGCGGATGATATGAAAAAGAACTTCATCAATAACAACCATGTTACAGTAATACTTGTCAACATTGCAAATTACAATTCATTGCACAATATCCTCGGATATGACGATACGAACCTGCTGCTGAGACGCCTCAGCGATAAGATCAACGATGCTAATGAGCGCGTAAAGGCGCATGCGGATGTTTATTATCTTGACAGAGGTCGCTTCCGCATAATTGTAAACAGCTTCTACAGGCGCAAGGTAAGCGCAATGGCAACATCTGTCGCTAAGCTTTTCAGCGACAGAATAACTGCTAACAAGATAGACCTTAACCTTGACAGCTACATCTGCGTGGCACGCTGTCCTGAGGATATCCCCGATTTTAAGGCGCTTATGGCCTTTGGTACAGACTTCCACGAGAAGATGTCCAATTACGACGGCACGCCCATTTATGCAGAAGAGATCTTCAAGCAGAAGAACTTCAGCATGAATAATGAGATAAACACCATAATCGACCGTGCTCTTACACAGAATAATCTAAAGGTCTACTATCAGCCAATCTATTCCGTTGAGGAGCAGCGCTTCACCTCGGCGGAGGCTCTGCTGCGACTCATCGATGATGTACACGGCTTCGTACCGCCCGATATCTTCATAACAGCAGCCGAAAAGAGCGGAGCGATACACAAGATAGGCAGCTTCGTGCTTAATGAGGTATGCCGCTTCATAGCAAGTGATGATTATAAGAAGCTGGGTCTTGATTATATTGAGATAAACCTTTCCGTTGCTCAGTGTATGAGAGGCGGTCTTGCGGATGAGGTGCTTACAACGCTTGAAAAGTACGGCGTAAAGCCCTCGCAGATAAATCTGGAGATCACCGAGACCGCAGCAAGCTACAATCAGAACACAATGGCAGAAAACCTTGCAAAGCTCAGTGATGCAGGCGTAAGCTTCTCACTGGACGATTTCGGTACAGGCTATTCCAATATCGACCGTGTGGCTTCCCTGCCGCTGAAGATAGTAAAGCTGGACCGCACATTTGTCAACAACAACGAGCAGCCTAAAATGGAGGTCTTCATAGAAAACTTCATACGGATGTTCAAGGATATGGATATGGAGATAGTTGTGGAGGGCATAGAGACCGAACAGATGGTCAAACGCTTTTCTGAGCTCAGGTGCGATTTCATTCAGGGCTATTACTACTCAAAGCCCATCCCCGAAAAGGATTTTGTTGAGTTCATTATGAACAATGCAAAAAGCGCATGATATCCCGTGGCATTGCCGAAGCAATGCCACGATTTTTTTACAACCACCCAATATAAACGCGGCTTTCTGCACTTTATAAGTGAAAGCACCTGAAAGGAGGTGAACCGATGGATATCTCGATACTTGCAGATTACGTTGACAGGATATTCAAATTCGCACTCAGCAAAAGCATTTCAGAATATGAAGCCGAGGAGCTGTCGCAGGAGATACTGCTGACCGCTATGACCTCGCTCCCTAAGCTGCGTGACGAGAGCCGCTTCGAGCCGTGGCTGTGGTCACTTGCTGCGAATACGGCACGCTCATTCAGAAGATATCAGGGCAGACAGCGCGCGATGTTTGTCTATGATGCTCCCGAGGAGATGGCGGATATTCCTGTACCGTCTGACGACAGCGAGGAGCAGTACTCCGCACTGCGCGAGAAGATAGCTATGCTGTCGGCAATATATCGTGAGATCATCGTACTTCACTACTATGACGGGCTTTCCACAAAACAGATCTCCGAGCGGCTGAATATACCGTTAGGCACAGTCACATGGCGGCTTTCAGAGGCTCGGAACAAGCTGAAAAAGGAGTGTACCACCATGGAAGAAACTGCATTGCATCCCATAAAAATGCACACAGGAATATACGGAAGCGGCGATTACAACGGCAAGGACAAGCCATTTCCGGGCGAATATATAAACGATGCGCTTTCGCAGAATATCCTCTATAACTGCTACGAAACGCCGCAGACAGTTGAGGAGCTTGCAAAAGCGCTGGGCGTTCCCGCATTCTACATTGAAGACAGGATAGCTTATCTTGAAGAGCGATGTGCGCTTATCCAACCCTCAAAGGGCAGATATCGCACTGATTTTCTTATCCGCACCGACAAATACGCGAAATTCTGCGAGGAGAATGTAGAAGCAGCGCTGATGCCGATAATGGACAGACTGACAAATGCGCTTGAACAGCTTTATGCAGAGGCACTCAAAATAGATCACTACCGCGCCGAAAGATCGGAGGACGAGCTGAAATATCTCTACGGAGCCATGGCTTTCAGATATCTCAGCAGGAATTACAGCAAGCTGCCCTACCCCGAGATACCACAAAACTATGACGGCAACCGCTGGCGTTATATCGGTCATAAGGAATCGGGCAAGTACCACCTCTCAAGCGTTGGCTGGCAGCATAATTCAAACGTAGGCTCGCGGGGAAATTACGAACACATAGTGCTTACAATGCGCGGCTTTGCATTCAGGCACATGATGACTGACAACCTCATAAACGTCTGCGAAGATATCCTTACCAAGGGCTCGACAACCTATGAAAATGATGCAGCGCTGGCTATAAAGGATGGCTACATCATCCGCCGCGACAACGGAGAGCTGTTTGTTACTACACCTGCATTCACACTGGAACAGAAGCAGCGCTTTGACGAGCTTGTGGAGCAGATATTCGCGCCGCTTATGCCTGAATACTCCGATATCGTTGAACACTTTGTTGCCGAGATAATCAAGCTGTACCCGAAGCACCTTGCAGAGGACGCTCAGCGCGATTGCCAGGGCTTCTTCTTTGGGTTCTATGAGGCAATAGAGGAATACTGCGTGAAGCTCGGCAAGCTCTCACCACCCGAAAACGATTGGGTGTGCGATGTGCTTATACAATGGAAATAACACAAAAGAGCAGTACCACTTGGTACTGCTCAATTTTTGTTTGAAACGTGATCAGAACAGCTCCTTGGCAAGCCATACATACGCTGTATCCAGCGCCTCGTAGAGGTTTGTCATCTCGCCCTTTCTGATCTTTGTCAGGTCAACAGCCTCTGTTCCTGTGGGAACGAGCTGAACCATGACCTTGGTCGGGATATCTACATCCTGGAACTTCTCGCTCTCGCGGATGGTGAGCTTGGTAACGAACTTGTCACCCATGCTGCCATAGTACATCTCATTGCCGCTGCGTACAAGCGGGAAGCCTCTGTAATAGAAAAAATTGTTTTCAGCCATGTGAATACCTCCGTATATATTTTTATGCGAAGCCTAGCTTCGGGAAAATTGAAATTACCAGTTGAGCTGCAGCTCACCGCCATTGAGAAGCGCGTCGATGTTCTCAAGCAGACGGTCAGTGTATATCTGACGCACCTTGAAAAGCACCTTGCCGTTCACACGGACGATGTTCTTTCGCTCGTCCGTCTTGTAGAACTCCAGAACATCGCTATCTGTGCGGTATACCTCGTGATATTCGTCACGATACTCAAACTTCACCGTGATATATGGCTCATATTCGCCGTCTGTAAGGTAAAGCTCGTCACCAACAGCGGATATAAGCTGCTGGTACAGCTGCCTGAACTTATCTCCGTCAAGCTCCGTACCGTCAATAGTGAAGCTGTTCTTCTCAGCGTTGCCCGTTACAGTGAACAGGTATTCCCTTTCGGGAGTGGTGATAGTCAGCTTATCTACGGTGTAGATGTAAGGTGAAACAGGTCTTCTGGATACGATGTCCTCAAGGCTTGTGGTATACCATGGAGCAGCGTCCTTGGAGAAAGCATAAACTCCGCTGTTGCCCTCGAGCATACCGTAATATCCTACCACCTCGGTAAGAGCAGGCGTGCCCTCGTTGCCTGTTTCTATCGTAGTAACTATCTCATCACCAAGATACAGGATATTGCGCTTGCCGCCATACTTGAATGTAACGGTGCAGAACGGATCGTCAAGACCAGTCTTTGCAAGCAGCTCTTCATCTGCCTCGACCGCAACGCAGTAGCTTGCTGTCAGCGCGTACAGACCATAGCAGTAGGTCTGACCCTTGGTGGAATCCACCTCCGCAACAAGAGGACTTGTAACACGGTGTGAATTGAACGTGGTGATAACGGAATTGATATCCTCCGCTTCCTCCTGAATATCGAACATATAGGATATTTCAACAGGCTCGTCGAAGTCCTTGCGCTCAACCACCATATAATCGAGCTCCTTGGGCGCTTCGGGATTATAGCCGTCTGTAAAGGTAAGGGAAACATATTCCGTAATAGCGGAGTAAACATCACCCACACTGTATTCGCTCACCTGATATACATCCTTGCTGCCATCCTTGCAACAATAAACGAAATTCTCGGACGCGGGATTGTTTATACCGAAATGCAGTATCTCGGAAGCGCCGTCCGCAAAGCTGAGCTTTGCTGTTGCAAGCGGCTCTGCAAGTCCGTATTTATCGAGATCCTGAGCATTCTCCTCCACCAGCTTGTTTGCGGTAAGACCTGCAATGCGGTTCATGAACGCCTTGAGCGTGGTATCGTTAGGCTTCAGCTCACCCATTTCGGGGCTGACCCAGAAATACTCATCCGTTGTAGATACGTTACCCTCGCTGTCTGTGGATGAAACAGCGCGTACATCTCTGTTGAATGTGTAGCTTCCATGCTCATTGGTGATGGTGAGCGAAAGCACCTCTGTACCGCTCTTTGAAGTAAGCGCCACAGTTGCACTCTCGGAGGAAATAGCCTCCGAGGTGGCTTCGGATGTTGTACCGTCATCGGGCTTAGGCTCAGTCATGACCAGCACCAGACATACGATGCCCAGCACCAGCAGAACTGCCGCCGCGATGATGATAGTTTTTGTGTTCTTTGATAGCTTTGCCATTTATCTGTGCCTCCTGCGTACCCAGATAACGATACCGAGCGCGATAACGATAACGGGAATTACGATACACAGCACAACAGCAAGTACATTTGCAGTGCCTGCGTTCATATCAAAGGCGGTTACAGCAAAGGATTTGGGCGTGATAGTAATGCCCTCTTCTCTGCCGCAGATATAGTTGAACATATTAACAAGGAAAGTACCGTTGTTGGAGTTTGCGTACTCCATGAAGTAAGAATACGCCAGCATATCAGAGCCAAATACAGCAAGTCTGCTGACCTCCTGTGTGGTGCTGTGTACCCTGTAAGCAACTATCGCATTGTTGAAGATACCCTTTTCTGCGGTATCCAATGTAAAGTCGCCCTCGGAATCAAGAGGATACAGGAACGCATTATCGTAGCTCTGCATGATGATCTCCTGCTCTACGTTGCCCTTTGTGCCGTCCTCCCATATCTGAATTACAGGGCGCATATCCATGCCGTAGGTGTACAGACCGTTTCCGTAGGTAGTACCTGCGTAATTTGTATCAAGGATATTCTGATAATGAGCGTAAAGACCCATAGTGCTGCTCATCAGATAGCTTGTATCTGTCTGACCTATAACGGAATATCCTACGGACATTCCCCAGTCGTTCAGGAAAGCCTCGATATTGGGCGTCTGCGGCTGCTGAGCGGATGCAAAATAGATCACGTTCTTGCCGAATTTTCCGCCATTGTCAAGGAACTTATCCAGCTTTGTAAGGTTATCGTTGTCAACGTCCATGGTGGGCGCAAACATCACGATGAAATCAAGCTCAGGATCGATCTCATCCACCTGCATGAGGTTTATAGTGCTTACCTCGTAGCCGTTCTTCTTCAGCAGGCTGGAAAGACCTGTGCTGTCAAGCTCGCCATAGCCCTCTGTGAATGCAATACAGATGAGCTCGTCATTAGCCACATACATCATAGCGGAGACAGCCTCCTGCTCGATGTTGGAATAGATGAAATCACCCTGATTGAAGCTTGTGCCTGAATAATAAGCTGCGTAATAAGCCTCGTAATATGCCTCCTGATCTACGGTAACATATTCGTTTGCAGTGATTATCCTGTGTCTGTCCATATCGGGGCACTCTACAACGATGTAGTTTGCCTCAAGAGTTTCACCTGTAAATCTGGAGGAGAAATTAGGATTCTGATCCAGCAGCAGATAATCGATAGAAATGTGCTCGGAAGCTATCTCAAGCTTCTTGAGTATCTCATTTACCTGCTTGTACACCGTTCCCTGCGCTTCAAATTCAGATTCGGAATTGAGCACAGTGATGACCACATCATGCTCCAGCTTCTGTACGAAATCCTCTGTCTTTTCATCAATGGTATACATACCGCCTGTGGAAAGATCGGCGCTGGTATTGAAACGATCGGACAGTATGCCGACGATTATATTCACCAGTATCAGCACACCAATGAATACGATAGTAAGAACAACAGCAAGTGTTCCGCGCTTGAAATTACGGATATTGAACTTCCTTGAACCGTTCTTTTCAGCCTTTTCTGAGGACTTCTTCGCCTCTGCCGCTACAACAGCTTCAAGATCGGGAGCGCCTACAACGCTCTCCTGCTCAGCTGCCTTGTTTTCGAGCTTTTCGGTATCAAGCTGCTTGTTTGTTTTCTTGCTCATAGCTGCGCCTCCTTTCTCAGCTCCAGCGGCGGCGTTCAAGCACGCGCACCGTCAGGAAGTTGAAGAGTACAACGAGGCTCAGGAAGAACACGATGTTCTTCAGACTGAATATGCCGTAGGTGAACTCCTGGTACTTATAGAATACGGAGAGGTTCAGAATAAGCTGCTGAAGCCACTCCCACGGAACATAGCTTGCCAGCACATCAAACAGGCACAGCGCGATATTTGCACCGATACTGCCGATCGCAGCGATCATCTGATTTTCCGTAAGGCTGGAAATGAATATTCCCGCGGAAATATATACAGCGCCCATAAGGGAAATACCAACAAGGTTTCCGAATACGGAAGCCCAGCCAAAGGTCGCTTCGATGCCTGTTGCAGCAGATGTATCCGCTACCGCGCCCGCAAGGAACAGTGCATATACAAGAAGCACCGCAACTCCCAGCAGGAAGATGAGGAATGCCGCAAGGAACTTGCCCATTACCAGTCCGAAAAGACTGATTGGAGCAGTCAGCGTAAGCTGATCTGTCTTCTGGCGCTTATCATCCGCCATAGTCCTCATGGTGAGCACGGGGATGAGTATCATCATTATGAAGAACATCCACAGGAAAGTGCTGGACATATCCGCAGAGCCTGCGGTAAGGCAGGTCATCCACAGGAAAAGTCCCGAGAAAGCATAGAACACAGCAAGGAATACGTATCCCAGCGGTGAAGTGAAATAGGAAGCAAATTCACGCTTCAGTATTGCTGTCATCTGCCTGCACCTCCATTCTCGGTATTTCCGTAGAAGTCGCCTGTGGTGAGCTTCAGGAATATCTCCTCAAGAGTAAGCTCGGAGGAGCGCATCAGCAGGATGGGATAGCTTCTTTCAGCCATGCGCTTGAATATCTCACGGCGAACATCACAGCCATCCTTTGCATTAAGAGAAAACTCAGTTACAGTCTTATCAATGGTGCGGTTCACATGTACCTCCACCATATCGGGGATACCCTTGAGGAGATTCTGTACCTCCTTGGCAGGGCCCTCGATCTGAACGATGAGCTTATGATCCGCAGAAAGGTTATGCGAAAGGTTCTCTGTGGTATCATTAGCCACCAGCTTGCCCTTATCGATAACTACGATACGGTCACAGACAGCCTGCACCTCGGAAAGGATATGCGAGGACAGTATAACTGTATGGTTCTTGCCCAGCTTCTTGATAAGCGTTCTTATCTCGATGATCTGCTTGGGGTCAAGACCAACGGTGGGCTCGTCAAGGATAAGTACCTTGGGGTTACCAACCAGTGCCTGTGCCAGTCCCACACGCTGCTTGTAGCCCTTGGAAAGGTTACGGATAACGCGGTTCTTTACGTCAGTTATCTTGACAAGTCCGCATATCTCAGCCAGATGTGAACGTCTGGGCAGCTTGCACTTCTTCAGATCGTACACGAAGTTCAGATACTCCATGACGGTCATATCGAGATACAGCGGTGGCAGCTCGGGCAGATAGCCTATGTCTTTCTTTGCTGTGACAGGATCCTCCAGAATATCCACTCCGTTTATGAGCGCCTGTCCCCCTGTGGAGGAGAGATAGCCCGTAAGGATATTCATAGTGGTGGATTTACCTGCGCCATTCGGACCGAGGAAGCCCAGTATCTCGCTCTCATTGGCGGTAAAGCTGATATTATCTACAGCCAGCTTACTGCCGTAGCTTTTAGTCAGGTTTTTTACTTCTATCATAAAGCCTCCGAATTAAGTAGATTGGATAATATACCATTAAAAGTATAATACCCACAAGTGATAGTCACGTGAATTATCTATGAAATATCAGACATTTGCAGCTTCAAGAAGCTCAATGCCTTTCTTAATTCGTGCGATAGTTTCATCCTTACCGAGGATAACAGCAAGCTCGACACCGCCGCCGGGAGTGAGCATCTTACCGCTGACAGCAACTCTCAGAGGCCACAGCATATAGCCGTTCTTCACGCCCTCTGTTTCAATGAGCTTGAACAGCGCATCATGAACTGTATCGTGATCGAATGCAGTCAGGCTCTCCAGTACGGGAAGTATCTTCTTCAGCGCTTCAAGTGCTGTTGTGGGATTTGTCTTCATCTTCTTGCTGGTGTACAGTTCAAGATCGTAAGCAGGCAGCTCATCAATGAAATCAACCTGTGCAGGGATATCTGTGAACAGCTCTGCTCTGGGCTGCAGTGTGGTGCAAAGCAGCTTGATATCGATATCCTCACGCTTGCAGGTCTGACGGATATAAGGAGTTGCATACTCCATGAACTTCTCGATAGGCAGTGCGCGAACATACTGCGCGTTGATAGCCTTGAGCTTAAGTCCGTCAAAGATAGCGGGAGACTTGGAGATTCCGCTGAGATCAAATGCCTCGATCATCTCATCAAGTGTGAATATCTCCTGCTCGCCCTTGGGCGCCCAGCCCAGCAGCAGGATGTAATTCAGGATAGCCTCTGTGAGGTAGCCCTTATCGATAAGATCCTGGAAAGAAGCGTCACCGTCACGCTTTGCTAGCTTGTGCTGTGCGTCTTTCATGATGTGCTCAACGTGGATGTATACAGGAGGCTTCCAGCCGAATGCCTCATACAGAAGATTATACTTGGGTGTGGAGGAAAGATACTCATTGCCTCTTACAACATGGGTGATCTCCATGGTGTGATCGTCCACAACGTTTGCAAAATTGTAGGTAGGCATACCATCGGATTTCAGCAGCACCTGATCGTCAAGATCAACGTTTTCTACGGTAATATCGCCATAGATCTCATCATTGAATGTTGTTGTGCCCTCTGTGGGTATCTTCTGACGGATAACGCAGACCGCACCCTCTGCACGCTTCTTCTCCGCCTCCTCGCGTGAAAGATCACGGCAGGCACAGCGGTTTGCAGAAGCAAGACCGTTGGGCTTGGTATCATCGTCATCATCTGTCTTGTCACAGAAGCAATAGTATGCATGGCCGCTCTCTACGAGCTTTTCTGCGTACTCCTTGAACATACCCATGCGCTCGCTCTGGACATACGGGCCATAATCGCCGCCAACATCGGGACCCTCGTCCCAGTTAAGGCCGCAGGTACGCAGTGTCTTGTAAATAACATCTGTTGCGCCCTCAACGTAACGCTCGCGGTCTGTGTCCTCGATACGCAGAATAAATGTTCCCTTATGCTTCTTGGCAATAAGGTAGGTATACAGCGCCGTTCTCAGGTTACCAATGTGCATGTAGCCTGTGGGAGAGGGCGCAAATCTGGTTCTGACTGTTGCCATTTCTCTTAGTCCTTTCGTTTAAATGAAGCGCTTTCGCGCGGGATCAACTTAACGCTGCCAGCTTATCTGCTGACATCTGTGCTTTCAGCTCCTCTAAGGACGCAAACTTGCGCTCAGGTCTGAGATAGCTTACCAGCGATACGGATACTTTTTCGCCGTAAAGGTCGCCGTCAAAGCCGATGATGTGCGTCTCCATAACAGCACCTGTGCCGTCCTTGCGGTCAGTCACGGTAGGCTTTACGCCGATGTTGGTTATAGAACGGTAGTTTCTGCCGTTAAGGGATACGAAGCTCTTATATACACCGTATTTAGGTATGATATTCGTATCAGGGATTATCTGGTTTATCGTCGGGAAATCAAGGGTATGACCTATCTTGTTTCCGTGGATAACGGGCAGACGATACCACAGATCATAGCCGAGCAGCTTGTTCGCCTCCTCGACCTTGCCGTTTCTGATAAGCTCACGGATGTATGTTGAGCTTATCGGCACGCCCTCGTGGCAGATATCCTGCACTACCTCGACCTTTATACCGTACCTTGCGCCAATCTCAGCAAGAAGCTCAGGTGAACCGCTGCCGCCCTTACCAAAGCGGAAGCTCCTGCCGCAGCAGGCGAAGCCTGCATTCAGCCTGTTCACAAGTATTTCACGGATAAATTCCTCGGCAGGATAGCCGCAGACCTCCGCAAAATCGGGCGCATACACATACTTTACGCCAACACGCTGCATAAGCTCACACTTGTTCTCAAAGGATATGATATCCTCAGGCTGCATGAACTTCGGCAGTGTAGTATCACAGTTAAAGGTGAACACAGCGGGGCTCATTCCCTGCTGAGAAAGCGCTGCTGTAATTACACCTATATGACCTAAATGCAGCCCGTCAAAATATCCGAGAGCCACAGCGGTCTTTTCAGACGGTACTTCAGTACCGTAGGTTATGTTTATCAATTCAATACCACCATTTCAGTGATCATTCGATAGAAAATCTCTTGACGGATACAAGCTCGTCCTCGGAATTCACCTTTGCAAGACCTACAAAGCTATCTCCTGCATAAACGCGGCAGAGCTGCTCAGTTTCAGGTCTGTATGCAAGCCGCGCTGCATCAAGGCGGACGCCGTTGAGATACAGCCGCTGCTGCACCTCGTCAAGCTCCAGCCTCGGCAGCGGAGCAAATACATCTTCCGTAGGAAGCAGCCAGCTGCTGAGCGTTTCAGCGTCAGCGGCACGCACCTCCTCAATGGTCCTGCACTGAGCAAGCGTAAAGCCGCACGCGCGCGTTCTGCACAAGGCTGTCATTACCGCGCCTGTGCCGAGTGCCTGTCCGATATCGTGTATCAGTGTACGGATGTAAGTGCCCGAGGAGCAATCCACCTCAATTACACCGTCCGTACCGTCAAATTCTGTTACTTCTAAACGGGAAACAGTAATGGGTCGCGCTTCGCGCTCGACCTCTATTCCCTGCCGTGCAAGATCACACAGCTTTTGCCCGTTGATCTTTAATGCGCTGTACATCGGCGGTATCTGCATGATATCCCCACGGAACCTCTCCAGAACGGAGGAAAGCTCCTCAGAGGAGACCTTACGGTCGCTGATGTTATTCACCGTGCCCCAGATATCCTGAGTATCCGATGTGTATCCCAGACGAAAAGCGCCGCGGTAGCTCTTGTCGCTATCGGGAATGATATCGACTGCTTTGGTAGCACCGCCAACAAATACAGGCAGAACTCCCGTTGCCATGGGATCAAGCGTACCTCCGTGGCCCACCTTTTTCGTGCCGAAGCATCTTCGCATTACTGCCACAACATCAAAAGATGTGAACTCCTGCGGTTTATTTATGCAAATTATACCTGTCATATTATTCCCGCCTGCTTCAGAGCGTCACAGGATGCGTTTACTATCTGCTCCACAGCCTCATCGAAGCTGCAAGTGAATGAGCAGCCTGCGGCACGCGCGTGTCCGCCGCCGCCGAAGCTCTGAGCGATCCTTGATACATCGATGCGCTCGCTTGAACGTAAAGACGCCTTGAATAATCCCGGCTTCTTTTCTTTCATGGAGATACCGATATCAACGCCCTCTATCTGTCTGGGAATGGATGCCATAGCGCCCACATCATCACTGTCGATATCAGAGATACCTGCGATGGTATCCAGCATCACGGTGACCATCGCAATGTGTCCGTCACCAAAGTATCTCATATTTCTGAGGACCTCCTGTTCAAGCCTTATACGACCCTGCGTTTTAAGCTCGAACATGGCATAGTTTATCGGAGCGATCTCTGCACCGCATTCCATCAGCTTAGCTGCAACGATGTGCGTCTGCGGCTTTGTATTGCTGAACTTGAAGCAGCCTGTATCGGTAGCAACGCCTGTATAAAGGCAGTTTGCTATAACTCTGTCGATCTCACAGCCCAGAGCAGTAAGGACTTCATACATAAGCTCGCAGGCAGAAGCATAATGCTCCCTCAGCAGCAGTCTTTGTGCGTACTCAGTGTTGGAAACGTGGTGATCGATGCACAGATCTGCTTTATCACCTGTTTCCTTCATATCGCCCAGCAGCTTTGTATCTGCAACATCCACCGCAACGATGGTCTTATGCTCAAACTCCTGCTGTGATACGCCCTCGCGCATATAATCAAAGCGGTGAGGTATCTCATCGGGGCAGACAGCCCTTGCACGCTTTCCCATTCTCTGAAGAGCGGTACACAGTGCATATCCGCAGCCGAGAGTATCGCCATCAGGGCTTGCGTGCATCAGGATAAGGTAATCATCGTGGGATCTCAGAAACTCTGCAGCTTCATTAATCTCGATCTTCATCCTCGTCCTCCTGTTCATCTGCTTCGGTATCCTCAGTCTGTACGGGCTTCGGGAGCTTTGCGATTATCTCCTCGATATGAGCGGCATATTCAAGGGAATTGTCCTCCTTGAATATCAGCTCGGGTATCTTGCGGACGCGTATCTTTCCTGCGATACACTTCTTGAAATAACCCGATGCGGCAGTCATGCCCTCCACAGCCTTGTGAGTTCTTCCCGCACCGCCGAGACACGCGATATGCACCGTGCAGTAGGAAAGATCGTTAGTTACCTCGCAATGGGTGACCGTTACGAAATTCTTGGAAACGCGCGGATCCTTTACACCTGCAACAGCGGCGGATATCTCACGCTTGATGTCCTCGTTAAGTCTTTTGATATTAAAGTTAGCCATTATGAGCCTCCTTTACGCCGTTACCGCCCCATGCCATAAGGCACGGGCGATAAAGCAACTGATCCAATAACAAATTGCGAAAAGCGAATGAAAAGTGCGCTGACGCCGCAGCTGCGTGCTTTTCAGAAGCTTTTTTAATCGCGGTATTCCTCCATCGTATATGCCTCAAAGATGTCGCCTTCCTTGATATCGGTGAACTTCTCAAGGCTTACACCGCACTCATAGCCTGCTGTTACTTCCTTTACGGAATCCTTGAAGCGCTGCAGACCGGCGATGTGATCGTCGCCTACGATTATACCGTCACGAACGATACGAACCTGACCGTTTCTTGTTACCTTACCGTCAAGAACGTAAGAGCCTGCTACGATACCGACATTCGTGATCTTGAATACCTGACGTACCTCAACTCTGCCGAGCTCTACCTCGCGGAACTTAGGAGCAAGCATACCCTTCATAGCGGTGGTGATATCCTCGATAGCGTCGTAAATTACGCGATACAGGCGGATCTCTACGCCGTCACGCTTTGCATTCTCCGCAGCGGAGGGGTGAGGTCTTACATTGAAGCCTACGATGATAGCGCCCGAAGCCATAGCAAGCATTACATCGCTCTCGCTTACAGCACCTACTGCGCCGTGGATAACTCTTACGCGCACCTCATCGTTGGTGATCTTTTCAAGGGACTGCTTTACAGCCTCAACGGAGCCCTGTACGTCAGCCTTAACGATGATGGGCAGCTCCTTTACAGTACCGCTCTCGATAGAGGAGAACAGGTTATCAAGAGTAACCTTGTGGTATGCCTTGAACTGCTCTTCCTTAGCGTCATGCTTACGCTTTTCAACCAGCTCTCTTGCAAGCTTCTCATCCTCAACAGCTGCGAAAGTATCGCCTGCGGAGGGAACCTCTGCAAGACCCATGATCTCAACGGGAACGGAGGGGCCTGCTTCCTTTACTGTTCTGCCCTGATCGTCACGCATTACACGGATACGACCAACTGCTGTACCTGCAATGATAACATCACCTGTATGCAGAGTACCGTTCTGTACCAGAACAGTAGCGATAGGACCTCTGTTCTTATCAAGTCTTGCCTCGATAACAGCACCCTTTGCAAGTCTGTTGGGATTAGCCTTGAGCTCCAGTACGTCTGCAACCAGACCAACCATCTCAAGCAGTGTATCCATGCCGTAGCCTGTCTTTGCGGAAACGGGAACACAGATAACGTCACCACCCCAGTCCTCGCATACCAGCTCATACTTTGTGAGCTCTTCCTTTACGCGGTCAGGGTTTGCGGTCTCCTTATCCATCTTGTTGATAGCAACGATGATGGAAACGCCTGCAGCCTTAGCATGGTTGATAGCCTCAACTGTCTGGGGCATGATACCATCGTCAGCCGCTACGACCAGGATAGCGATATCTGTGAGGTTTGCACCTCTTGCTCTCATTGTTGTAAAGGCCTCATGTCCGGGGGTATCAAGGAATGTGATATCTCTGTCTTCAAGAGCTACCTTGTAAGCGCCGATGTGCTGTGTGATACCGCCTGCCTCGGTAGAGGTTACGGAAGCCTTTCTGATATAGTCAAGGATAGATGTCTTACCGTGGTCAACGTGACCCATAACAACTACTACAGGAGATCTGGGCTCAAGGTTCTCAGCGGTATCCTCTACCTCCTCGAACAGACGCTCCTCGATAGTAACAACTACTTCCTTCTCTACCTTTGCGCCCAGCTCCTCGGCTACGATGCACGCGGTATCAAAGTCGATAGTCTCATTGAGGTTTGCCATAACACCGAAATTGAACAGCTTCTTGATGACCTCGGTAGCAGTTACCTTAAGACGTGTTGCAAGCTCGGATACAACGATCTCATCGGGGATCTGTACCTTGAGCTGCTGCTTTCTTGCACGCTCAAGCTCAAGGCGCTTCAGCTTCTGAGCCTCGGTCTCGCGCTTGTTGTTATATCCGCCCTTGTTCTTGTTCTGGGATTTCTGATTGATCTTCTGCTTGCGCTGGAAGTTATCATTTGAATGGCGGGATGCGGGAGCAATGTTCTCATAGCGCTCGTTATACTTATCAAGCTCTACATAAGAACCTCTTGTATCCACCATCTTTGTAACCTGCTCGCCGCGCTGTACAGCCTCGCCCTTCTGCTTCTGCATGGGAGGTGTATTCACCTTGATCTTGGAAGAATCGATAGCAGGTGCATTGGGAGCAGGCTTGGGCGCAGGCTGAGCCTGTGCGGGCTTATTGCGGTTATCGTTTCTGTTGTCACGGTTGAAGCCGTTCTTGTTATCGCGGTTGAAGCCGCCCTGACGATTATCCCCGTTTCTGTTATCACGGTTGAATTGAGGTCTGTCACCGTTCTGACGGTTATCGCGGTTAAACTGCGGTCTGTCGCCGTTCTGACGATTATCGGGACGACGCTCGCGGTTATCCTGACGGGGAGCTCTGTCAGCAGGCTTATTCTCTGTTCTTGCCTCTGTCTTGGGAGCTTCTGTCTTTACCTCGGGCTTCTTTTCCTCTGCCTTGGGAGCTTCCGCCTTTGCTTCGGGCTTCTTCTCCTCTGCCTTGGGAGCTTCTGCCTTTGCTTCGGGCTTCTTCTCCTCTGCCTTGGGAGCTTCCGCCTTTACTTCGGGCTTCTTCTCCTCAGCCTTGGGAGCTTCCGCCTTTGCCTCGGGCTTCTTCTCCTCTGCCTTGGGAGCTTCTGCCTTTGCCTCGGGCTTCTTCTCCTCAGCCTTGGGTGCTTCCTCTGCCTTTGCAGGCTTTTTCTTAGCAGGCTTCTTTTCCTCAGCCTTGGGCTTTTCTGTCTTGATGCCTGCTGTCTTTGCGAAATAGTCGTTAAAATCCTTTACCTCATGCTTGCCCGAATACTTTGCAAGCACATAGCTTACCTCCTCGGGAGTAAGAGCGGTCTGCGCCTTCTTGGGTGTACCACCAAAGGCCTTATCCAGCAGCTCAATGATCTCACTGCGGTCTGCGCCCATATCCTTTGCGATATCCTGAACACGATATTTATTGTTTGTTGGCAATGTAAAGATCCTCCAATACTAGTTAATTCAAATCAGATGATATGTTACTTTTTATAGAGCTGTAAAGTCCCTTATCCAGCACCAGCAGAACTCCCACACGCTTTCCGAGAGTCTCCTGTGCCTCATCCATACTGAACGGAGCGGTAATGATATCACAGCGGTATTTCTCCGCCATGAAGCGTATCTCCTTTTCCGTTTTCGCGGAAACATCCTCTGCAAGCACCAGCCCCGCCGCCTTTGACTTTGGCGAAGCCAGCTCCTCGACTACCGCGTCAAAGCCCATTATGAGCTTTCCTGCGCGGCGGCAGAGCCCGAGCGTTGAAAGTATCTTATTGATCGGAACTCAGCTCCTTCTCTATGGTATCGTATAGCTCATCGGGAACAGCACATTTCAGTGAGCGGTCAAGCTTCTTTGCCTTGCGGACCTGTGCAAAGCATTCAGCGTCACGGCAGATATACGCACCGCGGCCTGCTTTCTTGCCTGTAGGGTCGAGCGATATCTCGCCCTCCTTGCTGCGTACTATCCTCACAGCGCCTTTCTTTCCGATCATCTCACCGCATCCCAAACACTTGCGGAGCGGAACATGCTTTTCCTGCATACGTTTTTCTCCTTATTATTCCTCTGTCTGAGCCTCAGGCTCTTCATCATATTCGGGTTCGGGCACTTCGATGACCTCAAGATCCTCGGGAGTTACCTTGCTTTCAGCCTTGATATCGATCTTGAAGCCTGTCAGCTTCGCTGCCAGCCATGCATTCTGACCCTTGTTGCCGATAGCAAGAGAGAGCTGATTATCGGGAACGATAGCCTTGCACGCGCGAACTCTGGGATCGTTGATAACTACGCGGCTTACCTCAGCGGGCTTAAGAGCCTGCTTGATGAACTCCTCGGGATCCTCACTGTAAAGAACAACATCGATCTTCTCGCCCTTGATCTCCTTTGTTACGGCTGTGATACGGCTCTTTGCAGGACCGATACAGGTACCGACAGCGTCCACATTGGGATCGTTGCTGATAACAGCGATCTTGGAACGGGAGCCGGGAGCACGGCTGATAGACTTGATCTCAACGATGCCGTCATAGATCTCGGGACACTCAAGCTCGAACAGGCGCTTGATAAGACCCTTGTCTGTTCTTGTTATCCTGAGGGACTGCTTCTTGGCGCCCTCCTTATATTCTCTGGAAACGCCAGTGATGTATACCTTTACTACCTGACCCTCCGTAAGTATCTCACCGGGGATCTGATCGTTTCTCATCAGCAGTGTCTCATTCTTGTTGATCTCAATGGTAGCGTGACCTGTCTTGGGCTCTACACGGGTAACCAGCGCGGAAACTGCCTCGTTCTCGTACATTCCCCACATCTCAGAGAGCTGCTGACGCTCAACATCGCGGAAGCCCTGCTTGATGAGATCCTTTGCGTTCTTTGCTGCGATACGCTTGAACTCATGTGTATCGATGGGGCAGCGAACATGGTCTCCAACCTGCAGCATAGGATCGATCTTTCTTGCTTCCTCAAGAACTATCTCGATCTCAGGCTCATACAGGCTGTCAACTACCTCGATTACCTCCTTGAGCACGCTTACATCGAATATCTGCTTTTCAAGGTCGATATTCACCTGAACAGCGTCGCTCTCCTTATCCTCGATGTGCAGATTTGTCTTCAGGCTCTTTTCGATAGCCAGCTTGATCTTCGCAACGAACACATCCTGATCGATTCCCTTTTCCGCAGCCAGATCAGCGAGCGCGTTGAAAAATTCGCCTATCTCGTTTTCCTTGGGTGCAACCTTCTTCTTAGCCATTTTCCGTTATTCCTCCATTACTTAAAAATCTGTTTCGTCAAAATCGTCATAATTTATGCCCGAGATATCCGCAGGAGTGATTTCGAGCGTTCCGAAATCGCCGCTGACAGTCAGCTTTTCCCCGTCATACGCATCCAGTATGCAGCTGAACGCTTTTGACGGTGCGCCGTCAAGCAGCTTGTAGGTCTTTACCTTTACTTTCTTTCCAAGAGACATCGGAAGCTGTGCAAGACGTCTTATCGGACGCTCAATGCCTGCAGAGCCTATCTCAAGATAATCTATCTTGTCGATGAACTCCTGCTTGTCGATCTCCTCATTGATAAGTCCGTCGATCGACTCACAGTCGTCGATGGAGATACCCTCCGCCCGATCGATGAAAACGCGCAGATACCACTTCGCGCCCTCCTTTGCGAACCACACATCCCATAGAACAAAGCCGTGAGACTCCACTATAGGACGTACTGCTGCCTCCGCAGCGGCTTCGATCGTGCTGAAGCCCTTTGCCAAAGCCATTTCAAGACCCCTTTCGTAAAATTATACGGTTATTTTTTCCCAATTAAAACTTAAAGACCGGAGCGAAGCCCCAGTCTTTAGCCTAATCTATCATATGTATTATAACACCATTTATAAAGAAAATCAAGTACTTTTGCGAAAAAAGTTATACTTTCCGTAAAAAAGAACGCGCAGCGTCAGCCGCGCGTCCGATATCAATATTCAACAGGATGTACCATAGTTGTTGTAACTACACCGTCAGGCACATTACGCTTGATATACTCATCCACATCATAGCCGCCTGTTACCGCCTCAATAAGATCATCCGCGTCATCAAGACCGTTTTCATCGAGTATCTCGGAAAGCTCAGGGATGACCAGCACCTTTTCCGCAAGATCGAAAGCTACCTGCTCTATATATTCTATAGCCTCATCGCTCTTGAGCTCCTTGATCTCTTCTATCACGATGACGTTCTTATCCGAGAACTTACCCGAAGCCACCTTGCCCGAAGCAGGCTCAGCCGAGAGGTACGCACCGTAATAGCCAAGCTCCTCGCACTCGAATGCCGCATCAAAACGCACTCCCTTGCCCTCGGACGAAAGTGAGAACGTAAACGCTGCACCGCTCATTATATCATCCATTTCAAAGCTCTTATCACCGATCTCTATCGGATCGTTATCCCCGTCCGAAAATGTCTCCACGAACTTATCGTCAAGAATGAGCTTCACAGTACCCACAGGTATCCTCTGTCCGAAAGCCTTGTGCGTTCCGATACCGCTGTATTCCGCACTGAGCTCGAAATGCGTCTTATCGGTAGCCGTCAGCTCAAACACCGCTGTACCTGCAGTGGCAGACGTCTTATCCGCAACAAGGAACATTTCCGCACCACTGCTGCGCGCTGTATCCACAGCAAGACCTGCCGCAAAATGCTCCGATGTATTCATGGCGGAAAGCTCTATCTCATTATCGTCGTCATACATGGAAAGCTCAACGCCCGCAAGCTTGTTACCCGATGTAACGTAGCCCCTGAAACAGAACTCCACATCAGACTCATCCATGCCGCGGATGAAGCTCTCCAGCTCCGATATAAGGTCATCCTCATAATCAAAGCCGTCTAAGCTATCCTCAAGCAGATCGCAGAGATAGTCGTTTTCGCTGAGTATATCTATCATATCCTCCAGCATATCATGCATATCGTCTGCTTCAAACACTATTTCGGAGCAGAGCCCGTCAAATGCTGCACCGCTGATCTTCAGCGTATCCCTTTCCACTGAGACCTCAGCGTCGGAATAGTATTCGTCAAACACCTCTTCAAGCTGTGAAGCAAGCGCCGCAAGCTGCTTGAGATCGACAGAGATATCTTCTTTTGCCTCGGGCAGCTCGGGAAGCTCCTCCAGCTCCACCATAAGCGCGCCCTTTACAGCATCGGGAAAGGCTATATATGCTTCGCCGTTTTCTCCGTAATACATGGTGGTTTTCAGCAAAGCGTCCTTTTCCGTACCGAAAGAAGCTGCAAACTCATAAGCCTCCTCGCCTGTCTTTTCGGAAACGCTCACGTTATAGCTGTTGATGAGCGCAGTCAGACCTCTCAGGCTCTCCTCGCTGACACCGCTTTCCTCCGCCATATCCGCAAGACCTGCATAAATATCGTCAGACGGGCGAATATCAGCGCCGGTCGTCAGCGTCAGACCCTCCGCACCAAGCGCGGAATTTGCCGCCGCAAGGCTTACCGGCAACCACTGACCTGCACTGTCCGCCTCGCCCAGCGCCTCAGAAAGATAGTTCAGCTCACTGAAAGCATAGGATAACATATCCGTACAGCCCGCAGCCTCGCCGAGAGTATCCATAAATACCGCTCTCGCATAGCGCTCCTCGCCCATAAAGAACTTACGCACGCCTGCACGGCTCGAAACGAACCATCCGCCGCCCACCACAACAGCAGCCGCCACAACACAGGCACCTATCACCAGAGCAGCCCTGCCCTTTCTGATAGGGCTTGCAGAGGCTGTATCGGCATCTGCAGCCGCCGCCTGCTCTTCGGTAAGACTGTTACCGCACGCCGCACAGAACTTTGCCGTATCGGGAAGCTCAGTTCCACAGAATCTACAATTCATAATAATGCTCCTTTTATATTATTATCATAATTCAAACGCATAATGATCAATATATAAGTATATCATAAATGTATGTAACTGTCAATAAATGCACATCCATGTAAAAACAAGGCCATCCATATACCAATGATAAAAATACATAATAGCATCAGCAAATCGAAATAGTATCAATTTCGACTTAGTATCAGCATTTTGACACGTTGGCACAAGGCAGATTTCAAAGTAAACTGCCGTTAATGTCAAACAAAAATAAAGTTCACTTTTTTGGCTATAAATGAGTAAAAAACTGGTGGTAGATGTCAGCTAAACCGTTGTTATGAGATACAATGAAAACACAAGGTATATATTTTCTGAACGTCAAAAGAAACAGGAGGTATGAGATCATGTTCAACAACAGAACACATGATGGAAGAAATAATATAGCAGGCATTAAAGTAGCGGCTCTCCGTAAAGCTATGAAGATCTCCCAGCGCGAAGTTGCTGACAGACTTCAGCTGATCGGGCTTGATATAGACAAGAACGCTGTACAGAGAATAGAATCGGGACAGCGCTTTGTAACTGATATCGAGCTTATCTCTCTTGCAAAGGTTTTTTCAGTTACCATAGAGGAGCTTCTGAACAGAGATTAATTAATAAAAAGATAACGGCGGACTTGTTTAAGTCCGCCGTTTGTTTTGTTTACGCAACGCCGAGAAATTCCTCAAGCGTCAGACCGCTGTCATGCACGAGCTTTGCTGTACTTGCACCGAGATACCGCACATGCCACGGCTCATACATATATCCAGTTATATCCGTCTTGCCCTTTGGATAACGGATGATGAAGCCGTATTTATAGCAGTTTGCAGCCAGCCATTTGCCCTCCGCAGTCTTGCCGTAGGACTGGCTCAGAGAGGTTATATCCATCGCTAGACCAGTCTGGTGCTCGGAATGACCCGGGCGCGCAGAATAGGTGGAAGCAGTTTCCTCGCCGTCAATACTGCACCAGTATGCAAAGGTGCTCTCCTGCTTCGTATAGGAGCGGAAGCCCGAAACTATCTTCATATCATAGCCCGAAGCACGCTTCATACGGACGTATGCGGTATAAGCCTCGCTGTCAAGGCCATCGCCGTAGCTCTCAGGCAGCGAATACTCCTTGTTCACCAGCAGTATTCCGCCGATATAAGTAACTCCATCTATCTGTACAGGCTCAGGCGCTTTTATCTTAGCAGTGACAGTGCCCTTGCAGCGGATATCATCAAAAGCATTCAGCACATGGATACTGCCGCTCCCCTTTATGAGCCCCGCAGGGTTTACCCACATCGTTCCGCCCATCAGTATACTGCCGCTGCTCATTATCTTGGTCTTGCCCGTACAGCTGAAGAACGAGCCCTCAGGCATATCCAGCACGCCGCGGATATAAACAGCGCCTCCCTCTGCCACTTTCAGGCTTCCGTTCAGGGTAAGCGTCACACCTGTATCTATATAGAGCACTCCGCCCTCGCGTACATACATAGTCTGCCCCTGCTCTACTACGGTATCCTCGGTAAGCTTTTCTGTGTCCTTTATATTGATGACTTTCGGAGCAGAGCGCAGCTCAGCCGAAGCCGTGCTCTGAACGGCAGGAGAATCATAGCTGCGCTGAACTGTCGTAACGGCGGTATTATCCGCACACGCAGACGCGAGCACAGAGAAGCTCAGCAATACTGCCGCAAAAAGCGTTCTCCTCACTGCACACACCTCCCTTTCTGTATATAAAACGACTTAGTGGTCATTATGGTTGCATTTTCCATGAAAGTTTTTATTTTATACAAGTATATCACAGAAAAATTACTTTGTCAACGCGCCCGAAATACCGATTGACGTATTTAAGAAATTATGATATACTTATTAAGAATTTTGAAAGGATATGATACGGATGATAAAGATACGCGGATTTCTGCCCACTGATGTAAGGCAGATGATAATGATCTGGAACGATATTGTCGATAAGGGCGAAGCATTCCCACAGGAGGAGCAGCTCACGCTTGATTCGGCAATGACATTCTTCGGCAGCCAGAGCTTCACGGGAGTAGCTATCGATGACCATGACGATATCGTCGGGCTGTATATCCTCCATCCCAACAACATCGGCAGGTGCGGCCATATCGCAAATGCAAGCTACGCAGTGGACGGCTCCCACAGAGGAGAGCATATCGGAGAAGCGCTCGTGCGCGATTGTATATCCAGATGCAAGGAGCTGGGCTTCGGCATACTGCAGTTCAATGCAGTAGTGGCTTCAAACAAGCCTGCTCTGGCGCTGTATAAGAAGCTCGGCTTCACACAGCTCGGCATGATACCGAATGGCTTCCGCACGAAGGACGGCAGCTACGCGGATATAATACCGCATTATATCGAAACAAGATAACATAAAGACCGAAGAGATCATCTTCGGTCTTAATTATTACACGAAACACGTCGCTATGCTTTCGGGAGAAAGCTCCGAAGCATCCCATACCGCGTCGTACGCAAGCTCCAGATTATCCTCGGAATATTCCATCTGCTTGGAATACAGCTTCAAATTCAGTATCCGCTGCCATTCGGTAAGCTTGCCGTCGGAATAATACATACAGTCAAAAAGCATTACTGCAAGCACCGACATCAGCGCAACGCCGAAACGGCTGACTATCTCCCCCTCGAATACTCCGTTAAGGAAATACCGATAGCAGAAATACACCGCAATATGCTCATACCGCCACAGCTCACCGCTGTTATCGGCAAGGAATCTGCCAAAGCTCTCCGCAAGCTGATATCTCCGTGAATAAAGCTGTGCCGCAGCAGCATCCCACTCCGCGCTGATGCTTTCCGCGTTGCTCCACAGGCTGCACAGCGCCTCTACAACAGGCAGGATATCAGCTTTCTGAGCCGCTGCCTCCTGCATTTCAGGCAGCCTGTATTCTCCGCTGTCTATATTCTCCTGAAGCTGACGTACATAAACAGCGCAGGCGTACAGCCTTTCACCGAAAGATCGCGATCTGTCCTGAAGCCGCAGGAAGATACGCTCCCTTGCCGCTGTCAGATATTCCAGCAGCTCATCGGAGCAGGTCTCCTCCCACTCCTCGGAAATATCAGATGCAACGAATGTCAGCGGAGAGCTGTCTGAAAACAGCAGTCGGCAGACCTCCTCACAGCAGAGCCCCAGACCTGCCTCCCTGCGCCCATTGTACCAGCCGAAAAAACGCGGATGCAGCGCGCATATATCGCACAGGCTGTCCTCTCCCTCGTGCAGGACCAGCTCACACAGTCCGTCCTCTCTGAGAAGCGCACAGCGCTCGCCCTCTCCGAATGCAAACGTACAGACATCCTCGCCCTTATGTATTGCAGAGCGCAAGCACTCGCCAAATTCACCTTGAACGTTCTGAAATCGCTCAAGAGAAACAGGATCGATATCTATCTCCCATCCGATACAGCAGTTATCCGTACAGCGGTCCGCAATACATAAAAAATCGTCATAAAACCTTGGTCTGATAAAATCCATTCACACATCCACCTTTGAGGAGATCATTCAAATACAAGCGAATCGGGATAATAGGACAGCGAGCCATCGTAATCAACATTAAAAATAGCAAAAGGAGTGAAATACCAGTTTCCGAAGATATCATACAGCGTCATACAATAAGCATAATCACCTGCGGGGAGATACTGATAGGAAAGACCCACATCACCGTTCACGGTATATTTATCTCCCGAAAAATACATATCCTCATAATCGCCCACATTGTAGTATACAGGCTCGATAACATCTCCGTCCGTAAGCGGCACGAAATCACGGTGCGCCATTCCTGTCAGGGAATCTATGCCTTTCCATGCACCTGAAATGCTCCACTCATGATCGTCCCAGCTGTATTCTACACGCAGATTTGTATATTCACCGTTCAGCAGCACCTCGCAGGTGTAAATGCTGTAATCGTCCTTTTGGTCTACCACCTCAATAGGCAGCGGCTGACCGTCATCCAGCGTGAGCCATGAGCCATCGAAATTATCCGCGATCAGATTTTTTTCAAGATCATACACCACATCATCGTCCGAGCCGAGATAAGTGGTGCTACCGTCGCTCTCATACAGGAACAGACTGCACGCCGCGTACTTGAGATTATCAGCACTGCCGAGCTTTACCGTATACATACCGCTATCGGTAAAATACACATTCTGAACGGGTATGCTGCCTCCCGTGGAATAGCTGGCAAATTCATCCGTGTTTATCTCGTAATCTCCGCCGTTGTAAGGAACGCTCCATATATCCTCATGATCAGAAAGAAGCTCTTCATTGCTGTAATCTGCAAGCAGATTGCCTGCTGCAGCATAAGCCGCTTTATCCACAAAAGCAAGATAATAAGTGCTTGGGCAGATATCGGCAAAGGCGGAAAGCTCCTCCGAGCCCTGAACGGCAAGCGGATAATAGACAGAAAGCCCAGTAGCATCCTCGTGAAGCTCACCGTTCTTCATGCATACTACCGCCGCTTCCAGAAGATCCTTGGTCTTATCGGCGGTGCGGCAGAACTTCTCACACTCATCCAGCAGACCGCCGAGATCCACCATGTTGGAATATCCCTCAGTACGGTTGTTGCCGCCGAAATTATCGGCAGAGTTTATCGCATATACGATATCTATGAACTTCTTATCCTCATAAAGCTCCCTTGCTGTATCGTTAAAAGAGCTCAGAAGAGCGTCTATCTTTGAAAGATCTACCACGGAAAAAGTAGCGTTATCCTCGGAATGATCGAATTCACAGTGCTTGTAATAGCTGCCGCAAAGCTCTGTACCGAGCTCCGCGCCGCTCGCACCGCTGTTGTATCCGAGATAGCTCGTAAGGGTGGTGTAATCCCAGCCTCCGCCGGGCTCTGTCTCCTGAGAAGCGAACATATATTTTGCGTACGGTGCAAGGATATTAGCCGTTTCCAGCGTTGCCATAAGGCAGGCGTCAAAGCCGATGAACTCAAATTTCTCCGTCATGCTGTCATAGGAAGCATTCAGCGCTCTGTCAAGCTCGGGAAGCGTAAGGCTATCGTATCCGAAGCGCTCATCAAAGCAAACGCCGCTGATGCTTCCGCCGCCGTGATTCCATAAGATCAGCCCCATGTTGTCGGCAGGATAATTCTCCGCGCCCCAGCTGATGAAATCAGAAAGCGTATCAGGCTCCGCCATGCTGACTAGCGAAAATTCATCCACCAGCTCCAGAATACCGTTACTATTCACGAAGCGCTGCGTTCTGTCCGCATCAAACTCGGGAACAGACCATTCGTATGTACCGCCCGTCTGTATAACGATATTGACGTCCTCTCCGCAGTCTGCACGCAGCAGCTCTGTAAGGTCGGTAGTGGCTGCGCCGTATTCCGTTTCAAGGTCTGTACCGCAAAGATACACAAGGACCGTCCATTTATCGCCCTCCATCGGCTTTTCCTCTGCCCTTTGCAGACGATCCACACGGTACTTTCCATCCTCCATAGAGATTATTGTACCGCTGTTCTTGAAATCGGAGCGCTCATAACGGCTCTGCGGCACGGCAGGCTCTGCGGCAGAAGTGGTCTTTGGACGTGTATTTATCGATGTCGGCTCGGGCAGACGTTCCGCTTCCAAAGGCTCAGCAGCAATACATCCGCTCAGCGTCAAGAGCGAAAGCACAGCAGCAGTGAGCCTCACATATCTTTTCTTCATATATCTCATCCTTTTCTGAAAATAAAATGCAGCGATTTAATTAATTATATCAGCAAATCGACCTGATGTCAAGAGAAAAGCGCGCTTTGCACATACGATAAAAATATCAGATATCTGATATATTTTTCATTGCCTTATCCGCAGCTGAAAAAGTGAAACATCTAAAAGTAAAAAGTCCTTGACAAAGGAAATCAGATATTGTATAATGCTGTAAAATATAACCGCACGGAGGTGCTTTTTTTGAACAACAAGCACATTTTCATAGATCAGGCAGGATATCTTCCTGATATGCAAAAGCTAGCTGTACTTAACATACAGGCAGAAAGCTTTGAGGTGATAAACAGCAGCGGCGAGGTATGCTACTGTGGCACTCCTGTCCTTGCGGGCACTGACAGCAAGGCGGGAGAACAGGTCTGGACAGCGGATTTCTCTCAGCTAAGGTCAACAGGAAGATATCATCTGCGTCTGCCTGACGGAGAGCGCTCGTTCAGCTTTGATATAAAAGATAATGTATATGATACCTGCCTTGATGATGTCACAAAGGCGTTTTACTATCTGCGATGCGGCTGCGGCCTTGATGAAAAGCACGCAGGTGTTTTCAAACACGGAAAATGCCACACAGGCAAAGCACTTGTGTGGACAGATAACAGTATTGCGTTAGAGGCAACAGGCGGCTGGCATGACGCAGGAGATTACGGAAGATACGTCACTGCAGGCGCATGCGCGCTGGCACACCTGCTGTATGCATATAAGCTCTACCCCGCCGTGTTTGACAGGCAGAGCCTTAACATCCCCGAAAGCGGCGGAAAAGAACCTGATCTGCTTGCGGAATGCCGCGTTGAGCTGAACTGGCTGATGAAGATGCAGCGCGAGGACGGCGCGGTATACCATAAGCTCACCACAAAGGGGCACGCTCCGTTCATCATGCCCGAGGAGGATACAGCTCAGCTTTACCTGCTGCCCCCCTCATCCATGGCTACAGCAGATACCGCTGCTGTTCTGGCTCTTGCAAGCGGAGTTTATTCACTGCTTGACGAGGAATACTCCGAGCTGCTGCTGGAAAGGGCGCTTCTGAGCTATTCGTGGCTTGAAAGCAATCCCGATTACCTGTTTGAAAATCAGAAAGAATGCACAACAGGCGGCTATGGCGAGCACAACGACCGCGACAACCGCTTCTGGGCAGCTTCGGAGCTGTATGTGATCACAGGTGAAGAAAAATACCATGATCACCTTAAAGCATTCAACAATGATATAGGTGACAGCGTGGCATTCGGTTACGGCGACATGAGCGGTCTCGGTAAGCTTGCATACCTGCTCAGTGGTACAGGCAGCAGATCTCTCCGTGAAAAATACTCTGCCGATTTCATTGCGGCAGCGGATAAGCTCGCAGCGGAATGTGAAAACGGCGCATACGGCTGCTCTTTGAATGAGATGTCCTTTGGCTGGGGCAGCAACATGACAGTGCTGAAAAACGCTATGGTGATGCTTCTTGCAGACAGATTCAGTCACACCAAGAAGTATGAATGCTATGCAGCTGAACAAATACATTACCTGCTGGGCAAAAATCCCCTTTCGATAAGCTATGTCAGCGGCTGCGGCGAATACTCTATCGAGCGCCCCCACCTGCGCCCCGTCTATGCAGACGGCATTGATGAATGCATCCCTGGAATGGTGAGCGGAGGTCCTAACAGGTATCTCAGCGATCCTTTCGCCAAAAAGCTGATACCCGAGGGAACAGCACCCATGAAGTGCTTCATCGACGACTATGACTGCTACTCGCTCAATGAAATAACCATCTACTGGAACTCACCTGCGGTTTTCGTGCTGGCGCATTTCAACAGCTGATATATAATAACGAAAAAAGCCTGAGAACAAGCGGTTACCGCAAGCTCTCAGGCTTGATCTTTTTATCTGTTTTCCATAGGCGTATATGCAGTTTCCTGCTTTACGCTCACATACTGCGGACGGATGATCTTGCCCGCGTTCTGTATCTCCTCGATACGGTGAGCGCTCCAGCCCGATATTCTCGCAACTGCAAACAAAGGCGTATAGAGCTCACAGGGCAGCTCCAGCATACGGTAGATAAGTCCCGAATAGAAATCAACGTTGGGGCTGACTCCCTTGTACATCTTACGGCGGTCGGCAATTATCTCAGGCGCCATCTCGGCAACCATGCTGTAAAGCTCGAATTCCTCCTCACAGCCCTTTTCGATAGCAAGATCCTTAGCGCAGCCCTTAAGTATATCTGCTCTGGGATCGGAAAGCGAATATATCGCGTGTCCCATGCCATAGATAAGTCCCGCCTTATCAAAAGCGTCCTTATTCAGCAGGCGCACAAGATAATCACGCACCGCATCCTTATCCTTTGTATCGATGTTCTGCTTCATATCCTCAAACATTTTTACGACCTTGATGTTTGCGCCGCCGTGTCTGGGACCCTTGAGCGAGCCAAGAGCCGCAGCCACAGAAGAATATGTATCAGTACCCGAGGAGGTAACAACGTGCGTTGTAAAGGAAGAGTTGTTACCGCCGCCATGCTCTGCATGAAGAACGAGCGCGAGATCAAGGATCTTCGCTTCAAGAGGAGTATACTGACCATCCTCTCTCAGCAGGCTGAGGATAGTTTCCGCCGTGGAAAGCCCTGCCTTGGGCTGGTGGATGACAAGGCTCTTACCGAGATGATAATGCTGATAGGAATGATAGCTGTACACAGCCAGCAGCGGAAATACAGAAATAAGCTGCAGGCTCTGGCGAAGAACATTTGCAACAGATATATCATCGGGGTTATCGTCATAGGAATACAGCGCCAGCACACATCTGGAAAGAATGTTCATCATATCCTTGCCGGGCGCTTTCAATATCATATCACGCACAAAGGACGGAGGCAGAGTACGGTATTCTGTAAGTGACTGTGAAAAACGCTCCAGCTTTTCCTTTGTAGGAAGCTCGGAAAACAGCAGAAGATATATTATCTCCTCAAAGCCGAAACGATCATCGCTGCGGAAGCCTGCTACGATATCACGGACATCTATACCGCGGTAGAATAATCTGCCGTCGCAGGTTATCTCGTTACCGTTCTCATCGTGATCCTTTGCCTTGATACGGGATATTTCGGTAAGTCCCGTAATAACACCGTTTCCGTTCATATCACGCAAGCCGCGGTAAACGTTGTATGTGGGATACATCTCGGGGACGATGTGGTTGTTCTCGGTAGAGAGCTTTGCAAGCTCCTCAATATACGGGGTGATCTCAGAATAGTTCATATTCGTCTCCTTTCATTTGTTGATCTTGCAATATAAAATATACAATTTAATTATACACTATCTTTCGGAATAAATCAACCTCTTTTTAGTATGCTAACACATAAAAATCCACAAAAATGTAACCAGCCCGCAGAACACATCCGCGGGCTGATAGTTATTAATTGAACAGATCCTTGATCTTATCAAAGAATGAGCTGCGCTTTTCATAGTTCTTTGCATCAAGAGTGTCCTCAAAAGCCTTGAGCGCCTCTTTCTGCTTCTTATTGAGATTTCTGGGAACTTCAACGAACACCTTTACATACTGATCGCCTCTGCCCTCGCGCTGGAGCTTCTGAACACCCTTGCCCCTGAGTCTGAACGTAGTGCCGGGCTGTGTGCCTGCAGGAACGTTGTAAGTAACGTTTCCGTCTATAGTCGGCACTTCTATCTCTGCTCCGAGAGCTGCCTGCATATAGGTTATCGGAACTTCTATCCAGATATCGTTATCCCTGCGCTCGAATACGGGATCGGGGCGCACCTTGATACGCACGTTCAGATCGCCGCGCGGACCGCCGTTCGTGCCGATGTTACCCTGTCCGCGTACAGCCATAGTCATGCCATCGTTGATACCAGCAGGGATATTGATAGAGATATTCTTTTTCTTCTGAACACGGCCGCTGCCCGAGCACTTCTGGCAGGGATCTTCAATGATCTTACCCTTGCCCTGACACTTGCCACAAGGACGAGTGCTTGTCATCATGCCGAACATACTGCGCTGCTGGAAATTCACCTTACCCGTACCGTGACACTCCGTACAGGTCTTTGCGTCCGTACCCTTCTTCGCACCGCTGCCTCCGCACTCCTCGCACTGCTCAACGCGGCTGATCTCGATATCATGCGTCAGACCCTTGCAGGCTTCCATGAAGCTTATGCTGAGAGAAGCAGCTATATCAGAGCCTTTTCTGGGCGCATTGGGGTTGGAGCGTGTACCGCCGCCGAAGCCACCGCCGCCAAAGATGTTATCAAAGATATCACCGAGATCGATATTACCCTCAAAGCCGCCGCCAAAGCCGCCGAAGCCACCAAAGCCGCCGCCCTGACCCGCGCCGTAGTTAGGATCAACTCCTGCAAAGCCGAACTGATCGTACTTTGCACGCTTATCCGCGTCAGAGAGCACCTCGTTAGCCTCGTTTATCTCCTTGAACTTCTCCGCTGCCTCGGGATCGTCGGGATTAAGGTCGGGATGGTACTGCTTTGCAAGCTTTCTGTAGGCTTTCTTTATTTCAGCCTCAGTAGCGCCCTTCTGCAGACCAAGCACCTCATAATAATCTTTTTTAGCCATATTAAATCAGTCCTTTATATGAACAAATGTTTGCGACTACCGATCTGTCAGCAGCCGCAAACATAATCATTCGATTAGTTCTCAGTAAAATCAGCGTCGATAACGTCGCCGTCAACGGGACCGTTATTCTGAGCGGCTGCTGCAGCCTCTGCTGCTGCCTGCATATCAGCAGGGTTTCCGCCCTGTGCCTGATATACCTTGCCTGCGATCTCATAGAATGCGTTCTGGAGCTCTTCCTTAGCTGTCTTTACAGCCTCGATATCAGTGCCCTTGAGAGCTTCCTTCAGAGCGTCCAACTTAGGCTGTACCTTAGCCTTGTCATCCTCTGTTACCTTATCACCGAACTCATTCATGGACTTTTCGATCTGGTATACCATCTGGTCAGCCTCGTTACGCAGATCTACCTCTTCCTTGCGCTTCTTGTCCTCAGCTGCGAAAGCTTCTGCCTCCTTGACAGCCTTGTCGATATCTTCCTTGCTCATGTTTGTGGAAGCGGTAATGGAGATGTGCTGCTCCTTGCCTGTGCCGAGATCCTTTGCTGTTACGTTTACGATACCGTTAGCGTCGATATCAAAGGTAACCTCGATCTGGGGGATTCCTCTGGGAGCGGGAGCAATTCCGTCAAGGTGGAACATACCGATGGACTTGTTATCTCTTGCAAACTCACGCTCACCCTGCAGAACGTTGATCTCAACGCTGGGCTGGTTATCGGAGTATGTGGAGAATACCTGAGACTTCTTTGTGGGGATAGTGGTGTTTCTCTCGATCATTCTTGTGCAGATTCCGCCTGCTGTCTCGATACCGAGGGAGAGAGGTGTAACGTCAAGCAGTACCAGACCCTTTACCTCCTGATTCAGCACGCCGCCCTGAATGCAGGCACCGATGGAAACGCACTCATCGGGGTTGATGCCCTTGAAAGGATCCTTACCGGTGAAAGCCTTAACAGCATCCTGAACAGCGGGGATTCTTGTAGAACCACCAACCAGCAGCACCTTGTCGATCTCGCTGGTGGAAAGACCGGAATCGGAGATAGCCTGCTTGAGAGGACCCATTGTAGCCTCTACGAGGTCAGCTGTCAGCTCGTTGAACTTAGCTCTGGAGAGAGTAACGTTCAGGTGCTTGGGGCCTGTTGCGTCTGCTGTGATATAGGGGATATTTACGTTTACAGTTGTGGAGTTGGAAAGCGCGATCTTAGCTTTCTCAGCCTCGTCCTTAAGTCTCTGCATTGCGAACTTGTCGTTTGCAAGATCGATACCCTCGGACTTCTTGAACTCGCTTCTGAGGAAGTCGATGATGCGCTGATCGAAGTCATCACCGCCCAGACGGTTGTTACCTGCTGTTGCAAGAACCTCCTGAACGCCATCACCGATCTCGATAACGGATACGTCGAAAGTACCGCCGCCGAGGTCGTATACAACGATCTTCTGCTCATCCTCCTTGTCAGCGCCGTATGCAAGAGCAGCGGCTGTAGGCTCGTTGATGATTCTCTTTACGGTAAGACCTGCGATCTGACCTGCGTCCTTTGTAGCCTGACGCTGAGAGTCTGTGAAGTATGCAGGAACTGTGATAACAGCCTCGGATACTGTCTCACCGAGATATGCCTCTGCGTCAGCCTTCAGCTTCTGCAGGATCATAGCGGAGATCTCCTGAGGTGTGTACTTCTTGCCGTCGATCTCTACCTTGTAATCTGTACCCATGTGACGCTTGATGGAGATAACTGTCTTGTCAGGGTTTGTTACAGCCTGGTTCTTTGCCAGCTGACCAACAAGACGCTCGCCGTCCTTTGTGAATGCTACTACAGAGGGAGTTGTTCTGCTGCCCTCGGGGTTAGTGATTACAACAGGCTCGCCGCCCTCGATAACGGATACGCAGGAATTTGTTGTACCTAAGTCAATACCAATGATTTTTCCCATGATTAGTTTCCTCCTTTTAATTAAGAAACAGCTTTATGCTGTATTGTTTGCTGATCCTGTGTTATTCTGCAACAGCTACCATTGCGAAACGGATAACTCTTTCACCGATCTTGTAGCCCTTTGCAAATGTGGTAACGATAGTGCCGCTCTCCTTGTCTGTGCCGCTCACTCTCTGCACTGCCTGGTGCATCGACGGATCAAACACCGCGCCATCGCTCTCGATCTCCTCAACACCCAGCTTCTTGAGTATCTCCATGAAGCTGTCGTCTATCATCTGAACACCCTGCTTGTATGCGGCGTCGGTGCATTCAGCCTCAAGCGCCCTTGCAAGATTATCCATAACGGGCAGGAATTCCTTTACCACGTCGCTGATTATCATAGGACGAAGATCGTTCTTTTCCTTTGCAGCGCGCTTACGGAAGTTATCATATTCCGCCATGGTACGCAGCAGCTGATCTTTCATCGCCGCCATCTCCTCGGCATGCTTTTCCTCGGGGTCGATGATCTCAGGCTCTGCAGCAGCTTCCTCAGTCACGACTTCAGCCGCTTCCTCGGTCTGCTCAATGAGCTCCTCGTTCATCTCCTCGTTAGTTGTCGCCATTCTTTTCTACCTCTCTTTCTATCTGTGCGAGCTGCTTTTCCTCCTCATCGGCGGATAACAGCTGCGTAACCTTATTGCTGAAATATTCTATATAGGGAATTACCTTGCGGTAATCGAGCCTCATCGGTCCTATAACGCCTAGCGTTCCTGCAGGCTTTCCGTCCTTGTAGTAGCTTGCGCTTACAAAGGTGGAATTTGAGATCGCAAACGTTCCCTGCTCCGCGCCGAACTTTATATTGATTCCCGAAAACGCATTGTCCAGCAGAGCGGATATCTCGTTCTTCTGCTCAAGGAAGCGCATGACATCCACCATCGGGAACTCCTGACACGCCAGCAGATTGCGCTCGCCCTTGACTTCAATGCTGTCCCTCATCATATCCGAGGACATCTCACACACCGCCTGAAGCAGCGGAGAAAGCGTCATCATATAGCTTCCCATCGCCTCTGCAAGGGTCTGGATGTATTCATCTGTCATATTTGAAAGATTTATTCCCGTAAGATGAGAATTAAGGAAACGCGTGAAGAAATCCATCTGCTCATTGGTGATGTCAAACTCCATACGGCAGACTCTGTTCTTTACCTCGCCGTTTGAGGTGATAAGAAGCAGAACGTACATCCTCTTTCCTGTCGGGATAACATCTACCTTTGTTATCACAGAGAACTGCGAAGCGCGATTCGCAGAAAACGTGGCGCATTTGGTTATCTCCGCCAGAGCCTCGGATGCGTTCTTTATTATATCCTCATCCGTAACAGCATTATCAAAGATATGCTCTCCGAATTCCTCTAAGGCCGCCTGACTGACAGGCTCGGGATCCATAAGATTATCAATGTAGAAGCGATAGCCCTTGAATGTGGGAACACGCCCTGCCGAGGTATGCGGATGATCCAGATAGCCCTCCTGCTCCAGCGCCGCCATGGTATTGCGGATGGTTGCCGAGGATACGTTGATATCGGGCTTCTGTGCAAGCACCTTTGAGCCGACAGGCTCGCCTGTAGTAATGTACTCATCCACAATAGCGGCGAGTATCTTCATAGCTCTTGCGTCCACAGCCTACCTGCCTTTCACTGAATCTGTGCATTACGTTTTAGCACTCTTGTCATCTGAGTGTTAGCACTCTTTCTCTTTGAGTGCTAAATATAATTTATCACGTTTTTGCTAAATTGTCAAGGGGTTTTTGAAAAAAACTGCACAAATTTGCGTTTTTTATTATTAATTTTCAAGAACGAGTTTAAAAAACGCGCAAAAAAGCCGCCTCCAAAGAGGAGGCGGCAGTTGAATTACGGTGCGCTGTAAGTGAAAGTGATAGAGAGCGTATTAACAGTAACCTTGTTATCAAGCGGCATTATCTGAGCAGTACAGCCTGTCAGATCGCCATCGGGAGTTCTTGCGTCCTCGGGGGCCTTATTTACCCAGCCGTTGTAGAGGTTTACTCTTGTACACTTGCCATCATCAGAGGAGGTATACTCCTTGCCGGCAAGCTCATAAGGAGCGCCGTTGAGCAGAATATTATCAATGGTTACGATATATCCGGGGAACAGCGTTTCTCCGTTATAGATACCGAGCGCGGAGAATGCAGTACCCTTTACGCCGCCAAGATCAGAGAAATCAAGGCTTATCGTATATGTGCCCTCGCCAGTGATCTCGGCATTCTGAGCATGTACACCCATAGTCTTGTTAGTAGGATCGTAGCTGTCGCCTACGCTGTATGCAACGCCCCAGTCACTGCTCTGGAACATTATCCATGCCACTGCCTTATCATCGGAGGGCAGGATGTCTGTCTCCTCCATGAAAGCGGCTGTAGCAGCCTCGTAAGCCTCGTCTATACGGGTCTTTGCGGCAGACTTGATATCCTCAAGCGCAACGCCCTTCTCGGACTTTGCATATCTGCGTGTATCGAATATCTCTGCGATGGTCTCATCTGCCCATGCAAGGCTGCGGCGCTTGTAGAACTCGCTGCAGTCCCAAAGAACGGGACAGAAATCATACAGATCGCAGTTATCGAGCAGGTTATTGTAGAAATCATCAACATTTTCCTTGCCGCCGCCCATAACAGCGTACTCGCCGATAACAACGCCGTAGCCCTGCTCGGAGAATTTGCTCAGTCTTTCAAACAGACCATTCATCTCCTTGTAATCATCGGGAGAGCCCCACTGCTTGATAGCGTCAGTACCGCAGTAATCCCAGGGAGTATAATAATGTACAGAAAGCAGCAGCTTATCCTCAGCTGTATCCTCAGGCATCTTGAAGCGATCATCACAGGTCATTGTGATATCAGTATTGTAACCAGCAATAAGCAGGAAACGGTCGGCATTGTTTCCGCCTGTGGAGCGTATCAGCTTAACGAACTCGCTGTTTATCTCATAAGCCTTTTCGTAGCATTCGTTCTGGGAAAGAACGCCCTTTGAGCCTGTGATCTCCTTATCGTTCAGGCGATCGCCCAGCTCCTCGTTTGCTGACTCAAAGATGAGCTTATAGGAGTAATCCTTGAAACGCTCAGCGATCTGGGTCCACATAGCCTTGTACAGCTCCATGCCCTGCTCACGTACAGCCATATCGGCAGAGCCGAACATGCCCCACCAGCCGCCGTCCCAGTGATCGTTTATAATAACGTACATATCTGCATCAAGCGCGTAGTTTACAACTTCCTCAACTCGTGCCATAAGACGCTCATCGATAGTGTAATCTCCGCTCTCAAAGTTGATACCGTTTGTCCAGGCGATCGGAATACGCAGAGTATCAAAGCCCGCGTCCTTCATGCCCTGGATCATTTCGGGGCTTGTATAGGGCTGACCCCAGCCTGTCTCGAAATCCGCAGGATTCATGCCGTTGATATAACCGCCGTGGTTATAAGCCTCCAGCGTATTTCCGAGATTTGTACCGTTGCCCATCAGACGGATGACCTCCAGCGAGGTGAGCTCATTGCCCTCCGCTGCTGTAACATCGCCTGTCTGCTCGGTGGATGATGTGGTGGTCTGCTGCTCCGAACCGCTATCCGACGATACAGTATTATCGGCACAGCCGCTCAGCAGCATTGTCGCAGCGAGCACCGCGGACATCAGCGCCGAGGTTATCTTTTTCAGCTTCATTATGTAATTCCTCCTGTTATTTAAAAGTAAGAAAACTCATGTGTAAACGTTTCCTGTAAACGTTATCACTATTTTAGCATGAAATTTATAGAAAATCAAGTACTTTTGTGAGAAATTTTTTACAATTAAATCAAAATCATGACAAATTAATCCTAATTCTATAACATATATCATCCGCGCTGCAAAAGCAAAGGTATTGACAACAGTTCCGTTTTATGATAAAATAAGCAAGTATTACGCCGATATGATGGAATTGGCAGACGTGACGGACTCAAAATCCGTTGGTGGCAACACCGTGTGGGTTCGACCCCCACTATCGGCACCAATGCCCCTGCAAATGCAGGGGCTGATTTAATATCAAATATGTACAGGAGGAACAGAATGAGAAAAGTCGGCTCTATACTCTGCTTTGCTGTGGCAGCAGCCAGCATCATCTTCGCTTTCTTTGCTAAAGGCTCGGGCGGATGGTTCTTCAGCCTTGCAATATTCCGCAACGTGGAGGACGGCTCGTTCCTCGGACTTATCGGAAACATCTTCGGCGTTATCCTTACTCTGGGAGGCTTTGCCGTAACAGGCTGGTTTGGTCTTTCCAAGAACGATAAAAAGGCGCTTGTAAGCTCCTCTGCGATGCTTGCACTCTGCGTTCTGGCGCTCATCATTTCGATATGCACAAAGGATTTCTCACTCGGAGATATACTTATCGCAGTACCCCCTGCGCTTATTCTTATCGATCTTTTCAGAACACACTGATACATATAGATATCCCTCCCGTAAGATCACGGGAGGGAATTTTTATTAAGCCATTACAGGTTGTAGTAACGATCGAACTCTGCGGGATGAGGAATAGCAGCCATTGCACGGCACTCCTCGCGCTTTCCCTTGATGAAGTTCTTGATGAGCTCCTCAGGGAATACGCCGCCTGCCAGCAGATAATCATGATCTGCTTCCAGAGCATCCAGAGCCTGCTCGAGGGATGTGGGCAGCTGAGTCAGCTTTGCCTTTTCCTCGTCGCTCAGGTGGAACAGGTTCATATCGTAAGGACCCCAGCCGTTCTCATGAGGATCGATCTGGTTCTTGATACCGTCAAGACCTGCCATCAGGATAGCTGCATAGCAGAAATAAGGATTGCAGGTAGCGTCAGGGTTACGCAGCTCGAAACGTCTGCGGTCGGGAGTCTTTGCATACGCAGGAATACGGATAACAGCGCTGCGGTTGGAGGTAGCATAACCAACAGTTACAGGAGCCTCAAATCCGGGTACAAGTCTCTTGAAAGAGTTTGTGCTGGGGTTTGTGATAGCGCACAGGGATGCGATATGCTTCAGCAGACCGCCCATGAACCAGTGTGCTTCCTTACTGAGGTGAGCGTAGCCGTTATCATCGGAGAATACAGGCTGACCATCCTTAAGAAGCAGCATGTGAACGTGCATTCCGTTACCTGCCTCACCCATAACAGGCTTGGGCATGAATGTAGCGGACATACCATACTTTCTCGCCACGTTATGGATGATGTACTTTATCATCATGGTAGCGTCAGCCATCTTGCTCATCTTGCCGAGCTTGGGCTCGATCTCAAACTGACCTGCGGCACCTACCTCAGGGTGGTGGTAGTTGATGCCGATACCTGCCTCCTCCATCAGCAGACACATCTCGCTGCGCGCCTCATAGGAGATATCGAACGGCTTTGCGATGTGATAGTTCTTCTGCTTTGCAACGATGTTTCCCATGCCCTCTGTTGCGCTGTTCCAGTGAGCCTGAGGAGCGTCAACGGCATATCCGACGGACTGAGCGCTTACATCCCAGCCTACATTATTAAACATATAGAACTCAAACTCAGGCAGTATCAGCATTGTATCAGCAACGCCGCAGTCTTTCATATACTGCTCTGCAGCCGCAACGATGTTTCTGGGATACTGTGCCAGCGGACGGTTCTCGGGATAATCGATGATCATAGCATTGCCCACCATGGAAAGTGTGGGGATCTCACAGAAAGGATCGATAGCTGCACTATCGGGATCGGGGATGAATACCATGTCGCTCTTCTCTACTACTGCATAGCCGTAGTTGGAAGCGTCAAAGCCGATACCGTTCTTCATTACGTCCTCGCTGAAGTCCTCTGCGGGAATGGTAACGTGACGGAACTGACCGTTGATGTCGACCATCTTGAAGTCTACCATCTTGATGCCCTTTTCACGGATGAGATCCATGATGCTCTGGATTTTTTCGTTCATTGGTGCTACTCCTTTGTACGTTTTAATTTATTAACGAATTTTCGCTGTTATATATTGTATCACACTTTGACGAAAATTGCAATAATTCTTTACAAAGTTTATTAAATTTGTTATGATAGCACATATCAAAGAATTATGTGACATTTCCGCTTTTTCATTTGTGTTTCAAGTGAAAGATCTTTCAAAAAGGAGTAAAGAAATGGACGGACAGGAGCTTACACGGCTTGCAGAGCTATACAGCGGACTTGTATTCCGCGTTGCTTACTGCTATGTTAAAAACCGCGCAGACGCAGATGATATCATGCAGGATGTTTTCCTTGCGCTGTATACATATAAAAAGGATTTCCGTGATGACGAGCATATACGTGCATGGCTGATCCGTGTCACATCTAACAGATGTAAAAATCTGCTGAGCTCATATCGATACAGGATGTCTATGCCGCTGGAAATGGCAGAGAATATCCCAGCAAGCGAGCAAAAGCATGATGACCTGCTGCCTGTGATCATGAAACTGGATCAGAAATACAGGATAGTGCTCTATATGTATTATTATGAGGAATACTCGGTGAATGACATCGCAGAAGCACTCGGCATCAAACAGACCGCCGTTACAACACGGCTGTCCCGCGGCAGAAAGCTGTTAAAGGAACTTCTCATCAAGGAGGGCTACCATGGACTATAAAGGCTTATTCAAGGATTCATTCAGTGAGCTCACTCCCCTGTCTGACAGCAAAGAGATTTGCACAAACGTAATGGAAAGGGCGAAAAATATGAGCAATAAAAACAGGAAGATCAAAAGAACTGCGTTTGCGGCAATTGCAGCCGTGGCGGTGCTTGCAACCGCTACAGTAACGGTCGGCGCGGTATCGGGCTGGGATTTCAACTCTGCGTTTAGCAGGATATTCAACAATCAGGAGGAAACATCAACGCCTGCCCGAACAGCAGAAGCTACTGTTGATATCACTATCACTGACACCTGTGAATCTACTGATACAGCGGAAATTAACGAAAGCACAGACACCTTTGACTTCAAGGAGTATGGCAAACAGCTCGACCTGTGGTATGATTTTGAAAGCTACAGACTGAACATCAAAGGAATATCCGCCGACCGCACCACCGCCTACCTCCTTTATGATGTCATTTTCGACGATACTTATGACGGCGCACCGAAAGCGGGATGGACAGACTGGGAATTTATCGTGCACATGGACGCGCTGGAGGATGGCGAGGCTGAAGCTCCATTGAACAGAGTTTATCGCAGCCACTGCGAGCTTATCTCGCATCAGGATGATACACTGTCATACTACGGCATGATGTGCCTTTCCGATATCAATGATACTCTTGAAGGCAAAACGATAACTCTTGATTTCAACGATCTGTACAGGCTTATACCGAATACAAGCGAAAAAGACCCTGAGCCGTGGAAAGAGCGCGAGCTTCTAACCTGCGGACTGCATGTCGATATTCCCGTGGATTTCAAAATATGTACCGAGTCAAATGAAATAGTAATAAACGAAAGCATAGAGCTGCACGAATATAACGAAAGCATGGAAATGACAACAGCTCACGCCGAAGTAAAGAGCATAAAGCTCACTCCGTTCAACTGGGAGCTTTTCATTGAAATGGACACCTCTGATTTTGAAAAAGGCGATGGATATCTCGTTGATATAACCATCACCCTTACAGACGGTACACAGCTCTTACTCAGCGATTACTCATTCGGCCACAGTGAAAACGGCTCACTGTATCACGGCACTTTCACAAGACCGATATCACCAACGGCTGTGGAAAGCGTGACAGTGGCTCAGCACGTTTAAGAACTGCACAGATGGCGGACTTAGAATAATTATAACAGCCCCGTTGAGCAAGCATTAACGGGGCTTGCAGTTTACCTTGATTTATTCCGACTTATGTCAATTGCGTCACTTTGCACAAAAGAAAAGGAATTTTTTTGCTATTATGTTAATTGAAATCCTCACGCATATCGTGTATAATGTAAATGATATGTAAACGTATACATACATCGTTATATAGGAGGAACATACAATGAGCAGAATGAAGAAGATCATGGCAGTGTGCATGGCAGCAGCTATGATCGCAACCGTTGCAGGCTGTGATGAGGGCGGCACAGCTCCCGTTACCACATCAGGCGCAGGCCCCGGCACATCAGGCACAACAACTGCAGCAACCACAACAGACCCCGACGAGGGCGCAAAAACAGACGAAGAAGCTAAGGACATCGTCAGCGAGGATTTCGCTCCCGATGGAAACGCAGGTCTTGTTAAATTCCTCGGCTACTATGATATCCGTGACGGCTCTGACCAGTATCTTGTATTCCAGACTCCCGAGTGGGGCGGCACTATCGAGTACAACAGCTGCTCCAGCGGTCCTGCTTACTTTGAAAAGCTCGGTACGCTTATTGCAGCGGATGATTCCCCCGATCTCGTAACATACGAATGGCTGAGCTTCCCCGGCGGTATGGCAAAGAATATGTATGAGGCACTGGATGAGCACTTCGATCTTAACACCGCTCTCTGGGCTGATATGAAGCAGACCGTTGAGGACTTCGCTTACGAGGGCAAGCATTACTATTATCCCTACCAGATCAGAACATATTTCGCACTCAACTACAACAGAAAGACTGTAGAGAATGCAGGTCTTACAGATCCTTATGAGCTCTATATGGCAGGCAACTGGACATGGGATACATGGCGCCAGATGATGATCGATTTCTGTAATCAGGATGATACCAACATCGGCTACTGCAGCACTCCCGATGTGCTTGCTTCCATCGTTGCCACAACAGGTACTAACTTTGTTGATGTAAGACCCGACGGAACTATCGTAAACAATCTCGGTGACGCTAACGTAACAAGAGCTATGGAATTCATCGAGGGTCTGCACAGAGACGGACTGTTCTACGACAAGGAGCTTGGCGACTGGGTATCTCCTCAGCTGTGGGCTGTAAACTCCGCACAGGTGCTGTTCCTCGGTATGGAGCCCAGCTGGTGCTACTCCGACGCATCCAAGATCATCCAGAATCCCGCAGGCGTAGAGAACGATATCTTTGATACTCCCTCTGATTTCGCATTTGTTCCCTTCCCCCGCGATCCTTCCTCTGATACATACAATCTCGCTTATGATACCTTCGGCTATATGGTTCCCAAGGGCGCTAAGAACATCAAGGGCGCTGTTGACTGGATCTACTGCAACCGCGTATTCGAGACCGATGAAACTGTAAAGGCACAGGCTAAGCAGGAAGCTATCGCTCCCGAAAAGGTAACTTTCCTTGAGGGCAAGTACGAGGGTATGCAGAAGTGGCAGATGACATGGGATGAGCAGGTATACGATCTGTACATCGAAATGAAGGATCCCACAAAGTTCAACTTCTCCTTTGACGATGTTTACGGCTTCAACAGCGAGCTCTCCAGCGATCTCATCGGCAACACCCTCAACGAGATCATGTTCAACGCAGGCAGCTGGACTCAGCTCAGCTCCCAGATTTCTCCCGCAGTTGAGGCTATCCTTGACGAGTACCGTTAAAACATTCTAACAATACCAAAGCCGCTCTGAAAAGAGCGGCTTATATTTTATGCATACTAAAGTGCGGCATTGAAAACAATGCCGCACGAACTGTTATGCTGTTACTATCTTGCTTGCGTCATGCAGATCGAGATGATCCACAGCCCACTCACGCATCTTGTACTTGAGTATCTTACCTGCCGCATTCATCGGGAAGCCCTCAACGAAAGCAACATATCTGGGCACCTTGTGCTTTGCAAGTCTTTCAAGAGCATACTGCTTCATTTCCTCAACAGTAGCCTCCTCGCCGGGCTTGAGCACAATACAAGCCATGATCTCCTCGCCGTAGTCCTTATCGGGAACACCGATGACCTGTACATCCTTTACCTTAGGATGTGTATAGAAGAACTCCTCTATCTCCTTGGGATAGATATTTTCACCGCCGCGGATGATCATATCCTTGATACGGCCTGTGATCTTGTAATAACCATCGGGGGTACGTCTTGCAAGGTCGCCCGAATGCAGCCAGCCATCGCTGTCAATAGTAGCCGCAGTAGCCTCAGGCATCTTATAGTAGCCCTTCATGATGTTGTAGCCACGTGCACAGAACTCGCCGTCCATGTCGTCGCCCAGATCCTCGCCTGTTTCGGGATCGACGATCTTGGTCTCAACGCCGAACAGGGACGCTCCTACTGTATTTACTCTGATCTCAATGCTGTCGGTAGTCTTACTCATGGTAGTAGCGGGAGAGCACTCTGTCTGACCGTATGTTATACAGATCTCAGGCATATGCATCTTCTCAATTACCTCCTGCATCGTCTTGATAGGACAAGGCGAGCCTGCCATGATACCTGTTCTCATGTGCGAGAAATCAGTCTTGTCAAAATCCTCGTGACCGAGCATTGCAATGAACATGGTAGGAACACCGTGGAAGCAGGTGATCTTTTCCTTTGTGATGCAGGCAAGTCCCTTTCTGGGGGAGAATGCGGGAATGGGGCTCATAGTTACGCCGTGAGTAACGCTCGCTGTCATTGCAAGCACCATGCCGAAGCAGTGGAACATAGGCACCTGTATCATCATTCTGTCATGAGTGGAAAGATCCATGCAGTCGCCAATAGCCTTACCGTTGTTTACAACATTATAATGAGTCAGCATAACGCCCTTGGGGAAGCCTGTTGTACCCGAGGTGTACTGCATATTGACAACATCATCCTTGTCGATCTTTGCGCGCATCTCATTTACACGCTCAACAGGAACGCTGTCTGCAAGAGCCATGGCCTCTTCCCATGTAAAGCAGCCCTCCTGCTTGGAATCGGTGGTGATGATATTCTTCAGGAACGGCAGACGCTCGGAGTTCAGCTCACCCGGCTTGCAGGTCTTGAGTTCAGGACAAAGCTCCTTCATGATGCCTACATAGTCGGAATCCTTGAAGCCGTCTATCATGACGAGCGTATGTGTATCGGACTGGTGGAACAGATACTCCGCCTCGTGGATCTTATATGCAGTATTAACAGTTACAAGAACAGCACCGATATATGTACAAGCCCAGAATGTGATGTACCACGCAGGAACGTTTGTAGCCCAGATAGCGACATGATCGTCTTTCTTTACGCCCATTGCGATAAGAGCACGCGCAAAGCGCAGAACATCCTCACGGAACTCAGGGTATGTACGGGTATAATCAAGCTCGGTATAACGGAAAGCATACTGCTCAGGGAACTCCTTACAGATGCGATCCAGCACATCAGGGAAAGTCTCGTCTATGATAGTCTCCTTGGGCCAGGGATAATAGCCTGTGCCGCGTGCGTCTATCTGAAGAGTGCTCTTAGCCTGAAGATAAGGCTTCATAAAGCGCGCAAACTGCGGGAAGATGATACCTGCAGCATACAGATCTCTCGACCATCTCTTCACCCACTCAAGGGAAATGTAGCCATCATAGCCGATCTTTTGCAGTGTGGAGAGCATCTCTCTTATCGGGATATCGCCCTCACCCATCAGCTTGTATACCACCTTACCGTTATCCATAACGGAATCCTTGACATGGATGTACTTTATATAATCGCCGAGGTTATCAACAGTAGTCCTTGCGGATTCGTTCATATATCTGAAAGGATGGTGCACATCCCACAGCGCCGCAACAGACTTATGCGCCACCTTGTCAAGCAGTCTTCTCAGACGTGCGGTATCCGCATATACGCCATTGGTCTCCACAAGAAGAGTAACACCCTTGGGAGCGGCAAGCTCCGCAAGCTCTTTCAGGATATCGCATACAGCGTCGTCATCCACCTCGCCCTCGGGAGCGGGAGTAAGATCGCCGAGTATTCTTATATAAGGAGTGCCTAGCTTGGCTGCAAGCTCAATGTACTGTGTGATCTCTTCCACAATATCATCATGCTTATCCGCATACTTAAGGGCACAGCCGCTGGATAGGCAGGGGATCTCAAGGCCAAGCTTGTTTAGCTTAGCAACTGTATCCGCTATGTTTTCTGCCATAAAAGGCTTTGCCTTAACTGCGTAGATCTCTTCGCCAAGACCTCTTACCTCAATGCCGTCGAAGCCTAAGTCCTTCGCCATCGAGTAGATATCAGACCATGAATAATCAGGACACGCCAGTGTCGAGAAACTGATCTTCATTCTGATCAACCTCCTTAATTTCTTTTGCTTTTGTATTTACACGGTATAACACCGCACTATATATTCTATCAAAAAAAAGCAGTTCAGTCAAGTACAGTGCTGAATTTTCAACATTTTAACACAATTTATCGATAATGATACAGCGGATTTTGACCAATTTAAAGAAAACGGCGAAAAACCGCATTTTTTGACTTGACAACGGCAGAAAGATATGTTATACTAACAGATGACTTTAACGATTTAAAGCTGTTAGGCGTTACAGCTTTTCAGCTTTACAGCAAATCATACAGAAACAGGAGAAACAACATGGGAACACAAACCGCGATATTTATCATCCTGGGCATTTACATCGCCGTGATGGTAGGAATTGCACTGTACACATCAAAAAGAACAAAATCCGTAAATGACTTTATGCTGGGCGGACGTAATGTAGGCCCTTGGCTTACCGCTTTTTCTTACGGTACTACATATTTTTCTGCAGTAGTATTCATCGGCTATGCGGGACAGTTCGGCTGGGATTACGGCGTGGCAGCCGCATGGATAGGCGTTGGAAACGCGATCATCGGAAGTCTTATTCCATGGTTCGTTCTCGGTAAGCGCACACGACTGATGTCAAATCAGCTTGGTGCCCGCACGATGCCTGAGTTCTTCGAGCAGCGCTTCGGCTCATCCCTGCTGAAGAACATCTCCGCAGCTATCGTATTCATCTTCCTTATCCCTTATACCGCTTCCGTTTACAACGGTCTTGCAAGACTGTTCGGTATGGCGTTCGATCTTGGTGAGAACGGCTATGTTTACATCATAATCGCAATGGCTCTGCTTTCCGCTGTGTATGTTATCATCGGCGGATACACCGCAACAGCTTTCAACGATTTCTTCCAGGGCATCATCATGCTGATAGGAATATCCGCTGTAGTTATCTGCACAGTAAACAACAAGGGCGGTCTCACAAGCGCACTGCAGCAGCTTGGTGAATTTGAGGTCGGCGGCGCAGGCGGTCTCAACAGCCTGTTCGGTCCTGATCCTATCAACCTGTTCGGTGTGGTTATACTTACCTCCCTCGGCACATGGGGTCTGCCTCAGATGGTACAGAAGTTCTATGCTATCAAGAGTGAAAAATCCATCTTTACAGGCTCTATCGTATCCACTTTCTTTGCACTGGTGGTTGCAGGCGGCTCCTACTTCATGGGCGGCTTCGTAAGACTTTACAACGACAGCTCTGTTGCTAAGGATGAACGAGTTCCCGCACTGCTTGACGCGGCTCTCCCCGATATTCTTATAGGACTTGTTGTGGTACTGGTTCTTTCCGCTTCCCTCTCCACACTTTCCTCTCTGGTGCTCACATCCAGTACGACTCTTACAAACGATCTTATCAAGCCCCACTTCAAGAATATGCATGATAAGAGAGAAATGCTTATTATGAGAGTACTCATCGCGTTCTTCCTTATCCTCTCTGTTGTTATCGCTGCAAATAAGAACGCATCCATCACAACACTGATGTCTTATTCATGGGGCGCACTTTCAGGCTCGTTCCTCGGCCCGTTCATGTGGGGACTGTTCAGCAAGAAGACATCAAAGGCTGCTTGTATCGCAAGCTTTATCACAGGCGTAGGCATTTCAATGGTACACATGGTACTGTTCAGCTTAGGTCTGTTCCCGAACCTTGTTGAAAGCGTAAAGGCACTCGGCTGCCCGCTCAACCTGCTCTCACCTATCAACGCAGGCGCGATCGCAATGATAATCTCCATTATCATCGTTCCTGTAGTGAGCCTGTTCACAAAGGCTCCTGAGCAGAAAGTCGTTGATGAAGCGTTCAGCTGCCTTGAAAAGAATATCTGATAACAGTTTTTTCAATGATCCGAATAAGAGCTCCTCTGCTTCGGATCATTTTTTATTGTGATCGTTATCTGACCGAGCCTGTTCCACCCCGATATTTTAGTTAATTCAACCAAAGAAGTGAAAAATATTAGGCATTTCCGCCAAAATAACCTGCAAGAACTATGCAAATACTCCGAAATATGCTATAATTATAGTGTATTTTTCTGTGCGTAAGATTTTGCGCAGCAGTATTTTTGGAGGTTTAATATGGCAAAATTAATGCTTGGTAATCAGGCTGTTGCCCGCGGTTTATATGAAGCGGGTGTAACAGTTGTATCCAGCTATCCCGGCACTCCCAGTACCGAGATAACAGAATTCGCGTCTACATACCCCGAGGACGTAATGCACACAGAATGGGCTCCCAACGAAAAGGTAGCCTGCGAGACTGCTGTCGGCGCTTGCATTGCAGGCGCACGCTCCTTTACAGCTATGAAGCACGTTGGTCTGAACGTGGCATACGATCCGCTATTCACCGCTTCCTACACAGGTGTTACAGGCGGTATGGTGATTGCAGTTGCAGACGATCAGGGAATGCACTCCTCTCAGAACGAGCAGGATTCCCGTCACTACGCTATGGCTGCAAAGGTCCCCATGCTGGAGCCTGCCGACAGTGCAGAGTGCAAGGACTTCACAAAGATGGCTTACGATATCAGTGAGCAGTTCGATACCCCTGTTATCCTGCGCCTTTCCACAAGAGTTTCCCACTCCCAGAGCGCAGTTGAGGAGTGTGACAGAATAGAAAAGGCTCTGCCCGAGTATCAGAAGAATCCTCAGAAGTACGTTATGATGCCTGCATTTGCAAAGGCAAAGCACGTTGTTGTAGAGGAACGCACCGCAAAGCTCATCGAGTACGCAGAGACTTCTCCCCTCAACACCGTTGAGATGAACGATACAAAGATCGGCGTTATCACCGCAGGTATCGCTTACCAGTATGCCAAGGAAGCTCTGGGCGACAAGGCAAGCTACCTCAAGCTCGGCATGGTATATCCCCTGCCCGAGAAGCTCATCAGGGATTTCGCTGCTAAGGTAGATAAGCTGTATGTTATAGAGGAGCTGGATGATTTCATCGAAACTCACTGCCGCAAGCTGGGTCTTGACCCCATCGGCAAGAACCTGTTCACCTATATCGGCGAATACTCCCAGACATATCTCAAGGCAAAGATCCTCGGTGAAAAGAACGAATGCCTCGACTTCGGAGAGAATGTACCTGTACGTCCTCCCGTAATGTGTGCAGGATGTCCTCACCGCGGCGTATTCTACACTCTGAAGAAGCTCGGCTGCATGGTAAGCGGCGATATCGGCTGCTATACTCTCGGTGCTGCCGCTCCTCTTCAGGCTATGGATTCCACTGTATGTATGGGCGCTTCCATCAGCGGTCTGCACGGCTTCAACAAGGCAAGAAAGTCCGAGTTCGAGGGCAAGGCTGTTGCGGTAATCGGTGACTCTACTTTCATCCACAGCGGTATCACAGGTCTTATCAATATCGCTTATAACAGAAGCAACTCCACAGTGCTTATTCTGGATAACTCCATCACAGGTATGACAGGTCACCAGAACAACCCTGCAAACGGCAAGAACATCCACGGTGATCCTGCATCCGCAGTTGATCTGGAGTCCCTTGTAAGATCCATCGGAATCAACAGAGTTTCCGTAGTTGACCCCGGCGATCTCACAGCTGTTGAGAGCGCTCTCAAAACAGAACTTGCCGCTGAAGAGCCCAGCGTTATCATCATGAGAAAGCCCTGTGCTCTGCTTAAGACAGTTAAGCATAAGCCTCCTTTCAAGGTAAACGCAGATAAATGCAAGAGCTGCAAGGCATGTATGAAGATCGGCTGCCCTGCTATCTCCATGACAACAGGCAAGGCTAAGATCGACACTACACTCTGCGTTGGCTGTGATCTCTGCACACAGATGTGTAAGTTTGACGCAATTGAGGAATAAGAGGAGGTAATCTGAATGGAAACTAAATCAATCATGCTCGTTGGCGTGGGCGGTCAGGGTACTCTCCTTGCCAGCAGAATTTTAGGTAACACACTGCTCTCTCAGGGCTTTGAAGTCAAGGTGAGCGAGGTACACGGAATGTCCCAGCGCGGCGGCTCCGTAGTTACATATATCAAGTACGGCGATAAGGTATACTCCCCTGTTATCGAAAAGGGCGAGGCGGATATCATCGTTTCTTTCGAGGAGCTGGAAGCAGCAAGATGGCTGCCTTACCTCAAAAAGGGCGGAAAGATCATCACCAACACACAGCAGGTAGAGCCTATGCCTGTTATCACAGGCGCTGTGTCCTATCCTGAGGATATCATTGAGAAGATCAAAAGCAAGGGCGCTGATATCACAGCGCTGGACGCACTCGCACTCGCAAATGAAGCAGGCTCCTCCAGAGCTGTAAACGTGGTGCTCATGGGCGTACTCTCCACAATGATGGATTTCCCTGCCGATGCATGGAAGAATGCACTTGAAGCCTGCGTTCCCGCAAAGGCGCTGGATATCAACCGCAAGGCTTTCGCTCTGGGCGAGGGCTACGCTAAATAAGTTCGCACGGGAGCGCTGCTCCCCCCACACATACAAAAGGAGTAAAACAATGAAGTATTTCAAGAAAGAGATCGAATGTGCACCTCGTCATGAGCTGGAGGCTCTCCAGTCCTTCCGCCTTTCTCAGCAGATCAGGCGCGTTTACGAAAACGTAAAGCCCTATCGTGAAAAGATGGACGCTGCAGGTGTAAAGCCTGAGGACATCAAGTCCATCAAGGATCTGTCCAAGCTGCCGTTCACAGTAAAGCAGGATCTGCGCGATAACTACCCCTACGGTATGTTCGCTACACCTATGAGCGATGTTGTGCGTATCCATGCTTCTTCGGGAACTACAGGCAAGCAGACCGTTGTAGGCTACACCCAGAAAGATATAGACATCTGGGCAGAATGCGCTGCCCGTGCACTGGCGTCCTGCGGCGGCGATGAGAACGATTTTGTTCATGTATCTTACGGATACGGTCTTTTCACAGGCGGTCTCGGTATGCATTACGGTGCAGAAAAGCTGGGCGCAACAGCTATACCTGCCTCCGCGGGCAACTCCCAGCGTCAGCTTGAAATGTTCCGTGATTTCGGCTCTACCATCGTCTGCATGACTCCCTCCTACGCTATAAGCCTTATTGAGCTTATGAACGAGATAGGCATGAGCAAGGATGATCTCAAGCTCAAGGCAGGCGTTTTCGGCGCTGAGCCCTGGACAGAGGAGATGCGTCATGAGATAGAAGAGGGACTCGGCATCAAGGCTTACGATATCTATGGTCTTTCCGAGATCATGGGCCCCTCCGTTTCCTGCGAGTGCGAATACCAGTGCGGTATGCACATCTGCGAGGACCACTTCATCCCCGAGATCATCGATCCCGATACCCTTGAAGTACTTCCCGAGGGCGAGCAGGGCGAGCTCGTATTCACCTGCATCACCAAGGAGGCTCTGCCCCTTATCCGTTACAGAACACGCGATATCGCTACCCTCGTATACGAGCCCTGCAAGTGCGGCAGAACACACGCGCGTATGCTCAAGCCTCAGGGCAGAACAGATGATATGCTCATCATCCGCGGCGTAAACGTATTCCCGTCCCAGATCGAATCTGCACTGCTGAGCGTGGATAACAAGGCAACCAATTATCTGCTCGTTGTAGACAGAGTGAACAATCTGGATACTCTCGAGGTGCAGCTTGAGATCCGCGATGATATGTTTACCGATAACATCAGAGATGTCGAAGCATACAAGAAAAAGCTCAAGACCGCTATCGACTCCGCTATCGGCGTAGGCGTTACAATAAAGCTGCTTGAGCCCAAGTCCCTCGCACGCTCCATGGGCAAGGCTACACGCTGCATAGATAACCGCAAGATAAAGAATAAGTTTACAAAGTAATGGAGGTAAAAAAATATGCTTAATCAGATTTCCGTATTTGTAGAAAACAAAACAGGCAGACTGGCTTCCGTTATGAAAGTACTCACCGATAACAATATCGATATCCGCGCTATGACTATCGCTGATACTACTGATTTTGGTATCGTTCGTCTTGTTGTAAGAGATGCGGATAACGCTCTCAAGCTCCTCAAGGCTAACGACTGCACCGCAAATCTCACAAAGGTAGTTGCATTCAGCGTTCCCGATCAGCCGGGCGGAATGTACTCCGTTATCGACGCATTTGAGAGCGCAGGCATCAACATCGAGTACTGCTACTCTCTTGTAACCAACAAGGAGGGCAGAGCAAGCGTTGCTGTCCGTGTTGACAACAACGATAAGGCTATCGAAGTGCTGAACTCAAAGGGCATCAGCCTTATCTCCGAGGACGATCTCGGCTGATACGCTTCAATGTTATCTATAAAACCTTACGGGCGGAGTTATTCTCCGCCCGTTTTCTTATTGTGCGTTATTTTCATCGGCTCATAATAGCAGCAGCCGCTGCCGCCGCCTGAGCTGATACGCGATATATCGTCGAGTGTGCAAGCTCCGTCAATCTGCCAGCGGCAATCCTCACCGCAGGTAACGATGTTCATATACTTCCTCCATTTGATAGATGAAAATATATTGCGCTGCTATTCGCTGATTATACGGAGCTGCTGTATCCATTTTTTCTCGGAAAATGATATCTTCCGCAAAACGGACAAAGCGGCATCTTCAGACCGTGCCTGTCACACGCAGTACAGATACGCCCGGCTCAATGATCCATACACCTGTAGTGGGATCCTGAGAATAGGTTGCGGCAGGAACTGTGATCTGTCCTGCAACTGTGGCGAATGTGCCTGTTGTTTCATCGTAGGTGTAATTTACAGGCTCACTCCATGTCACACCGTTGAAAGTTACGGTGATGGGATCAAGTACAGGATCAAAGATATCTGTTACCACCGCATCGTCAGCTACGGTAACAGGAGTATTGCCTGTGTTTTGGATTACAAAGGTATAGGTCAGCTCACCGTTTTCCGTAACCACTTCAGGCGAAAGGCTCTTGGTGATGGTAAGATTTGCAAGGGTGTCTGCTGCTATGGTCTCCTGAGCAGTAACAGGGTTTGTTATACCTGCCGCAGTGATAGTAGCTGTATTTGTGATCTCTCCCTCGATACCGAGAGGAGCAAAGTTATTCACCCGTGTCTGATATACAACAAGCGCATTGCCGCCCGCAGGAATAGTGAATCCACTGATAACCAGAGGCTGACCTGCCACGACAGTGGGAGCAGGCTGAACTGCGCCGTTTACGAAAAGACGCGCAGTGCCCTCAATATAGGTGAGTGGTGTAAGTGTGCCTGTACCAAAAGGATAAGCGCCTAAGTCATCAGTCACTGTCACTCCTGTTATTGCTGTAGAACCTGTATTGACTATGCTTACTACATAGGTCACAGTCTCACCCTGCGTGTAAGTTTCGGTAATGGCAGTCTTGGTTGCTGTGAGCACCTCTACAAGCTCGCCGGTTACGATATTTGAATTGGTGACGGTGTCGTTGTAGGACAACGTCGCCTGGTTATAAAAAGTTGCCATATTGATTCCTCCAGATTATTTAATGAAAACTTATGTCTTCGTTACAATATATGCGATCCGTTGCTGAACGTCACACTATTGAAATAATTGATGACATCTGGTACAATATTATAGGGTGATAAAATGAAACTTAAAGTTATAATAATAACAACCATATTTGTAATATGCGTAGCGGCGGTATCAATGATATTCATTTTCGGTCAGCCTGAATCTGCACAGCAGGCAGCGAATAATATCCAAATAGGCTGGAATCTTGGAAATACTCTGGAAAGTAACGGCGAATGGATAGGACTTTATTCAGACGGTACGCCTTACAGCTATGAAACAGCATGGGGAAATCCTGCCACTACGCAGGAGCTTATAGGCGCTGTAAAGGCTGCAGGCTTCAACGCTGTGCGTATACCCGTAACATGGCATGAGCATATGGATAATGAATACAGAATCGATGAAGCGTGGATGAACAGAGTACAGGAGGTAGTCGATTATGTTATTTCACTCGATATGTACTGTGTCATCAACGTACATCATGATTCAGGTGGTGGATGGCTCAGAGCGACACCCGAATGCTATGAAGAAAACTCCGAACGCTTTTCCGCACTATGGACAGCTATAGCTGAACATTTCAAAGATTATGACGAAAAACTCATCTTTGAGGGCTTCAATGAAATGCTGGACAGCGGATACCGATGGGGCGAGGCTGGCAGTGCAGAGGAATACGCAGCACATAATGCTTTCAATCAGCTTTTTGTGGATACAGTTAGAGCAACAGGCGGAAATAATACTGATCGCAATCTCATGGTACAGGTATACTCAGGTATGTGTGCAGATGGCGCATTCAACAATTTTGTTATGCCAAATGACAGTACAAAAGATCATCTGATGATACAAGTTCATAATTATGACCCACAGCCCTTTACATGGACAAGCGTAGACTATGCCGAGCCACGCTTTGATTGGGGCAGTGATGCTGATAGAGAACAGATATCTGAGTTATTTGCACGTATAGCAGAGTTTTCCGAACAACAAAATGCACCTGTAATTGTCGGGGAATTTGGTGCTGACTATAAAGGCTGCGAGGATGCCAGAAAGCAATATGTGGAGCATTTTATCAGCTGTGCAAGCGCAAACGGGATCAAATGCTTCTGGTGGGATACGGGTAATATGTCGCTATTTGACAGAGAAAAAGCACAGGTCAAGTATCCCGATATAATCGAGATACTTGATAAACACACTTAAGACTATGTCAGTTTTGTGCTGATGTCTGTCGTGAAAGTTATTGCCAAACCGCTCCCGATATGCTAAAATAAACATACAAAAAATGTATGAGGTGATATTATGGCTAACCCTTATCTTCCCCGCTGGGAATACATTCCCGATGGCGAGCCGAGAGTATTCGGTGACAGGATATATGTTTATGGCTCTCATGACAGAGTTGATTCCATCGATTTCTGCGATTACAAGCTGAAAGTGTGGTCTGCGCCCGTGTCCGATCCCACAAAATGGGTGTGCCACGGCGATATCTTCCGTACCCGTGACGGCAATGACGGAGCTTCCGATGTGGACTGGACAGATAACCTGTTGTTTGCGCCCGATGTTGTTGAATGCGAGGGCAGATATTATCTCTACGCATACATCGTAGGAGCAAAGGGCTGTGTTGCGGTAAGCGACAAGCCTGAGGGACCATTCAAATTACTTTCAAAATACGTCTACAACGTTGAAAACCACTATGATGACGGCACATTCATAGACCCAGGTGTTCTTGTGGATGACGACGGCAGAGTTTACTGCTACTGCGGATATCAGGGCAGCTATATGTGCGAGCTCAAGCCTAATATGTACGAAATGGTAGACGGCTCATACAAACCTGCAATCATTCCCGTGGAAGAGCCGCACAGATTCTTTGAGGCTTGCTCACCAAGAAAGGTCGGAGATACCTATTACATGATCTACTCGCCGCAGATAGGCAGCAGGCTCGATTACTGCACCGCGCCCTCACCCACAGGACCTTTCACATACCGTGGCACGATCGTAGATAACGGTGTGGATTTCCCGGGCGGCAACAATCACGGTTCTATCTGCAGCATAAACGGTCAGTGGTACATATTCTATCACCGCATGACAAACGGCACGATAATGTCACGCCGCGGCTGCGTTGAAAGGATAGAGATACTCCCCGATGGTACTATCCCACAGGTGGAGATGACCTCCCTCGGCTTTGAGGAATCGCTTGATCCGTATCAGCCCACTTATGCGGATACCGCGTGTGTGCTTAAAGGCGGCTGCTTCATCACTGAGATGAATGTTTTTGAGCGACCCGTTGTAAATATCACAGACGGCTGCGTGCTTGGCTGGAAGTACTTCGATTTCGGAGAGGATCATGCGTCAAAAACGATGCAGCTTCGCATAAAGATCGGCGGCATGGGCAGCCGCGGACGTATCCGTGTTCTTCTTGACAGCGAGGATGGCGAGGAGCTGGGTGTTATCCAGTTCGGCGAGGACAGCGGGGTGATTGGAGGCAGAGTCAAGGCTGCAACAGGAAGACATGCACTGTATTTCGTTATAGAAAGCGGATACGATGGCTGGTTTGCTGACGAAATGAAAGGCAGACAGCTTCTGAACATCCACGAATTTGTATTTATGAAGTAAAAGTAATAAACGCACTAAACTTTTCTTTTCTGATGACGATATAATATTCAGAGTGTTATACCGCAGAAAGGAAATGATAAAATGAAAATACCGCCGAATGTAGTCGATGTTTCCACTACGAATGGAACGACCAGATTTGATGTAAAGCTCTGTGGTGACGATCAGAATGGCATGAGATCACTGCATACAGACAAGAATCATGCCACTCTCAGCTTATCAGACGTAACTGCTCTCAGCAAGCCCGATGGAAACATTTCCACTGAACGAAAAAAGGATATAGTCACATTCAGCTATATTAATGATAAATCACTATATCTGGATACTCTGAAATACGCAAAAATGGAATACTGCTCCAGTGAAATGGCAAGAGTGGTCATAAGCGAAGCATTCAGCAGAGATACCTACCTGAATTTCAACACAAAATTAGGAATGACTGAGTCTGATATCGCAAACAGAGTCGGCATTATCGGCAAGGCACTGGATGAAGCATACGCGCGTCAACAATTCACAGATGAGGATTTTACATTCCTGAATAAGGAACTGGATATGTATGCCGAAAAACTGGCAACAACAAGCGAAAGATCGATCGCTGGTAAACAGGCTATCAAGGACAACTGGTGGCTAAGAACTTTCGGAGGAGCATCACCACAGGAGTATAGAGATAGCCTCAGCAGTTCAAAGCAGAGCTATTTGAATTCCGATAATCAGAATAATTGCCTGCTCGACAGAGAGCTTCTCGCACAGCTTATCAGCACCGTAAGATATGGTATTTGATAAAGTACCGATAATCTTGTATCATACATATAAACAAAAGGCGGTCACTGACCGCCTTTTACTTATGCATATCTTAAACCATCGCAAGAATATGAAGCATGAACGCAAGATCCGCCATAACCAGAAAAACAAGCAGCTTTGCAATGGGGGATTTTGTATCCGCGCTTGAAAACAAAACAAATCCTGCTATTATTACTATCATTACCGCCACTGCTACAATAGTAAGTATTCCGTAAAGATCAGACTGGATATCTATATACAGATTTGTAAACTGCGGCCGATCACTGCCGTGTATCTGTGCAAATGAGCTTTCAAGCTCTTTTCGGGTATCGAAATCCAGTTGCTTCACAACTCCGCTTATCTCAATTCTGTCAGTAGCGCTTGCCATATACACATCCGTGTACCAGTTTCCGCTTGCTTTCAGCGTTATGCAAGTCTCCATTTCATCATCATATATGAAATAATAATGCTCCCACGCATAAGGGATGCCCATCGTGTGGGTGACCTCCACCACCTCAGGAGTGGCATTGAATATATCACCGCTGACATAATCGCCCTTTTCGATATTTCCGCTGAAAGCGTCCGAAAGCGGAGCAGTATCCAGCTTAGCAAACAGCGGCGCTATGCCCGACCACGCAAAGAACACAAGCATAGCCAGCACGAAAATTCCTATAAGTATCTTCTTCACCATATAAATTACCCTCACAAACACAGCTGACCCGTTTCCTCTGCGGAAACGGGTCTGTGAATAAATTTAAATATACTCGTTAAGATGATTGATAAGACCTGCTATCTGAGGCTTGGAGAACTGTGCGTCCGCACCAACGCTCTGACCCTTGACGCGCATCTGATCGTTGATAAGAGAGGAGAACAGATATACAGGGATATCCTTAAGATAAGGATCCTCCTTGATGAGCTTCGTCAGACGGTGACCATCCATCTGCGGCATCTCTATATCACTGATAAGGCAGGAGATATGAGCACGGATATTGCCGCCCAGTGCCTTGTGACCGCTTATGTACTCCCATGCATCCTTACCGTTATCGAAATGAACTACATTCTTGTAGCCGGCTTCGTGCAGTGTGTTAACGATAAGAGTATTAAGGAAAGGAGAATCCTCCGCGATAACGATGTGCTTATCGCTCTTATCACCGCCGCTTCTTGCGATACCTGTAGTATCCAGAACAGCTGTACGGTTAAGATCGGAGCAGATCTTCTCAAAATCGAGGATAAGGATGATCCTGTCCTTGAACTTTGCAATACCTGTTGCGATATTTGTAGCGCCATCGCCTGAAATTGCGGGGGGCTTCTGTATATCCTCCCAGGAAATACGCTGAATACCCTTTACAGATGAAACATGGAAACCAACATCCATCTGATTGAAATTACATACCACCAGCAGATCGTGCTCGGGATCGGGAGTCTGCTTGTTGAGCACCTTATGCAGATCAATTACAGATATAACTGTATCACGGGGTGTGAACACGCCCTCAAACTCGGGAGGAGAATCAGGCACAGGGATAACGGGCTGATAGTTCATGATCTCGGTTACCTTGGCGATATTTATACCAAAGCTCTGCTCGCCTACCATAAACTCCAGAACTTCCAGTTCATTAGTGCCACTCTCAAGGAGGATATTAGATTCCATAGCAAATTACTCCTTTGCATAATATTCTACAATTGATTATACTACATATTTACATAAAAATCAATATGTTTTTGTAAATTTTGTGTAGATTATTTTAAATATTTGTATGAAAATTATTCAAAATGACATTTTCATACCGCTGTACATCTGCTCAACTCTCTCTCCGAGGATATTTTTAAGCAGCTCAAAGCCGCGCTCACCCGTACAGTGCCCCGTTACTATGCGCTGTACCCCTGTTTTTTCAAGACGCTCAGCCATAGCCAGCACATCCTCGTCACTGCTTCGAAACAGATGCAGCCCTCCGACAAGCGCATATACCTCCTTGCCGAATGTACTCTTTACCTCCTCGATGATGACCTCTGCGCCGCCATGACAACAGCTGTTGAATATCACAAGCCACTTTTCAGTATCAAGGACAAGGCTCTGTTCATGTGTGAAACGGTCGGTCTCCCAGCCGTTTTCGGTCAGCAGATACATATGAGCGCGTCTGCCTGCCTGCTCCATATCCGATTTATGAGGTATCAGCCATGCGCCGTCAAACAGCTCGGTATCACCTGAGGCAAACGCTATCCTGCTGCGGTGCTTTTCAAGCGTTCCCTGCTTTATTCCTATATAATGTCGATCTTCACCCTCACCACTGTAGCAGTTCTCCTGTGTTCCCTGCTGAAGCCAGAAGCGCGCATTCGGATTGATAAGAAAGAAATCATCCATTCCATCGGCATGATCATAGTGCGCATGAGAGAGTACACCAAAGTCCACATCGGACAGCTTGTATCCCAGCAGTTCTGCATTCTGCGCAAACTGCCCTGATCTTCCTGTATCCAGCAGAATACACCTGCCACGATATTCAATAATTATTGAAAGTCCCCACTCCGAAAGCAAAGGCGCTTCGGAAATATTATCAATAAGGACGGTCGCGGTTATATCCATTACTAACACTCCTTTTTAAATATATACTATCATAACACAGATCAAATTGCAAGGTACTTGACAAAATCATAAATTCATGTTATAATTACAGTAACTAAAATGCAAGGAGGCATGAGTTATGGAGACTTCAATTGCAGCAATGGCAACAGGGATGGCAATGGCTAATCTGCAGAATTCCGTTTCTATCAGTATGATGAAGAAATCGCTGGAGGCTACTCAGCAGAATATGGAGGCTATCACTCAGATGATGGATTCCATGCCGTCTCCTGATGGAAGAGGAACTGTTCTCGACATCCGCGTTTGACCACTGCAGACAGCACCGCAGAGCGGTGCTGTTTTTTTGTGCGAAAAATTTTGTGTTTTTTATAAAAAAACACTTGACAAATCAATTTTGCTGTGATATAATAACCATGCTGTTCTAAAGACAGCAGGCTGCCGTAAGGCTTTAATGGTTCGTCCGCCTGCCGAGGAATGGGAATGATTAAGAATTTCTGCGTTCCTTTCTGTCTTTGATTCAGAGAGGAATTTTTTATTTCCGTGCTTTGAAACAGCATAAATTTATCAAGAAGGAGTGAATTTAATGCCTAGTCAGAGCATACTCGAACAGAAGCAGGCTTATGTTGCAGAGCTGGCTGAAAAGCTGAAGGCTGCTGCAGGCGGTGTTCTGGTTGACTACAAGGGTATCTCCGTAGAGGATGACACCAAGCTCCGTAAGGATCTGCGCGAAAACGGCGTAGACTACTTCGTAGTTAAGAACACACTGCTCAAGCGCGCTGCTGAGATCGCAGGAATCGAGGGTCTTGAGCCCGCACTTTCCGGCACAACAGCTATCGCACTGCACACTGAGGACATCATCGTTGCCCCCAAGCTTCTGAACAAGAAGGCAGAGTCTTCCGATGGCAAGTTCGCTATCAAGCTCGGCTTTGTTGACGGTCAGGTTATTTCCAAGGAAGAGGTTGAAAAGTACGCAAAGCTTCCCTCCAAGGAAACACTGCTTTCCCAGCTCGTGTTCATGCTGCAGTCTCCCATCCAGCGTGTTGCTATCGCTATCAACGAGATCGCAAAGAAGAACGAAGAGCAGTCCGCTTAATTTTCGGACAAACGCACCCGCGGCGTAAACCGTCGGGAACTTATAACACTGCGGCTTAACGCAGAACAACAATTAAAACAACATATTTTAGGAGGAAATTAAAATGGCTTCTGAGAAGATTTTAGCTATGATTGAAGAAGTTAAGGCTCTGTCCGTACTGGAGCTTAACGAACTGGTAAAGGCTCTTGAGGAAGAGTTCGGTGTATCCGCTGCTGCTGTTGCAGCTGCTCCCGCTGCTGGTGCAGGCGCAGGCGCTGCAGCTGCTGAGGAGAAGACAGAGTTTGACGTAGTTCTGGCTTCCTTTGGCGAGAAGAAGATGGACGTTATCAAGGCTGTTAAGGATATCTGCGGTCTTGGTCTTAAGGAGGCTAAGGAGCTCGTTGAGGCTGCTCCTAAGGCTCTCAAGGAAGGCGCTTCCAAGGCTGAGGCTGAGGAGCTCAAGGCTAAGCTCGAGGCTGTTGGCGCTACAATCGAGCTCAAGTAATTTAATTACTGCTGACAGAATGACCCCTGCACTTAGGTGCAGGGGTTTTGTTTTGCGTATAGTTTCATTCTGTGTGTTCCCTGCCCTGCTCCTCGCTTTTTACAGGCGTGAAGAGCTCGCGCAGCCCGAAGCCTATAAGAAACAGTGAGAACAGCGTTCTAAGCAGTTCGTTAGGAACTATATGAGATGCTGCAGTTCCTGCTATCGCTCCGATAATTCCGCCAAGCAGATATTTTTTCACAAGGCTCTTGTCGATAAGTCCACCCTTGATATGAAACACTAAGGATAGCAGCGCTATAGGCAGAAAGAACAGCAGATTTACGCCCTGCGCGGAACGCTGATCAAGACCTGCAAAGCCCGTCAGCCATATCATCAGCACAAAGCCGCCGCCCAGCCCCATTGAAGCTATCGCGCCTGTGAGTATTCCTACTATTGCCTCTATCATACCAGCAAAGACCTCACTGCGCCTGCGATTATGACAACGCCGAATACTCTGTGCAGCCATACGGAGCTTATCTTCCGCAGACACAGCGAGCCTATTACTGCGCCAAGCAAGCCCCACGGAACATATTTCCACGCCTCGCCAAAGGCAAGGCCTCCGTTCAGCCAATAAGCAACGGTAGTTACAAGGCTCAGCACGAATATCAGCGCCACCGAGCTTGCGTGAGCCTGCTGCGCAGAGCAGCCGTCACGCTCAAGAACAGGCACGGCTATAACTCCGCCGCCCGAGCCGAAAAATCCGTTCATACCGCCGCAAAGCAGACCTTTAAGAAATTTACTCATATTATCACCCGTATTAGTCTGCCACACCAAGCACAAGCGATACATACCAAAAACAGGGATAACTTTTTCAGTTATCCCTGTAATTTTATTTGTTCATATATTCTTTCAAAAATCTGTGAACTTTTCCGAGACAAACATCACCATCAGGAACAAGCGACGCTGCTTGTGAAATCTCCGCTAAAAGTATGCGCGCCATAGCTTCATCGGTGAATTCTATCTCAAGCTCATGATCGGTCTTGCCGAAATAGCTGCTCTTGTCAAGATCTATCTCAGCGCCATCGAAACGCTTTACGCTTCGGAATGTGGTAAGACCGCCCAGAAGCTGCACCTCAGGCATATCGTTACGCCCCGACAAGGAGCACAGCATCTGTGAGCTGAGCGTATCGGGCAGCTCGCTGCCAAGCTCCTGCTCAAGCTCCACACGGGAATATTCCACTCCCGTCGGCAGCTTCATCTGAAGATAATGAACACCGTCTATCCTGCGGACGCGGCAGGTGATATGTGATGATATGAGGCTGATATCCTCTGTATCATAGTAATAATTGGTCTGCTCTATCTCCCTGTCCCACTGATACATGGCGCGTATTTTTTCATACTGCTCCTCAGTGAGCATTACCTTAAATTCGCTCTCTATCATAGCCGCTCCTATACATAACCGAGAAGTCCGCGCACGCTGACCTCTCCCGAACTTACCTCAAAACGCTCAGTGTCACTGTAACATAGCAGATGTCCGTTTTCAGAAATACCCTCCGCAAAAGCTGTTCGCTCAGCGTTTGGCAGAATTATCCTTACCTCTTTGCCTATCGTCACGCTTCGGCTGATGTACTCATCACGGTACTCGCTGAAGCTCTTTTCCGAGTAACGCAGTATATTATCCGCAATAGCGCGTGCAAGCTGTTCCCTGTCTGCCGAGATCCCCAGAACCGACATCAGCGAGCCGCCGTGCGGTATTCCTGCGGAATAGAAATAATCGGCTGACTGGCTTATATTGACCCCTACGCCGCATATTATGTCAATACTGTCACCATTTGCGGTGCTTTCGCATAAAATACCACAGAGCTTATGTCCGCGCAGTATTATATCGTTGGGCCATTTTATGCCCAGAGGCTCTCCGATAAGCAGCTCGACCGCCTCGCATACGGCAAGACTTGCTCCGAGAGTAATAAACTGCGGATACCGTGGAGAACGCAGCAGCACCGAAAGCGGCAGCATCCCCTCCGCGTCCAGCCACTCATGCCCTGTTCTTCCACGGCCTGCGGTCTGACGCTCCGCAATGATCGCCGCACCGTTGGAAAGCTCACCGCGGTGCTGCTTCAGCCATGTGTTGGTGGAGGTGGTCTCAGCAAGGCATATAAGCTCTGCTGCGCTCATCTGCTGATGTTCATGGCGATGATGTTCATCTTTATCTCGCCGCTGCTGGATATCTCGATAACGCCGTAGGTAGGCTTATTGTGGTTTCTGGGAGAATCAGGGCTGCCGGGGTTCATCACAAAGATCCCGTCAACTATCTCTGTACGGTAGAGATGAGTGTGACCATACAGTGCGATACGGCAGTCGTTGGCACGGGCGTCCGCTATCAGCCTGTCAAGTCCGCTGTGAACATCCTGATAATGCCCGTGGCAGCAGAATATCTTATATCCGCTTACGCTGACAGTCTGAAACGATTTGTGCATACCGAAATCGCAGTTACCCGCCACATACACCATCGCCTTATCGGGATGGAGATTGTGGACATCGCGCGCCTCATTCTCACCATCGCCAAGATGGATGAACAGATCCGCGTCCAGATTTCGGTTTACTATTTCATTCAGCACAGCAAAGTTCCTGTGCGTATCCGATACAACTATTATCTTCATAAACAAAATTCCTTTCGGAAGCATATTGATGTGATGTTATTTTTTGTGTTTTACAGCTGAAAATACATACTTACCCAAGTATAACTGTACACATTATAGCATAAAATACAGAATAATAAAAGAGGTTTTACAAATTTTTTCTGTTTCTTTTGCGATATACAGGAGGTACTTCCATGAACGAAAAAGATTACGAGAAGCTGCTGAGCTCAGCCAGCAGCAAGCTGGGAACTTCCCCCGAAAAGCTCAGACAAACGCTGGAAAAGGGCGATGTTGCTTCGCTGACGGGAGGTCTTTCCAAGGCAGACAAAGCAAAGCTCAAGGCGGTGCTCGGAAACAAGGAGCTTATGGATAAGCTGAAAAAGGCAGGCTCGCCGCAGGAGGTAATGAAGCTGCTGAGCGGCATGTAACATCGATCGGCACAGTGCAAAGGAGGTATCATGGACAACATAGAGGAGCTCCTGCGCGCACTGACCGACGAGGATGACAGCAGCGATACGGAACAGGAGCATAACAGCGATGAAAGCGGAGGTCTGTTCGGAGACCTTGATCCGAATATGCTGCTTACTATCATGAGCCTGTTTGAAAGCATGAACAAGCAGGATGACAGCGAAAAGCTGCTTCTTGCCCTGAAGCCGCTGCTGCGCGAGGAAAACAGGGCAAAGATAGATACGGCGGTCAAGTTCATGAAGCTGTTCTCCCTGCTGCCGCTCATAAAGGACAGCGGAATGCTCGGCAGACTTCTGTGACGGAGGTGTGATATGGTCTGGTACAACGGAGAAGCTCCGCTTTACGATGCGGTCAGGCGGCACAACAATGCACCCGCGAATGAGCACAGGAAAGAGCCTGTACATAATGAGACAAAGCCCTGTTCTCAAAGCCTGCCGCAGCATACCGATCCGCTGTCCTCACTGCTCAGGGACAGGGATTCGCTGCTGATAGCCGCAATGCTGCTCATCCTTATGCACGAAAAAGCCGATAAAAAGCTGATTTTAGCTCTTGCTTTTGTGCTGTTTTCGTGAAATTTACGGAAATTCCGCTTACCCACTTGAAAAATACGCAGTTATAGTTTATAATGTTAGTATAAATAATATTCAAAGGCTATTACGCAGTCAGAGTACCCGTAAGATCCGTCCCACAGAGAGCCGCGGCAAGGTGAAAGCGCGGAGTTCGGAAGCGGCGAAGTGCGGCTGCCAGCTTTTCGGGGGAACAGTAATACCAAGTATCCCGAAACGTTTTCCGCGTTAAGGAGCATGAGGGATATACCAAGGGTATATCTGAAGCGAAGTGGAACAGCGTATTACCACGCCTTCGCACCATTTTTGGTGCGGAGGCTTTTTTATTGCACTTTCTTACAAAGGAGGTACACAATGTTCAGGAAATTAAGAGAGGAGATAAACTCCATAAGAGAGCGCGACCCTGCTGTGCGCTCGGCATGGGAGGTATACTTCCTCTACCCGTCTTTCAAGGCGGTGAGAGCATACAGGCGCGCACACTGGTGGCACGAAAGAGGCTTTTACTTCATAGCGCGCTGGATATCCCAGAATGCCCGCAACAGAACAGGTATTGAGATACACCCCGGCGCTCAGATAGGAAAGGGTCTGTTCATAGACCACGGCGCAGGCGTAGTTATCGGTGAGACGACTATCATCGGAGATAACTGCACGCTGTATCAGAACGTTACCCTCGGCGGTACAGGTAAGGATGTGGGCAAGCGTCACCCTACTCTCGGCAACAATGTAATGGTCGGCGCGGGCGCAAGGGTGCTCGGTCCGTTCAAGATAGGCGACAATTCAAAGATAGCCGCCAATGCCGTAGTGCTGGAGGAGGTCCCTCCGAACTGTACGGCGGTCGGTGTTCCGGCAAGAGTCGTAAAGCGTGACGGTATCAAGGTTGGAGTATCGCCAAACAGCGATCTTGACCAGATACACATTCCCGACCCTGTTTCTCAGCTGCTTTGCGAGCATCTGACACATATTGAACGACTGGAAAAGACAGTCAGCGAATTGCAGACAGAGATCAAAACACTCAAGGAGGAAAAATAAATGCAGATCTACAACACCATGACAAGACAGAAAGAGGAGCTCAAACCCATTACCGACGGCACTGTGAAGATATATGCCTGCGGTCCTACCGTATACAATCTCATCCACATCGGTAACGCAAGAGCCCTGTGCGTATTCGATACACTGCGCCGTTATCTGGAATTCCGCGGCAACAAGGTGTTCTATGTACAGAACTTCACAGACGTTGACGACAAGATCATCAAGAAAGCCAACGAGCTCGGTATCACCGCACATGAGGTATCCGAAAATGCGATCAAGGAGTACTTCACAGACGCTGACGGTCTGAACGTACGCAGAGCGGATGTTCACCCCAAGGTAACAGAAAACATGGATATCATCATCGATATCGTAAAAACTCTCATTGATAAGGGCTTTGCGTATGAGGCTGACGGTGATGTTTACTTCTCCACCGCAAAGTTTCAGGAATACGGCAAGCTCTCCCACATGCCGCTTGAGGATCTTCAGGCAGGCGCGCGTATCGAGGTAGGCGACAAGAAGCGTGATCCTATGGATTTCGCTGTATGGAAAGCCGCAAAGGAGGGCGAGCCTTACTGGGAGTCCCCGTTCGGAAAGGGTCGTCCAGGCTGGCATATCGAATGCTCCGCCATGTCCCGTCACTACATCGGTGATACCATAGATATCCACGGCGGCGGCGCTGACCTTATCTTCCCCCACCATGAGAACGAGATCGCTCAGAGCGAGTGCGCTACAGGCTGCCCTCTTGCAAACGTATGGATGCACAACGGTATGCTGAATGTAGACGGCTCCAAGATGTCCAAATCCAAGGGCAACTTCTTCATGGTGCGCGATCTTTCCAAGGAATACGGCTATGAGCCTATCCGCTTCATGCTGCTTTCAGTTCACTACAGAAGCCAGCTGAATTACACTCTGGAGGTAATAGAAAGCTGCAAGGCTGCGCTCCAGCGTATGTACACCTGCCGCGACACTATGGCTCGTGCTCTTGAGGCTGCTCCCGAGGGTGCAGCAAATGAAGCTGTACTTGCCGATGTTAAGGCTGCACGCGAGCAGTTCATCAAGGTAATGGATGATGATTTCAACACCGCAGACGGTATTGCTGCTATTTTTGAGCTGGTACGCAAGATAAATACCGCTATTGCAGGCGGAAACGCAACAAAGGGCGATATAAAAGCTTATCAGGATGAATTTACAGCATTGACAAATGTACTCGGTCTGCTGTATAATAATAAGGATGAGGAGATCCCCGCTGAAGTCACCGAGCTTATCGAACAGCGCAAGGCTGCAAGAAAGGCAAAGGATTTCGCCCTCGCAGACGCTCTGCGCGATAAGATCACCGCAATGGGTTATATCGTTGAAGAGACACGTCAGGGAACAATTGTTAAAAAGGCATGATATCTGAAAGGAAATTTCATTGAAGAAGATACTCGCGGCTGCCTGTGCCGCTCTTATGCTAACCATGACAGGCTGCTCCTTTTCACAGGGCAATTACAATGTGATGCACGAATATGATTTCACACAGATGGAGCTTGTACAGCTCGAGCCTCCGCAGGATGGCGACATGATCGCGGTATTCGATACCTCTCTCGGTGAGATCCGCGTGGTTCTCTATCCCGAATACGCGCCCAATACCGTTGCTGCGTTTACAGAGCGCGTCAATGAGGGCTACTATGACGGCATGGATGTAACAGGCATAATGGACAGTATGTACTTCCTCTCCGGCTACACAAGGGACGAGGACGGAAACTATCTCGGCAGACAGAGCGATGATGAGCTTGTAGCAGCTGAGTGCAATGTAAATCTCTGGCCTTTCAAGGGAGCACTTATGACATTCTCTGAAAAGGCAGGCTACAGCGATGCAAGATGGTTCTTCTGCAATACAGAAAAGGAAACTCTTACAGAGGAAGCCATAACCACCCTCAAGGAATCCGCACAGAAGCGCGAGAACGAGGTGGAGCGCGAAAACCTCCTCAATATGTTCGATAAGTTCTATGAGGTAGGCGGTCTGTTCGGAATGGCAGGCTCGTACACCGTATTCGGACAGACTTACGAGGGTATTGAAGTGATCGAGGAGATATGCACAATCCCCACAGATGAAAACGGCATCCCCAAGCAGGAGATAATCATAAACTCCATCACGATCTCCGAATATGCCGCGGATGAAACAAAGGAATGAAAGGAAACAGCATGAAACTCAGAAATATTATTATGTGCGGTCTGCTTGCGGCTAGCTGCCTCCTTGCAGTCGGCTGCTCAAAGCCCGATGATTTTTCCGTGGTGGGCGTGACCACTACAGATAACGGAGCTACTACCTCCGCCGCAGGAAACATCGGTGATGTACAGCTTCAGGCGGGCGATCTTATCGCTGAATTTGAGATAGAGGGCTACGGCACTATAAAGGCCAAGCTCTTCCCCGATATTGCTCCCACAGGCGTAGATAATTTCGTGAAGCTCGCAAACGAGGGCTTCTATGACGGACTTACCATTCACCGCGTAATGAAAGGCTTTATGCTGCAGGGCGGCTCTCTCAACGGCGATGGCACAGGCGGCGAGGCTGCTGACGGCGGCACATTCGGCACTGAGATCAGCGAGGATATGCGCCACTTCTACGGCGCTCTCTGCTACGCGAACTCCATGGGAAACAACACCTGCCAGTTCTACATCGTAAACAACAATGAATCACAGGATCTGGCAGATATAGATCTTGCAACTATCAAGACCAATGCAGATATCGCAGGTCAGTATGCAACGATGTTCGATGAGGGTACTCTGGAACAGCAGTATTACGCAAACATGGCAGAATACTACGGAAATCTCGCCGTAATGATCGAAAATGCTTCTGATGAAGTAATTGCAAAATACAAGGAAGTAGGCGGTACACCCTCTCTTGATGGTGGATATACCGTATTCGGTCAGGTGTACGAGGGCTTCAACGTCATTGACGGCATCTCCAACGGACCTGTTGAGCTTAATGATGGCGGAGAGCTTTCAAAGCCCCTCAGCACTATTACAATTACATCAGTGAAGATAACAGAATACGCCGAATAAACGGTGTGAAAGGAAGTGCGTTATATGAAGATAGGACGTATAATTCTCAGTGCTGTCGTTGCAGCAGGATGTCTGTTAAGTATGGCAGGCTGTGGCGCTCCGAAGTCATCAGTCGGAAATATTGAGCCGATGAATTTCGTTGACGGAGATATCATCGCAGAAATAAGCATAGAGGGCTACGGCACGATAAGCGCAAAGCTCTTCCCCGATCTCGCACCCAATGCCGTTGAAAATTTCAAGCTTCTGGCTGAACAGGGCTACTACGATGGTCTGAAGATACACCGCGTTTATGAGGATAACCTCATCCAGGGCGGCTCGCTCAATGGTGACGGCACTGGTGGTAAGGCACTGATAAATACCGAGGGCACATTCGGTGTGGAAACATCAGAACAGGCTCGTCATATCTACGGCGCACTGTGCTATGCGAACAATGCAGGCGATAACAGCACACAGTTCTTTATCGTCAACAATAAGACATCTCAGGAGCTTTCGACCTTTGACACAGAGCAGATAAGAGCCGCTGCCGCTGCAAATACTGACCTTATGGCTGCTGTAGGCGAGGATGATCCTGCCTACGATACATACGCATACAAGGAGAAATACTTCACCGCACTTGCGGATATGATAGCAAATGCAACTCCCGAGACCACTGCAAAATATGCAGAGGTCGGCGGTCTGCCGCTGTTCGATGGCGGATATACCGTATTCGGTCAGGTGTTCGATGGCTTTGAGATCATGGAAAAGCTCAACGAGGTCGAAGTAACCACAAACGCTTACGGCGAGAGATCCAAGCCTGTTACCGATATCGTTATAAGCTCGGTTAAAGTAACTGTTTATTCCACAAGCACGGCAGAATCCACCGCTGAAGCCGAAGACGAAGAAACAGCAGCAACTGCAACAGCTGAGGCTCCCTCTACAGGCGAGACTGCTGCATCGACCGCTGATGCTATCGATACTACAGAAACTGCTGATGCAGCATAATAAAATAATATTAAAAAGCCACTTTTGATATTGTGTCAAAAGTGGCTTTGCGTTGCTTAGATCTACACACATCGGTATGGAGACAACGATAAACACCGCATTAAATAACGCAACGTTGTAGGGGCGGATATGGAATCCGCCCCTTTAATAACATACGCTTTTATCGCGGGCGACCATTGGTCGTCCCTACAAGGTTGCACATTCCATACAATCAAAGTATCACCGCAAAATACGCAGCATAGCTTATCAGCATTACTATGCCTGCCCAGCGCTTGAGCTTATTCTTGCCGATAAGGCAGCACACCAGAAGCAGTACTGCGGCAGCTATCGCAATGATCGTATCGAAAATGAAGTTCGCCGCAAACGGTACAGGTATTATCACGGATGAAAGACCTACAACGAAAAGGATGTTGAAGATATTGCTGCCTACGATATTTCCGATAGCAATATCCGCATTACCCTTTCGGGCGGCAGAAACCGATGTAAACAGCTCGGGCAGAGAGGTTCCGAGTGCCACTATCGTAAGACCGATAAAGCGCTCGCTGAGACCCAGAGCAGATGCAATGTAGCTTGCTGCATCAACTGTGAGATTACTGCCAAGTATTATCATCGCAAGTCCCACAATGATAAAAATTATGGATCTGGGAACGCTCATGCTGACGCCCTCGCCGCTCTCCTTATCCTTATCCTTTTTCGCCATGATGAAAAGATATGTGAGATATGCCGCAAACAGTACCAGCAGGATGATACCGTCAACAAGACCGATGCTTCCGTCAAGACCAAGCAGCAGTAAAATACCGGTTATGGCGATCATGAAAGGTATCTCATAGCATATCGTGGATCTTGCCACTGCAATAGCCGTAATGACCGAGGATAAGCCGAGAATGATAAGTATATTAAGTATATTGCTGCCTACGATATTTCCTATCGTTATCTCTGCGCTGCCGTTTACTGCCGCCGCTATGCTGACAGCGGCCTCAGGCGCGCTGGTACCCATAGCTACTATCGTAAGACCGATAACGAGCTGAGGTATACCAAACTTTGCAGCTACTGCCGAAGAGCCGTCAACGAACCAGTCCGCGCCCTTAATGAGCAGTACAAAGCCTGCCACTAAAAGTACTACCTGTAACAGAAATTCCATAAGTTCCTCCTCTAATTGTCTTATTTCTGCAATATATTGTTTATTATATCATACCTGCAGTGCGAAAGCACTGCAAAACGGCGACAGCCGTTATGGCTGCGCAGCAGACACGAGGTATGTTTCAATGAAAACAGCGCAATTGCCGCAGGCAATTGAAATGAGCTGTTT
>JAFTVU010000077.1 GCA_017465665.1 Oscillospiraceae bacterium | reverse complement strand
GACCGGGATGGACGCACCTCTGGTGCACCAGTTGTCACGCCAGTGGCACAGCTGGGCAGCTAAGTGCGGATCGGATAAACGCTGAAAGCATCTAAGCGTGAAGCCGTCCTTAAGATAAGATATCCCATGCGAAAGCAGTAAGACCCCTTGTAGACTACGAGGTTGATAGGTTCAAGGTGTAAGTGTAGTGATACATTCAGCCAGCGAATACTAATCGGTCGAGGGCTTAAACCTCAATGAATATGTCTTGTATCTTTGTTAGAACTTCGGTTCATTCGTTATTCAGTTTTGAGAGTTTTCTCTCAGCATAGTCGGTGCCGATGGCGGTGAGGGTCCACCTGTTCCCATTCCGAACACAGTAGTTAAGCTCACTTGCGTCGACAATACTTGGCGGGCAACTGCCCGGGAAGATAGATAGGCGCCGACACTTATGCACCTTTAGCTCAGTTGGTAGAGCAACTGACTCTTAATCAGTGGGTCCTGGGTTCGAGTCCCTGAAGGTGTACCAAAACAGACTAAGGAATAGTTGATCTATTCCTTAGTCTTATATGTGGCTCGTTGGTCAAGCGGTTAAGACACCGGCCTCTCACGCCGGTAACGGGGGTTCGATTCCCCCACGAGTCACCATTTTTTTTACCCTTTGTGCGCTATATATAATACTCGCGCCAATAGCTCAGTTGGTTAGAGCAACCGGCTCATAACCGGTCGGTCCGGAGTTCGAGTCCCTGTTGGCGCACCACCAATAGGGGTATAGTTCAGTTGGTAGAACAACGGTCTCCAAAACCGTGTGTCGTGGGTTCAAGTCCTACTGCCCCTGCCATCGAAGCTCGTAGTAATACGGGCTTTTTTTGTACCATTTTATCAGTTGATGAGTTCTATCACACAAAGCCTGCTAGTCCGCAGGCTTTTTCTATAGCGTCAATATTGATACACTTTATATCCGGTTGCCTATAATGTTCTGAAAATGATACATTTGATCTGTTATAATGTGATTACAGCAGATAAATATATCAGTAAGGGAGAATATATTATGGGATATTTTGATTGGAACGATAATGGCAGACTGAATAGCATCGATACAGCTACGGAGTTGCGGATGCTGGAGGAAGTGCAAAAACGCGAGGGCACTTATTCCGAGGGCTTCACTTGCTACAATCTCATGGCTGCTGCGGCTGTGGTGGGAGTTTTTCTGTCTATCCTGAGCTTTTTGTAATAACGGAGGAATGTTATGTGGGTCTTATGGATTTTGTTTTCGCCTTTTATAATACTTACTCTGGCTGCTTCAAAGAACAGGAAATAAACCAGCAAAACTCAAAAAATAAACAAATCCAGAGAAGTGATCATATCTTCTCTGGATCAGATTATGACTTCATAGAGAAATCAGCGTGTTCATCAAACAGATAAAACAAATTGCGTTATCATATCAGTGTATTTTTGGGGCTGTTCAAACCATGACAGGTGTGCGCTATGAGCAAGTATTTCTGTTTTGCCGTTTGGTGCGTGGGCATCGAACCATTCCTGTTCAAATTTACCGCAGGTCATATCGTATTCGCCCACGATCAGCAGCTGCGGCTTGTATATATCTGCAAGGTACGGCAGATAATCACAATAGAAATCTTCCGAGTCAAACAGCTTTTGTCTGAAGGGGATATATCTTCCCCAGCAATCTTCTGCGACCTGCGGTTCTGCAATATGTTCGTTGATATAGCAGTTATATCTGTCGGCTTCTATAACATGGCAATAACGGCTGAGCTCCTCATTCATTTTAATGTTCAGGGATCTGTAAAATGCATCTTTCGGAGAAATGTTGTCTTTCATTATCTCGCTTATAAATGCTGTTTGTTCAGACATATTGTTACGCTCAAAATACGGCAGCGTTGCTTGTGCGATTGCGCGTGCTGTATGTAATGCACTCCACATAGGGCAATCGTAAATTACCGCTTCGGTGCCGGAGGGATAAGTGTGTGCATAAACAAGCGCCAGCATTCCTCCAAAGGAATGCCCAAGAGGTATCCAGCTGTTTAGCCCTAGTGCAATTCTCATCTTTTCTATCATGTCAACATGGTATTTCACATCAGCGTTTTCTTCTTCAGGAATGGGATCGGAACGGAATACCCCGTACTGGTCAAAGCTTATGATGTGAAAACGCTCTCCGAGCTTTTGCGCCTGATAAGTGTATGTAAGACAGCTTTCGCCCGGTCCGCCGTGTATGTAGACTAAGGTAGGAGAGTTTCCTTTTCCGTATTCTTCGTAATATATTTGTTTGCCGCAAACATCTATATATGCCATAGTAATTATTCCTTTCAAATTGAATCTTGCGATATCCTTATTATAACAGAGTTATCTAAAATTTAAGCCGCTTTGGATATTTCTATCAAAAGCGGCTTAATAATATCCTTTCATTGCCAACGAATTTACAGCGACTGTTGGTATGTCAGGATAAAAGATATTTCCCAACAGCCGATCTGATCTCAGAATATGGGATGTAGCGTTCAAGCTCCTCTTTGTTTGTTATAGCATAAGAGTACTGCTCGCTTGGGCTGACATAAATATCATTGCTGCAGCCTATCAGTTTTCCGTCCTTGAACTTCATTGTGACCTTATTGTAAGTTGCCTTGGTGGGCATATCAATGTATATTTCGTGAATACCCTCTCTTTCATCGAGCCAGTAATCCGTTATGCCTGCAGGAAGCAGGATATCGTGGCTGCCCACGGTCAGAGTGGCATTGGAATAGAGGTAATTGCCGATGGAAAGTGCAAACCTGTGCATATCGTTGACAGGCTCGTTGACGATCTCAAAGTAGTATTCATTATAATGCTCGAGCAGTGTGTATGCATCACCCTTTCTTTCGGCAGCAAACAGGGCGTTGAATGCATTCTCGGGTATATTACCGTCTTTAAAGAGGTTTGCGTGAGCACTCCTGATATCACGGATGATCTGATCCAGTTCAGCAACTGTTATCACATCACACAGATCGCGGCGATTTCCTACAATGGCATTGACCTCGTCACGGAAGCGCATTATCGTAGCTCCTGAAAGCACCTGCAGGTCATGGAAGCTGATATGCTCGGTGATCTTTTCGGGGTACTGATGGTCGTTGAGCAGCAATGGTCTGATACGGCTGCTGAAACCGCCTGTGAGCATTGTGAAGCATCTGATGTATTCTTCTTTTGTTTTGAAAAGGGATATTACCTTGTAGCTGTCGGTATTGCTGTTAGGAACTGCGACAGTTAGTGTGGAGTACTGCACAAGATCCAGCGCGTCGCGCCATTTATCAAAAAACTCATCATACTCAAGGAGCTCTGTTGCGAGCTTGCGATCCTCATCGTTAAGCTCGTGGTTCATCACAGCGGAAACGAACTGCGGAGTGGATGTCTTTCTGTGTATGTATTCATAGGCATTCATCGCCTCTGTCAATGTACGCTTGTCATTTGGGCCTCCGCAGGCTTTGTCTCGTATCGTTCCATCAGGGATATGCAATACTGCTGTTTTTCTCTCTGATGCATTATCTGCAAATCTCGGGTAAGTTACTGATGTAAACAGCTTTCCGAAGCTGCGTGCCGCTTCGCGTTCGTTTGCGCCGAGAGCGATCGCAAAGGGGAAATGCTCAGAGCATTGATCGTCAACGAATAGCTGCAGCGTGAGCTTTGACAGCACGAAATCCTCAGAGCTGTCTGCTCGCCTGAGGCTGAGCTCAGCGCCGACAGTTTTTATCTCCCTGTTGCCGTAGTACAGCGCAGCGTTTTCGTAGCGCCCCTGGTTATTCGTATTTGCATTTATGAACTGCATTACTGCGACCTTTGCACGGTTATCAAACCTGATATCGCCATCGATCTCGGTTACGCTTACAGCGCTTTCAGAGAATGCATTGCTATCGTATATTTTTTCAAGCATGGATATCAGTCTGGCGGAGCCGTTGAAGTATTCACCCTCGACATAATACTTTTTCGCGTGATCTGCGAGTGAGAGCGTCTGAAGATCGTTTATCATCTGCAGCAGAGCTTCGCCATCCTCTGTGGAGCTGTATGTTCCATCCAGCGGGCAGCCGAGCGTTTGCAGGAGATCGAACTTTTTTGCAGCTCTGTAATTGCAGAATATAATACTGTCAATAACGAGTATAGGGCAAGCGGGATCATTGCTGATGTTTTTGATGTCATGCTCGCCGCCGTTCATGATATCCTCTACCGCCAGCTCCTCAAGCTTTTTGAGCATTATGCCGTTGATCGCCTGTTCAGCGGTGGCAAGAGAATTGTTGCTGCGGCAGCAGCCAGAAAGATATGCTTTCTGCTGATTATAAAGAGCAGAAAGAGCCTTTTTGAAATTTGTATCCTTATATGTAACCATATCATATCCGCCTTTCACTTATTTAATTGATTTTAACATATTTTTCGGAAGCTGTAAAGGGGAAAGCTATATGCCGCAGTATCTGCTTATCCTATACAGCCTTTCCCTGATATCAAAGGTCTCGATATAGGGGACGCCGTCTTTATATATCCATCGTTCGATGTATAATGGAGTGACGCGGAACAGCCGCTCGTTCTTCAGAGCGGTATATGCATCAAAAGAACCCTTGAAGCATTCGCGAAACCGTTCACAGAACGCTGCATTGTCCAGAGGGTGCCCCAGCTCCTCGCATATTCCTTCTATCTGGACGTTGTCTGCACACAAAGCTACATTATGATTACATGAAAGCTGACGGTATTTTCTGAATGTCATGTCTGTCTGAAAGCAGAAGTTCCCGTCTATTTCAACCACGCTCATCATCCTTGAGGATACAATGTTGTTTTCTGAGGTGGATAGCACCATTGTCTTACCTTTTCCGAAATCCTCCAAAAACACTTTATATCTATCCGAGAAAGTTTCCATCATAATGCCTCCGCTTATACTTATTATGCAAATTATAACATTCGCAGCGCCGAATGTCAATGTATAACAAAACGGCTTCCCGAATTAACGGGAAGCCGTTCCTTATGATCTGTTTTATTCGGTTCTGAGTGCCACAACAGGATCCTTGTTTGCGGCTACTCTTGCAGGGAACAGACCTGCGATCAGAGTCAGCAGCATACTGATAAGCACCAGTATCACGCCGCCCTGCCACGGGAGTGCAGCCATGTTGGGGATATCTGTGAGCAGTTCAATGATGATATTGATGGGGATAATGAGTATAAGTGTTACTATTATACCGATAGCGCCTGCGGAGAAGCCCACTATGAGAGTTTCTGCATTGAATACTCGGGAGATATCTTTCTTGGATGCACCGATAGCACGCAGTATACCGATCTCCTTTGTTCTTTCCAGAACGGAGATGTATGTAATGATACCTATCATGATAGAGGATACTATCAGAGAGATAGCAACGAATGCGATAAGGATATAGGAGATAGCGTCGATGATATCGCTTACCGAGGAGATCATAAGTCCAACATAATCTGTATAGTTGATGATATCCTCCTGCTTATCTGCCGCCTTTTTCTCTTCGTTGTATTTTGTGATGAAATCTGTTATAAATTCCTTGGATTCAAAATCCTTTGCATAGATGGAGATCGAGCTGGGCTCAGAAAGTGCTGCAACGCCAAGGGTCTTGAGGTTTCCGTCGTAAGTAGCGGAAGTCTTGGGAAGATATCTGAGCATCATCTGCAGCTCCTGTTCGGATGCTGCGGAAAGGGACTGTAGCAGAATATCCTTGGCGGACAGGGTGACCTCGGGAGCTGCAGGAGCATCGGGTACACCGGGCATGCTCATTCCGAGCTCTGCCATCTTGCCCATAAGGAACATCATCTGCTCATCCTCTGTCATTGTTTGGAGAGCCATCAGCTCATCGGGGGTGAGCATTGCCATCAGCTCGTCAGGGATGGCCTGCGGAGCAGCTTCTGCTTCGGGGACTGACGTATCGGCTTCGGGAGCAGCGGGAGCGCCCATGTATCCGCCGAGCTGAGTCATCATTGCAGCCGCTTCTTCCTCGGAAAGAGAGTTGATGTATTCAGTGATTTTATCCAGTGCGCTTGCGTTTTCGTTTTCAACAGGGAACTCAATGCCGGAGAATATATCGATATCGGGGTTCTCTTTCTGTGCCAGCACAGCGGCGCTGTTGTTTACACGTTCGATCATGTATTCCGTAAGCGCATGAGTATAACCGATACCACCGGACTGACCTGCAGAATTCAGCAGGCTGTCGCCCGAGGGCTTGACGATACCTACCACCTTGATAACAGGCGCGTTTTTCAGCTGCTCCTCCATGTGGAGGGTATCATCGCGCATATCCACCCAGATACCCTCGTCATTCTGCTTATAGAAGTCAGATGCGGTAAGCAGGCGGAATTCCAGGTTCATAAGCTCATCATGTGTAAAGGTGAGGTCGCCTGTATCGATATCGATCGTTTCACCTTTCATGATCTTATTCATCATATCCTTGAGCTCATCCTGATCGCGCAGACCGAGTGAATACAGTGTTACATCGGAAAGCTCGTTGCGCTCGTTGACGATGAGCACTACCTCATTGTAGCTTTCGGGGAGCTTACCTGTGATTATCTCATATTCGCTCTTGATAGTGTCATAGCTGAGAAGCTCTGTCCATACATCATAGGGAGAGCCGCCCATCATGGCGGAGTAGGAGGACATCATGTCGCTTTCAGCAGACATAATATCGCCCATCATGGCGCTGAGGGCAGTCGAGGGATTGATCTGCAGGATATCGCCGTTGAGGTCGTGACCATAGATATAGAGATTTGAAGAGTAGCTGTATTTGATCTCGCTGATATGGTCAAGGATATTTTCGGGGTTGGATTCGATATGTGTCTTGAACTCGGCAAGGTTATTCGTTGTCATTTCCGAAAGCATAGCCTTTGCCATTTCGGTGGAGATATCGTTAGTGTAGATAAGGTCGGGATCGCGCTCTGCGGCAGCTTCCTCCGCTATACCCATCATAGAGCCCATCAGGCTGCCGTAATCCATAGCCTCCTGCTGGATAGATATGGGGTAGGAAGCCAGTGTGGAATGCTCCACATCATCAATGTATTCCTGGACGCCGTTTGAAAGAGAAAGGATAAGAGCGATACCGATGATTCCTATACTGCCTGCAAAAGCGGTAAGGAAGGTGCGTCCCTTTTTGGTCATAAGATTGTTTCTGGAGAGGGAGAGCGCAGTGCCGAAGGACATGGAGGTCTTCTTGCCCTTTTTCACATCGGATTTCTTTACCTTATCGGCATTTCCGTCAAACGGATCGGAATCGGATGTTATCTTTCCGTCCACCAGTCTTACTATACGGGTGGAGTACTGCTCAGCAAGCTCGGGATTGTGTGTTACCATGATAACAAGGCGATCCTTTGCGATCTCCTTGATGAGCTCCATTATCTGAAGGCTGGTCTCTGTATCAAGCGCACCTGTGGGCTCATCCGCAAGCAGGATATCCGGGTCGTTTACCAGTGCACGGGCGATAGCCACACGCTGCATCTGACCGCCTGACATCTGATTAGGCTTCTTATGGATCTGATCTCCCAGACCTACCTTTTCAAGAGCTTCCTTTGCACGCTGACGGCGCTCAGCCTTGGATACGCCAGAAAGGGTCAGCGCCAGCTCAACGTTAGAGAGCACTGTCTGGTGGGGGATGAGGTTGTAGCTCTGGAATATGAAGCCGACAGAATGGTTGCGGTATGTATCCCAGTCAGAGGACTTATACTTTGTTGTTGACTTTCCGTTTATGATAAGGTCACCCGAGGTATACTGGTCAAGACCGCCGATAATATTCAGCAGTGTGGTCTTGCCGCAGCCGGAATGACCCAGAATGGATACCAGCTCGCTTTCGCGGAAGCTGATGGATACGTCGCGCAGCGCATGAACTACCTCATCGCCTGTGACGTAATCCTTGGTGATGTTTTTGATCTCAAGCATCGGTTTGCTCCTTTCGGTTCTGTTTCTTTTTTTCTGTAATGACTTTTGTCATGTTGGTGGTAAGCTTATTGTGCAGGTGTATCATCGTTCGCAGCTCATCATCCGTGAAATCCGCCAGAGCCTCTTTTACTATAAGTACGCTTTCTGTAATACATTCAGTCATGGAGGATACACCGTTTTCTGTCACTGAAATACGGACGCTGCGTCTGTCCGAGGGATTGGTCTCTCTTATTATATAACCCTTGCTTTCGAGGTTTTTCAGCGTTCTTGATACCGCAGGCGCGGATACTCCCAGCTGTGCCGCAGCCTGCACCACAGTGATGTGCTCTCCGCTGTTGTATTGCGGATAGCAGGCAGCCGCATGGAGAAGCGCAAGCTCCGAGCCTGTCAGAGTCGTCACCACGGAATGGATACAGTTGGTGCTTGAAGCCTGTATATTATACAGAAGCCGCTCCATTTCCTCCTCCGATATCTTATTCAGCATATCGGGCGCATATTTTTTCAGCACGTTTTTGAGGTCATACATATTATATATCACCCGCCTTTTAATTAACTCGTGTTATATTTTAACACTGTTAAATATCATTGTCAATAGCAGGAAATCTATTTCAGCACTTTGTATAAATCCACTCAACAATACGCATGATAATATTATATCAAACTTGAAAATACCGTGAAATAAGGTGAGGATTTGCTGAATAAAAGCCTGTTTGTGTTCTGGTTTGTATTAATTACCGCAACTATCACTGCTGTCGCTGCTTTTTTTCTTCTGACGGATCTTTTGGCTGTGGGAGTGGTGGTATTATACTTATTGTTTATTTTATGGTGGGCATTATACTATTACAAACTGGAATATATGCAAGGTGAAACTACAATAAGTATAAAAAGCGGCATTTTTTTCAGGCGAGAACGTAAGCTCAGGTATGACGATATATTATGGACGATGGCTCTGAAAATTCCGATAAATAAAGGAGATATCCTTACATTGCTGCATACTGCAGGTGGAAGTATAGTTATATTCGGCGGATTTTCAACACACTGTTAAAAATGCAGTTGAAAACTATCTGTATAATTATAAAAGAAGTGTGTTTTCAACATTTATTCAACTTTATGTTGAAAACACACATTTTTATACAAATGATAATACGGTATCAGCGATCGGCTTCTTCGGGCGGGGGCGGCGGTAAAAAGCTGTACACATCCTGATAGCTGTCAAGCTCCTCATCGTTGAGCGGTGCTGACGGTATAAGTCCCGTGCAGTCTGTCGATGAGCCGCTTTTGATATAGTCCTGCTCGGCAAACTGTTTTTTCTGCTTTTCGGGGTATGGGTAATCAGGCACGAATATCACTCCTTTCATCGATAGCTTTTGCAATGAGCGCTGTGTTATGCGTGCGAAATGGTGGGTGGTTATGGCTTGGTAAATCCTTGAAACAAAAGGTTGACAAAACCAAAGCGCTGTAGTATAATATAAGATGAATATTTATATTTCGCTTTAACATGAAGTACCGTATCATTACGGCATTTTTGCGTTATACAAACAAAGAAAGGGACAAAAAAGATGGGATTTTTCAAGTCAATTTTCGGCACCTATTCCTCTAAAGAGCTCAAGAGGATAGAGCCTATCAAGCAGCAGGTACTTGATCTTGCAGATAAGTACAGTGCAATGAGTGATACAGAGCTCAAGGCTCAGACAGGCATACTCAAGGAGCGCCTCGCAAACGGCGAGACCCTCGATCAGATACTGCCTGACGCATTCGCTGTCTGCCGTGAGGCTTCCACGCGAGTACTGGGCATCCGTCATTACCCTGTACAGATCATCGGCGGTATCGTTCTGCATCAGGGACGTATCGCAGAGATGAGAACCGGTGAGGGTAAGACATTCGTTGCTACTCTGCCTGCATACCTTAATGCTCTGACAGGTCTCGGCGTTCACATCGTAACAGTAAATGATTACCTTGCAAAGCGCGACAGTGAGTGGATGGCAAAGGTACACCGCTTCCTCGGACTGACAGTTGGCCTTATCACACATGATATCAGCCCTGAAGAGCGCCGCGAGGCTTATGCGTGTGACATCACATACGGAACAAATAACGAGATCGGCTTTGACTACCTGCGTGATAATATGTGCAAGCGCAAGGAAGAAAGAGTGATGCGTAAGCCTAATTTCGCCATTGTTGACGAGGTGGACTCCATCCTTATCGATGAGGCGAGAACTCCTCTTATCATTTCGGGCCGTGGCGACAAGTCCACTGATCTGTACGCAAAGGCTGATGTATTTGCGAAGAGCCTCACCATGAACAAGACTGTTGAGCTCAACAGCAAGGATGATTATGACAGCCAGTTTGACGGCGATTATATCGTAGATGAAAAGGCAAAGACATGTAACCTGCTTCCCAGCGGTGTTGCAAAGGCTGAGAAATATTTCGGCATAAAGAATCTGATGGATCCCGATAACAGCACACTGCTGCATCATATCAATCAGGCTATCAAGGCAAACGGCGTAATGCGTCTTGATATCGACTATGTTGTTAAGGATGGCGAGATCGTTATCGTTGACGAGTTCACAGGACGTCTTATGTTCGGTCGCCGTTACAACGAGGGTCTGCATCAGGCTATCGAGGCAAAGGAAGGCGTAAAGGTAAACCGCGAGAGCAAGACTCTGGCGACTATCACATTCCAGAACCTGTTCCGTCTGTACAACAAGCTGGCCGGTATGACAGGTACAGCTATGACAGAGGAGGCTGAGTTCCGTGCTATCTACAGCCTTGACGTAGTTGAGATCCCTACAAACAAGCCTATTGCCCGTATCGACCATGAGGATCAGGTATATAAGAACGAGCGTGGAAAGTTCCAGGCGGTATGCGATCAGGTAGAGGAGTGCTATAAGAGAGGTCAGCCTGTACTGGTAGGTACAGTTACTATCGAGAAATCCGAGCTGCTCTCCAAGCTGCTGAAGGCGCGCGGAGTAAAGCACGAGGTGCTCAACGCCAAGAACCATGAGCGTGAGGCTGATATCATTGCACAGGCAGGTAAGAAGGGTGCGGTCACCATTGCTACCAACATGGCGGGCCGTGGTACAGATATCCAGCTCGGCGGTAATGCGGATTACCTTGCACGCAGTGAAATGAAAAAGCAGGGCTACAAGAATCGTATGATCCAGGAGGCTACAGGCTTCGCTGAGACTGATGATCAGGAGATCATTGAAGCAAGAAACAAGTATCAGGAGCTCAAGCAGCGCTATGAGGAGAAGATCGCTCCCGAGGCTGAGGAGGTCCGCAATCTCGGCGGTCTGTTCATAATGGGTACAGAGCGTCATGAGAGCCGCCGTATAGATAACCAGCTGCGCGGTCGTGCAGGACGTCAGGGCGATCCCGGTTCCAGCCGTTTCTATATCTCTCTTGAGGACGATCTCATGCGTCTGTTTGGCGGTGACAGAGTTGTCAAGGTAATGGAGACTATGAATATCGAGGAGACTCAGCCTATCGAGGCGGGCTTCCTTTCCGCTACCATTGAATCTGCTCAGAAGAAGATAGAGGGCAGAAACTTCTCTATCCGTAAGAGCGTACTGGATTTCGATGATGTTCTTTCCCAGCAGCGTGCTACTATCTACGCTGAGCGTACAAGAGTGCTTGAGGGCGAGGATATCAGCGAGAATATCCAGAACATGATGAATCAGACTATCGAGGATGCTGTAAATATGTACTGCAGCGACAGCGTTGCTGAGAACTGGAATATCGATGGTCTGCGTTCTCACTTCCTTAACCTTTATGTAATGGATTCTGATATGCGCTATTCCGTTGATGAGCTGAATAACCTCACAAAGAAGGATCTCGTTACGCTGCTGAAGGATCGCGCAAGCCTTATCTTCAAGACAAGAGAGGCTGATATGGGTCCTGACGCAATGCGTGAGGTAGAGCGTATCTGTCTGCTCACATCTGTTGACAAGCACTGGATGAATCATATCGACGCTATGGAGGAGCTCAAGCGCGGTATCTATCTGCGCGGTATCGCACAGAAGGATCCTGTTGTAGAGTATCGCTTCGAGGGCTTTGCAATGTTTGATGATATGATAGCAGCGATCCGTGAGGAAACTGTACGCATGGTACTGACTGTTCCTGTAAAGCTTCACAGAGCACAGGGCTGATAAATGAATAATGGGCTACCGCGGCGGCATTGTCTGCTGCGGTAGCGCTGATAATTAAGGGTGATATTTATGAATACTAATGAGATAAGAGAAGAGCTTGTCGGACACATCATACCTTTCTGGAATAACCTCAAGGATGATGTGAACGGCGGATTTACAGGTTTTATGGACAGCGCTCTGAACATCGACAAGAACGGCGAAAAGGGCGTTATCCTCCATTCAAGAATACTCTGGTTCTATTCCAACGCATATATGCTGCTGAAGGACGAATCCCTGCTTACATATGCAGATCATGCATATAAGTTCCTTACCGAAAAGTGTGTGGATAAGGAATACGGCGGCGTGTACTGGTCCATGAATGCGGATGGCACGGTAAAGGATGATTTCAAGCATTCATATTGTCAGGCATTCTTCATCTATGCGCTTTCCAGCTACTACAGAGCAACAGGCCGCAAGGCGGCTCTTGATCTCGCTTATGAGGTGGTAGATCTTGTAGAAAAGCACTGCACAGATGATGTGGCGTATCTTGAGACCATTTCCCGTGACTGGAGCACAGAGCTTCGCAATGACGAGCTTTCCGAAAACGGTCTGATGGCTGATAAGACCATGAACACCACCCTCCACCTGATGGAGGCTTATACAGAGCTGTATCTGGCAGACAAGAACGAAAAGGTGCTGGAGCGCCTGAAGTTCCAGCTGGAGCTTACATATAACAAGATATTTGACAGCGAAAACGACAAGCTGCTGGTATTCTTTGATAAGAATATGGATGTTATCGGTGATGTTTACTCCTACGGTCACGATATTGAGGCTACATGGCTCATTGACCGTGCGTGTGATGTTATCGGTGACGCTGAGCTTTCTGCAAAGTACGGCGCAATGAACAAGCGCATCGTACGCAAGATCGCTGATATCGCATATCACAAGGAGAGTGGCTCGCTGCTCAACGAAAGCGATAAGGGTGTAGTAAATACATGGCGTATCTGGTGGGTACAGGCCGAGACCGTTGTAGGCTTTATCAATGCTTATCAGAGAGGCTATGGCGATAAGGAATATATGGATATTGCAGATAATGTCTGGGATTACATCAAGAACAATCTTGTTGACAAGCGCGAGGGCGGCGAGTGGCATTCTCAGCTTGATGAAAACGGCAAATTTGCTGAGTTCAAGCCTATGGTAGATCCCTGGAAGTGTCCTTATCACAACGGTAGAATGTGTATCGAAGCTATCAGCAGACTGGAGAGCGCAAATTAAGCTCGCGTTACAGCAAGGAGAGTCAGTATGATAAAAAGAGCAGCGGCTTTTACCATGGCACTTGTAATGATCGCCTGCTTTGCAACAGGCTGTAAGCGCGGCGGCGACGCAGCAGAGGAGATAAAGCTGCCTATCTACGGCGGCGCGGATATATCCTATGAGGTTGCAACAGCACAGTACATGGATATAGCAGAAACGGAAAGCATGGGCGCTATTATCGGTTATCCCTATGCTGATAATCTCAGCTACCCCGCTGATGCGCAGGTGGTATCCTATTCCGCGGTAAAGGGCCGTTCCGTTACCGAGGGAGAGGTGCTTGCGGAGCTTGATTCCTCCGATCTTGATTATGAGATCAATAATCAGCAGACTATCGTTGATACAGCGTATGCACGCTCTCTGGGCGGCGGTGAGACTGCACGTCTTCAGTATGAGATAGAAAAGTACACGCTGGATATGCTGGTTGCCGAAAAGGAGCGTTATACTATCCGTGCACCTTATGACGGTATAATCACCTATGTAAACCGCTCAAGCGCAGGCGATGAGGTGACTTTGGGCGATGTGTGCTGTACAGTAGCGCCGCATGATAATGTGCAGATATATATCGAGGGCGGCGACGCTATGAAATTCAGATTCGGACAGGATGTGACCGTAAAGATAGACGGCGATGAATATTCCGCAAAGGTAGTAATGGCTCCCGATGTTGCCCCTGCTACCGCTGACGGAAAGGCGGCAAAGCGTGCTGTTTTCGCGCTGGAAGACGGCGTGATGGATATGCTGCTTGAGGAAAAGGCAATGGCTATCGCGGCAGGCTGGGCTACCGTATATCTTACCACTGAGAAGAAGAACGTGCTGGCTGTTCCGTCCGCAGCTGTAAAGACTGTGGGCTCGTCCTCTTCTGTAACTCTGTTAGACGGAGAGGAGCGCTATCGCCTGAGTGTGAGCATCGGCAGAACCCTAGGCGGCTTCACTGAGATACTCAACGGAATATCAGAGGGTGATGTTGTCATTGCTGACGGCAGCGGTAATTTTGTAAGTGCGAGCAATGCCGAAGATAATAACGATTTCGGCGGCGATTGGGCATAAATGTATCAATAACAGAAAAGCCGCCTGCAGATGGGCGGCTTTTTTATAGGAGGAAGTTATGGCAACCGGCAAGGGGTATCTTGAATATGTGCTGGAGCAGCTTGCGGGGCTGGAGGATATATCGTGCCGTCAGATGATGGGCGAGTATATCATATATTATCGAGGCAGGATAGCTGCTTATATCTGTGACGATCGTCTGCTGCTTAAACCTGTAAAAAGCGCAGTGAAAATGGTGAAAGAGGAGATATATGAAACGCCTTATGAGGGTGCAAAGCCCATGCTGCTTGCCGATGTGGATAACAAAGAACTTCTTCACAGCATATTTGAAGCGATGTACGATGAACTGCCAGTGCCAAAGCCTAAAAAACCTAAAGCAAAAAAGACCTGAGCGATCAGGTCTTTTATTTTATCAGTGAAGCTATCTTCGCAACATCCTCTGCATAGTCGGGAATAAGCTCGCCGTACTCTACAAGGCAGTCGCCTATATGCTCTAGTGCAATGGCGTTAAGCTCTTCAAATGCGCTTTCGGGGAGCATACCATGCTCTCGGCAGAATTCATCCGCACGACCTGTGCTGAGCGCCTTTATCAGCTCAAGCTGCTGCGCTTCCATGCTCTCCGCAAGCTGTCGCCAGCCCTCGTCCAAAGCGGAGAAATCATATTGCGAGTACACTTCCTTTGCGATATGGATCGTCTGCTCTTCAAAGACAGCGTCCTCTATGCAGGCGGTCATACGGGCGATCTCGTCTGCGGGCGGCGATTCCTGAAGCTCCTCTTCAATAATGAGCTTACGGGCGGTCTCCTCAGCCTCCTGACGTATCTTATCAAGGTTTGCCACATCTATCTCCACCACAGGCGCAGCGGCGTATGACTGACCATATTCGGGCGGTAGCTCGTCTTCATGATCGGGCTTCTTTTTTCGTTTGCGCTCTTTAGGTTTTGGATAGATGCCATGCTCGTCGCACCACTTATTTACTGCGTTAGGTATAACAGCGGCAAACTCAGGGTCACTGGCTGCTTTGAATAGCCTGTCTCGGTTGCAGAAATCATCCAGCACCAGCGAAAGATTCGGAACGATACTGTAACGGAAGCCTGTGCGTTCTCTAAGTACAGATTCAGTGGACTTCAGTACATATCCGATAAAGCTGCGATAAGGCGCGTGCTCAAACCGCTCGTGGCAGGGTTGGCCGCGTTTTACGCAGTAGCGCTCGGTCGGTGAGATGCGGCAGGCGCGGAAGCCGTCCATACGCTCGCGATCAACATACGCACCTGCAAAAGGTGACCAGCTATGATCCTTTTTAGTGCGGCCACACACCAGCTCAAACAGGGTGATGTCATATTTTCCGAAGTATTCATCCAACGCGATAAGGACATCCGCCAGAGCCTCATCAAACATATCCCGCGTTTCGTCCGAAAGGAATATGCTGCCCTTGAGATTGTACGAGGAGCGTGCCATCAGATAATCCAGCTTGCCATGGTAGTTCTTTTCGATGAACTGTGCCGTGATCTCATCCGAGTGCTCGGACTGAACAGGGAAGCACTTTTCCAGCTCCATGAAATCCTCTGATATATCGGAGTAGGCATAGAGATCTCTCAGCCAGAACGGCATCACGCTGTCCAGATACGGACAGAAGCTTCGGCAGTTTTCCCATACATCAACAAGGCGGTTGAAAGCGTCCGCTGAGGAAAGCACGCCTATCTTGTTAAGCAGCTCATAGCAGTATAATATTACATACGGTCTGTCGGTCTTGTAGTAAGTGCCCTTGCGCGCGTCTGTGCGCCAGGTGAAGTAGGTGCGGAGCTGCTCCAGCGAAAGAGCACCGTAGACAGGGCGGTCTATGGCGCAGAAAGCGCTCCTGCCGAAATCATCCGTGACATCCTGCATGAACTCGCCCTGCTTTACCATGGTGAGCTCGGCGCACTGGCGCAGCATATAGCCGTTGTAAAAGGTCTGGCCAAGCTCGCGCATGGCTCGTATCTTATCCACAAGATCGGGAGAGGAGCTGTCGGGGCTTTCGGGCGCATAGGCAAGCTCATCCGCACTGAGATGTGAAGATGTCTGCGGCTTTCTGCCGTAATAGATGTTTTCACGCGGAGGTATCTTCTCTGTGGAATCCTTTGTGTCGCGTATCGCGTCCTCCACAACGTTGTTTATTCTGGAGCGGATAAGGCGCTTGACCTCTTCCTCTATCTCCTTTTTTGTCTTTGCCGCGGAGTCGATAAACAGCTTGAACGGCTTATGCTCGGACATTTCCTCACCTCCTTTTATGTGATGATGGCAGATGGCTTTAGAAACTGCGTTTCAATTACTCGCAATACATGCATATTGTACCTTTTGATACTATAAACCCATTCTTTTCATAAAACTTGGCCGCTGGCGCATATTCGCTTGTATAAAGAACGATGCCTGCAAGTCCATTCTCCTTGCTGTAATCTTTAATGGCATTTAATAGCTGTTTTCCAATACCCTGACTTTGGCGTTCAGGAAGAACTGCCATTTCATTTATGTATATTTCTTTCTTGCTTCCCGAGATCTTACAAAGTGCGAATATACATCCTATCACTTCGTCGTTTTCTTCATACACATATCCAACAAATCTTTTCTGTTCAAAAAAATCCTGAAGATATTCCGCTGCGTTTTGTGGTGTCCAGTCTATTCCCCAATGTTCTATCGGGAATGCTTTTGAGTAAATTGCGCCACATTGTGTTAAGTCGGAATGCTTCATAACTCTGATCATTTTGCTATCTCACCACCAATAATTTGATTTATTACTGTGTTAATTATAACATCGCCATAATGAAATGTCAACGAAAAGGCAGCAAAGCCACCCTTGACTTAATATCAAAAGTGGCTTGTTATATGCTGTTATACTTCTTCAAATGTCAACTGCTCCACCCAGTCCTCGGGGAAGCCGAGGTGAGCGAGCTGAATGATATCGGAATTCTGCTCTACCATACGGGCAAGCGGCTTTACTACCTGCCTGTTCCAGTCCTCGGGATTGTGATGCAGCTGTTTCATGACCATTATATATCCGAACACATCGGGCTGAAGCTCATAGCGCAGACCACGGGGCTTTCGCGGCTCTACGGGAAAAGTATTTCCGTACAGCCTGTTGTAATGGGCGCAGTAGTTTCTCAGCTCGTTAAGGCAGAATATCCAGTTGTCCAGATCAGAGCTGCTGCAATCGTAGTAGGTATCCGCAAGCTCCTTTTTATCGGCATTGTGCATATCCTTGTAAAAGAAAGCCAGTGTTCCGAAGCTGAACAGCTCCATTATTACCCACAGCGGAAAATCGCCGCGGTATTTGTTGTTGTAGTGCTTGACGAACTCCCTGTCCTCATTCGTTTCCACAAGATGTCTTATCTTGCCCATGAAAGCGCCGTGATTATGGCGGAAATCGAAATTGGACGCGTTCAGATATCCCAGTGCGCCGTATTTCAGCGCGTGGTAGTTGGAGATAGCGGCACGCAGAGCTATTTCGATCTCTTCAAGGGCGTCGATAAGGATACTGCGTAGTCTGCGGTCAAACCTGTATACACGCATGATGTCCTCAAAGGTGATGCCCTCAACATAGCGGTTCTTGCTGACGGTGAACGGCTCGAAATAGTTTGAAAGGCGGAAGTAGTTGATGTAGGTAAGCGTTTTGGTCGCGTATTCCTCGTCGTTGATGATACATCCGCGCTCGCGCAGCTTTGATATCTGCTGTTTTATGGTTGCTGGGAGCTTTGTTTTTGCCATTGTTGTCCTCCGTGGATCAGTCCATCCAGAACACTTCGCGTTCGTGCTTGCTTTCTCTTGTCATCAGTGCGGAGATGCTCTCCTTTGGATCGCCGCCCTCATAGCAGATGCGTACTATCTGTTCGATGATGGGCGTATCTATACCGCGTTCCTTTGCCAGTCTGAATGCTATCTTGCTGCTTGTGTAGCCCTCAACTGTACCCACCTGAGCCACAGCCTCTGCTGCAGGCACACCCTGACCTATCAGATAGCCTGCACGGTAGTTACGGGAGTGCTGGGATGTGCAGGTAACGATGAGATCGCCGAGACCTGCCATGCCTGTGAACGTCTTCCAGTTTGCACCAAGAGCGACTGCCAGACGTGTTATTTCGGTCATGCCGCGCGTCATAAGAGCGGCAACGGTATTGTCACCAAGGCCCATTCCACGGGCGATACCGCAGCCGAGGGCTATGGGGTTTTTAAGCACGCCTCCAAGCTCGCAGCCTGCTACATCATCATTCATATAGATCCTGTAGCGCTCGTTGGAAAGCGTCTGCTGGATATACAAAGCGGTCTCGGGATCATAAGCGGCGCATACCTCGGAGGTCGGCACAAGGCGCGCGATCTCCTCCGCGTGGCACGGACCTGTGATAACGCCGATACGGTTATTTGGAAGCTCCTCCTGAAGTATCTGGGAGAGGCGGTTTCCCGTATCGCCCTCAAGGCCCTTGCTGACATTTATCACTACCGCGTCGGGGCGGATATATTCCTTGACCGATTGCACCGCACTGCGATAGAACGGCGAGGGAATAGCCACGACCACCACATCCGCGTCCTTTACACAGGTGACATCAGTGGTAACTCCGAGGGATTCGGGCAGCTTTACTCCTGGAAGCAGGCGCTTGTGCTCACGCTCTGCGCGAAGCTGCTCAGCTTCCTGTTCAAATTTTGTCCATGTTATTACATCGTGCCCGTAATGATCGTACAGCACGCCGAGGGCTGTACCGTAGCCGCAGCCGAGAATTGCAATTTTAGCCATAGCCTACTCCTTATGATTTTGCTTTTTCGCCGAGCTTCTTCTCGGTATGTGTCAGAAGTCTGTGGATGTTTCCTCTGTGCATGAAGATTATCAGCGCTGCGGTAAGTCCGCCGAGGATGGAGTTTATTATACCTGCAGGATCTCCGTCTAAGAAGTAGGTGAAGATCAGTGCGGTCACGCAGAACATCGAGGATGCGATGCAGGAACCGAGGGAAACATATCTGGTTATCGCAACGATAACTATAAATATAGTAAGCAGGATGACAGCGCTGCGCCAGTCAACTGCGAATATCGCTGAGATAGCAGCCAGAACGCCCTTTCCTCCCTTGAAGTTGTAGTAAACAGGGAATACATGTCCCACTACTACCATCATTATAGAAACATAGTTCACCCAGTTCATACCGAGCGTCACATCGGTAGTATCGATGCCGCCGATGAGATAGAATGCCAGCTTTACCGCAAATACAGCGATGACAGCCTTGAGCACATCGCCCAGCAGAACTATTCCTGCGATAGCCTTGCCCTGCGTTCTGAGGGTATTTGTAAGGCCTGCGTTTCCGCTGCCCATTTCGCGGATATCCTTACCTGTTCTGAGTTTAGTTACGATTATTGAAGTGTTGATACCGCCGAGAAGATACGGCACTACCAGCATTATGATGTAACAGATCCATTCCATTATACAGATGTTTCCTTTCGGTCGGCATTGCCGATTATTTTTATTTCGGGATTCTTGCTGCGCAGGAACGCCAGCGCAACAGCGTTGGTGCCGTATTGTGGGAACGGCATACGAAGAGGCTTCTTGTGTCCGTCAACTGTAAGCATAAGACAGTTTTGTGCAAGCTCCGCCGTTTTGATATCAGCGTATCTGAGCAAATATATCCTGTGGGTATAAAAGAATATGAAATGCTCGTTCATATATCGGTGCTTGTTTACGAATTTTGCTTCGGGGTACTCAGCAAGCATATTACTGCGCTCGCTCTCAGACATTTCTGAGAGTTTCTTTTTGAGCCTGAACGGAGTCATGATGAAATTATCGAAAAGAGACCATAGTCCCAGTGCAAAAGCGATGCAATAAATAGCAATTATTATGATATCCCACATGCTTTCGGATGAAAAGTTATTGAACGCAAATAAAATCGGGATAAATATCAGCAAAAGGATATTTGAAAGGATAGCACTTAAGTAATGCTTATAGTAATCGGACAGTATCTTTTTCATTTATTCGCCTCTTTCGCGGACAGTTATCTTGATAGGTGTTGCCTCAAGACCAAAAGTCTCGCGTATCTGGTTTTCGATATATCTCTGATAAGAGTAGTGGAACAGCTCCTTGCTGTTGCAGAATACAACAAAGTTCGGAGGATTTGTGCTTGCCTGAGTCATGTAGTAGAGCTTCAGGCGCTTACCCTTATCGGAGGGAGGCTGTACACGGGAGGTGGCGTAGCTCAGCATATCGTTGAGTACGCCTGTGGAGATGCGTATAGAGTGCTGCTCGTGAACGAATTTTATCATATCGAACAGCTTGTCCACACGTTGACCTGTCTTTGCGGAGATAAATATAAACGGAGCATAGGACATGAAAGAGAAATCCACTTCCAGCTTGTTTGTGAATTCTTTCATGGTCTTGTCAGTTTTATCGGGGATAGCGTCCCACTTGTTTACAGCGATGACACATGCCTTGCCCTTGTCATGAGCATAGCCTGCCACCTTGCTGTCCTGCTCGGTAAATCCGACCGTTGCATCTATGACGATAACGCATACATCTGCTCTGTCCACTGCCATCAGGGCTCGCAGCACGCTGAAATGCTCGATGTTTTCTGTGACCTTTGCCTTGCGGCGCATACCAGCGGTGTCGATGAAGATGAACTTTTCGCCGTTGCGCTCGATAGTGGAGTCGATAGCGTCACGGGTCGTACCTGCGATATCGGATACGATGGAGCGTTCCTCGCCTGCGATATAGTTGATGAGAGAGGATTTGCCCACGTTAGGCTTTCCGATAACTGCAACTTTGATAGCTTCATCCTCGTAATCATCCTCGGTGTCGGGAGGCAGCTGATCGAATACAGCTTCCAGCAGATCACCTGTACCATGTCCGTGAACAGAGGAGACCGCGATCGGATCGCCTAAACCCAGATTGTAGAACTCATATATCTCGGGAGGTGGCTCACCTATACCGTCTACCTTGTTTACTGCCAGAACGAGCGGCTTACCGCTCTTCATCAGCATAGCGGCAACCTCGCTGTCATTCGCGGTAACGCCTGTGGTGATATCCGTCACGAATATGATCGCGTCTGCGCGCTCGATCGCGAGCATAGCCTGCTCACGCATCTGTGCGAGGATGATGTCATCTGTCTTAGGCTCGATACCGCCTGTATCAATGAGCATGAACTCCCTGTTCAGCCACTCGCATTTGCTGTAGATACGGTCACGGGTAACGCCGGGCTTATCGTCAACTATGGAGAGACGCTTGCCTACCAGCTTATTGAATAATGTGGACTTTCCGACATTAGGCCTGCCCACGATAGCTACTACCTGCATTTTATCTCCTGCCTTTCTGTTATGTCTTGGCGTGAATAGCACATAATTATACAATTTTAGTATACCACATTTCAGCGCGATTTGCAAGCCGAAACGGGATTTTTACTGGTTTAAGCAAAAAAAGACCCCGACATCAGTCGGGGTCATCTCGTTTTGTTTTACTCAAATAAATTGATTATGCTTCCTTAGCGATAACAACCTTATCATTGTAATAACCGCAATTTCCGCAAACTCTGTGGGGGAGCTTCAGCTCGCCGCACTGCTTGCAGCGTGAGAAAGCAGGTGCGGATAACTTCCAAACCTGGGAACGTCTCTTATCACGTCTTGCACGAGATACTTTTCTCTTCGGAACTGCCATTATTGCACCTCCTCCATATAACATTAATCATAATCTATGAGCCGCACAATGCGGACTCTTTTATAGTCACGCTTAACATTATATCATGCGGAAATCAATTTGTCAAGAGTTTTTTTGAAATCAGCCGACAAACTTCTTAATATTGTCGGAAAGTTCAGAATTGTCAGCGGAAATCGTGCAGGTGATTGTTGTATCTGCTGAAATCTTGTCCAGCTTTTCGAACATCTCGCCAACCTTATCGTAATCTCTGCCTGTGATTCTGAGTGTTGCGTCTACGAAAATATCAGTGCAGTCGTGGTCGGAAGCAAGGATACCTGCGATGAAGCCATAGAATGCATCGTAGCACTCTACGTTGTAATCCTCGATGTTTACCAGACGTACCTTGTAGGTGATGTCTGTGTTCAGGGAAGAGCCCTTCTGGATAGCAACAACGTTGCCGTTGGACTTCTTCTCAGCTGCGTGGATAGCATCGATGAGAACCTTGGTCTTACCGGAACCTCTTTTGCCTGTGATGAGTTTAATCATAATAGTGACCTCCAGTTTTTATTTAAAATTAAGGAGCTTAATGTGACCTTAATTAATGCCTAATTTTGCTTCGAGCTCTGCCTTTGCAGCCTCATAACCGGGCTTGCCGAGCAGCGCGAACATATTTCTCTTGTAGCTTTCAACGCCGGGCTGATCAAAGGGGTTTACGCCCATCAGGTAGCCGCTGATAGCACAAGCCTTCTCGAAGAAGTAGATGATATAGCCGAGATTGTATTCGTCCAGTACGGGTACTTCAAGCACCATATTGGGAACGCCGCCCTCGGTATGAGCGATAACAACGCCCTCAAACGCCTTTCTGTTTACCACAGACATATTCTGGTTGGACAGGAAGTTCAGACCGTCAAGGTTATCAGCCTCATCCTCAAGGAAGTATTCCTTCTGGGGCTTATCGAACTGGATAACGGTCTCGAACAGGATCTTGGAGCCGTCCTGAATGAACTGACCGAGAGAGTGCAGATCAGTGGAGAATACTGCGGAAGTGGGGTAGAGACCCTTGTTATCCTTGCCCTCAGATTCGCCGAACAGCTGCTTGAACCACTCGTTCATCATAGCGAAGCTGTTTTCGTAAGCAACCAGCATCTCAGCCTTCATGCCCTTGCGGTAGAGGATGTTTCTGAGAGCTGCGTAGCGGTAGCTTGCGTTCTTTTCGATATCGCATACGGAGTATTCCTCGCGTGCGTCTGCAGCGCCCTTCATCAGTGCGTCGATATCACAGCCTGCACAAGCGATAGGCAGCAGACCAACAGCTGTAAGAACGGAGAAGCGTCCGCCAATATCATCGGGAACAACGAATGTTTCGTAGCCCTTCTTATCGGAGAGCTCCTTCAGAGTGCCCTTTGCTCTGTCTGTTGTAGCGTAGATACGCTTGTTTGCTTCCTCCTCGCCGTAGCGCTTGATGAGCAGATCGCGGAATACGCGGAATGCCAGCGCGGGCTCGGTTGTTGTGCCGGACTTGGAGATGATATTTACAGAGAAATCTCTGCCTTCAACGATGGATACCAGCTCACTGAGGTAAGTGGGGCTGATGGAGTTGCCTGCAAAGTAGATCTCGGGTGTGTCTTTCTTGAGATTGTTGTACAGTGTGGACTTCAGCGCTTCGATAACTGCTCTTGCACCGAGGTAGGAGCCGCCGATACCGATAACGATCAGTACTTCGCTGTCATTCTTGATCTTTTCTGCTGCTTTCTTGATGCGAGCGAACTCTTCCTTGTCATAGTTTACAGGAAGATCGATCCAGCCGAGGAAGTCGTTTCCTGCGCCTGTTCTGGATACCAGCAGATCATGCGCTGTTTTTACCTGAGGAGCGATGTTTTCCAGCTCGTGAGCGGAAACGAAACGCTCTAAATGCTTGTCATCAAATTTGATGCCCATTTCTAGTTTCTCCTTTCAGCAGTGCGGCTTTTTTGTTGTATAAACACCCATCTGTGGAGCAGATGAATGCCCGCACATATATCTGTACATCTATTATATATGATATTTTCTATTTTTGCAACAAGTTTTAAGCCAAGCTGTCAATTTCGGCAAATCCTAACGAAGTTTTTGTGAGATTTTGGGCAGTATTCACAAATTGCTGCAAGCGGGTTAAGAGTGGACTTTTTCCGATTTATATGGTACAATATAATTAGGTAATTATTGCTCTGTTAAAAAGGAGAGATCGTTTGAAGACCTACACCATTTGCGGCAGTATGAGGTTTGCCGAGGAAATGAAAGAGATAGCTTACGCGCTTGAAGCTAAGAATGGTTACAACATCTTCCAGTGCGTGTACTGTAAGGGTACGCCCGCTGCTGAAGAATTAAAACGTCTTGAGGCTGCACATTATCGCAAGATAGATCTCAGCGATGGTATTTATGTGGTTAATATCGGCGGCTACATCGGAGAGTCTGTCAGAAAAGAGATAGAGTACGCAGAAAAAAGCGGCAAAGAAGTAATATATCACTGCGAAATACATTAAAAACCGAAAGGCTACAATATGACAAAATACAATTTCAGGAGGTCATTGTGTGGTGGAGAAAATATGAAACGCTTGACTTGCTTGGCGGAAAAATATCTTATATTGGTGATGATCTTGAAGATATGATTGAAATAACATATCCCGATGGTATGTTCATTGATATAGGAAAAGCTACAATAGATGGCATTTATTACATCACAGTACTTTCTTCTGACGATAGCAAAGGATGGAATGCTCCCTTGGCGGAAATAGCGGTAATTAGCAAAGATGAGCTGTTTGAGATTATTCAAAAAACTATTATAAGTTTTCGTAACAGTTAATTTAAATTCATTGCAGATAAACAGATTTTACCCATGAAAGGAAACAAAAATGACAAAATACAGATACATGGCACCTTGCCATTTCGGGCTTGAAAAGACCCTCTCTTTTGAGGTGAAGAAGATAGGCGGCGAGGATATCGCGGTAAGTGACGGTCGTGTGATGTTCAGCGGAGATGCATCGGTATGTGCCAGGGCGAACATCGGGCTTTCCACTGCGGAGCGCGTGGGAATAGTTCTCGGGCAGTTCAGAGCAAAGACCTTTGACGAGCTGTTTGAGGGCATAAAAAAGCTGCCGCTGTCGGAATACATCGGCAGATATGACGCATTCCCCAACACAGGCCACTCGCTGAACTCTGTGCTCAAAAGCATTCCTGCCTGCCAGAAGATAATCAAAAAGGCTATGGCGGTGAATCTATGCAATGCATATAAGCTCAACACCATGCCTGAAACGGGGGCGGTGTGCCAGATCCGTTTCTCAATAATGAAAGATGAGATCATCCTGACACTGGACAGTAGCGGCACAGGGCTTCACAAGCGCGGCTACCGCCGTGAGAGCAATGCAGCGCCCATCAAGGAAACGCTGGCGGCAGGAATCATCGATATCGCGAGAGTACGGGAAAACGACATCATCTGCGATCCTTTCTGCGGCTCGGGTACGCTGCTTATCGAAGCGGGTCTGAAAGCGTTGAACATCGCCCCCGGACTTCGCAGGAGCTTTGCTGCGGAGAAATTCGGATTTATTCCCGAAAAGGTGTGGCAGGATGCGAGAAACGAGGCGGCAGAGCAGGTGAAGCACGATACTCAGTTCATTGCTTACGGCTATGATATAGATAAGGAGTGCGTGACGCTTACGCAGATGAATGCAAAAAAAGCGGGTGTGAAAGTCACCTGCGAGCAGCGTGATATCCGTAATTTTGAGCTGCCGCAGCAGCCGCTGAAGATCATAACAAATCCTCCGTACGGCGAGCGTATGCTGGAGGTATCCCAGGCAAGGGCTATCTACCGCACCATGGGCGAAAAGCTGCTTCCGCTCAACGGGAATCAGCTTTATATAATCACACCCGACGAGGAGTTTGAGGACACTTTCGGACAAAAGGCAGACAAGAACCGCAAGCTGTACAACGGAATGATGCTCTGCCGCCTGTATTCGTATTTTAAATAAATGAAAAAGAAAGAAAAGATACGTTATGACGGCGCGCGGCCGCTTCTGGTGCTGCCTTATGTCATGACTACAAGCGCGGCGCTGATGTATACCATCTGCCGCGACCATATGTGGATATGCACTGCGGCTATGTGTGTTCTTGCGTGCGCGGTGTATATGCTGGTGTATCATTTCCGCAAGCGTCCGCTGGCATCGGCAGGCGTGGTACTGATATTGGTATCGGTGTGCTGCCTTGCGTTCGTGGCGACAGGCTCGGTGTTTGCGGAAAAGGGCTTTATGGATTTCATGTTCACCGCCTCAACTTTTTTTGAGCCTGTATATGCGGCGGCGGCTATCGTGATATTTTCGGTGATCATCGGCTTTGTGTGCAGCTATTTTTCTGCGATAATGCCGCGCGAGTGCTTTCTTATGCTTGTGGCGTTTGTTCCGCTGATACTGTCCTCCAGAACGGCAGGCGGACTTCCGATGTGGCTGCTGGTGCCGATGTTCGGTTCGATGGTGCTTGCGATATGCGGCTCGGCAGTCAGATGTCCTCCGCAGGATGTGGCGGTGTTCCGCGATGATAAGTCAAAGGCTCAGCGTGCAGCAGCGGCGGTAGTGCTTGCTACATTGTCTGCGCTTGCGGCAATGGTGATCCCGAAGAGCAGCAAGACTCCTATGGGCGATTTTCTGGATGAAGTGTTTATTCAGGGTGACGGTTACTATCAGGCAAGCGAACATCTGAGCAACTTTGTTTCGCGTTCTTCTGTAAATACAGGTGACAACGCTCCGAGCAATACTTTGCTGTTCACTGTCCAGACTGATGCTCCCATGCTCATTGACCGCTGGGTGTTTGATGCCTATGACGGAGAACGTGGCTGGTATTATCTCGAGGACTATAACACAGGCTATGCACAGTGGGAGGGCTTTGAAAGCTCCTGTCGCCCTGTGGAGTTCTTCAACACGCTGCGCAAAGCCGTGAATGACGGTGAGCTAGAGGGCTACGAGCAGATAGGTGAGCTTCCGCGAGAGCTGACCGATACGCAGTATATGTTCATACGGGTGATGGATGATTCGTCCACAAAAGTTATATTGCATCCGCTGAATACTGTAGAGGTGGAGATAACCGATTACAGCGGCGGAATATACCGCACACCCAAGGGTGAGCTGTTCGCGGATAACAACATACAGTCGGCGGAATATCTGCTTACATATCATGCGGAGGATGTGCCGCTTGTGTATTCCGAGACGTTGTACGGCGTTGATTATGAGCAGCTGTTGTATGATGCAGCGGCAAACGCGGTGATAGATAATTCCGTATACCGCGCGCTGATAGATGAGCACCAAAGGGCGCAGGCTTATCAGGCAAGGACCTCTGCCGAAGATAAAATAAGCGACGAGCTGTATCTGCTTGCTCTCGAAATAACCGAAGATCATCAAACAGACTATGAAAAAGCCTGCGCTATCGAACGCTGGTTCGGAGAAAATGGATTTGTGTATGATATGGATTTTGTTCCGAGACGTGCCGAGGCTGACTATTTCGTGTTTGAAAGCAAGCGCGGAATATGCAGTGACTTTGCTACGGCTGTAACGCTGATGGCGCGTGCGGCAGGACTTCCAGCGCGCTATACCGAGGGCTTTGTGCTGAGCGAGGAGAACAGGGACGAGAACGGCGTGTATAATGTCACCTCTGCCAATACCCATGCTTATACTCAGATATACATAACAGGCTGCGGATGGGTGAATTTTGATGCCACAAGATTCGTTCCCGAGGCAGAGAGCAACGATCTTTCCGTAACAGAGATCGTTGTTATTGTTGTTGTGCTGGTGGCAGCTATCCTGCTCATAGCTCTTGCAGTAATATTCCGCGCACGGCTGAGCTGGCTGCTATTTTCGATCGTGTATCCCATGTACAGCGAGAGCTCCGCAGTGAAAGCTCTCACCAGGCGTATGCGAAAGCTTGCTTCGGAGCTTGGCGAGGTGAAGCTCGCATCGCTTTCTGTCGGAGAGGCGGAGGAGATCATTGCAAACCGTCTCAACATGGGCAGACAGGCGGCGGAGCTGAGAACGGCGGCTGACGAGCTGCTGTATTCGGGCGCCGAGGCTCGTTTCGACAAGAAGAAGCTATATCGCTGTATGGCAGAGATCCTCAGACAGAAAAGGAGGATGAAACGATGACGTTATCGGGTATTCTTCAATCTGTTGTTTTTCTGACGCTTTTCTATACCTTTATCAATGCAGGTATCGGCTCTCTGCTGGTGTATACGATGCTTGCGGCGCAGGTGCTCTCCTTTCTGATATGGCTGGTCTCGCGCAAGCGCTTCACAGCTTCGGTGGATGAATTTGCGGGAGTAACAGAGGCAGGCGGTGAGTGTATAGTGCATATCCGTCTGAAAAAGAATGGCTTCTGTTTTCTTCCGCTCATAGTTTTCAGAGGCGAGATGGACGGAGTGCTGTTTGAAGCGCACACCTCCTTACTGTTCAGCAGCGAGAGTGAAATAGCTGTAAAGCTGCGACCCAAAAGCTGCGGTCTCAACAAGGTGCGTATAAGCAGCTGTACCGCGCAGGATATGCTGCGTATGTTCTGTGCGCGCAGTGCTCCTGAGCTTTGCAGCTCTGTTGCGGTGCTGCCGCGATATGTGGATTATATCGGCCCTGAGGTCGTACCGAGCTTCCTGCCGTCCGAGTGTGAGGAAAGGGAGGAGGGCGTTACGGTCTCCTTTGGCGGAACAGCAGGCTATGAACACCGCGATTATGTTGCAGGGGACTCGCCCAGACGTATAAACTATAAGCTCTCAGCAAAGCGTCATCGTCTGATGGTGCGTATGGATGAGAGCGGCGGCACTGAGAGCACGAATATCATCCTTTCGGATGACGCGGACGGCAGCTGTGCGGAGCAGGCGCTCGCCCTTGCGGATAAGCTTGTGCTTAGCGGCAGTCCTGCTGCGGTTTATCATCACGGCGAGGTGTTCGAGGCGGCACTGCCTGCTTCTATAGACAAGCTGAGGGAGTGGCTCGCTTTCCGTGATTTCAGCGGCGCATACAGCGGAGCGGATACAGCTCCCACAGGAAATGTGTGCGTTGTGATATCGCCGCGGGGTATCGTTCTTAAGTAAAACAGACAGCCTGTGAGCAATAGCTTGCAGGCTGTTTTTGTAATGTATGGGTGGATACAAGGTGAGCATATCTGTAAACCAAACAGAAAAACCGCCAAGAGTAACATTATTTTTGTCTGACGTGTAGTATATTTTAAAAAGTTTGCGAAAAATTTAAAAAACACTAGCAATTTTCAGAAATATCTGCTATAATAGAAAATGTGGCGGGCTGCGCCTTTTTATAGGAAAAATCTGCCACAAACTATGTTAAAAATGCTGTGTTTTGCCGTGCACGGCGGATACAGCGTAAATTAAATTCAGGAGGAATATTCCAATGGCAAAAAAGTATTGTTATCTGTTCTCCGAGGGTAACGCTGATATGCGTGAGATCCTCGGCGGTAAGGGTGCAAACCTGGCTGAGATGACCAACATGGGTCTTCCCGTTCCCCAGGGCTTCACAATCTCCACAGAAGCCTGCACAGCTTACTATGATGATGGCCGTCAGATCAACCCCGAGATCATGGCTGAGATCAACGAGTACATCACAAAGATGGAAGAGGTTACAGGCAAGAAGTTTGGCGACAAGACAAACCCCCTGCTCGTATCTGTTCGTTCCGGTGCGCGCGCTTCCATGCCCGGTATGATGGACACCATCCTCAACCTCGGTCTGAATGAGGACGTAGTTGAGTACATGGCAGAGGCTTCCGGCAATCCCCGCTGGGCTTATGACTGCTACAGAAGATTTATCCAGATGTACTCCGACGTTGTTATGGAAGTTGGTAAGAAGTACTTCGAGGAGCT
>JAFTVU010000076.1 GCA_017465665.1 Oscillospiraceae bacterium | reverse complement strand
CTTACCGCCGGTTGCAGGTGCTTCCTCTACGGGTGCAGGCGCAGGCTCTGGCTCGGCTGCTGCATTTGCTGCGAACAGTGCCGCGATATCGTCCTGTGACATCTTACCGCCGCTTGCAGGTGCTTCTTCTACGGGCGCAGGCTCGGGCTCGGCTGCTGCGTTTGCTGCGAACAGCGCCGCAATATCGTCCTGTGACATCTTACCGCCGCTTGCAGGCGCTTCCTCTACGGGAGCAGGTGCAGGCTCGGGCTCAGCTGCTGCGTTAGCTGCGAACAGTGCCGCGATGTCATCCTGTGACATCTTGCCGCCATCAGACGGCTCACTTGCAGGGGCTTCAGCAGGTGCATTAGCAGCCAGCATCGCCTCTATAGCTTCCTGAGACATCATTCCTCCGGACGGCGCAGGCTCGGGCTCAGCCGCCGCAGTTGCCGCTGCGAGCATAGCCTCGATCGCCTCCTGGGACATCATTCCACCGCCTGCGGAAGTCTCCTCAGGCTCGGAATTCACTGAGAACATCTCATCTATCGCTTCATCAGACATAGGAGGAGGCGGAGCTATACCTGCTTTCATCAGCAGAGCTTCTATCTCATCCTCGCTCATCTTGTTATTGACTACCTCATCCTCTTCCTCAACAGGCGTATAAGCAACAGCGGTACGAACCATATTCTCCGCCTCGCTCTGCGACATTCCCGCACCGTCACGCGCTACGATATTGCTCACATCGATAGTGTGCTGGCTGAGGATCTCCGAAACATCGGGAACAGGCTCCTGCGCTGCGGCAGGCTGAGGAACCACCTGAACTATAGGCTCCGCCATCATTGCGTCAAAAAGCTCGGTGGCCTGCTCAAAATTGAGCTGCTCTCCGTCAAATCTTATCCAGTAATTATCATAAGGTATGATACCGTGAGTTCTTGTGATTATCTCATAAACATTGTATTTCTCCAGACCCACGCACTTCAGCATGTGGGCAGTATACGGCGTACGGTCCTGGAACACGCGGCAGGAGAAAAGATAATGGATATCGGAAAGACTCAGCGGACGGCGCAGAGGAGTCAGAACATCCTCCTTGTGCTTTGTGATGACATTGCAGATGATATCCTCTTCCTCATTGATGATATATTCAGCGACAGGAAGATCCTTCTTGAACATCTCGAATCTGAACGGCAGAGGCAGTTCAAAGGAATTATTGTCTATCAGTCTGTATGTATTGTACTTAACTACTTTTAAGCCCATGACATCTCCTCCGAATGTGGTACAGTATAATAATATTGTAGCACAATTTCAGTGGATAATCAATAGCTATTCTGTAAAAAAGATTTTAGGCTGATAATGTGAACAAAATGATTTTTGAGGTTTTGGTGATTTTTAATGAAAATCACCTTTTATCGCGGGGAATTATGAACGATGTGTTTACAAAATCGAAACCGTGTGATATAATGTCTATAAATACTATTATTATGTATTGTTATCTTTGACCCGTACCTTGTGCGGGCAGAAATGGGGAGTATATACAAATGAAAATCAAAACGATGATCATGGTAGCCGCAATATGCTTCGCCATCATACCGATGGTGATATACGCGGTATTCGCAAGCGTGCTGGTATCCTCCAACGGTGAAAAGGAATTCCACCGCCAGATGACAGACCTTGTGACCAATCAGGCTCAGACACTGGACATCTATCTCGATACCGTTCAGAAGCAGAATGCTGCGCTTGCTGCAATGGATGAGGTCAAGGATGTTGCAGGCGGAAGAGGCAACAAGGATTATGTGGGTAATATCTTTTCCCGTCTCGGAACTGATAATTCTTCCATAAACGCTGTCGTTCTGACAGACAAGAACGCAGATATCATCTGCGGAAGAGCACCCTCCGCACTGAAGGACGATCTTTCCATGATCACAGCAGAGGGCGTACAGAATGATGTTCTGTACATAGGTGATACCGCTAACAAGCTGATGTTCATCAGAACAGCAGTGGGAGACAAATATCTTGTTACATTCTATAATATCGATGCTGATACTTTCCTGTGCAAGATCCCTGCAAACAGCACTTTCTATAACAAGGGCATGGTAAGAGTAGTGGATCCCCGCAACAACTGGATCAGTGACGCTAACGCAGGTACAAACCTCGTTGAGCAGTATACACAGGCAGTAGTTGACCGCATAGCTACTCTGGGTGATGGCGAGGTTACAGATATCATCGAGTTTGACGGTGATTCTCAGGGCGCTATCGCAGGTGTTGAGAAGAAGCTTGCAGTAATGACACGCGTAGGTGGCGAGAACGGTCTTGTGGTGATCGCAAGCTGTCCCTCCAATATGGCAAATATCATTTCCGGCTCTGTTACCTCAGGTGTTGTAACAGCTGTAGTTCTTCTTTCCCTGCTCTCTATTGCAGGCGCTATAGCAGTTGCTATATTCGTTACAAAGCCTCTTGTTACCATTGAAGAAACACTTACAAAGATCCGCCGCGGAGACCATGAGGCTCGTATCACAACAGTAAGCAACAACGAATACGGTCAGATCTCCCGTGCATTCAACAACCTCGTTGATGAGATCGTAGTAAGTGAGGACCGTTACAGAACCATCACAGAGATGTCCGATAACATCATCTTCGAGTGGAACTTAAAGACAAACGAAGTATTCTTCTCCAATAACTTCAATAAAAAATTCAGCTACCGCGCTCCCTCCGATCACTTCGCAGACAGCTTCCTGCTTAAGGCAAAGCTCCACAGCGATGATTCCGAGCGCTACAAGGCAGATCTTGAAAAGCTCGGCAACGGCGAGGAGTTCAAGGGCAATGAGTACCGTATGAAGAACATCTACGGCGACTTCATCTGGCTGCTGATGAGAACGGCTACCCTGCGCGACAAGGATGGCAATCCCATCAAGATCGTAGGCGTTATGGTAGATATCGACCGTGCCAAGAAGAGCGAGCAGCAGCTTACAGCCCGCGCAAGCTTCGATGCACTTACAGAGCTGTACAACAGAGAAACAGTTGAGAGCCAGATCGATAACGAGATCGCACTCTCCGCTGCAAGAAAGTCCGAGATGGCAGTTCTCTTCGTAGACGTAGACGACTTCAAGCACTTCAATGACCAGTACAGTCACGCAACAGGTGACCAGGTACTGAAGTTCGTAGCTAAGACAGTAAACAACATCGTTGGCGAATACGGCTTTGCAGGCAGATACGGCGGTGATGAGTTCATCGCTTGCATCCGCAACGCAGAGATAAACGATCCCGCAAGAGCAGCTCAGGAGATCATCTCCAAGCTGGACGCAGGCTTCGAGTGCGACAGCGGTGATCAGCTGAGGATCAGCGTAAGTATCGGTATCGCACTTATCAAGGATGACTACAACACCCGTGTTGAGTACCTTATCGGTAAGGCAGACGACGCGATGTACTCCGTTAAGAAGAACGGTAAATCCAACTTCGCATTCATCTGATAACAAATTTAAAGCCGCTCTGTTAAGAGCGGCTTTTCTGTATTCTATCCAGATCGGCAAGAAAGCGCCAGAGGCTAGGAATCCACACAATGACTAGGCTTTGTGCCTGTCATTGCGTGGAGTGACGACGCATATGGTGCTTTATCGACGATCTGCTCCGCTCTGTTAAGAGCGGCTTTTCTTATACCTTTTTTCCGTTGCAAGCAGTATTCCGCACATCACCATAACACATACCGACATACCCGCATTCACCGAAAATATCTGCGCCTGCAACGTCCCCGATGTGGGCATATATGCTTCTTCCCTGCCACACCACGGAATCGCCGCGCATGACAATAAGGCGGTAAGCGCCGCTGCAGGAAGCCTTGAAAGCAGAAAGCCTCTCAACGGAACAGCACCTGCTGTTACAGCGCTTATCTGCAGGATAACGCACACTCCCCCGAACGCTAAAAGCGCACCGCATAATGGCGCAGCAAACCCACCGCTCGGAAATATCCCCTTTATTCCGCTTATCTCAAGCAGAGAGGGCAGTATGCTTCGTGAGCTTGCTCCCGCTCCGATCTGCTCGAACGCCCCTTTTGCGAGCTCCGAAAGCCCTGTGATATCCGCAGCAGCCGTCACAACGGAAAAAGCCACTATCATCGCGCACACCGTATACATGACCTTAGCTGCCGACATTACCGCCGAAACAAAGCAACCGCTGCTGAGATCATATCTCTCATCTGCAGGCTTCAGGTTCATCCGTCTGCCGCATCTGCTGACTATACAACCGATGGTGAGCGAGCTGAGAAAGCACGCCGCGAATATCACCGCACCTGCCGCCGCGCTCCCGAAGACTCTCTGACCCACTATTGAAATAACAAAGGACGGTCCGCTGCCGTAGCAGAAGCACAGCATCCGCCCACCGTCATCACGGGACAGCCTGCCCTGCCGCACAAGCTCAGAAATAAGCCGCGCCCCAACAGGATATCCGCCGATATTGCCGAGGACAAACACCGCACAAAGCTCCTCATCCAGCCGCATCAGACGCGAAAGCGGTACTGTGATCGGCTTCAGAGCCACTCTGTACAAGCCGCTGCTCTGAAGATAGACAGATAGCACCGTAAACCCGAACAGTGATGGTATCATGACCTCAAGGCAGGAACTCACTGCCGCCCCTACTGCCCCACCGACCTCGGCAGGATACATAAGTATCATAAGCGCCGCCAGAAGCGATACGCAGGATAAAATGTACTTCATGTTCTCTCCTTGTTCTGTTTTCTTGTCCGCTAACATATTATATTCCATAAGACAAGTTTTAGAATACAGGAGGACGTTATGGGAATAAAGGATGCTCTGATCCGCCTGGGCGACTATATGGGCGATCCCCAGATAACCCTGCGCGGAAACACCGAGCTTTGCGCCGAAAACTGCTGCTGCATCACCGCGTGCGATGAAAATGTGGCAGTGCTCCGCACCAAAGCGCAGGATATACGCATAGTGGGGACGGGACTTACTCTGGAAAACTACGGCGCGTACGGCGTTAAGATAACAGGGCGGATATACTCACTGACCCTTGAAGAGAACGGAGAGGATGCCGTATGCTCCACCTGACATCTATGTTCACTATGCCCATCGGCTGGGTGGAATTCAGCGGTATAGGCGGCTTTCAGGAGCGTTTTGTATCCGAACTGCTGGAAAAAGGTATAAAGCTCAGGAAAGTCCACATCGAAAATGGGCGCATAAGCGGCATTATTTCTCCGCTGGATTACCGCCATGCTGCTGAAGCTTCACGCCGATACGGAGTGCGTATCCGTGCAGGCAGGCGCAGGGGATTATACTTTACTGCGCTGCGGTACAGCCGCCGTGCAGGACTGTATGCAGGTCTGCTCGCGTTTTTCCTTATCCTCTCCATCGGCAAAGCCACTGTGGCGGATATCCGCATTACAGGCAATGCTCCCGAGGCTCAGATAATACAGATACTGGAGGAATGCGGAATAACACGCGGCGTGCCCAGCCACGGGCTTGATTTCTCGCTTGCTGAGCGCCGAATACTGCTGGAGGTGGATAATGTAGCATGGGTGGATGTATCAAGCTCAGGAAGCCGCGTCAGTGTAACCGTTAAGGATGCAGTACCACAGCCCGAAATGTATAATGCCGACACTCCATGCAATCTTGTAGCCACCCGTGACGCGATGATAGTATCCGCCACTGTCCGCAAGGGAACACTGGTAACTCAGGTGGGCAGCGGCGTTCAGCGCGGCGGCCTGATAGTCAGCGGCACGATAGCAGACGGCGGCGAGCATCTGCTGTACCGCCACGCAAGCGCTGATATCATAGGTGAATTCACCGAAACGCGGGAGTTCTTCATCCCGTACAGCGAGACCATCCGCATCCCCGACGGCGAACAGACCGAGTTCAGATACCTTGTATTTCAGGATGACGTATACCCGCTGTTCTTCGGCAGAGCCTATGTCGAGGATGCCCTGTACTCCGAATACACCGAGATACCTCCTATGTTAAAGGGTACTCCGATCAGCTTCCGAACAGGAGTATTCACGAAATACCGCGATGTGGATATAACGCGCTCTGACGATGACTGTCTGAACGAATTCCGCAAGCAGAAATCCACTTTTGAGGAGAACTTCTACTCCGAATTTGAGATAGTATCCGCAATAGAAAAGTGCTTCCCCGAAGAGGGCGGTATTCGCTTTGAGGTTGATTACACACTCCGCGGTGACATCGCAGAGGAAGTGCCTATAGAGGTAGATATCAGCCATACAGATGATATACCCGAAGCCACTGAATAGAAAAGCAGCCCGATGATCTCGGGCTGCTTTGATTTAGTGAGTAAGCCTGCGCTTACAGTAGCTTTTTTTGCCGCATTCGGGGCATTTCAGATATCTTGTGGTAAGCGAGTGAGGACCTGCAATATATGCTCCCGCCGTTGGTACAAAACGGTGCTTGCAATGCCTGCACTCAAATGTACCTGCCTCCATCTCCAGTGCTGCTGCAACGAACAAGCCGCCGAAAATCACAACAAGTCCTAGCCCGATCAGCAGTATCCTTGCCCACAGCTCCATCTCAAACACGCCCGACACCGTAACAAGCGCTGTACCGCCAATTATCGTTATAACTGCCACTATAGCCGATAACATGATCTTCTTTTTGCTTTCTTCTCTTTCCTTTACGAGTGTCATGATATTTTCCTCCGCTTTCCTGATGTAGTCGTCCTGTGAAAGACGCTCGCCCGAAAGGAGTTCATTTGCAGTGATATCAAGAGCCTCGCACAGCGGCATCATCAGTGATACCTCAGGCATTCCTTTGCCATTCTCCCATTTGCTGACGGTCTTGTCGCTTATACATAATGTGTCGGCAAGCTCGCGCTGGGTGAGCGACTTTTCCTTTCTCATCTGTGCGATGAATCTTCCGATCTTCTGCTGATCCATTCGACCACTTCCTTTCGACAGCTTTATCATATCATGTTTCCCGTAAATTTCACACCCACGCCCCGTAGAATCGGCTGTTTTCGGAAGTCTACGCTGCGTAGAATAGCTTTGTTATGCGATTTTCTGCTCTGCAAAAACCTCCCCTGTTTGCACAGAGGAGGTAATTTGTTTATCTGTTGCGCTCCTTGATAGCACGCTCTATCTCACGGCCTGCGTCACGCTTAGCCATGTCATCGCGCTTATCGTGGAGCTTCTTGCCCTTGCAGAGTCCCACCTGCACCTTGACCCTGGAATCCTTGAAATACAAGGATATCGGAATGAGCGTGTAACCGCCCTGCTTTACCTGTCCCAGCAGCTTCATTATCTCCTTTTTGTGGAGCAGCAGCTTGCGGACGCGGTAAGGATCTCGGTTGAAGATGTTACCCTTTTCATACGGCGAGATATGCATATTCTTGATAAATGCCTCACCGTCATCAATAGATATCCATGAGTCCTTGAGATTTACACCGCCGGCGCGGATGGATTTTACCTCCGTACCGAACAGCTCTATCCCTGCCTCAAAGCTCTCTATGATGAAATATTCATGCCGTGCCTTGCGGTTTTCGGCAATGGTCTTGATGTTCATTATGCCTCCATGCGGATAGATAGATTATTCCATTCCGATGCAGTGTCTGAGAATAGCTACAGCGTCGTCAACTCTGAGCCAGCCGTCGCCTGTAACATCAGCGGCAGCCTTGCTGATATAAGTAGTGAGGACCTCTTCGCCTACGATAGCCTGAAGAATAGCAACAGAATCCAGAGCTGTGATATTTCCATCGCCGTCACAGTCACCGGGAACAACGATAGTATATGCAACATCACTGTTAGCTGCCTTGGCAGTCATACCTGTTGCAATATAGGAACTATCTGTAACTGTGAAGCCTGCTGCATCCAGGATCTCAAGAGCCTCACCATTCTCGATGAATGTTCTGAAATCAGCTACTGTATACTTCTTCTTGAACTTGCCCGTAATGGTAAGCTTTTCGTGATTGATGTCAAAGTTAGAGGAGATCATCTGGAAGTTCTGCAGAACAGAGCTGATGAAATAATCACCGCCGTTGTCAACGGTGAACTCGACCTCACCGTCCTTGATGATAACTTCCTTGATGAATTCGGATTTCTTTGTGGATGTATTCCACTTGTACAGGCGGTATGTACCCTCTGTGTATACATCGGAAACATCCAGTGTAACTACTGCTGTGCCGGGGAATACACCGTCCTCAGCAAAGGAGATGAGCTGATAATCGCTTGCACTGCCTACTTCAAAGCGGATGTTCTCTTCAAACTTGGAGTCGTAGGAGATCTCAGGATCAAAATCAGCAGGAGTGGTTATATCATTGCCGTTGAACTCCCAGGAATACTTGTTGCCGCCACGGGTAACGCCCTTAGCGCGAACTGTCATATCCTCGCCGTAGATAGCCTCGAACTGGTTCTTGAGGATCATATCGGGAGCGGACTTGAGCGTAGCAGTAAGGCCTGCCTGCGCTTTCTGATAAGCCTTGATAGCTGCGTTTGCATCAACGATGGATGTCTCGGGATCATCAACAGCGTCCTGAAGAGCAATTACAGCATTCTCGAACTCTTTCCAGCTTGCTGTGGAATAATCATCTTCCTTGAAATCCTTTGCGATGGTGAGGAAGTTATTAAGCACCTTCTTGGTCTCTGCGCTTACGCCCTCGATAAGATCATTCTTTGCGTTTGTAAGGTTATCAAGAGCAGCCTTTATCATCTCTGCATCGGCAGCCTCATATGTCAGCAGAGTCTCGGCAGACTTCAGTGCAGCAGCGTAAGCTTTCCAGCTTGCAGCTGTATAATCAGCCTCCTTAAGAGCGTTGCACTCATTGATAAGAGTCTGTAAACGAACCTCAACAGTTGTGGGATCATTAGGATCAAGGAAGAATACCTTAAACTCATCTACAACATTGGCATTTCCGCTGACCGTATAGATACCAGCTTCGCCGTTTACTGAGCCAACAGCAGTAACCTTACCCTTGGAATCAACATATTTGCCCAGATCAAGCTCTACAAATACCTCTGTATTCCTTTCGAAATCCTCCCACTCTTCCTTATCTTCATCATAATCCTCGGGAAGATCGTATGTGGGAAGTTCGGGATCGTAGAAGAAATCAGGCAGCAGAGTTCCATCGCTCAGCTTAAGTGTTGACAGGATCTTATCCTTTAATTCAGCCTCATCAACAGTATCGCCTATCATGAAGTAATATGTATCGCTTCCGAGCTCTACTGAACGCTGACCCGTTGTGCCGATAAGGTTATCGGAGATATCTTTCTTGGTTGCGTCGATAGATACGAACCAGGAGGGTACAGAGGTCAGATAGTTATCGCTGATATCCACGCTGTTGAGTGTATAAAGATGGCTCATATCCAGCTTGTTCACATCTGCGCTACGCAGACGGTTCTCGGACAGATCAAGAGTCTTCAGGCGGAACATATACTGAACAACGCCGGGAATTTCCTCCAGCTCCAGACCGCTGAGGTCAAGAGAGGTGATCTTTTCGAGATCATAATAAGTAAGATCATCATAATCCATCTTGGAAGCCTTTTCGATCACCTTGATAACATCGTCGTTCAGTTCGCCGTTTATCTCAAACAGCTCGATAGCAACAAGGTCATCCTCGTCGAAGCTCATATCAAGCTTTGCAGCGGAAGCGGACAGTGCCATACCAGGTACAGATGTCACAGCAACGCATCCTGCAACAGCAGCAGTGAGCAGCTTTTTCTTCAAAGTCATTTTAAACATCCTTTCTTAAAATAGATTCCCCGTAACTTTGATTTTGATATAGTATATATCTATACATATTGTATTATATCACAAAAATATTCACATTGCAACAGTTATTCGCATATTTTGCCGAAAAAATTTGAAAAAATTCTATATAAAGTAGTAGACCTCTTTAAAAATGTGAGTTTTCACGCTATGTATTGATCCCCGATGCTCCACGTTTGTTTAGTGCTTTGGGCAAATTCAACAAAATAAAGTGCAAAAATTGTTAGAGAAAAAAGTAGACATTTTCTGACGGTTGTGCTATAATGGTGATAAGGGTAATTGTATATTACGATATCAAATCGCAATGGAGGTAATAGCTATGGCTAAGAAAAAGCTGTTCGGTAATAATATAAAGCCGTCCTGCAAGTACTGCGAGCTAGGCACAGCAGGCGAGGGCGATAAGATCATGTGCTCCAAGTTCGGTCCCGTAAAGACCTACGACTCCTGCAAGAAGTTCGTATACTCTCCCCTGAAGAGAGTTCCCAAGAAGGAGCTGCAGCTTGCTAACTCTGCTGTAAACGATATTGATTTCTGATACGGCACAAGGCTAAATTACATAACAGCGGTGCGCCAGGCGTTGCCGCTGTTTTTTGTTCATCAAACACGAAAGGATATATCCGATATGTATAAATATGAAACTCATCTTCACACCTGCGAGGGAAGCGCCTGCTCCAGTGCACCTGCCGCAGACATGGCTCGTGCCCACAAGGAAATGGGCTATGACGGTATCTTCGTTACAAATCACTTCTTCAACGGTAACACATCTGTACCCCGTGATCTCCCCTGGGAGGAGCGTGTGGATCTCTACTGCCGCGGCTATGAGATAGCAAAAGAAGTCGGTGACGAGATAGGACTGAAAGTGTTCTTCGGAATCGAATACTGTAAATACAACGCCGATCTGCTGATCTACGGCATCGACAAGGAATGGATAAAGGCTAACGAGGAGCTGCTCATGCACACAGATGAGCGCGTGCTGTTCGCAAAGGTAAGGGAGATGGGCGGCATCGTTGTACACGCTCACCCTTTCCGCAGCGATCCATACATCCACCACATCACCCTCTACCCCTATGACGTCGACGCAGTGGAGGTGGTAAACGGCAGCCATGATCCCCGTAAAATGTACAATGAGCGTGCAAATCTCTATGCGGATATGTACGGACTCATTAAAACAGGCGGCTCTGACAGCCACCACCTTGATAAGCTCTTCGGCAGCGGTATCTCCGTGCCTGAGCCTATCAACTCCCACGAGGACTACCTGCGTATGCTTAAAGAAGGCAGAGTAGTTCCTCTGCCCCGTACACTGCCCTATTAACGGAGGTCGGGATGTTCAATATACTTGTGGTAGACGATCAGGCTAATATCAGACGCCTGTACGAATACACGCTCGAAAAGAACGGCTACAAGCCACACACTGCCGCCAACGGCAAGGAAGCCTTTGCCGTTATGGAAAATGAGCACATCGATCTTATCGTGCTGGATATAATGATGCCCGAAATGGATGGCTATACATTCCTCCGCACCCTGCGCGACAGCGGAAGCGAAATACCTGTGCTGGTCATCACTGCACGGGATAGCTCTGAGGATGTACGCAAGGCATTTACTCTCGGCACGGACGATTTTATGGTTAAACCCGTGGATGAGATAGAAATGCTGCTGCGTATAAAGGCACTCATGCGGCGCGCGAAAATATCCGAGGAAAAGCTCATCACCGTGGGCTCTACAAAGCTGATATACGACTCACTGACGGTAAGCAGCAACGGCAGCGAAATGACATTGCCCAAAAAAGAATTTCAGATACTGTTCAAGCTGCTTTCATTCCCGAATAAAACTTTCACCCGCGCAGGCATAATGGACGAATTCTGGGAAATGGACAGCGACAGCGAGCTGCGTACAGTGGACGTACATATCAACCGTCTTCGTGAACGTTTTCGTGAAAACGAGGATTTCGAGATAGTGACCGTAAGAGGTCTCGGCTACAAAGCGGTACATAGAAAATGAAAGAAAACAGAAGAAAACGCACTAAAGCAAAACATTACACCACAAAGCTGACCTTTAAGCTTTCGCTGCTGGTAATGATACTGATCGTTTCTGCGGAGTTTCTGTCATTCACCGCCACTATAGTGATCGGCTATGTTACAGGCGGCACCAACGATACTACCGCCATCGTAGCATCCGTCATCGCCAGCGTTATCATCGGTGGTCTGCTATCGTTCATTGCATGGAACATAATCCTGCATCCGCTGAACGAGCTTATCAAGGCTACGCGCCGCGTCACCCGCGGAGATTACTCCGCACATCTTGATATGGGCTGGTACGAAAAGCATACCGTCAAGGAGCTTAGTCAGCTTATCTCGAACTTCAACGAGATGACAACGCAGCTCTCCACAACAGAACTGTTCCGCAAGGATTTCACCTCCAACTTCTCACATGAGTTCAAAACTCCGCTGGTATCCATACGCGGCTTTGCGCGGCAGCTTTACGATGGCGATCTCACCCCTGAGCAGCAGAGGGAATTCTCAAAGATAATACTGGATGAAACTGAATACCTTACAGCACTCGCGTCAAATTCACTGCTGCTTACAAATCTCGAAAACCGCGATATCGTCACCGAAAAGACTACATTCTCTCTGGATGAGCAGCTCAGGAACTGTATGCTTAGTCTGGAGCCTCTGTGGTCTGAAAAGAACATCGATATCGATATGGAGCTGGACGAAGTACAATTCCACTGGAACGAACAGCTTCTGGCGCACGTCTGGCACAACCTGTTCGACAATGCGGTGAAATTCACTCCCGAAAACGGCTCGATAACCGTTTCCTGCATAAAAGACGGCGGTGTCATCACCATACGCGTCCGTGATTCAGGTCCAGGTATTCCTGCAGACGCGCTGCCGCATATCTTTGAAAGATTCTATCAGGCTGACACCTCACACGCAACAAAGGGCAACGGTCTCGGCTTACCGCTGGTAAAGCGTATAGTCAAGCTCTGCGGCGGACTGATATCCGTGCTGAGCGAAACAGACAAGGGCACAGAATTTACTGTAACATTATTTCAAAGCAACTCTGTCAACAAAAAGAAAGATTAACAAATAACCGCTCCTGCTACGGAGCGGTTATTTTATTATACAGAACGTGCATACTCATCGTATATCTGTTCCAGTTCTTTGCGGCAATCAAGGAACACTCGTCCAAGCTCAGGATCGAAATGCTGCCCAAGATCTTCTTCGATGATAGAGAAAGCCTTGTCGTACGAGAACGCTTCCTTATAGCAGCGCTTGCTGACCAGTGCGTCAAACACATCCGCCAGCGCCATTATACGCGCTTCTATCGGGATATCTGCCGCTGATATGTTCATCGGATAGCCCTTGCCATTCCATTTTTCATGATGATACAGTGCGACGTTCTTGGCTATCTCCACGAAATCGTCATCCTCCACGCCGCGCAGTATGCTCTCAACTATCCTAGCGCCCTCAGTGGTGTGACGTTTCATCTCGTTGTATTCTTCATCTGTGAATTTGCCTGGTTTTCTGAGTATCTTATCGTCAATGGCTATCTTTCCGAGATCATGCATCGGCGCAGCCTTTTCCACCATCCGCAGGAAATCATCAGTAAGCCCCAGTATTTTGCCGTGCTGCTTCAGACGCTCTGCAAATACCTTTACTACAGCACTGGTGCGTTTGATATGACCGCCCGTATTATTGTCGCGGCTCTCCACCATATCAGCCATACCAAGCACCATCATATCCTTGATATGCAGGATATCGGCAGTTTGCTCTGCCACCTCTTTCTCAAGCTGTGCATTGTAATTCTCAATACTGTTGTAGTACTTATGCTCAAGCGTTCTGTCAACGAACTCCACCAGATAGCCTACCTGCTTCTTTCCGTGACAGACAGGCTGTGCATCCAGCTCGAAATACTTATCCCCAACACAGAGCACCTTTTTCTCGAAGCTGCTGCGCTTCATATCCGCAATGCCCTGTATCACTTCCGCACACAGCAGGCTGTCAGGGCAGCACGCCACGCACTTGTCCACAGCCCATTCGCGTATCTCAGGGAATATCTCTTTCAGATACTCATCAGAGCTTATGTATCTGAGCTTGTTATCAAATACTATATAGCCATACTCTCGGCGCTGCTCCACTGAGCTGATGATATTCGCCGACATATCGTACATATTCAGCCTGTCGAAATATCTTATTATAAATATCATTACAACGAAGTAACCGACAGACATAAGGCTTATCTCAGAATCAAGCAGCTTTTCCAGAACGTATGCGCCTATAATGCCCACACCCATTAAAACCGCGCCTATTGCCGTACTGAGCGGTAGCTTGTTTCTCATCCTTATTGCCCATACGGCAAACAGCACCAGAAAAACACCGTAAAGCACCATCGTTATCGGGTACAGAATATGCAAAGGGCCGTAGACCTTGTCCAATCTGCTGCAGCCGTCTTCTACTACCAGTTTTACCTCTTTATAATACAGATCATTGTAGCCTATCGTCATTACCAGTGCCAATATTATAGTAGATACAGACATCATTATGACCGACACAAATCGCGGCAGCTTAAGGTTACACAGCCTGAACAGCACCATTATAAGCAGCGGCGTGATATAGCATCCTCCCACATACATCAGCTTATTTGCAAGGATAGCGGTATCCACCGTCTGGGATATAGTTATCCAGAAACGTCCCATGCAATTCAACACGATGGTGACACCCAGCAGCAAGAACAGAGTATCTACCTTTTTATATCTCACCAGAATGCTGCCTACCATTATCAGTGATACTACAAACGCACACAGATCGAATACAGCTACCAATATCGTCACCTCTGATAACAAATTATGTCACTATTATTATCATTATATAATAATATTACTGAAAAAGCAAGTATAAACAAAAACCTCCCTGCAAAACAGGGAGGTTGAATATATTCCGTGAGTTTATAAACATCAACAAATATGCAGATCAAAACGGCGAACAAGTCATAAATCATAATCATCGGGATTCAGAAGCATATCGGGCGAATTAAATCCGATCGAAATCCAACTTTTATTATATTTCTCGATATATCTCTTTTTGGTCTTATCATACCTATAAACAAACCAGGTCTCACTTCCCTCTCGATTTTCAAGAGGGATTATGCTGACCCTTACATCAAGAAATTTGCGCTTGTTGCCACTTACAAAAAAGCGCACTCCAAATTCCTTTTTAAATTCAAGGTCGTTCATTTTCTCCCATGGCAACGACTGATTGACTGCCTTTGGAATGACAAAATCCTTATCCTCCCAATAAAGGACGGTCTCCCCGTTTGTTGCTTTACGCTTTTCCAGAGTTATAGGAACCACCATACATTTTTCGCTTCCGTAATCAGATTCAAATGTAGCTCTTTCGATTATTACTTCATCATCTTCAAAAATACCGCCCCAGAACATTACCGCTATGCCCTTTGAGCTGCCGCCCTTATTATTGACAAATACGGCCGTGTTTTCTTCCGCGCTGCAAGGGCGACCAGGGGATATATTCATCTTCAGAACAGGCAGTTCTTTTTCTATGCCATTTGGCGCAGAAAAATATAATCTCCTCAAATTTTCGTCTTGCTGAAGATGAGAATCATCAGGCTGTAAGGCACATTGTGCAGTATCCATTCCCAGAAGAGCGGCAGCTTCATAAAAAACATCTTCAGCAAAAACACTTTTATCCTTAACTACGGAACTGAACTTTTCATAATCGCTTACAACGCTTTTCCAAGGCGCAATACTTGTACGTCTGGGGAGCTTTTCTCCGTAAAGGTCGCCTGAATTTATCCAGCCATCAATGTGCTTTTCGGTATTGATAAGATTCATCATAAGATAATCGCTGTCCAAGCACATTACCGCAATAACGTCTGTGCCGAACTTTTCCGAAAAAGGAACTGCCGCCGATTTTGTGCTTTCGGCGTCAGAAAAATTGTAGCAGTCAGACGCTACCGATACCCACTGGCTGTTTTCAGGACTGAATACACACAATGATATCTCAGCTTCTTCTGAGCTTTGAAGCTCATTAAAGCCCTTTGCTTTCATTTCCTCTCTGAGCATATCCATAAGAACTTCAGTGCTGAAGTTGTTATTCTTCTTTATGTGAATATTGGAAAAACACAAGCCCATTTTTATACCTCACAAACACTTAGTTATATCAATATTATAGCAGATAGTTCCCTCAAAAGCAACAAAAACCTCCCTGCAAAACAGGGAGGTCTGATATTCTCTTTTGATAATGCCAAAAGGCTGTGATTATCTCTTGGATAAGATTTCTTATCGCTTGGGTAACTTATATCCGCATTACAATGCCGTTTTCTTTCCGTTTTGTTAGTTGTTTGTTAGTTTTTGATTGTGCTTTACAATATCAGAGAAAGAGTATTGATGAATTTTCTCAAATCACTATATAGTAAATCGTGATTTGAGAATGGGCGATATTCAACTATTGACAACCCATAATATCTTTGCTATAATAAAGGTGACCAAATGGTCACTTTATTTCGTTATAAGGAGTTCAGAATGGAAAACTCAACTAAAGATAGAATACTCGATGAGGCACTGATAATGTTTGCCGAGAACGGCTATAAGGGCACAAATCTTCGTGAACTTGCGGCACAGCTTGGTTTAAGCAAATCTGCATTATATAAGCACTACAAAAGCAAAGAGGATATATGGAACTGTCTGCTTGACAGAATGGAAGGCTATTATGCACAACATTTCGGCTCAGAGGCTAACCTCCCGCTGCAACCAAAATCCTGTGAAGAACTGCTCACACTTACAGTAAATATGCTCCGATTTACTGTTAATGACCCGAAAATTATTCTTACAAGAAAGCTATTACTGACCGAACAATTTCACGATGAGCGTGTGAAAAAACTTGCAACAAAGCATTTTCTTGAGGGAACGCAAAAAATCTTTGCAAAGGTTTTTGAAGTGATGATGAAAGACGGACTGCTGAAAAAAGATAATCCCGAAATGTTAAGCTTTATTTATACTGCACCTGTTACATCGCTTGTTCACCTTTGCGACAGAGAGCCGCAGAAACAGGAACTGATTTTCAAGCAAATCGAAGATTTTGTAACCCACTTTATTTCCACTTACGCAGAGAAATAAAGTCTGATAGAGCGGAGGTACTTATGAATTACGAAGTTTATATGCACGGACAGATACTCGGAACACATTCCTTTTTGCTTAAAGGAGAGTTCTTACAGCCTGACGAATACTCGGAAATCAAAGCAAAATATTTTCTGCCCGGCGGAGAAACAGGCACAGCAGCAACCGTGCTGTCCTCTCTTGGCGCAACCGTAAAAATTGACGGCACACATATCGGAACAGAGGTTGCACCACTTTTAAAAGAGTTCTATAATGATAAGACAGTCGATTTGTCCTCCCTTTATTTTGACTCCGACTACGAGGGCCTTATGGATTATGTTGTAATTGCAGGATCTGTCCGTTCTCCTATGGGTGTGTTTCAGTCACTATATGAAGATGTCGCAAAGAAACGCTGGAATATGCCAAAGGAGGAAGATATAAAGAACTGTAAGGTTGCGGCTATCGACCCGTACTTTATGGAAGAAACGCAGGCTGCGGCAGAGCTTTGCGTAAGGCAT
>JAFTVU010000016.1 GCA_017465665.1 Oscillospiraceae bacterium | reverse complement strand
TATGTTTCTACAAAAGCGGCATTGTATGTGGAAATGATATCCTCGAGATTGATGCCTGCAAAAGCCGATTCCACATCATCAGCGGAGCTGAAATCCTCTGAATTTGCGCTCTGGAAAGTGGTAAGTACAGTGGAGAAATAATCCGAAACAAAAGCATTTGCCTCTTCGATGACCTCAGGATCAGTTTCTGTAACAGCCTCGAACACCTTGCCCTCTACCATTGTGGCATACTTTGCATCGCCCATAAAGAGGTTTGCAATAGGGCCTCTGAAGAACAGACCGCCGACAGCTGCAGCGGCAGCTACTACTCCGACAGCGCCGAGACCTATCCACAGGCCAAGCTTGCCCTTTTTCTTGACAGGCTTTACAGCAGAAACAGCAGCTGCGTCCATGTCAAGACCTGCAACGTCCATCTCAATACCGCTGGGAGCAGAGGGTGCTACAGGTGCGATCGGCTGGGGCATAACATCATTCATGGGCTGTGATTCAGCTGCAGGAGCAACAGGCTCAACGGGCTGGGGGGCAGCTACGGGAGCAACGGGCTCAACAGGCTGAGGTGCAGCCACGGGAGCAACGGGCTCAACAGGCTGCGATACAGCCACAGGAGCTACAGGCTCTACGGGCTGGGGTGCAGCCACGGGAGCTACAGCCTCAACAGGCTGAGGTGCAGCCACAGGAGCTACAGGCTCTACGGGCTGAGGTGCAGCCACGGGAGCAACGGGCTCAACAGGCTGAGGTGCAGCCACGGGAGCTACAGCCTCAACAGGCTGCGGTGCTACAGGCGCAGCGGGGGGAACAGGGGCCACAGGAGGAACAGGCGCTGTCGGTACGACAGGCTGTGCTGCTGCGGGAGCGTTCATTGCAGTTCCGCAAACGGTACAGAACTTTACGCCCTCTGCCACCGCACTGCCGCAGCTGCGACAAACAACTGTAGGAGCAGCAGGCTGCTGCTCAACAGGAGTACCGCATACCGCGCAGAATTTCGCAGTTGCCGGCAATTCTGAATTACAATTCTTACAGTTCATATTATTTTCCTTTCACAATTATTACATAAATATATATGTCTACATATTAATTTTATATCTAAACTCCTTTCTTGTCAACACTTTAGCGCACAAAAATATATCAACATTTTACTCAGATTTGCACATTTCTTACAATTATAGCAGCTCCGAACATAAAAACAAACATTCCGGCAACAAAAACCTGCAAAATATACTCGTATCAGGCAGGAATATTTACAGAGCTCTGCGCCAAAATATTAGGGTAATTTATCGGGAAAGGATATGATGAAAATGAAGAAGATCATCGCAGTGCTGTGTATATTTGCCGCTGTTACTGCCGCCGTATGCAGTGTGCCGAATGCCGTGGCAAGCTCTGCGCCCGCCTCCTCGGTGGTTTCAGCTAAGGTAGTCAGCTATTCGGAAAGCCTCTCCGCCAGCGGCTCGCTTTCTTTCGCAGGTCAGTCGGACGTCACCTCTGCCCTGCCGCTCGTGATCGCACGCAGCTGTGTTTCGGAGGGAAATATCGTCAAGGCAGGAGATATAGTTGCCATCGTAGATAAAAAAGGCACACAGACCTTTATAGAGAGCCTCGGTCAGCTGCCGCAGCTTGCTATCGCCTCCGCAAGCCTTGCTACAGCCATGTCTCTTATACCTGATGAGATCACCGCCGATCACAGCGGCATCGTGCTGTCCTCCGTCGGAAACGGCGTAGCGGTCGAAGCAGGCTCTGCAATATGCACGATAGCCTCTACCGATCAGCTTGTGCTGACAGCGCCTGTAAGCGAGCAGTACATCTCACGGGTGAAAGAGGGTCAGCAGGTGAGCTTCTCTCTCACTGCATATCCTGAGGAATATTTCACAGGAACAGTTGAAAGCATAGCAGCAGCCGCGCGCTGCCGATACAGCGGCTCTGTACTGGAAACCGTTGTGGATGTGCGTATCCTCCCGAACAGCTATGATGAGCGCCTGAAAACAGGACTGACCGCAAGCGTGGAGTTTACTCTTACCGAGCCGAAGAACATCTGCGTGCTTCCCTATGAGACGATCGGGCAGGATGAAGCAGGCGAATTTGTATATCTTTACGCCGATGGCAAAGCAGTAAAACGCAGGATCTTCACCGGCGCGGAATTCACAGACGGAACAGAGGTAATAAAGGGTATCACAGCGGAGGATAAGGTGTTCACCTCCCCCGATGATATCTCGGAAAGCCGCTTTGTAAGATTGGAGCAGGAATGAGCATAACAAAATCCCTCATAAACATCCTGCGCTGCCGCACACGCTCGCTGCTCACCATGTCAGGTATTGCGATAGGCGTGCTTTCGGTGGTGCTGATATCCACCGTTGGCGCTGTGGGTACGGCGCAGGTGAACTCCACCCTTGTAACGATGGGTGTTGATACCCTGCTTGTACAGGCAGCAGACAACACTGTCGGCATTACGCTGACAGACGAGAGTGCCGATACCGCGCGCCGTGTGGAGGGCGTTTCGGATGTGATGCCGCTGATGGCTTCCATGACGGAAGCAAAGATGATAGGCAGGCGGCTTGACACCTACGTCTGGGGCGTGGACAGGACTGCTGACCGCCTCATCTCCCTTGAAGCAAAGCACGGCAGACTGATAACCGCGCCCGATACCGCCGCCCGTTCAAAGGTCTGCGTGGTTGACGAGGCATACGCTCTGGAGACCTACGGCAGAAGCAATATCGTAGGCAAAAAGGTAACGCTGTTTCTCGGCGGAAGATATCACGATTTTGAGATAATAGGAGTAGCAAGCACGGGACTGAGCGGACTACAATCCATGCTCACCAACATCATGCCGGGATTTATGTATATCCCCATAACCACCATGCAGCAGTTATGCGGACGCTCCACCTATGACCGACTAGCTGTAAAGATAGACAGCATGGATGACAGCGCGGTGATAAACGATGTCAAAACTGCGCTCAACGCCGCAGGCGGATACACCGACGGCTTTACTGTCAACAACCTGCTCTCTCAGAAAAAGCAGCTTGATGATATTCTTAACATCGTCACCGTTTCCCTCTCGCTAGTTGCAGGAATATCGCTGGTGGTTTCGGGAATATCAGTTATGACCACAATGATGATGAGCGTAGGCGAACGCACTCACGAGATAGGAATAAAGAAATCCATCGGCGCACGCAACTCCGATATCTGCCTTGAATTTCTCACAGAAAGTATACTGCTGACTTTAATGGGCAGCACCGCAGGAATACTCGGCGGTATCGCCATATCATGGGCAGGCTGTCTTGCGCTGGGCGTGCCGTTCACCGTCAACTGGTTATCGCTGCTGATATCAAGCTGTGCGGCAGCGGTGATCGGCGCGGTATTCGGGGCTTATCCTGCGTATAAGGCGGCTACAATGAAACCTGTGGATGCATTGCGGACATAAACAACAAAAAGGGCGGAAAACCGCCCTTTTCTTATTGCATTATGCTATTATTTTGTAAGATCGTAATATGCATCGCCGATCTGAAGTCCTACTATCCTGTCGATATCGGGAGCATTGAACTCTATGCTGAACACTCCGTCAGTCAAGTCGTGTTCGATAAAGCACCCGCTTGCGATATTGATATCTGTATATCCATTTTCCTCATGTGCAACAGCAGAGCTAAGTGATGAATGGTTTTCAAGCTCATAAATGCTGCCGTCATCAAGAACGAAGCTGATATCATTTACTGCGTCAGCATTGGCTTCTTCGTTTGTCATAAGCGAAGAAAAAGACCACCAGCCACTCTCTGGTGCAGAGTTATCAACATATGCTCCCGTATTCTCACCATAAATTGAGAACGACATTTCGGAAAGTATCAGATACTTCGGAATATAGAACTCACTGGGTGTTTCGGTATCCTTCAGCTCAAACCACTTTTCCTCGATATTCGCTCCCACATCAAGTACCGTCTCACGCACTACCCCATCACTCATAGGATATCCGAATGTTGCCTGTGTAGTGCCGTAGTGACGTCCATTTGCCCGAAAAAACACACAGAAATATCTGTCTGTTTCGGTTGCAAACTCAGTAAGCTCATTTGACGAACGACTATAATTTACCGCATAGAATTTACCAAATTCATTCCTGAATTTAGGGTTGATTGCTAATATATTATCGCCTTGCACATTTTGAAAATCCTCCTGAGCCAGCCACTCTGCACCCTCATCATCAAGTGCCTGATAATGCACAGTCAGATATGTGCACTGACCATCGGAAAGATACTCATCAACTGTCATTCGAATATGCTCGTCGCTATCCTCGAAAACAGAATTCTGTATCTCCGCTGCAACGCTCTCGTTGCCGCCGAATATATTTCTGATAAACTCTGCATTGTTTGCCGCTGCAAATCCACCAACTCCGATAGCTGCAGTCAACACAGCCGCAGCAGGAATTATAATCGCTTTCTTGTTGAACTTCTTTTCCATAGTATTTTCCGCCTTTCTCAGAACTGCTTTATACAGCTCGCTGTCGCTCTTTTCGGGAGCGATGTTGTCAAAAGCTCTGTTATAACGTTCTTTCATTGCTTATCCTCCTTCAAGAGCATTTCTTTCAGCCGTTCACGCCCACGCATGAGCCGTGTGGTCACCGATGAAGCCGCAGCTCCCGTGATATCCGCAATTTCTTTCACAGAATACCCCTCATAGTAGTACAGATGTATAGTGACGCGGTATTTTTCAGGAAGAGCCATCACATATTCTATCAGCGATCTATCCTGTTCATCCTCGCAGGGGATGTCCTCGGTAAGCTCGGTGCGTTTCGTAAACCAGCCCGATCTCAGCAGATTCTTCGACAGATTTATCGTCACGCGGATAAGCCACGCCTTGCAGTTTTCATCCGCCGCAAATGTTCCGCGGAACTTATACAGCTTCAGAAACGCTTCCTGCGTGATATCCTCCGCATCGGCAGTATTCTTCAGATAGCTGTATGCAAGCCTGTATACCGTTCCGTGATACAGCCCGATATACCTTGTAAGACTTTCGCCGTCCAATCTGTCACCTCCTGCCGTGTTACTTAAAAGCGCTTTCATGGATAAGACAATCCCGAGCGTTGTTTTGTCTCAGCTTTGAACAAATTTTTATTTTTGTGCCTGTTTGCGGAAAGTTTTCAACAATTCAACATTAAAAACTCAAGGCAGCCGTTTCCGACTGCCTTTTTGTTCTGTTTACTTTGCAGTGACCTTGTACAGCGAAGAAGCAGGTGCGTAGATCTTTGTGCTTCCCACTGTATAGTATGCCTTGATGTAATAGTAGTAGGTCTTGCCTGTCTTTGCCTTTGTATCAAGATAGGAGCGTGCCTCCTCTGCGCTTACATCTGCCACGACAGTAGTCTTGCCCTTTGCAGATGTCCTGCGGTAGATAACATAGCCCTCTGCTCCGTCTATCTCGTTCCACTTCAGAAGAACACCGTCTGCAGTTGCCTTTCTGGTAGTGAGCTTACCCTTTGCGGGACGCACATAGATCGTGATGGTGCGCGTCTTTTCGGGATTGCTCTTGGAGGTTATGGTTATCTTTGTCTTTCCGACAGCAACCGCTGTTACCTTACCCTTGGAGTTTACAGTTGCCACCTCAGGATTTGAGGACTCATACAACAGAGTCTTATCCACAGCGTTTGTGGGATACACCTTGCTTGTTATAGTAAAGCTCTTGCCGATAGCCAGCACCTTGCTCTTGGAGGGAGTTACGGAAAAGCTGCTTACAGGAATAGTTACTGTTACCTTGCATTCAGCGATAAGACCATTGGAGGTCTTTGCGGTAATGGTAGCAGTGCCGTACTTCAGCGCAGTTACCGTACCGTCTGCCGATACCGTAGCAACCGTTCTGTCAGAGCTGCTCCATGTTACTGTTTTAATATCCGCATCAGCAGGTGTGATGGTAGCTGTCAGCTTCTGCTTAGCATTGGGCTTCAATGTGAGTTCAGTGCTGCTGAGCGCAATTCCTGTTGCCTGTTCAGGCTCTGCACAAAGTGCGCCGCTTACCGCATCGACAGGCTCTGTACTTACGCCACCGCCGCCTGTACCGACCTGACCGAGGGAGTTTTCGCCCCAGCCAAACAGTGCACCGTCATCACGCAGATAAAGTCCGAAATGCTCGCCGAGTTCCACACTCTGAACCAATGTTGCAGAGTATTCGCTAAAACGATTGCGATCTGTTTCCGTACCGTCACCGAGAGCTCCTGATTTGTTTTCACCGCTCAGAGAAAGCTTATTATCGGTATTAATAATGGCGCACGCATATCTTCCAGCCTCTACTATTGCACCCAGATAACCAAGATAGGTAGGTGTTTTTACACGATACTCACTCACACCAAGCTGACCACTGGAATTTGAACCCCATACCCATACTCTGTTATCCACATCAACAGCAATGGAATGATTTCCCGCCGCACTGATATCAGAAACATGAAATACCTCATCGCTCTTGTTGCTCTTCATCTCGATTACAACAGGAACATCGGTAAAGATTCCATCAATCTCAGTACCAAGCTGGCTGCTTCCGTTACCGCCCCAGCCATACAGTTCGCCACCTGTTGTCAACGCCAGCACATGATTATCGCCCACTGCAATGTCTTTTATATGAGCAAGGTCATCAGTGAGCAGAGTAGGTTCTGTAATTGTTTTTCCGAGATCACAAAGTCTGCCGGAAACATTCTTGCCCCAGCCATACACACTACCATTGATCAATGCTATAGCAAAACCATTTCCACACTGAATATCAATCGAACCATGATCAGAAAGATCCTCATTGTATATTGGCTCTGTAATAATTGTTTTTCTGGTCTCCATACCAAGCATACCATTGGTATTATCACCGAAAACATAAATACGATCATCAACAGTCTGTACGTATGTCACTTTATTTCCACACCAGACATCTCTGACAAACTCTTTGACATTCAGTCTTGTGGGCTCATTTCTTGCAACAAGATCTCCAAGGCCAAGCTGTCCACAATCATTATTGCCCCAGACATAAAGACGACCCTTAGAGTCCACTGCCGCCGCATGATCTGTACCCGCTGCATACTCAACTATATCTGCCAGGAGCTTCTCAGGCTTTAACACAGCACTGCCCGTATAGCGGAACAGCTCTCCATTCATTCCTGCACCTGCAGTTGCAACTTTTCCGTCCGCCTTTAATACTAACGAATGATGATCGCCGAAAGCAATCGAAACAGCATTTGAAGCAAAGCTCTTTGGCGATGTGATATCTGTGATCGAACCATTCTGGAGCTGTCCGTTATCATTATCTCCCCATACATACAGCTTACCGCTATCAGTAACTGCCGCAGAGGATGACGCACCTGCAAACACCGCAACTGCGCCGCTTACAGATACTGTTGTGAATGTATTTGTTTTTTTGCTGCTTCCTGCACCGATCTGTCCGTTATCATTCAGACCTGCAGTAAGCACCTTACCACTTTCTGTTAAAAGCACAGAGTGATTATCACCTGCATCTGCCTCCATTATACCACTCACGGAAGAAACAGAAAATGTATACTGCGAACGATAATGTCCTGCACCCAACTGACCGCTGTTATTGAAACCGCTGGTATACAGCTTTCCATCATCAGTTACCAGCAGCGTAAAGCCATCACCTGCCGCAACATCCTTTATACCTGTCATAAGCTTTACCATTTCATTGGTCTTATCATTTGCCGTAAAACCAAGTTCTCCGTCAATATTGCTTCCCCAGCCATAAGCGGTTCCATCTGCTGCAAGAACTATAGTATGGCTCTCGCCTGCACTTACTTCAACAACGTTATCCATTATCTTCGTAGGTTTATAAATATATGCTGTGCTCTGCGATGGTACTATCTGTCCATCGGAATTATCTCCCCAACCATACAGAACACCGTTTGCGTCAATGGCATAGGCAGTCTCTCCCTCAGCTTCGACCATAAGGATATTATCCATCACCTTAGCGCCATCTGAATCGTCAACCCCCGCACCTATGCCCAGCTGACCGTGTGCATTATCACCGGCAGCCCACAGCGACATATCCGCCTTGATGACAAGGCTGAAATTCTCACCTGCCGCAATTGTTCCTGTGCCTGCATTCACAGTAGCCGCCGAAGCGGTAACACCTGTGGTTATCAGACTTGCCGCCTGCACCGCAGCCATAGCCGCGCACAGTACCTTTTTCAAAGTCTTCATATTCTGTCCTCCCCTTTTCGGCAATGCCGAAGCATGATGTCTTTATTTTCACCGTTCAGCAGAACGGCAGTCCACCTAAAAAGCCTTACATTAATTAAAACAATCAAAACCGGGAAAAAGTTGCATTTTCCTATATAAATATATAACGATCCCGAAAGCTGTTTGGTTGCAGCTTTTATTAAATTTCAAGCGCTTCTCCGCCGCCAAGATACATTATCCTGTCTCCCAGTATCTCATCCATAACATCGAAGCCCTTAAAGCCCGTACAGTGGCATGCGTATATCTTCTCTGCACCGCACAGCTTCAGACCTCTCGCCTGTGCCACCACATAATCAGCGGAACAATTCAAGGTCTTAGGCGAGCTGCCCGAAAAATGAAATCCGCCTATCACGGCAAGGATCGGTATTCCGTGCCAGCGCTTTCTGACTGTTTCCAGCATATTGACCGCTCCGCAGTGGAAGCAGCCTCCCACAAGCACCAGGCCCTCCGCCTTGCGCTTTTTGGGAAAAATCACCGCAAAGCTTTCATCGGTATGCTCAAACGGTATGCTCTTCTTTCCGTCCAGCGTGAAATAGCTCTTATCGGGGTTCTCATACTTATCATCAAAGCTCTCACAGGAAGCAAGATAGAAGCCCTCTGTTACTTCCGAAAAATTGTTGAACAATATCAGATTGTCGGCATATTTTTTGAAAAACGCCTTTCCCGCACCTACAGGGGATTTTATAAATCCGCTGCGACGGTAGACCTCCTCCGTCGCACCTGCCCTGAGATATATCTTTGCCTTTGGATTAAGGCGCATCACCGCGTCTATTCCCCCGATATGTGCATGATGATTATGCGTTACTATCACCGCATGTATATCATTTATCGGTAGACGCATACGCTTTGCATTATCCACCGCTTTTCCTGTCAGTCCTGTATCTATAAGATAGTTCCTGCCCCCGTATTCAACAAAGAGCGACATACCATCCTCATTGAACAGCTTTTCGTTCACTGCTGTATTCTCTATAAGACATATCAGCTTCAAATATATCCCTCCGCTCTGTGTATATACTGAAAATGCCGTACCGCAGATAAGCAGTACGGCATCATTTTTATGCTCCTGTATATTCCTTTACATGGCGCTTAATTGCCTCAAAGCTCTCTGTGCTCAGGCAGTGCTCTATGCGGCAGGCATCCTCCGCGGCGATATCCTCGGGTACGCCAAGAGAAACCAGCCATTCAGTGAACAGAAGATGGCGCTCATACACTCTTTCTGCAATAGCTCTGCCTTTATCAGTCAGTGTGATAAAGCCGTTTTTATCTACTGTGATACACTCGCGCTCACGCAGGTTCTTCATTGCAACGCTCACGCTCGGCTTGGAATAATCCAGCTCCGCCGCGATATCAATGGATCTTACCTCTCCGTTTCTGTTATGGAGCACCAATATGGTTTCCAGGTAGTCTTCACCCGATTCAAGTATTTTCTCTTTCATATCCGACCGCCTTTCCGCCTTTACCACATCAAACAGATGGTTGTATCAACTACCTATATGATATCACAAATTGCCATTTCCGTCAAGTACAACAGGGTTTTTGTTAAGATAATTGTAACATATCACTCCACAGATTTAAGCGATTCCACCATGCTTATCTTTTTCAGCACCCTTGTCATGAGAAGATTTACAAGCAGCGAGAATACAAAGGTAAGCGCAAACGCATAGATATACGATGTGCCGTGTATCTCCCTGCCAAACATTACTTCATCTATCTCTGCTGTCTGAACCACAAAATTACACAGCACGATACCAAGCAGCAACCCAACAGCATTACCTATCAGCGAAAGAATTATATTTTCCCTGAACACATAGCTGGATACCTCTCTGTCATAGAAGCCAAGCACCTTAAGAGTTGCAATCTCTCGCACGCGCTCGGTAATGTTTACATTGGTGAGATTGTACAGCACTACGAAAGCCAGTGCGCCTGCGGATACGATAAGCACGATGATGACCATATCTATCATGCCCAGCATATCCTCAAAAGTTCCTGCGGATGTGGTGTTGAGCATTACCGTCAGCACGCCGTCGCACGCCATGATATTTTCTGAGAACGTCTCCTCGCTTTCAGGATCCTCTGCCAGACGATTATTGAAGTACACCATGTTATATTCGGGGAGCTCACCGAAAAGTTCTGTATAAAGCTCCTCTGTCATATAGAAGTAATGGCTTGCATAATGCTCGGTTATCGCTCCGATAGTTACGGTGCGGCTCTCCTGATCGCTTATTCGGATGGTTATTTCATCCCCCGCCCTTACGCCAAGCAGCGTAGCAAGCTTCTCTGTACAGATAGTGCCATTGCTGAGTGAAAGCTTGTCCTTTGAGATACGCTCTCGGAAATCTATCATCTGCTCCAGTACTGTACTATCCTCTGCAACAGCAATATAGCTCTGCACATTAGTATCGCCGTAAGAAAGTGTATACTGCTTCAGCAGCACAGGTGAATATACAGTTGCCTGATCATATTCCAGCAGCTCATCGTAAAGAGCCTTGGTTTCATCCTCCGTCATATCATCCGCTACAGCCACCATTCCGCTGTAGTGATATATATCACCATACTGCAGATCAATGATATCCGAAACGGAATTCTTCAAGCCAAAGCCCGTCAGCATAAGTGCTGTACAGCCTGCAATTCCGATAACGGTCATAAACATCCTGCGCTTGTAACGGAACAGATTTCTTCCCGATACCTTTGCAAAGAAGCTCAGCCTGTTCCAGATGAAACTGATACGCTCCAGCAGAACTCTCTTACCTGCCTTGGGCGCTTTTGGTCGCATAAGGCTTGCAGGAGTTTCCGCCAGCACCTTGCTACAGCTGAAGAACACCGTCAGCGCTATAGCTGCCAGCATCGAGCCTGCCGAAAGAACAATATATACAGGATTGAAAACATACACCGCTTCAGTAACGATATACATGATCGAATAAGCATATATGATAACACCGGGGAACAGTACCATTCCGCCGAACGCTCCAACAACGCTTCCTATTGCTGCTGCAGAGAGTGCATAGGTCATATAATGCGCCATAACACGGCTGTTGGAATAACCCAGTGCCTTGAGAGTTCCTATCTGTGTTCTGTTCTCCTCTACCATTCTTGACATAGTGGTGAGGCATACAAGTCCCGCAACCAGCAGGAAGAATATCGGGAATACGGATGCTATCTTGTCGATACGTTCCGCATTGCTTGCATATTCGGAGTAACCGGGATTATCGTCTCGTGTGAAGATATACCACTCCGCCTCGCCTGCATCTGCTATCTTCTGCTTTGCATCGGCTATCTCCCTTTCGGCATCTGCTATCTCGGTATTGAAAGTCAGCAGACCCTCCTCGTAATCCTTTTTACCCTCCGCAAGCTCTTTCTTTGCGTCCTCTATCTCTTTTAGACCGTCCTCGTATTGCTTTACTCCATCCTCATATTCCAGGCGCTTTTCGTCAAGAGTTGCCTTGCCCTCGTTATACTGACGCTCTGCGTCCTGTATCTGTGCAAGACCGTCATTGTACTGCTCAAGCCCATCCAGATACTGTTCGTAGCCCTCAAGATATGCCTGCTGGCCCTCAGTGAACTCCGCATATCCCTTTTCCCAGTCGCTGATACCCTGCTCATACTGAACACGGCCATCATCTATCTGCTTCTGAGCCTCCTCAAGCTGCGCTTCACCCTCTGCAAGTGCGATCTCATTCTGAGCTATCTCTGCTTTACCTGCTTCTATCTGAGCATACGCCGCATCAAGAGCAAGCTTCGTTTGCTCAAGAGTCTGACTTGCTGTTTTTGCTTCAACTTGGAGTTGTATTACAATCGGATTATCCTCTCCGTATACTAAAATTGCCTGTTCAAGCTGCTTCTGAGCCTCTGCAAGCTGATTCATGCCCTGCTCATACTGAGCATATCCTGCATTGTATTCCTGCTCTGCCTGCTCTATCTGCAATTTCGCTGCCGCAAGCTGCTCCTTACCATTTGTAAGCTCAGCCAGATTCTTGTCTATCTCCGCCTGACCCTCGTCAAGCTGTGCTTTACTGTCGTCAAGAAGCTGCTTTGCCTGATTCAGTTCAAGCTCGCCATTGATGATATCCAGCCTTGCATCCTGCAATTCACGCTCTGCAATGATGAGCTCATTCTTGGCAGCGATCAGATCTATCTTACCGTTTTCTATCTCGGTTTTTGCATCAGCAAGTTCTTTTTCTGCATCTGCAAGCTGCTTTGCGCCATCGTCAAGCTCTGCCTTTGCATCGATAAGCTCCTGCTCACCCTCAGCTATCTGCTTTTCTGCGTCAGCGATGTCAGCCGCTGCATCAGCAAGCTCTTTTGCCCCGTCAGTCTTTGCTTCTTCAAGCTCCTTTTCGCCGTCTGCAAGCTCTTCTAAAGCATCTCCGACAACTTCATCATAGCGTATCTCACTGCGGTCTATACCCAGCTCCTCTAATTTTGCTGAGATATCCTCACGCAGCTGCTCATATTCATCGGAATAGCTTTCCATAGAAGTCAGTTTATCCGATTTGATATATATCTCTGTGTATACTTCTTGTGTAAAATTACTTTCTGTAACATACATAAAGCTATCCAGAGCGCCGTCACCGATAGTTGTACTGCCATGCTGCGTCATCGAGATATACATGGGTGAGTCAAACGTACCTACGATGGTATATTCCTTATGCTTCAGCGGAAACTCATCTGCATCTGTGAGATCTGCAACGGATACCGTTCCACCCACCTCAAAGCCGCTCTGAAGTCTGTTTCCGCTGACAATACACTCGTTTTCCGCCTCGGGAAATCTGCCCTCATGCAGAATTATCTTATTAACCTCGTCGTTATTCCACGAATATACACGGGTAAGATACTCCCTGTCATTGAAATATACAGCCAGATCTGAATACTTTGAGGTATATACCTCCGATACACCTGTCACATCTCTGATAGCAGCCGCGTCATCATCTGTAAGACCGAAAGTGGAAAGTACTCGCAGATCAAACAGATTCTGTTTGTCATACAGCCTATCCGCAGATAGCTTCATATCATTGCCCGTTGCACTCACTCCACTGAAAAATCCAACGCCTATCATACATATCAACATGATCGACATGAAGCGTCCCTTGGAATGCGCTATATCACGGAGGATATTCTTGTTTATCGCTTTCAATATTCTACCCCCGTTTTACCACTCGATCTCTTCCACGGGTGTGGGATTCTCGTTCAGAATTACCTTGCTCACCTTGCTGTTCTTTATCTTGATGACTCTGTCCGCCATGGGCGCTATAGCAGAGTTATGCGTTACCAGAATAACCGTCATACCATCCTTGCGGCAGGTATCCTGAAGAAGCTTCAGTATCACCTTTCCTGTATTGTAATCCAGTGCGCCTGTCGGCTCATCGCACAGGAGGAGCTTTGGTCTCTTGCTCAGTGCTCTTGCAATGGATACACGCTGCTGCTCACCGCCCGAAAGCTGTGCAGGGAAATTGTCCAGACGCTCGCCCAGACCGACCTTTTCCAGTATCTCAGCTGCAGGGATAAAGTCCTTTGTAGTCTGCACAGCAAGCTCAACGTTCTCTTTCGCTGTGAGATTTGGCAGCAGATTATAGAACTGGAATATGAAGCCGATATCATGGCGGCGGTACTCTGTAAGCTGCTTTCTGTTATAGCCGTCAACTCTTGCTCCGTCTACACTGATGATACCCTCGTCACAGGTATCCATACCACCCAGCATATTGAGAACAGTTGTCTTTCCTGAGCCGCTTGGACCTACGATTATAACAAACTCACCCTTTTCGATATCAAACGTCATTCCATCCGCTGCATTTATCGTTACTTCTCCCATGCGATAGCGCTTATACACGTTATCAAGTGTTACAAAAGCCATTGTTCCTCCCATTGTTCCAAATTACAAAATTGTAAATTATTGTAAAAATATATTGAAAAAAAGGCAAGACCAAAAATGCCCGCGTTAAACGAGCATTTTCGATCCCGCCATATATTACCTCTGTCTCAATTATCAGCAGACTTCTATCTTAGCCTTGCCGCCCATGTAAGGTCTCAGAACCTCAGGGATATTCACGCTGCCATCCTCGTTGAGATTGTTCTCAAGGAACGCGATAAGCATTCTGGGAGGAGCAACAACAGTGTTGTTCAGTGTATGAGCAAAGTACTTCTTGCCATCCTCGCCGCTTACACGGATCTTAAGACGTCTTGCCTGAGCGTCGCCGAGGTTGGTGCAGCTGCCTACCTCGAAATACTTCTTCTGTCTGGGAGACCACGCCTCAACGTCAAAGGACTTGACCTTAAGATCAGCCAGGTCACCGGAGCAGCACTCGATAGTTCTTACAGGGATATCCATGGAGCGGAACAGATCAACAGTGTTCTGCCACAGCTTATCGAACCACATAGCGGACTCCTCAGGCTTGCAGACTACGATCATCTCCTGCTTCTCAAACTGGTGGATACGGTAAACGCCTCTCTCCTCAATACCGTGAGCGCCCTTTTCCTTACGGAAGCAGGGAGAATAGGATGTCAGAGTCTGGGGCAGGGACTGCTCATCGATGATGGTATCAATGAACTTACCGATCATGGAGTGCTCGGATGTACCGATAAGATACAGATCCTCGCCCTCGATCTTGTACATCATAGCGTCCATCTCAGCAAAGCTCATAACGCCTGTTACAACGTTGCTTCTGATCATGAAAGGAGGGATGCAGTATGTGAAGCCGCGGTCGATCATGAAATCTCTTGCATAGGAGATAACTGCGGAATGCAGTCTTGCGATATCGCCCATGAGATAGTAGAAGCCATTACCTGCTACCTTTCTTGCGCTGTCAAGATCGATACCGTTGAGCTTCTCCATGATCTCAGCATGATAAGGAACCTCGAAATCAGGAACTACAGGCTCGCCATAGCGCTTGATCTCAACGTTCTCGCTGTCATCCTTACCGATAGGAACAGAGGGATCTATGATATTGGGGATGGTCATCATGATGGTCTTGATGCGCTCCTCCATCTCGGGAACTGTCTTATCCAGCTCTGCAAGCTCCTCGGAGAAAGCCTTTACCTGAGCCTTTGCAGCCTCAGCCTCGTCTTTCTTGCCCTGAGCCATAAATGCACCGATGCTCTTGGATATCTTGTTCTTGTCTGCCTGCAGGGATTCCTTGCGCTGCAGAGCCTTACGGTAATTTACATCAAGCTCGATCACCTCGTCAACCAGAGGAAGCTTGTTGTCCTGGAACTTCTTCTTGATGTTTTCCTTAACTGCTTCGGGATTTTCTCTTAAAAATTTAATGTCTATCATGGTTTTTGCCTTCCTTTATTATTCTGTATTTTGCAGGTATTTCGCCTGATTTATTCCTTCATAAGTGTCTTGATGATACCTTCAAGCTGCTCCTTATCATCGAAGCTTATCTGAAGAGTATTGGTCTTCTTGCCCTCAGCTATCTTTACCTTTGTTCCAAGCATCTCCGCCAGGCTGAGTTCAACCTCGGTATAATAAGCTATCCTCGGCTTGATCTCGTCCTTTTCATCGTTCTTCTTGGCTTCGCGCTTTGCAATAGCCTCGATACTGCGGACACTCAGCTCTCCGTCTGCTGCACGCAGGGCTATCTCAGTCATCAGAGCCTGATCCTTGATAGCTTTCAGAGCCTTGCAGTGACCTGCAGAAAGTGCACCGTCCACCAGCAGATCCTTAACTGTCTTTGGCAGTGTCAGCAGACCAAGCGAATTCGCAATTGATGAACGAGCCTTTCCAAGCGTCTTGGCAAGCTCATCCTGAGTCATCTTGTAGTTATCTATAAGCTCCTTATAACCCATAGCTTCTTCGATAGGATTAAGGTTTTCACGCTGAAGATTTTCTATCAGCGCTATCTGCATTACCTGTTCTTCTGTAAGATCATCACGGATAACAACAGGAACTTCTGTAAGTCCTGCTATCTTGGATGCTCTCCAACGGCGCTCACCTGCGATTATCTGGTAGCTGCCTGTAGCAAGCGGTCTTACAAGCAGCGGCTGAAGCACACCGTTCTCTCGTATCGAGGTAGCCAGCTGCTCCAGTGCCTCTTTATCGAAATTCTTTCGCGGCTGATTTTTATTCGGCTCTATCTCGGTGATTCGCAGCGTGCTGAGGCTCTCGCTGTCCTCCATGATACTGTTATCATCGAAGATACTGCTGAAATTGCTGTTTATTCTTTTTTTAGCCATTCTTTCTCTCCATTTCGCGGCATTTCTCAAGTATCTCCTTTGATAGACGCTTGTACGCATCGCCGCCCTTTGAGTTCTTATCGTAATAAATTATCGGCTCGCCGTTGCTCTGAGCCTCTGTGATACGTACATTTCTCGGTATCTCTGTGTGGAAGATAACATCCTGCGGAAAGGATCTCTTGATATCACGCATTATCTCATTGCTTGCAAGCAGACGCTTATCAAGCATTGTGAACACGATACCCATTAACTGAAGATCCTTGTTAGCTGCTCTTTTTACTTTCTTAACCGTCTGCATAAGCTGAGCAAGTCCCTCAAGCGCAAAAGGCTCACATACCATAGGAACTATTATCTTATCACAGGCAACCAACGCATTTATCGCCAGTATACCTAATGACGGCAAACAATCAACGATAACTATATCGTAATCATCTTTAACCTGCAATATTACCTTACGAAGCTGATGATTTCTCTGCTCCACTTCTGCCAGCTGCAGTTCAGCCTCACAAAGCTGACTGGTTGCGGGCATTATCTTTACGTTCTTGTATCTTGTGCTGACGATAGCCTCCTGCGGACGCTTATCCCCCATTATCACTTCGTATGTAGTTGCGTCCAGAGTTTTTTTCTTTATACCAAAGCCTGTTGTTGCATTTCCCTGCGGATCGAAATCTATCAACAGCACCTTGCGTCCAAGTGCACCCAGACCTGCGGCTACATTCACGGCAGTGGTAGTTTTGCCTACTCCGCCCTTTTGATTGACTATACCAATAACGATGCCCAAAGTTTTTCCCCCTTTACATCATATTACTTATATAGTATAGCACACTTCTGTCGAAAAATAAAGTGTTTTTATAAAAAATGTTCCACATGGAACAATTTTCGACATAATCGATCGAAATATTCCATGTGGAACAACCTTATTTGCACATATCGACAGTAACAGGGATCTTGATCGTGTATTCAAAGTACTTTTCACTGCGATTAGTGAATGTTTCGCAGCATATATTTGCATTTTTCATACGGCTGACTATCTTATTGATACTATTAATATAAATACGAGGTACAGGAATATTGAAGATAGAAGCTCTTTTCTCTGTCTGATTTTTCTTGCAAGCACCATTGCTGTTAAGGATATCCTCTACCATTTCTTCCGTCTGCTCAAGGCTCATTCTTTTTCGCACGACCTCGTTCAGTGCATTGATACGCTTTTCTGCATCATCTATTCTTATCAACGCCCTCGCCTGTCGTTCGGTAACATCATTGCAAGCAAGCATATTTCTTTCAGCATCAGTAAAGCGAAGAAGTCGCAGCTTATTTGCGATCGTAGACTGTGCCTTACCCAATCTCTTTGCCGCCTCCTGCTGAGTCAATCCGTAGATAGTAATAAGCTCATCTATCGCTATTGCTTCTTCAAAAAAGCTCAGATCGCTACGCTGTATGTTTTCGATGAGAGCGAGCACCGCAGATCTTTCCTCATCCACATCCATAACGATACACGGCACTTCGGTCAGTCCCGCCATTTTGGAGGCTCTGCATCTACGCTCACCGCTGATTATTTCATAGGTAACCCCAGTCTTTCTGACGCATACAGGCTGTATAACCCCATTTTCCTTTATGCTCTGTGAAAGCTGGTGCAGCGCTATCTCATCAAACACCTTTCTTGGCTGCGCCTTGTTTGGTGTGAGACTTGCAAGCGGAAGCATAACTACTTTATGTACTATTTTATCTTTATTGCCGAATAATATATTCATATATAACATCCTTTCGTTCTGTTTCTTTATGCTCTTATTGTAGCACCAAAAGGATAAAATTTCCACAAGTAAATATCGCATTTCCCGACTAACTACGCCAAAATACGACAAAAGAAGCCGCATTACAGCGGCTTCTTAGCTATATTAGCAGTACTTCTGGGGAATTTTGTCGGAGTCTGGATGATTTTTTTTGTGATAACCAGACGTCGGTCATCCCCATTTGGTAATTTATAATCTGTGACAGACGGCTTATCTCCACCAAGCTGCTTAGCGGCATTATCAGCAGCAGACATATCCTCATTCACAGACTTCAAAGCAATGAATCTTCCCCCAACCTTTACAAACGGCATACAGTATTCCATTAAAACAGGCATAGCCGCAACCGCTCTCGCTGTTGAGAAATCATATTTTTCGCGCTGCTTACGTCCGAGTTCTTCGCTTCTTGCATGGATGATCTCGGCTTTAATTCCGATCTCAGCACACGCTTTTTCAAGATACACACATCTCTTGTTCAGGCTGTCACAAAGCGTGCCTTTCAGATCGGGTCGATATATCAGCAATGGCAGAGACGGAAAGCCAGCACCTGTTCCAACATCAATAAAACTGCTACCATCTTTGATATCTACCATAGTAAATGGCAGAACGCTATCTACAAAATGCTTCATCACTACATCTTCAAACTCTGTTATTGCAGTTAGATTAACATTTTTATTATATTCCACCATATAATCACACAGGCGTACATACTTATCAGCCATTTCAGCCGTGATATCTATTCCTGCAGAACTGAAAGTATCCTGCACATATTTAATTCTGTCCATTATTACCTCCCTTTCCTGCAAGCCAGATAAGCAGCACAGAAACATCCGCAGGATTAACACCTGAAATTCGTCCAGCCTGACCAACATTCAAAGGCTTGAACTTATGCAGCTTCTCCTGCGCCTCAAGACGCAGTCCCTTTATAGTTTTATAGTCGATATCTGCAGGCAACAGCTTTGATTCAAGCTTACGCATCTTATCTATCTGCTCCTGCTGTATCTTGATGTAACCCGAATATTTCAGCTCTATCTCTATCTTATTTACCACCGAATATTTCAGCTCGGGGCGTTTTTTATCAAAAGGCTTCAGATCCTCATAAGCGACTTGTGGACGCTTCAACAGCTCTATCATGCGTACTCCGTTAGTTATCGGGCTGGTTCCACGCTCAACAAGAAGCTTATTAAGTTCTTCAGAAGCATGGATAGTAGTCATACGAACTCTTTCAAGCTCATCTTCAACCAGCTTCTTCTCTGCAAGATACTTTTTATAACGCTCATCAGATATCAGACCAATATCATGACCAAGCGGCATAAGACGTTCAGCCGCATTATCCTGACGGAGTATCAGACGGTACTCACTGCGTGAAGTCATCATACGATAAGGCTCTGTACATCCCTTAGTAACCAGATCGTCAATCAGAGTACCAATATAGCTTGATGCTCTGTCAAGTATAACAGGCTCTTTATCTGCTATTTTCCTCGCCGCATTAATACCTGCAACTATACCCTGAGCAGCGGCCTCCTCATAACCACTGGTACAGTTGAACTGTCCTGCACCATACAGACCGGATATCTTCTTGAATTCCAGTGTCGGTAATAGTTCCAAAGGATCACAGCAGTCATATTCAATTGCGTATGCAGGGCGCATTATTTCAACATTCTCAAGACCCTTGATGGTACGCATGAATTTAAGCTGCACATCCTCAGGCAAAGATGAGCTCATACCCTGTACATAATACTCATCAGTATCAAGACCCATCGGCTCCAGAAAAAGCTGATGACGTTCCTTTTCCTTGAAACGCACTATCTTATCCTCAATACTCGGGCAATAGCGCGGACCAACACCCTCTATCCTGCCCGAATACAAAGGAGATCTGTGCAGATTATCAAGAATGACCTTGTGAGTCTCAGCATTTGTATAGGAAACATAGCAATCAACTATATTTTCAAGCTTTTCATCATTGTCAAACGCAAAAGGAATTATCTGCTCATCGCCGACCTGCTTTTCCAGAACATCGAAATTGATCGAGCGCTTATGAACTCTAGCAGGAGTACCTGTCTTGAAACGGCGCATAGTACAGCCCAGTTCTTTCAGACATTCAGTAAGACCTGTTGACGGCAGCACATTATCAGGACCTGCCTCGTAATTCAGCTCACCGATATGTATCTTACCATTAAGATATGTACCGGTAGTAATGATCGCCGCCTTACACGGATGAACTGCACCCAGCTTGGTGCGTACAGCAGTTATCCTGCCATCCTCCACATCAACTGATACCACCTCAGCCTGCTTGATATAGAGATTTGGTGTATCCTCTAGACATTTTTTCATATACAGGTGATACTTGTTACGATCACTCTGCACTCTGAGACTATGAACAGCAGGACCCTTTCCCCTGTTCAGCATACGGGATTGTATAAAGGTTGCATCAGCAGCCTTTCCCATCTCACCGCCAAGAGAATCTATCTCACATACTATCTGACCCTTTGCAGAGCCGCCGATACAAGGATTGCACGGCATATTTGCAATGCAGTCAAGCGATAACGTGAAAATCGCAGTCTTCATTCCGAGCCTTGCAGCAGCAAGAGCAGCCTCACAACCCGCATGTCCTGCACCTATAACCACAACATCATACTCTTCAAGAGTATATCCTGTTGCCATTGGTCATCTTCCTTTCGACATAAAATGCTTATCTGTTCCATGTGGAACAATCAGAAAACACGCCCGAACACGGGTATCCCCTGCTCGGGCGGTCATAATTCAATTATTCTTCATCATCAGGAGCTTCTGCCTGTGCTTCTGCTTCTTCTTCATCATCATTAGGCTCAACATCAGGCTCTACGACCTCGCTTGCCTCAGCGCTGAGAGAAGCTGCGATCTCCTCATCGGAAACCTTTTCTATCTCAGTTGTTTCCTCATCCTCATCATGAGCAGTTCTTGTAAAGGAAGCGACTCTGCTGTCCTCGCCAAGACGCATAACGCGCACGCCCGAAGCAGGTCTGCCCATTGTACGCAGATCATTAGCACGGAAACGAATGATTACGCCATCGGTGCTGATAAGGATGACATCATCATCTGGACCAAGAGTTCTGATACCACATACATAACCCTTTTCATCGCTTACAGGGTAATTCTTCAGACCAAAACCGCCTCTGTTCTGCAGACGATAGCTGCTGATAGCACAACGGCGACCCATACCCTTATCAGTAACTGTAAGGATAGTTGCCTGATCATCGAATATCTTGGTAGCGCCAACTACATAATCCTCATCGCGCAGCTTGATAGCACGGACACCTCTTGCACCTCTGCCGAGCGGTCTTACCTTTGTCTCATCAAATCTGAGGGACATACCATTTCTTGTAGCAACAAGAATCGTGCAATCACCCTCGGTAAGGAATGCAGATACTATCTCATCATCCTCAGCTACAGTGATAGCGCGCAGACCTCTCTTACGGATATTCTTATATTCAGAAAGATTTGTTCTCTTTACGATACCCTTTTTGGTGATACAGATAAAGTACTTATTATCAGCGAAATCATTGGTTGTCATCATCGCAGCAACCTGCTCACCCTCATTGAGCTGCAGCAGATTAACGATATTCATACCACGGGATTGTCTGCCACCCTCAGGAATCTCATAGCACTTGATACGGTGCATATTACCCTGATTTGTAATGAAGAGGATATTTTCGTGACTGGAAGAAATAAACATATTTTCCACAAAATCCTCATCACGCTGCTTCATACCGCTTACACCACGTCCGCCACGCTTCTGGATATTGTATATCTCCACAGGCTGACGCTTGATGTAACCGATATTTGTATAAGTAACAACACAATCCTCAACAGGAATAAGATCCTCAATATCCACCTCACCGCTTACAGGCTCGATAGATGTTCTTCTTGCATCGTTGTACTTCTTCTTTATAACCTCAAGCTCACTACCGATCTGATGAAGCATCTTTCCGTGATCAGAAAGCAGAGCCATGTATTCTGCAATAAGCTCTCTCTTCTCACCCAGCTCATCTGCTATTTTGGATTCCTCCATACCTGTCAGCTGACCGATACGCATCTGAACGATAGCATCAGCCTGAACTTCGGTAAGAGAATATGTTCCTGTGGGGAAAAGACCGGATTTGGATACATCCACATTCTTGAAACGCTCAACCAGTCTTTCCTTTGCTTCCTGTAATGTCTTGCTGTGACGAACTATTGCAATAACTTCATCAATGAAATCAATAGCAAGCAGGAAGCCCTCAAGTATATGTGCACGCTCCTGAGCCTTTTCAAGATCGTACTTTGTACGGCGTGTAACTACCTCCACCTGGAAGTTGAGATACTGCTCCAGCATATCACGCAGAGGAAGTATCTTAGGCTGTCCATCCACCAGCGCCAGCATGATAACACCAACAGTATCCTGAAGCTGAGTATATGAGTACAGCTTATTAAGCACTACATTGGCATTAGCGTCACGCTTGAGCTCGATAACGATACGCATACCGTTTCTGTCAGACTCATCACGTACCACAGAAATACCCTCGATACGCTTATCACGCACAAGATCGCCGATGCTCATCAGCAGACGAGCCTTATTTACCATATAGGGAATCTCATTGATAATGATCCTTGTATGATTATTCTCCTCAACAATCTCCGCTCTGCCGCGCAGAATTATCTTGCCACGTCCTGTATAATATGCGGAACGGATTCCGCTGTAGCCCATGATTATACCGCCTGTGGGGAAATCAGGACCCTGTATCTTGGTCATGATATCCTCAATGGTAGCCTCAGGATCTTCTATCATCAGTAGGAGCGCATCGATTACCTCGCCCAGATTATGAGGAGGAATATTAGTAGCCATACCAACAGCGATACCATTACTACCGTTTACCAGCAGATTAGGGAAACGGGAGGGCAGCACTACAGGCTCCTGCAGCTTATCGTCATAGTTTGTTGTGAAATCAACGACTTTTTTGTTGATATCACGGATCATCTCATCAGATATCTTTGCAAGCTTAGCCTCTGTATAACGGTAAGCAGCGGCAGGATCTCCATCCACAGAACCAAAGTTACCCTGACCCTGAATAAGAGGATAACGCAGTGAGAAATCCTGTGCCAGACGTACAAGCGCGTCATATACGGAAGCGTCACCATGAGGATGATATTTACCAAGAACCTCACCAACGGTATATGCACACTTACGAGTGGGCTTGTCCGATGTATTTCCTGCCTCATTCATAGTATAGATGATACGTCTGTGAACAGGCTTCAGACCATCACGCACATCAGGCAGTGCTCTTGATGTAATTACCGACATTGCATACTGTATGAAGGAATCCTTCATAGTTTCTTCAAGGTCGATATTTATAAGCTTTTCTGAACTGAAATCAATATCCATTTTTCCTCCTTGGGAATATATAATATATCCCAATCACACAATCAAATCACATTTCTGTCTTTTCCTGAAGAATATCTCTGAGCTGTTCCTCCTGCTCCTTTGTAAGACAGCGTTTTGGGAAGCAGTAGGTCTGACGTCTCGAAACGATAAGCAGAAGAGAATCATCATTTTCAGCAAAATCAAGCATATCAGTACCGAAAATAAATACACTCTTTACAGGTGATATATTCTCAATATCCTGCGCTTCTTCATCTTCAATCTTTATTTCATCTTCCTTTGGCTTGATGATAGTTTCAATCTCTATTTTGTCATCATATACCGCAGCATTATAATCCTCAGGATTTGTATCCTTGATAGCATTGATTATTTTCTTTCTCATCCTCTTTTTATCTGTCAGATTAAAATAGAGGTTGAACAAACAAAATACAAGTGCAGCATACGGAAGTATATTCTTATGATCAAAAATTATCAACACAATTGCCGCAACCGTCAATAAGGAATATGCTATCAGTAATACTGCTCTTCTTTTTCCGCCGTATTTCTGCTGATAGCTTTTCATAGCTCCGTCTATTTCTTCAAGAGTATTATCATAGCTGAATCTCAGCAATGCCTCAGGAGCCTTGCTCTCATTATTATTGCTGCTGAGATCAGGAATAAGTCCCGGAATAAAGATCACTCCTTACTTATCAGATATCAAGATTTACCGCCAGCTTAGCGTTTCTCTCGATAAACTCACGGCGAGGCTCGACCTTATCGCCCATGAGTATCGTCATTATTTCATCTGCCTTTGCAGCGTCCTCAACACTTACACGAAGCATTGTACGGGTCTCAGGATTCATTGTAGTTTCCCAGAGCTGATCGGGATCCATCTCACCAAGACCTTTATAACGCTGAACATCTACCTTTGCATTGGGATTATCACCCATAAGCTCTTCGATGTACTGATCTCTTTCTTCATCAGAGAACGCATAACGTACCTGCTTACCTCTCCATACCTTGAACAGCGGAGGCTGAGCACAATATACATGACCCTGCTCCAGTAGCGGACGCATAAAGCGGAAGAAGAATGTCAGCAGCAGCGTTCTGATATGCATACCATCGACATCGGCATCGGCCATTATAACAACTCTGCCATAACGCAGCTTGGATATATCGAAATCCTCTGCAATACCTGTACCTAAAGCCTTCACCACAGGTGAAAGCTTATCGTTGTTATATACCTTATCAGCTCTCGCCTTTTCAACGTTGAGCATCTTACCCCAAAGAGAAAGGATAGCCTGGAAACGTCTATCACGGCCACTCTTTGCAGAACCACCCGCAGAGTCTCCCTCTACGATGTATATTTCTGTCTTTGTGGGATCGGATTCAGAGCAGTCAGCCAGCTTGCCGGGAAGACCATTGCTATCCATAACAGACTTACGCTTAGCCTCCATAGCACGCTTTGCAGCGTCACGGGCAGCCTGAGAATTGATAGCCTTGTTCATGATTATCTGAGCTGTCTCGGGATGCTCTTCAAAATAATATGTCAGCTGCTCTGTAGCAATCTTATATACAACGGGCTGTACCTCGGGATTACCGAGCTTACCCTTTGTCTGTCCCTCAAACTCACATTCAGGAAGCTTTACAGAGATAATAGCGTTTATAGCTTCTCTTATAGCCTCGCCACTGAAGCCTGTAAAAGGCTTTTCATCTTCCTTTTTCTTTGTGGCTTTCTTTATCTTGTTCTTTTCGTTTGCTTCCTTGTAAGCCTTTGCATAATCGTTGATAACCTTGCTGAGCGCCTTTTTCAGACCCAGTTCGTGTGTACCACCCTCACCTGTATGGATGTTATTTGCAAAGGAACGGAATACCTCGCTGTTGAAGTCTGTGGTATACTGGAAAGCAATCTCGACATCTATACCATTCATCTCGCCATGCAGGAAGATAACATCGGGATGGAGAACATCCGCGCCGCGCTTCTTATTGAGCCACTCAATGTAGCTCATGATACCGCCCTCGTACTGCATTACTTCACGTACAGGGTTTTCAGGATCACGCAGATCGGAAAGATTTATCTTCAGACCACCGTTAAGGAAAGCCTTTTCACGAAGTCTTTCCTGAAGAGTATCATATCTGAATTCAGTTGTATGGAATATCTCGGAATCGGGCTTGAATGTTACCTGAGTTCCTGTATGATCTGTTTCACCGATTATCTTTATTTCTTCAGTATATTCACCGCGGTCAAAGTGCTGGAAATGAACGCTCTTACCATCATGGATCTCTACCTCCAGCCATTCGGAAAGCGCATTTACTACCGATGCACCAACACCGTGCAGACCACCTGCTACCTTATATCCGCCGCCGCCGAATTTACCGCCCGCATGGAGTACAGTAAATACGACAGTTGCCGCAGATATACCCTCTGCGTGATTTATTGCAGTAGGTATACCACGTCCGTTATCTATAACGCGGATAACGTTATCGGGAAGAATAGATACGTCTATCTCGGTACAATAACCTGCAAGCGCCTCGTCGATGGAGTTATCCACTATCTCATATACAAGATGATGCAGACCGCCCTCACCCGAAGAACCGACATACATACCGGGACGTTTTCTTACCGCCTCAAGTCCTTTTAAGACCTGAATATCATCGGCGCCATAGTTGACGTCCAGAGCCTTTTCATTTTCTGCCATATTACCCTCCGTGAAATAAACAGGGCAAGGATAAACAAGTCACCCTTGCCTTTCACTAATCTAATGATATTTTTAAGGATCGGAAGCCATATTTCCCATGATTCCCAATATTATATATAGTATATCATATTTCCGATAAAATTTCAAGCATTTTCAGCCCTAAAATCATTTTTTTACAGAAAAAAGTAGGTATACTATAAAGCACCTTTATCGCCTAAAAACGCAAAATTAAAGCCTGTGCGTTAATATCAGCATTTCAGCACAGGCAATTTTCTATTTTTTTGTTGCTCTTTTATTTATCGTGGCATTTGACACATTGGAAATGTATGTTTTATCTGCACATACAATAAATGATTTCGGCATATCCAGTGAAACATATTCCACCTGCCCTTTTTTCTGACAACTGTTGAGATAATCAGCAGTCATTCTGCTTACCGAACATTCTTCAATATCAAAAACTCCGATAACATCCTTTTCGGGAACAATAACATCTCCGCCAAGAAACAGAAACATATCAGACCTCCGTAAAAGTGCCTCTTTCTGTGACCCAGGTCTTGCCGTTTTTCAAAGATGACAGATCATCAATATTACAACAAGTAATAAATACCTGAGATTTTTCTATATTGTTAATAACAAAATTTCTGCGTACATGATCCAGTTCACTCAGAATATCGTCCAGAATGACCACAGGACAGGTTTTGTTCTTTCTACGTATGATTTCCGCTTCGGATAGTTTAAGAGCCAATGCAGCGCTTCTGAGCTGTCCCTGTGACGCAAAATCTCTTGCTGCCATTCCATTTATATAAAAATTTACATCGTCACGATGAATACCTGCTAAAGTATAATGCAGCTTCATCTCAGCATCCAGATTTTTCTCAAGTTCAGCAATATATTGTGTAAACAATTGGTTTACATTATTAAAATTTATACTTTCAGTTTTAAAAATTGAGCTGTAATAATCCATTTCCAGCTTTTCTGATCCCTCTGTAAGCTGAGAATATATATCAGCAGCATATTCTTTCAGGAAAGAAAAATACTTCAGACGACCATACGTTACATTGATACCCTCGCCTGCCATTATTTCATTCCAGCTTACAAGCTGAGCAGAAAGCTCCGCTGCAGATACATTAGGATTAATAAATGATAGTATATTATTACGTTGTTTTAACCCTCTGTTATATCTTGATAGCTTTTTCAGGTGGGTTTTAGTCTGCATGACAGCCACATCATCAAGATAATTTCTACGCAGCTCAGGACTACCCTTAATCAGATTGAGATGTTCCGGTATAAATACAACATATTTTAACACTCCGTATAATTCTGCAGCATCATTCATCTTCAATCCGTTATATTTTACAGATACCTTACCTCCGCTTACAGAATACTCAACCACATTTTCGCGGATATTATCATCATCAGTAAAATTAAGACGTATCAGAACATCTGCCTTCTGATCATCAGAGGGTATATACTGAGAAAAACGCACATGGCGGAAGCTGCCGCCCAGACAAACGGACAGCGCCTCCATAAGATTAGTCTTACCTTGTGCGTTTTTTCCAATAAAAATATTCAGATCATTATCGAAGCTGAGCTCAGCTTCTTTTATATTACGAAAATTTCGTACATATATTTTTTTGATAATCATTTATTATTCAGCAGGAATCTCTGCATTCTCATCCAGAACTACCTTATACTTCTTATTTTTGAAGTCTATAACATCACCGGGCTTTATCTTCTTTCCTCTCTTTGTACAGAGATCGCCGTTGACATTGAATTCTCCGAGCTCGATAAGTATCTTTGCCTTTGCTCCGGTTTCCGCGAGTCCTGCAAACTTTACAAGCTGATCCAGCTTGATAAAAGGTGTTACTATCTTTATTTCTTCCATGATTATATATGTCCCTTCTTTTGTCATTCTTGTGGGAGACCCATTCTTATATCACATATCTTCTCCCAGTGTTCTATTCATTTCAGACGCATCGGCAGAACAAGGAATGTAAATTCTGTGCCTGCCAGCGGCTTGATGATTATAGGAGCAACAGAGCTGCTCATAATAAGCTTTACAGAATCAGTATCGCAGGCCTTGAATGCATCGAGCATATACTTTGCATTAAAACCTATAGTTATAGGCTGACCGTTATACTTTACATTGATCTTATCATTTACCTTTCCAAGACCTGTAGTACAGCTCAGAGCAAGTGTATCACCGTTAAGCTCGCAGCGGATAGGATTCTTGTTCTTTTCATTGATGATAAGCATAGCACGATCCAGCATATCGATCATATCGCGGCAATTTACTTCTGCATAAACATCATCGCTGCATACGAGATGCTTATTGTACTGAATGAACTCACCATCGATCAGTCTGGATATCATGATGTAATCGCCGACACTGAACGATATCTGATTTTTATCAATACAGAATGTAATATTTTTATCATTATCATCTGCAAGTATATGTACAAGTTCATCCAGAGTCTTAGCAGGTACTATGAATTCAATATTATCATACACAACAGGCTCCTGTCTGAGAGCGATTCTTACACCATCAACAGCAACTACGCTAAGTATGTTATCATTTATCTCAAACTTACAGCCCATAAGTGCAGGCTTTGTATCTGTAACAGCCACAGCAAACTTTGTCTGTGTTATCATGCTCTTGATCATCTTCTGAGGAACAGAAAAGCTTGTTTCAGGATTTACCTGAGGTACAACAGGATAATCATCTGCACTCATACACATAACAGAAAATTCTGTTTCACGGCTTGTTATGGTGGCCATATTATTGCTGTCACAGCTAAAAGTAATATCACCCGAAGGCATTTTTCTGATGATATCTCCTGCCATTCTTGCGTTTATAACTATATTACCGCTTTCTATACCGTTTACTTCGATATCAGTCTTGATTCCTATATCAAGATTATAACCTGTTACAGTAAGGCTGTTTCCCTCCAGCTCAAGCAGTATACCCTCAAGAGCAGGGATACTTGATTTACCTGCTGCGGCTTTTGAAGTAGTCTGAACAGCGCTTAAAATAACTTCCTTCTGACAGCTGAATTTCATAGCAGTCTCCTTTCGCTCCGAAAAAATTTTTCGAAGAATGATATAAAGATAAATTATAATAATTAATCATAATAATAAGGGCGGTTGAATATGTGGAAAATCAAAATATCCGCACAACAAAGCCAAAATTAATAATAGATCTTTCAATAGCTGATTGTTGAAAATCTGATTAAAAGTTGAAACAACTATTTTCTTTTAACAAGCAGTTGATAACAGATAAAAATTTGTTGACAAAAGCGTTAAAAACTCATTATTGATTTGCTTTGATATTTTTTATCAGATCCTCTATAACAGAACGATAGCTGCTGTCACGCTCCATAGATTCCTTTACGTTTTTGATAGCGTATACAACGGTAGAATGATCCCTGCCGCCGAACTCCTTACCTATGTTTTCATAAGGAAGTCCCGTTATATCCTGAATAACATATATTGCTACCTTTCTTGCAGCAGATATATTGGAGGCACGCTTTGGAGATCTCATTTCATCGGGCTGTACATTATATATCTTAGCAACCTCGCTGATTATCTTGTCAACTGTTATCGGAATAGGCTGATGATCGGATACTATATCCTTAATAACATTCTGAGCTACTACGATAGTAGGCTTCATCTTGGATACCATATAAAGAGCATTCATTTTTGTAACAACGCCCTCTATCTGACGTATATTTGATTTAAGCTTTGTGGCAATGAAATCAACCACATCATCAGGTATCTTGAAATTGAGAAGCTCAGCCTTTCTCTGAATGATAGCAAGACGAGTCTCATATTCGGGAGCGCGTACATCAGCCGCAAGACCTGAAGAGAATCTTGTCTTTAATCTGTCAGAGATGGATTTGATCTCTTTAGCAGGACGGTCTGATGTAAGAACTATAGGCTTATTGAGCTTGTACAGCTCATTGAAGATATGGAAGAATTTTTCTTCTGTCTGCTCCTTACCTGCTATGAACTGAATATCATCTATCAGAAGAGCATCTGCACTTCTGTATTTATCGTCAAACTGATCTGTAGTATTTGCGGTGATGGAATGCAGGAATTCATTTGTAAATGTCTCGGAAGATATGTAGATTATATTGATCCCGGGATAATTTTTCTGCATTTCATTCTGAATAGCAGAAAGAAGATGTGTTTTACCCAGACCTGAATCACCATAGATGAAAAGAGGATTATACTTTTCATGCTGCTTCTGAGATACTGCCTTTGCAGCAGCGAAAGCAAGGTTGTTTGAGGGGCCTACGATGAAGTTACTAAAGGTATATGTGATCTTGTTATCATTTACCATAGTTTCTATCTTATTAGAAAGATCTTCATCATTCTTGATATTATCAAATTTGGAAACAGTAGTGGGATTATTGTCATTTACAATTATCTCAACTGTTATAGGAACTCCGATGATGTTTGTGAACTGTGCTTCCAGCTTGCTGAGATAAAGGCTGTTCAGTGTATCACGCTTGAATTCAAGATCAGTGGCAATGATTACCTTATTACCCTTCATTTCTACAGGGATGAGCGGATCAAGCCACAGTTCCCTTGCTGATTCAGACAAGCCGTATTCTTTCACGCAGTTATCCACTACGAGATTATAGATATCGGACAGAGAAGATAAGTTATCCATTTTTTCACCATTCCACTTTCTTATTTCACGATTTTTAAGTAGTGTACATCCAATAGTTTAATATAAAAACTAATATTTGAGGGCATAGTACCTAATAATAAAGTTCATATTTAATAATAACATAATTCAGGATTTTTTTCAAGCACAAATCGCAATAAATATTAAACAGTAATATGTGAATAATCAACAAACTAAAGTAAAAACAAGTATTTAACAATCTCAAACATACATAAGTGTGAATTTATACACACTTTCAACATATTTTCAACTTTTTAACGTGAAATCAATAAAAACTTAGCGTATAAACAGTTGAAATATCATTATTAAGTTGAAAACTTGGTTGAAAATGTGAAAAAGTCGCATTTTAATCAAACATACATTTTTTATAGTTTCAACCGTAACTGTATATTTAAAGTTAAATAATTTGTTGAATCAAACTTAAAAACTTAAATTATACAGTTTGTAGAAAAATATCACGTTAAATTATACCCATGTAAAATATTGATTTTAGTAATGATTCTTATTTCTGAAGTTAAAACAAAAATCAACTGATACAATTCAACGGGTTTTACATAGCATTTTTCAACGTTGAAAGCTATAAATACGATCAAAATAGTTGAAAACTCAGTTGAAATTGTTAAAATACCGCTATATTATACCGATAGGATATTTTGTTTAAAATGAGAAAAGTGTGTTGAAAAAAGGTTGATATGATTTTGAAAGAATACTTTATCAACAAAGAGCGGTTGATTGTTGAAAGGAAAAATATTTTTTCAGAATATAAATTGGACTGAATTATGCTTGATTTTTCCTGTATTTTTTAATATAATATGTAATAAGAAACTGTACATTATATAAAAGAGGTGATATTCATGAAAAAATGTATGATAGTCGCAGCTCTTGCTTCATTGCTTTTCAGCGGCTGTGCTCTTGAGGAACAGAGTGAAAGTGTATATCAGAGCAGTACTGCTGTTACCTCATCAGTAACTACATCTCAGACAACATCTGCTACTGTTATAACAACTACCGCAACTACGGCAGATGCTTTTATACGTCCCGATGAGATCATTCCGGCAGCTATACAATCACCCAGAGCAGAAGGAGACAGGCTTTCATATACTATCATGAATGTCTATTCCGAGGGAGAGTATTATACTATTGAGATATCAGGTGCGCGGATGGACAGCACTGCCGAAGCAGATATGGAGACTACTTATGTAAAAGGCGCGCTGTACGGAGATTTCCGTCTGGATCTTCTGAGCGGCGGCGAGCTGCTGGATACATATAAGATCAATGTTCCCAGAGATGACAGATTTCTCATAATGGAAAGTATCATGGATGATCTTTCCTACGGCTGCGAGCTGATCTCAAACAAGCGAGAATTTAAAGTTGATGATTATCCTGATATGATACAGCTTGATTTTCATATAATAAATGAAGTGGAAACACCGCAGTATGCGAGATTTTTCGCAATATTTGACGGAAAGCTTACAGAGATACCAGTATATGAAAACGGAGTAGAAAAAGCTCCTTACGGAACACATCTGGATATGATAAAAGCGGGACTTATGGATCAGTATATAGTAGCTTCGGTAAGCGAGGGTAATTATACTATATTAAAATATGAATATACCTTTGATGTGCAGCAGAGGTGTCTTATCAGACAAAGGATCAGGTATTGGTGATAGCGATGACAGATAAAGAAAGATTTATACAGATATATAATGATAATATAAAGAGAGAGGGAGCAGATAAGCTGCTGGATTTTCTTGAAAACAAGAGCGATTTTTTCACTGCCCCTGCAAGTACAAGATATCACAATGCTTTTGAAGGCGGACTGCTGAAGCATTCTCTTAACGTATATGACTGCATGTGTGCATATATGGAAAGACAAAGAGTCAGAGAAGATTACGGACTTACTGCAAGTAACGAAACTATTGCTATAACTGCGCTACTGCATGATATATGCAAGGTGAATTTTTATCGTGTAAGTTATCGAAATGCGAAGAATGACAAAACAGGACAGTGGGAAAAGGTTCCTTATTATGAGATACATGATACTCTTCCGTATGGACATGGAGAAAAATCCGTATATATGGTAAGCGGTTTTATGAGACTAACCCGTGAAGAGGCTATGGCTATACGCTGGCATATGGGCTTTTCAGGTGCAGAGGATAAGAATTCAATAGGAAAGGCTTTAGAGATGTTCCCGTTGGCTTTTGCGCTCTCCGTAGCAGATATGGAGGCTTCTTATTTCTTGGAGGGAGCAGAAAAATGATACATCGGCGGTCTTATATAACGACCGCCGTTTTTATGAGGTATATATGGGATATATCGTAAAACAAAGCAGACTTGCTGAAGAATTTATATGTATTGCGGAAAAATGTCCTGCAACATGCTGTTCGGGATGGTCCGTAATATGGACGGATGATGAAGCAGAGCGTCTGAAAGAAAATTGTACATCGGAGCTTTATAGAAGATATATACAAGCGTTTCCTGTTATTAATAAGTATAATTCGATCAGAATGGATCAAAACGATCTTTGTCCCTTTCTTTGTGATGGATTGTGTATGATACATCGGGATCTCGGTGAGGGATATCTTTCATACACCTGCCGCGAATATCCCAGGATAACCAGGCTTATCGGAGATTCATTTGTACGCAGCTGTAAGATGACCTGTTATGCGGTCATGGATAGGTTGCTAACAAGTAATAACTGTATGGAATTAATGATATCTCCCACACAAGATGATATATCAGCGATCATTACACCATCAGAAAAAACAGAAAGATATAAAAAACTCAGCAAATTGGAAAATATACTATGGGATGATGCCTGCGAAATAAATGAGTTATTTATAAGAGGTTCAGAGCTTTTTGATATTCAGGAGCACGGAAATATAAGACCATTAAATGATACTTTTGAAGATATTTTCGGCTGGAGGCTTATATTGCCACAGAATGGATCGGATCTTATCAGAGCAGAACAAGCAATGGAGAAATATTGCGAAGCATCACTGAGGAATATCATCAAAGCAATATATATGGAATGGTTTATAACAGGGGCTCAGGATAATATATCAGAGGCAGCTTCCTATTGTACATTTGCGTTTATATGTGCAGCAATTATAAATGCGGTTTATGGAGCTATCGTGTATGCACGCTCTCATGAGGAATTTATATGTACGGTCTGCGATATTGCGGGAATATTGCTTTCTGAAAAAGGATCGATATATAAGATAATAGAATATATGAATAACAATCGGATGAATACAAAAGAATATATACGTTATCTATTTAATAAATAGCAGATGTAAAATAACAAAAAATCAGAAAAAAGGCTAAAGTTTTGTGAAAACAAGCCGATATAAATTTATAAGGGATATATTAAGAAGAAGTATGCCCAGATATAATAAGGGTGATTTTTACAGGGAGGTCAAGGTTATGTCAGGAATGATTGTACAGCATAACATGAATGCTCTTAATTCATATAATAAACTTAACTTTAATGTTGCAAGCATGAAGAAATCCTCAGAAAAGCTTTCTTCGGGTCTCAGGATAAATCGTGCTGGTGATGATGCCGCAGGTCTCGCAATCTCTGAAAAGATGAGATCTCAGATTCGTGGTCTGAATCAGGCTAAGAGAAACGCTCAGGATGGTATCTCTATGATACAGACCTTTGAAGGTGCTCTTACCGAAACTCATTCGATCCTTCAGAGGATGAAGGAACTTGCAGCAGAATCCGCTAACGGCACTTATGATAATGCTACAGACCGTGCTGCTATCCAGCTGGAATATAATCAGCTTTGCGATGAGCTTGATCAGATATCAAATACCGATTTCAATGGTGTTGTGGCTCTTAACGGCGGAAGAATGGCGGATGGAACAGAAAGCAAAGACGGTAAATTCGATTATAAAGCTGCTGCTTCTCCCTCTCTTACTACAGGTGACGGCGTATCAATATCAAATGCATATAAAGCTGCCGCATGTGATCTTACTTATGTTGAATCTATCACACTTCAGGTCGGTGCGCGCTCTAAGGACGCTGTGAATTTTACTTTCGCTTATACATCACAGGGTATGGGTACTCTAAAAGCAGATCTGAATGTGTCGGCAGGCGGACTTGGCGTAGGTCCTCTTCTTAAAACTGTTTACGACAGATATGGTGTACCTGAAAGAACAGAGGTTGTTTCCGATGGTCTTGATCTTTCTTCACAAGAAACTGCAAATATAGCAATAGATCAGATCGATTATGCAATCAACAAAGTATCTATGGTAAGAGCTACTTTCGGTTCAATGCAGAACAGACTTGAACATAAGATCGAAAACATCACCGCAACAGCAGAGAACATGACAGAAGCAGAAGCAGGTATCCGAGATACAGATATGGCTTCAGAAATGATGAACTATACCAAATATAATATACTTCAGCAGGCGGCACAATCCATGCTTGCTCAGGCAAATCAGCAGCCGCAGTCGATACTTCAGCTGCTCGGTTAATTACAAGATCAGATACCCTCTTTGCATTTCAGAGAGGGTATTTTATTATATTTATCTGAAAAAATAAAAAAATTTTAAAAAATTTTAAAAAAAACGCTAAAGTTTTCGAAAAACTGACCGATATAATATACGTGATAGCTGAAAAGCTAAAAACGTTCTCCAAGTGTACATAAGAGAACAAACAATTTTATTACTTTCAACCATACGTCCCCACAGGAACGGATTTCCTGAATAAGTTAACAGGGACGTGAATTTCAAGGAGGAAATTTTTATGGCAGGCATGATCGTACAGCATAACATGAACGCGCTCAACTCTTACAACAGACTTAACTTCAACGTTACATCCATGAAGAAGTCTGCTGAAAAGCTCTCTTCCGGTTACAGAATCAACCGTGCAGGTGATGACGCAGCTGGTCTCGCAATCTCTGAGAAGATGAGATCCCAGATCCGTGGTCTGAACCAGGCTAAGAGAAACGCTCAGGATGGTATCTCCATGATCCAGACCTATGAGGGCGCTCTGACTGAGACACACTCTATCCTTCAGAGAATGAAGGAGCTCGCAGCTGAGTCCGCTAACGGCACATATGATGACGCTACAGACCGCGCTGCTATCCAGCTCGAGTTTGATCAGCTCAACGATGAGCTCGACCAGATCGCTGATACAGACTTCAACGGCGTAATGGCTCTGAACGGTGGTACACAGGCTACTAAGTCTACTGTATCTATTCCTAACACATTCGGTGGTGCTAAGGCTACACTGACAACAACAACATCCATTACTCTGCAGGTTGGTGCACGTTCCAAGGATGCTGTTAACTTCACATTCAAGTACACATCTAAGGGTATTGGTTCTCTGACAGCTGATCTGAATGTATCTTCTACTGGTCTTAAGACCAAGGATCTGAAGCTCAGCACTGCTAAGGATGCTAACCTGGCAATCGACCAGATCGATTTCGCTATCAACAAGACATCCATGGTTAGAGCTACATTCGGTTCTGTTCAGAACCGTCTCGAGCACAAGATCGAGAACCTGACTGCTACAGCTGAGAACATGACAGAGGCTGAGGCTGGTATCCGCGATACAGACATGGCTTCTGAGATGATGAACTACACCAAGTACAACATCCTTCAGCAGGCTGCTCAGTCTATGCTGGCTCAGGCAAATCAGCAGCCCCAGTCCATCCTGCAGCTCCTCGGCTAATCGAATCGAATTTGCTAACGCAAATGCGACTCTCACATTCGCTAACGCTTATGTGTACCGCGCAGCTTAAGAATGGCAAGGCAGCATGATTGCTGAATTAGCTAACTAGCTACAAGGCTCCCCCGAAGAAATTCGGGGGAGTTTTTTGTGTAAAATATTAGAAAAAACGATGATTTAATATTGTAATTTTGGGTATTTTATGTTATAATAAAAACAGCTCACTTCAATTGCCTACGGCAATTGCGCTGTTTTCATTTAAATATACCCCGTCTCTGCTGTGCAGACATAACGGTTGTCGCCGTTTTGCAGTGCTTTCGTACTGCGGATATGTTATAATATATATTTATTCATGAAAGGAACTGATGATATGCTGCTTTCTATCGGAATGATCGTAAAAAATGAAGAGAAGTATCTCAGACAATGTCTCACTGCACTTCAACCATTAAGAGATGCTATTGACAGTGAACTTATTATTGTTGATACGGGCTCTACGGATAAAACAGTGGAGATTGCAAAAGAATTTACAGATAAAGTACTTTATTTTGAATGGATAAAGGATTTTGCTGCTGCAAGAAATCATGGATTAAAAGAAGCAAAAGGCGAATGGTTTATGTCTGTTGATGCAGATGAGATTTTCCAATCATGTGACGATATAATTTACTTTTTTAAATCAGGTGAGTACAAAAATTATAATTCAGCACTTTTCAGCGTACGAAATTATTCTGACATGAAAAGATCAGATATAAGTGGTGATGTTTTTGTTCCTAGATTAACGAAACTATTACCTGAAACAAAATATGAAGGTGTTGTTCATGAAAGACTCAATACATTCGGTGAACCTGAGAGACTATTAACTGATGTAGCAGATCATTATGGTTATGTTTTTATTGATAATAAAGAATTACAGGATAAGAAAACTGAAAGAAATAAAGAATTACTTCAGATTAAATTACAAAAATCACCAGATAATCCTGTAATATATAAGGAACTTTATGATACTTATAGCGCAGGCTATGAAGAAGAAAAGGCATTAGAATATGCATATAAAGGAATAGAATTATGTAAAAAATATAATACTGATTATATTTATGCATTTTATCACATCCTTATTTTCAGTTCATTTAATAGAAACGATTACGATAATGTATTAAAATTATATGATGAATATTTTGATATTCCTCAAGAAATTAGATTTGGAGATCGTTCTACAGATATTGAGGTTTATGGATATACGGGTTTATCACTATGTGAACAGAAAAAATATAGTGAAGCATATGATATACTCAAAAAATGTATAGAGCGTTACCAAAAAGAAAAAAAGGAAAGTACTATAACCAGAGAAGCACTTTGGATCTGCCGTCAATTCAATAATGAAAAAGCAATGGCAAACGTTAATCTGTTTTACACAGAATGTTGTATCCAGACCAAGAGATACAAGGAAGCAGAAGATAATTTCAAGCAGAATCCTATCGAAAATTTCTGTTATAACGACGGCATAAAAATCATGAGATTGAATCAACTTATCGATCTTATGATAAAGCTTGGCGGAAAAAGCATAGATTCTATATATAATAATCTTGATGATGATAGCAAAAAGCTGTTTATCGATGCGGCAAGATGCCGTATCATGGGATTCGAAGAAAACGATCGTCGCCTGATGATAAATAAGCTGCTGGAGATGAATATCAATGCGGACAGCAGGCAGTTCATTACTATAGCAAAGGCGCATTTTACAGGTAATGGTGCAGGTGCTGAGCGTATCGCGATGTTTATAGAAAAGCATGGAGCACATTATCCCGAGCTGCTGTACATAATGCTGGATGAAAGGCTGGATATTACACCTTATGTTACGGTATGCGATGATGTTTCATCTGATATAATGCAAGGTATTGCAAATATACCGAGTTTCATAGATAAGGTGAGAACATATCCGATGAAATGTGTAAAGGATCCTAATGGTATACAGGGTCTTGCGGAGTTGTATGTCAGCGCCATAACAGCAGGTCATGTAAAATCACATGAGGTCTCTGATATGCTGCCTTCTCTCGGAAAATGCGGAATGCTGTACCTTCAGCACTTCGGAGAGGAATGTATTCCTGATGTTATCGTTGCTGCAATCACTATAGAAGAGGTCAACATATATCGCAGCCGCAAGGATTTCAAATCCTGCATAGCAGCGCTTCGCAGACTTATTCAGCTCAATAAACGATATGGATCTGTAGCAAAGGTTTATCAGTCTATACTGAAAGAAGAAGCAGGAGCAGTCTGATATCGACATATTTAACACCGCGTCTGAGCAAAGGCGCGGTGTTTTTGTGCTATAATGAAATTTTGATCATCGCCTATTGCATTTTGCGTGATTTTATGGTATGATAACATATATATCTGTATATATAAATAAATATAACATAAACAAACTGAAAGGACAGAAATTATATGAGTAAGGTAGTCAAGTTCGGCGGCAGCTCTCTGGCTGACGCTAACCAGTTCCGTAAGGTTGCGGATATCATCCATGCAGATCCTGAGCGCTGCTATGTAGTGCCCTCTGCCCCCGGTAAGAGATATTCAGATGATATCAAGGTAACAGATATGCTGTACACCTGCTATGATGCGGTACAGAACGGCGAGGATTTCGCAAAGGCTTTTGCGCCTATCAAGGAGCGCTTCAACGGTATCATTTCAGATCTTGGTCTGACTCTTGATCTTGGCGAGGAGTTTGATAAGATCGGCGTGAATTTCAAGGCGGCAGCAGGCAGAGAGTATGCGGCAAGCCGTGGCGAGTACCTCAATGGTATCATTCTTGCAAATTACCTCGGCTTCACTTTCATCGACGCTGCAAAGGCTATCTTCTTCGATAATAAGGGCAAGTTCGATGATGATATCACAAACGCTTGCCTCGGCGCAATGCTGGATAAGGCTGAAAAGGCTGTTATCCCCGGTTTCTATGGAGCAATGCCTGATGGCACTATCAAGACATTTTCCCGCGGCGGCTCTGACTTCACAGGTTCTGTTGTTGCAAAGGCAGCAGGCGCTTCTATGTATGAGAACTGGACAGATGTAAGCGGTATGCTGGTTGCCGATCCCAGAATAGTTGATTCTCCCGCAGGCATCAAGGTCATCACATACAGTGAGCTGCGTGAGCTTTCCTATATGGGTGCAAGCGTTCTGCATGAGGACGCAGTATTCCCTGTAAGAAGCGCTAACATTCCGATCAATATCAAGAACACAAATGCTCCCGAGGACGCAGGTACTCTTATCGTTCCCTCTGAGACGAACCCTCCTGCCGAGCACGTTATCACAGGTATCGCAGGTAAGAAGAACTTCTCTGTAATCTCCATTGAAAAGGACAGAATGAACAGCCACAAGGGCTTTATGAGAAGACTGCTTCAGGTGCTTGAGAACCACGGCATCTTCCCCGAGCACATGCCCACAGGTATTGATACTATCAGCGTTATCGTAAACTCTGAGGAGCTTGATGGTCAGCGCGAGAAGCTGGCTCAGCGACTCAAGGAGGTCATCAAGCCCGATCATTTCGAGATCGTGGACGGTCTGGCTCTCATCGCAGTTGTTGGACGCGGTATGAGATCTGTAAAGGGTGTTGCTACAAGAGTATTCGCTGCTCTTTCTCATGCAAACATCAACATCAGAATGATCGATCAGGGCTCCAGTGAGCTTAATATTATCGTAGGTATAGAGAGCGCTGATTTTGAAAAGGCTATCAAGGTGATCTACAATATGTTTATGCTGAGTGAATGATCTCAGCATACGGAAACTAATGAAAACGGGGGAATTTAAATGGATTACTCAACATATCTGCATGACGCTAAGATTCGCAGCGGAAAGGCAGGAGCGTATAAGAATTATCTTGTAAAGAACATTGAGATAATCGGTCAGAGAAAGCTTGTCATCATCGGCGGCGATGAGGATATCGCAGTGCTGAATGAAACTATTACCATGCTCCGTAATAAGAATGTCCGCGTTCCTGAGATCGCATACAGAGTCACCACTGAGGAAAACAAGGCTACCGAGGATGGCAGCATCAGATTTATCGATGAGCTTAAGGGCAAGGCATCCTCTTTCTATGTACTTATCCTTGCGCCTCATTACAGCGCTGAGATACAGCTTGCTGCAATGGATCAGGTGCTTGGCACATCTGCAAGCGTTGCGGCTGCGCTGAAGTCTCTTTGCGGTTATACCGAGCGCGATTATTGCGAGATGAATGAGCCCACCGGTCTCGGCTTTAATATGGCAAACAAGAAGATAAGCTCCGCAATTACAGCGGACGCTAAGAAGTACAGCGCTATGGAAACTGCTACTTCTCAGCAGCTGGCAGCATACAAGGATAAGATGAAGGGTCAGCGCTGCTTCATTCTGGGCAATAATTCCGCAAAGCTGGATGAGCTGAATGTGCTGATGAACGAGCGCACCTTTGCTTGTGATGATTTTTGCGATTTCTTCTCCAGAACTCCTCAGCGTCCCACGTATTATCTGCTTACAAAGGCTGCATCCTATCTCGGTAACGGTAAGTATATCGAGGGTATGGAGAGCTTTGTAAATGCTGATGTAAAGGTGTTTGAGGATAAGTTCAAGAAAAAGCCCACATATCTCAATCCTCTCGGAAAGGGTCTGATAGATGGTCTGCCCACATTTGACACGGCTGAGAGCCTTTATGAGACATCCGTTATCATGCCTATGTATCAGATGATACAGCTGGCAGTGTATATGGGCTTCAGCGAGATTTACATCTACGGCTTTGACGGTATATTCACTCTCGATATCGATGGTGACGGTATTGGCAGAAAGGTTGCTGATGATGGCGTTGCAGGCTTCCCTGACAAGGCAAAGAATGTACTGGAGCGTGTACGCGCTTATGCAGACGGAAATAACATAAAGATCTTTAATATGTGTGAGACAACAGGTCTTTCCATGTTTGAAAAGGTCAACTATGAGGATATCGATTTTACAGCATCCTCTATCTTCAACAAGATCTGATATAATGCATGAGGGCGGGAGCAACGGCTGCTTCTTCGCGGTGGCGGAGAAGTATGTCCTGCTTCCGCCCTTTTGGTAAATAACGAGGAGGAAGAGCCATGAGCCTTGCAGATGAGCTGTTTATACAAAACTGCCGTGATATAATCGAAAACGGTATTTCCGATGAAAACGAAGATGTCCGCCCACGCTGGGAGGACGGAACTCCTGCACATACCATAAAGAAATTCTGCGTTGTGAACCGCTATGATCTTCAGAAAGAATTTCCTATCATGACATTACGCAGAATATATTACCGTTCTGCGATCGATGAGATACTGTGGATATATCAGAAGAAATCCAACCGTATCGCAGAGCTTGGCTCCCATGTATGGGATGCCTGGGCAGACGAGAATGGTACTATCGGCAAAGCGTATGGTTATCAGCTTGGCGTGAAGCACCACTACAAGGAGGGCGACTTCGATCAGGTGGACAGAGTACTGTATGATCTGAAGAACAATCCTGCCAGCCGCCGTATCATGACAAATCTCTACAACCATGCCGATCTGCATGAGATGCAGCTTGCTCCGTGTGCTTATTCCATGACGTTCAACGTCAGCGGAAACAAGCTGAATGGTCTGCTTAATCAGCGCTCTCAGGATATGCTTACCGCCAACAACTGGAACGTTTGCCAGTATGCAGCGCTGCTTACTATGTTTGCAAAAGTAAGCGGTCTGGAGCCGGGAGAGTTCGTTCATGTTATTGCAGATGCACATATCTATGACCGACACATCGATGCGGTAAAGAGATTGATAGAAAAGAAGCCCTATCCTGCCCCTGAAATGCAGGTGGAGGATATCACGGATTTCTACAAATTCACAAAGAATAGCTTTACGGCGGTGGATTATAAATATCATGATTTCAATGATAAGATAGAAGTTGCTATTTAAGAGGTCAATAATGTTCAATCAGATGAAGCTTGCTGTCCTTATCGACAGCGATAATGTATCGGCAAAGCACGCTCAGTTTATCATGCAGGAGGTGGAGAAGTACGGTATCCCCACCTATAAAAGAGTTTATGGTGACTGGGAGCAGGGCGGCAACGGCTGGCACAATGCCGCTATAAATTATTCCATCATGCCTGTCCAGCAGACCTGTTATGTTACAGGCAAGAACGCCACGGATTTTTCCATGATAATCGATGCAATGGATATCCTGTATACAGGCAATGTGGATGGATTCTGTCTTGTAACGAGCGACAGTGATTTCACCCGCCTTGCAATTCGTCTGCGGGAGGCAGGCAAGCTGGTAGTAGGCATCGGAGAGCTGAAAACTCCACGCGCGTTCACAACGAGCTGCCATCACTTCTGCTATCTTGACCGTATGTGCGTTGCCGAGAGCGAGGTTGATGAAAAGGCGGTACGCAAAGCTGTAATAGACTTTGTGACAGAAAACGAGGGTGAGCGTATAGATCTTGCCAAGGTGAGCGCGGTGCTTACTTCAAAATTCGGCAACATCAATTTTGACGAGCTTGGATACAAGCGCTTTTCCTCTTTTATCGACAGCTTCCATGAGCTTCGCAGAAGCAATACCTTTGTTTCGCTGAAAAAGAAAAAAGCTCCTGCTCCTGCACCCGAAGTCAAGGCAAGCGAGGTCACAGAGACGGATATCGTTGCCGCCATCGGTCAGTATTTCGAGGAATATGCGCCGCAGAACGACAACATGATGAAGATAGAGAGCTATCTCAACAGCCGTTTCGGTAAGATCGACTTCTCGCGCTTCGGCTCAAAGCGTTTTGCTAAATTCATTGACAAGCAGCAGGGTCTGAAGCGCACAGGAACTATGATAGAGCCTGTGGAGCTTCCTGTGAGCGAAAAGCTCACCGCAGAAGTCTTTGCAAGAGAGGCTATTGCCTATGCGGTGGAGAATTCACCCAAGGGCGGTAATGTAGGTCAGTTGAACAATTACCTTATTGGCAAGTACGGCAAGAATTATTACCGCACTATAGGCTTCAATGATTTCCATGCGGCAATGGCTTCGCTGGACGAGATAACAGTTGATAATAACCTTGTTTTTGTTAAGACCGATCAGCCTGCGGTGGTGCATGAGAATATCACGATAGAAAAGGCAACGGAGCTGGTCAAGGGCTATGCTGCGGATAATATGCCTGCAGGCGGAAATATCGGTCAGCTCAACAACGAGCTGATGAATCGTTTCGGAAAGAGCTACTGTGCCGATCTTGGTTTTGCGGATTATAGATCCATGCTGGCGGCTGTCGGAGGAGTTATCGTAAAGCGCAACCGTATCTATCTTGCAATCGTTCGCGAGGATGAGCCGAAGCAGGTCATCACAGAGGAGATCCCTGTAGCGGAAGCTGTAACTGAGGAGAATAACGAGGTGCAGATATCCGAGACAACAGGAGAAGCAGTTGAGATATCCGTTGAGCAGACGGAGGAAGCTCAGACGGAGCAGTCCGCTGCTGAGGAAAAGGCGGATATGAATACAGTCCGCCGTGATGTGCTGAATTACGTTGCAAACGCGGAGAACGGCGCAGGCATCTCGGCACTCGGAAAGATGTTTGGCGAAAAATACGGCAAGACATTCCTGAAAGAGATGGGTTATACCTCTGTTCGTAAGCTTGCAGAGGATATGAAGGGCATAGTGATCAGATCGAATAAGCTGTATATCGATGAAGCCTTTGCACAGCAGACCGAAGCTATCGAACAGTTTGTCAAGGATTTTGCTAACGGCAGCGGCAGCCGCAGTGTACGGGCACTGGGAATGCAGCTGAAAAAGAATTTTGATGGCTTTGATTTCAGAAATTACGGCTTTGTAAGATTTACCGATTTTATCAATGCCATTGACGGAGTAAAGGCAGACAGATACCATGTAAAGCCCGTAAAAACGGAGAACTGATATGGATGAGAGATTTTCCAGAACGGGCCGCATATTCGGAGCAGACGGAATGGAGCGACTCAGGAATGCAAGGGTCGCGGTGTTCGGTGTTGGCGGTGTTGGAAGCTATATCGCGGAGGGTCTTGCCCGCAGCGGCGTGGGACATATCGATCTTATCGACAGCGATGAGGTGGATATTACAAACCTGAACAGGCAGCTTGAAGCGCTGAGCGATACGGTTGGTCAGCCAAAGGCAGAGGCAATGAAGCAGCGTATCCTGCAGATCAATCCTGAGTGCCACGTTGTTGTGCATAACTGCTTTTTTCTGCCCGAAAATTCAGACGATTTTGACTTTGCCGAGTATGATTATATAGCGGACGCGGTGGATACCGTCACTGCAAAGATAGAGCTTGTAATGAAAGCTCAGCGTGAGGGTGTGCCGATAATAAGCTCCATGGGTACTGGCAACAAGCTCTGCCCTGCCATGCTGGAGGTGGCGGATATATACAAGACCTCCGTCTGCCCTCTCGCAAGAGTGATGAGGCAGGAGCTGAAAAAGCGCGGCGTTAAGAAGCTTAAGGTAGTCTACTCCAAGGAAGAGCCGATAAAGGCGATGGCGTCCGAGGAGGAGAATGCTCACCGTAGGAGCGTTCCTGCGAGCGCAGTGTTCGTTCCCGGAACGGCAGGGCTTATTATTGCCTCGGAAATAGTTAAGGATATTATAAACAAATGATCAGGGAATATATTTTGTCGCTTATCAGCAGAATGAATACACCAGAAGACATTAGTACTAGCCATAACAGCGTAAGATGGAGAGCATACAGAGAGGCTGAACAGATATCTGATGTGACATATTTGCCGGTTTTAGAAAATATAATATGTGAGCATAATAGACCCTCAGATAAGAAAACGCGCAATTCAGCATATTTTATATTGGGTAAAATTATCAAGAATAGATTTAATGTATCAGCTTGTAAGTTTTTAATATGTCGATTGTCAATAGAAAAAGATAAGTATATTCTGTCGAATATGTTAGATAGACTTGCAGATATCTGCATACCAACAGATATGGATATAGAGCCTATTATTGTTTTGTCCAAAAACGAAAATTCCATTATAAGGCACAGTGCAATAAATGCACTGGGTTCTTGCGAAAGCGAAAAGTGCAAATTGGCGTTGAGGTACTATTCAGATCAAGAGGATGAAAAGAAATACAAGTACGAGATAATATATGCGAATGCATCGCTTGGAAAAATCGGGGATGTAACTGATATCCCTTTATTGCAGAAACACAGTGATAGTAGAATAAAAGATATAAGAGAAAGCACAAGGTATGCAATAAATGAGATCAACAAAAGAAACTAAAACTTTCAGCCTGAGATTATTCTCAGGCTGATTTTGTTATGCGATTACAGGTCGTCTGCGTCCTGAACAGGTACCTCGTAAGGGTCCTCGGGCACGCCCGTATACATACCCTGCGGGTCGGTATCGGTGGATGCCATGGTTGACATGAAGCCCTCAAGGCGCTTGTTTATTCGTCGTATCTTTTCTGGGGAAGGCTGAGAGTACATAATACATCATCCTTTCTCGCTTTTTCGGTCGGAAATCGAAAAAAAGACCGCCGTGACCAGTCACAGCGGTCTGTATTATCTTCTGCACAAAAGCATTGATGATACAAGTTACTTTTTTCGCATATCATTGGCTGTATATACCACCTCTGCGTAGATGGACGCAACTATCTGATACAGCTCTTTCGGGATAGTTTCGCCTGCATTCAGCATAACCAGAAGAGCGGCAACGCTGTCGTCACGGTATATCGGCACTCCCGATTCGTCAGCGATATTTACGATACGCTGGGCGAGCTCGCCAAGACCTGACGCCACGACAACAGGCGCGTAGTTCATATCGGGATTGTATTTCAGTGCCACCGCAGCGTTCTGTCCGTAGATACGCTTGTTGTTTGCGGGCGGCTTAGGATGCTTGCTCTGCATATTTCATCCTCCTTATACTCGAGTGTTGAGAGTGGTGCGCTTATCCAGTATCTTTGGGAATATTTCCGTAAGATTGTGAGGTGCTTTAAGCGGCGCGGTCTCAAAGGTGCGGGCATTGTAGCCGATATTGCGGATTATCTTGTTAACGCGGTCTTTCATAGGCTCTATCTGCTTTTCGAATCTGGGCGGATACAGCAGCGCGAGGTTCACATCCTCTCCGAGTGCGTACATATCCAGCTCAAATCTGCCGATGCTCTCCACATCAAACGTGAGGAAGAGATGATAGTTTCTCTGAGTTCCCGGAGTATTGTTGGGATTGTTTTCATCGTTATCTACCCACAGCTCTCCGAAAGCCTTTGTGCCATCCACATCCAGCGGCAGAATATAGTGTGCCAAAGGAGTAAACACGCCGGGCGCATTCAGCAGGCTCTGCAGCAGGTTTGTTGCGTTGAAGCTGTCCAGAGATTTAAGTGCAGGATGGTTGATATTTTCCTGAATAAACTCCGTCAGGCTGTCCAGTGTAGAGCTTACGGGCGGACGAACACCGTGCTGCGGCAGCTCATTTTTCAGAGCCATCTGCTCGATGACATCCACAAACGCGCCGTACAGACGTTCTCTAACAGGGATATCAGGCATGGAACGCAGCAGCTCGTTGAGCTTGTCTATTGCCTCCTGCACGGTATGTACCTTGGAGAAATCCTGCAGGAATGCTTCAAACTGCTCGCCTGTCTCATCGTGAACGAACAGACCCTCCACAAGGCGCTCCAGAGTTTCCATTCCTGTTGTCTTTCCGCGGGCATAAGCGGCAAGAAGATGCTCGATATTATAGCCGCTGTGCTTGAGAAGAGGCATAAAACTCTTCTCGCTCATGCTCTCAAACAGGAATTTGTTATAGCCTGTAAGCTCATCAGCGAACTCTTCTTCGTTATTTTCTACAAATTCCTCGCCCTCTGTTTCAACAATCTGCTGAATATCGTTTTCAGGAGCCATTTTATTTGAATTTTTTATGGTTGAATTGCCCGAAAGAGGTTGATTTTGTGGAAGATTTGTAGTATAATTATCTAAAGGTGTTTCACCGTTAGGAGTGTTTGTGTTCTGGTGAGGAGTATTGATACTCTGATTAGCAGAATTTGCACTCTGGTTGGGTTTATTTACATCCTGTTTTCCGAACAGAGCGGAGTATAGTCTGTTGAAGGAGTTCTTCAGTGATTCTCTCAGCGTACCCGAAGCGGTCTGTGAAAGCAGCAGATTGAAGTATTCCTTGCACATGTACGGACTGTTGTTGTACCTCGAAAGATTATGGATGATAAGAGGTATCAGCATCTGAGTCTTATCATCGTTAAGGAGGCTTCCGCTTACATCTTTCAGTATCGTGAGCGTCTCTCCCTTGAGATAATCGAAGAACTGCTCCGCGTCATCTGCTCCCCACTGCTGGGAAAGGTTCATCAGCTTTGCCGAAAGCTTCTCATTCGGTGAGAAGTATTCGGAAAGGAACTTCATGTTCGCTCTCAGGGCACCGAGTATCTCGTTCTTGTTCTGGGCGAAGTTGAGAGATTTCAGCAGATTGCCGATGATCTCCTTTGTCGTCGGATCGGTAGTGGTCTTAGCCACATCGCGGAGAACGTCATAGAACTCATGGCCGCTGAACATCGTGTTCTGCTGCTCCTGGTTCTGGATCTCCTCCACCAGCTGTTCGGGAGTGACGTAAAGATCTCTCGCAAGGTCCTCCAGCTTTCCGTAAAGCTCGGTATGACCTGTGATGAGCGCCTGATTGAGCACCTCGACATTCAGCAGGTCTTTCAGGGTCTCAACGGCAAGAGTAGGATCCTTGGCTACCTGTACAGAAAGCGGGATAAGCTCGCGGTTGCCCATTTCGAGCTTGGAGCGTGCTCCTGCATCGGAAGAGCCGCCTGCTCCGCCTACACCTGTCAGACGGACGATGTCGAAAGGCTCGGTATTTGCGTCCATAGGACGGGAGCTGTAATTATAATTTTTAGCGGTGATAGGATTATTTATCTGCGGTATCTGTGCCATCGGCTCACTCCTTTTCAAGTAGTGTCTGCTAATATTGTAGCATAAATCCGCAGAATAATAAAGTATTTTTAAAAATTTTTTTCTTAGCAAAATAAAATAATGGAATTTGTGCGTGAACGCACATCGGAAAGGACTGTTTTTTATGGCAAGAATCGAACCCGGCATGGAAGCTATGCTTGACATGTACTTCTTTGAGACCAACTCTCTTCTTGAGCAGCTGGACGAGATACTGCTCAGGACTGAGCAGGCCAACGTTTTTGACAACGAGGACATCAAGGAGATCTTCCGTATAATGCACACCATCAAGGGCTCTTCCGCGATGATGGGCTTTGAAAATCTTTCTGTACTTGCTCATAAGGCAGAGGATATGTTCTTTGTTATCAGAGAAAATCCCGATGTCATCACCGATGTAAGCTTTGTTTACGATCTGGTATTCCAGGTGTCCGACTCTTACAAGGCTCAGATCGAGGCTATTCAGAACCATAATGACGGCGAGTATGAGAGCATGGATTTCTCTGATCTCATCAACAAGCTGTTAAAAGGCAGAGATACTCTTCTGGGTGAGACCACTGGCGAGGCTGCTCCCGCTGCAGGCGGTGCTGCCGCTGCTGCACCTGCTGCTGTAAACAGTGTAGATGCAGATAAGACGACTGTAAGAGTATTCTTTGAGGATGGCTGCCAGATGGAAAATCTGCGTGCGTTCCTCCTTATCAACACCATCAAGGATGAGTGTGATTATCTGGATTTCACACCTGCCGATGTTGAGACGAATCCCGAGACGTCCAAGGTCATTATTGAACAGGGCTTCCTCATTACATTCAAGCCCTTGGATAATGTAGACTTTGTTTTAAGACAGATAGAGAATGCACTGAATGTTCAGTCCTATGAGGTGGTTCAGGCTGCTGCGGCTGCTGCGGCTGCTGCGCCTGCTGCTGAGCTTCCGCCCGAGCCCAAAGCTGCGTCCTCTGCTGCTCCTGCCCCTGCTCCTGTGGCTGCTGCTCCCGCTCCTGCCGCTCCTGCAGAGGAGAAAAAGGAGCCGTCCGCTGCGGAAAAGGCACAGGCTGCTGTAGAAAAGGCACAGGCTGCAAGCGGTATGCAGAAGCAGAACCTTATCAGCGTAAACCTTGCAAAGCTGGACGCTCTGCATGATATCGTAGGTGAGATCATCACCACAGAATCCATGGTAATATCCAACCCCGATCTTGAGGGCCTGGAGCTGGAGAGCTTCAACAAGGCTGCAAGACAGCTCCGCAAGCTTACAAGTGAGCTTCAGGATACCGTAATGTCCATCCGAATGGTTCCTCTCGCAGGCGTATTCCAGAAGATGAACAGAATCGTACGCGATATGCGTAAGAAGCTCGGCAAGGACGTTGAGTTCGTTATCGAGGGCGAAGAGACCGAGATCGATAAGTCCATCGTGGACAGCTTACAGGATCCGCTGATGCACCTTGTACGTAACTGTATGGACCACGGCATCGAGGACGATGTTCAGGACAGAATAAATGCAGGCAAGCCCGAAAAGGGCACTCTGAGACTTTCTGCTCAGAACGCTTCCGGCGAGGTCATCATTACTGTTCAGGATGACGGTGCAGGAATCGATCCCGAGAAGATACTTGCTAAGGCAAGAAAGCAGGGCATCCTTACAAAGCCTGAGAGCGAATACTCCGAAAAGGAGATCCAGAATCTTATCCTGCTGCCCGGCTTCTCCACCAACGAGCAGGTAACCGAGTTCAGCGGCAGAGGCGTTGGTATGGACGTTGTTAAGGCAAACGTTGAGAAGTGCGGCGGTACTATCGTAGTTGACAGTAAGAAGGGTCAGGGAACTTCCTTTATCATCAAGATCCCGCTGACACTGGCTATCATTGATGGTATGGAGATCACCTGCGGCGATCTGGTATTCACTGTACCGATCTCCACTATCCGTGAGAGCTTCAAGGCTGATCCCAGCCAGTTCCTCAACGATACTGACAACAATGAGATGATAATGATCCGCGGCGTATGCTATCCGATACTCAGACTGCATGAGAAGTTCGGCATTGAAACAGAGGTAACAGATCTTGTGGACGGTATCCTGCTTCTGGTGGAGACCGATAACAAGAGCATGTGTATCTTTGCTGATAAGCTCATCGGTGAGCAGCAGGTAGTAGTAAAGCCGTTCCCGAAGTATCTTGCAAGATACAAGATAAAGAGCGAGGGTCTGTCGGGCTGTACCATCATGGGTGACGGCAGCATTTCGCTTATTATAGACACCAATACACTTATCGGTTAAGGAGGAGAAACTAACATGACTAATGATGTAATCAAGGAGGCTGTTGCAAGGCAGCAGTCCAGCGATAAAAAAGTCTCCGCCGAAAACCGTATCCTCGGCAAGGTAATGACATTCCACATCGGCGATCAGATCTACGGTATCGAGATACAAAACGTTCTTGAGATCATTGAAATGCAGCATATCACAAAGATACCCCACGTTCCCGCTTACATAAAGGGTTTCATCAATGTACGAAGCAAGGTAGTTCCGATCGTTGATATCAGAACACGTTTTGGCAAGCCCGAGATCCCTTATACCAGCAGGACCTGCATCATCATCGTTACTGTTGATGACGATTCCGTTGGTATCATCGTTGACAGAGTAGCGGATGTTGAAGATATTCATTCGGGTGATATCTCTGCTACTCCCGAGGCACGCAATGTAAATACCAGCTCCTTTATCCAGTATATGATCCGCTCAGGCGATATCGTAAAGCTGATACTTGATGTAGAGAAGCTGCTCGGAGACGAGGTGTAATACATGGAATTGACCGACCGCGAATTTGAACGGCTGGTTGCGTTCATGCACGACAATTACGGAATCAATCTTTCCGCAAAGCGCGTGCTTATACAAGGCAGACTCAGCAATATGCTGAGAGACCGCGGCTTCAAGACATATACTGAATATCTTGATGCGGTGATGGCTGATACTTCCGGTGCAGAGGTAACTACTATACTTAATAAGCTCACTACAAATCATACATTCTTTATGCGTGAGCCTGAGCATTATACTTACCTCAAGGAAGTGATCCTCCCCTATCTTGTCAAAACAGTAAAGAACAACGAGCTTCGTATCTGGAGCGCGGGCTGTTCTTCGGGAGAGGAATGCTATACAACAGCTATGCTGCTTAACGAGTATTTCGGCAAGGACAAATCCCGCTGGGATACGCGCATACTTGCCACGGATATCTCGCACAGCGTAATGGACAAGGCAAAGCTCGGCATATACAATGCAGAGGGCATGAAGGGCCTTAGTCCTGAATGGAAGAACAAATACTTCAAGCCTGTGGGTGAGGATAAGTATGAGATATGCCAGCAGATAAAGGATGAGATCATATTCAAGCCCTTTAATCTGATGGATCCCATGCCCAAGACCTTTGCAGCGCGTCCGTTTGACCTTATCTTCTGCCGTAATGTTATGATCTATTTCGATCAGCCCACAAAAACGGCGCTGGTAAATCGTTTCTATGATGTGCTCAAGCCCGGCGGATATCTGTATATCGGTCATGCGGAGAGCATTTCCCGTACCGAAACGAAGTTTGAATACATCAAGCCTGCGGTATACAGAAAGCCGCTTTAAGCTGAAGAATAACAAAGCTCTGCCGCACAATGCAGCTGTTATAACAGGTGAATGTGCGGCGGTACTATTATGATCTTACAGGAGCAGTCTATGAAGAGAATCAAGCTGCTGGTGGTGGATGACTCTATCCTTTTCCGAGAGGTGCTGGCGCGTTATATCCGTCAGGACGATCAGATAGAGGTCATTGGCACGGCAGGTGACGCTTATGCGGCGAGGGATATGATACAGAAGTTCTCGCCCGATGTTATGACGCTGGATATCGAAATGCCGAAAATGGACGGCATAGCTTTCCTGAGGAAGCTCCATCCGCAGAACAATATACCTACTATCGTAGTATCATCCTGCGAGGATCGCAGGATGGAAGCGGTAGAGGCAGGCGCGGTACAGTTCATAGCAAAGCCGCTTACAAGAACAAATTCAGATATGCAGAGGTTTGCTGAGACCCTGTGCGGCTCAATAAAGAGAGCGTATTCCAGGAGCAATCTCAGCCGCATTGCCAAAGGTGAGGGAATGCCTAAGGCTGCCGATATCCCTGAGATGAAGATAGATACGGGCATATCGCCGCTTGGCAGAGCCGCGGACGCCTCTGCTTCCTCCCCTGCTTCGGGCAAAGTAATACGCAGGAGCGATGTGGTGATAGCGCTGGGCGCGTCTACAGGCGGTACAGAGGCACTGGAACAGGTTATCCGCAGCTTCCCCGAGGATATGCCGCCTGTTATAGTTGTACAGCATATGCCAGCAGGCTTTACAAAGCTTTATTCCGAGAGGCTTGACCGTTCCTGTCGAGTTTCGGTAAAGGAAGCGGAGGACGGCGACAGGCTTCGTCAGGGACTTGTGATAATCGGCGCGGGAGAGCACCATCTGCGTCTTTGCAAGGATACACGAGGATATTACGTCACCTCTAAGACGGGTGATAAGGTATCGGGACACTGCCCATCTGTTGACGTTATGTTCAGCAGCGTGGCAGAGGTCGCAAAGGATAATGCCATCGGTGCGATACTTACAGGAATGGGACGTGACGGTGCAGAGGGTCTGCTGAAGATGAAAAATGCAGGAGCATTTACAGTCGGTCAGGATAAGGAGACCTGCGTTGTCTACGGTATGCCTATGGAGGCATATAAGATGGGCGCTGTCTGCGTACAGGCGCCGCTCTACCGTATCGCGGATATAATTATTGACAAGCTGAGATAAAAAAACAAGCCGTCCGAAATATTTCGGGCGGCTTTGCTGTATTTTGTCGGTCATTCCAGTTCTATAATGTATGTGCTGCCGACGAAATCATCCTCATACAGCTCCTCGTATATGAGCTGAAGCTTATCATCGCGCTCTGTGGGCACTACGAAGTAAAGAACACCTGTGTAGTCCTCGCCTACGGCAAGCTCAAAGGAGTATTCATAGGCGTCATCAGCGAGGTCGTCATAATATGCAGGGACATCCCAGTTTTCATCGCCCTCTCCCCATCTGATATAGAAATCGCTGTAGCCCATGGGGATGATCTGATTATAGCAGTTCTTAACTGTAACATCCACGCATACGAACTCATAGCCGTCATCCAGATAATAATCGCCCACCTCATTTGTGAAGTTGACCTCATTTACAGTGGTGAAGAAAAATGTATTGCGCTGTGCCTCGCCTATCTTGTTGATTATTGTATCACCGTAATCCCTGCCACCTGCTTCAATGAAAGTGGAGACATTGCTGAGCCCATCGGCACAGCCTGTAACAGACAGCATTGCAGCGGCAGCCAGTGCGGCTGCTATTATTTTTTTCATATCGTACCAACCTTTCCTGTACAAATGTATCCGCAGGCCGTCTGACCTGCGGATGAGCATTTTACTTATTCTTGTTTGCGTTTTCCATTACCAGAAGATTCATCTCAAAGGGAGTGAACATCTTGCAGCAATCGTTAGTGCCGGGGTTAAGGAATGCCTGCTTGCCCTTTACTGCCTGGAACAGCTTAGCAGTCTTCATCTTCATGCAGTTGAAGCTCTTTCTGTCAGGAGAAGCCAGCACGGACATCTTGTTGGGGGATGTGAAGAACGGGATACACTGCTGACCCTCTGCGTTTTTCATAGAAAGGATATTGAGCATCTTGTTGCCGTTTGCGTCTGTTCTGTCAGACATCTGGGCAACTACAAATACATCTGCATCCATAAGATCGGGAAGAACATCCTTCCACTTGCTCTGATCCTTAACGGCTGCGGAGATCCTGTCCTCCAGAGCCTTGTTGAAATTCTTGATCTCTTCCTGTGTGAGCTGATTAGCCATATCGGTCATACCTTTCTGTTAATATTGTAGTGTGATGTTATCTTGTCTTTTCTGCGTTTTCGGTGATGATACGGGTAATTACCTCGTCCAGAGGAGATACGCCGAGATCGCCCTCCTTGCGGGAGCGGAGTGCAACTGTATTAGCCTCTACCTCGTTATCGCCGACAATGAAGAAATAGGGTATCTTTTCGATCTGAGCCTGTCTGATCTTCCAGCCGATCTTCTCGTTTCTGTTATCCACAGATGTGCGGATGCCCATGTTTTCAAGCTTTTCGGAGATGCTCTCTGCGTATTCCTTTGCTCTGTCTGTGATAGGCAGGATACGCACCTGCTCGGGAGCCATCCACAGGGGCAGTGCGCCTGCGTACTTCTCCAGCAGATATGCGAGAGTCCTCTCATAGCAGCCGAGGGATGTGCGGTGGATGATATAAGGATTCTTCTTAGCGCCGTCCACGTCAACATACTCCATGCCGAACTTTTCAGCCAGCAGCATATCGATCTGGATTGTAACGATTGTATCCTCCTTGCCTAATACGTTCTTGTACTGGATATCCAGCTTAGGACCGTAGAAAGCAGCCTCGTCAATACCAATGGTGTATTCAACACCGAGGTTATCGAGGATCTTCTTCATTGTAGCCTGTGCAGTTTCCCACTGCTCTGCTGTACCCTCGTACTTGTTCTTGGGGTTTGCGGGATCCCACTGGGAGAAGCGGAATGTGCAGTCCTCAAGCATACCTACTGTTTCGAGACAGTACTTTGCAAGTTCCAGACAGCCCTTGAATTCTTCTTCAAGCTGTTCGGGACGGAGGATAAGGTGACCCTCGGAGATAGTGAACTGTCTTACTCTGATAAGGCCGTGCATCTCGCCGCTGTCTTCGTTACGGAACAGTGTGGAGGTCTCGCCCAGACGCATAGGCAGATCGCGGTAGGAACGCTGTCTGTTCAGAAATACCTGATACTGGAACGGACAGGTCATAGGACGGAGAGCGAAGCACTCCTTTGTTTCATCATCGGGATCGCCGAGGATGAACATACCGTCACGGTAGTGATCCCAGTGACCGCTTATTTTATAAAGCTCACGCTTAGCCATGTAAGGTGTTTTGGTGAGAACATATCCGCGCTTGTACTCAGTATCCTCTACCCATCTCTGGAGAGTCTGGATTACCTTTGCGCCCTTGGGCAGCAGGATAGGCAGACCCTGACCGATGCAGTCAACTGTTGTGAAGTATTCCAGCTCGCGGCCGATCTTGTTATGGTCACGCTTCTTTGCTTCCTCAACAGCAGTGAGATACTCGTTCAGAGCGTCCTTGTTGGGGAATGCAGTGCCGTAGATACGGGTAAGCATCTTGTTCTTTTCGCTGCCTCTCCAGTAAGCGCCTGTTGCGGAGGTGAGCTTGAATGCCTTTATGGGGGAGGTGGACATCATGTGAGGACCTGCACACAGGTCTGTGAAATCACCCTGTCTGAAGAAGCTGATAGGCTCGCCCTTGTCAGCGTGCTCCTTACAGAGCTCCACCTTGTATATCTCGCCCTGCTCCTCAAGATACTTGACAGCCTCTTCGGGAGCCATAGTGAACTGCTCAAGTCTGATCGCTTCCTTGACGATCTTCTTCATCTCAGCCTCGATCTTGGGGAGTGCGTCAGCGTTGATGGGCTCTTCAAAATCGATATCATAGTAAAATCCGTTGTCGATAGCGGGACCGATCGCGAGCTTGGTGTTCGGATACAGGCGCTTTACTGCCTGAGCCAGAATGTGGGAGGCGGTGTGGTTGAAGCAGCGCTTGCCCTGCTCGTCCTCAAAGGTGAGGAATTTAACGGAACAATCCTTGTCGATAGTTGTACGGAGATCGCATACGTTTCCGTCGATCTCTGCGAGGCATGCTGTTTTAGCGTCGCCGGTCTCTCTTGCCACATCGAATGCAAGAAGTGCGGATTCGAATTCCTTTACCTCGCCGTTTGCCAGTGTTACTTTTATCATTGTGAACATCCTTTCCTAACAGGGCTAGACAAATGCCCCGCCGTTCAAATTTCTTTTCGTCAATAAGCACGCACCTACTGCGTCAGGCATACCTCGGCGTACACAAAGTACGCTGTCGGCAGGCTTTCCTTGTATCTGCGCACTTCTTGACGAAAAGGGAGCAGATCAGGCGTAGGTACATACCATGATGAAAAGATTAGTTTATTTACCGCTCACCAGACATGGTCCGACAGGAGCCGCCCGCATACATACAGGTATGCCGCAGCGGAGCCGTTCTCGCCGCTGATTTTGCGGTATTACCTTATATTCTACTACTATTTAATATAAATGTCAAGCCAAAACCGCATTATACCTTGTTTTTTCAGTGTGATTTTCCATTATCGGTTCCATTTGCTTGACGTAATATATTGCTTTGTGGTAAAATATCTCATATAAATAATTGGTGAAAGGAACTGATAAAATGTCGTTTTTTAGTATATTCAGATCAAAGCGCGGCGCAAAGAATCAGGATAGCACAACAGCAAATACAGTGCAGAAATATGAGGGCGAGCAGCTGAACGGTCAGCCTCATGGCATGGGAACAATGGTCTATCCCAGCGGAAACACATATACAGGCGAGTGGAAAAACGGAGTGCGTAACGGTAACGGCGAGTATGTATTTGCTTCCACAGGCGAAAAATATGTGGGAGAATTTGCAGACGGCGAATACTGCGGCAAGGGCAAGTATTATTATCAGGCAGGCGCCGTATATGAGGGGCAGTTTATGAACAGCGAGCGCTGTGGTATGGGTATTATAACCTATAAGGACGGCAGCCGTTATGAGGGCAGCTGGGTAGCGGATAAGCGCACAGGCTACGGCAAGATGTTCTATACCGATGGCAGAGTATACCGCGGAATGTTTCTCAACGGTGATATGACAGACGGCTTCATGACCATGAAGAACGAAAACGGCGAGTGGGAGGATACACGTTACGGTACGCAGGTGGATTTCACCGCAGTACCGCTTCTGTTTCTGGTATCCTATCCCGAAGAGAATAAAATTCAGGTGATCAAGGAGGTCAGGGAGCTAACTGGCTGGGGGCTTGCCCATGCAAAGGATGTGGTGGAGAATGTTCCGCAGCTGATAAAGACTCGTGCTACCCCCGAGGATATCGATGAGACAATGGCGCGGCTGGATCCTTTGGGAGCTGTCATAAAGATGAAATAAACATCCTGCAATGTGTTGATTTTGCGAAAAAATCCTTGCTTGAGCGTTTTTGCTATTGACTATTTTGCTATAATATATTATAATAGATAATTGGTATAGACTGAGGTTTTATCGTCTTTTTTAAAGAATGCGCCTCGTCCCGATATTCGGCGGGCGACCGCCAACAATTTTGAAACGGAGTGAAAATATTGAAAAGCAGAATTACAAAACCTGTTTTCTTTATCGTCTTTCTCCTGATTGCTGTTTTTGCACTGACTTCTACAATGGGTATCAGCACCCGTTACGGAGACACTGAAAAGCATTATATCTGGGGTATTGATGATATAAGATGGGGAATCGATATCCGCGGCGGTGTTAATGTTACCTTCGGCGTTCCCGAGGATTACGCAGCGGAGCATGAGATCACTGAGGACAACCTCAATGCGGCAAAGTCCATCATTGAGACCCGTCTGATCGATAACAGTATCAACGACTACGAGGTGTATGTTGATCCCACATCCAACGGAATCATCGTACAGTTCCCCTGGCAGGCTGATGATACCAGCTTTGATCCCGAGGCTGCGGTACGCGAGATCGGTGAAACAGCAATGCTCACCTTCCGCGAGGGCATGGAGGTAGACGCTGACGGTCTGCCCACCGGCGCAACTGAAAACATCATTCTTCAGGGTAAGGATGTTGAGCGAGCTTATGTAAGCTACGATCAGGAAACAAATCAGTATGTTGTTGCTCTTGATCTTACACCTGCAGGCGGCGATGCTTTCGCCGAGGCTACAGGCAGACTTATCGGTAAGCAGATCTCTATCTGGATGGATGATATCTGCATTACAGCACCCAATGTAAGCCAGAAGATCACAGGCGGAAGCGCCATCATCTCTTCTCCCGATTACACTGAGTATGAGCCTGCACAGGATCTTGCAGACAAGATCAACGGCGGTTCTCTCCCGTTCAAGCTGGAGATACAGAATCTTTCCACCATTTCTCCCATACTCGGTATGGGTGCGCGTGACGCGATGGCTATTGCAGGTGTTATTGCATTTGCACTCATCTCTGTATTTATGATATTCTACTACCGCCTCCCCGGTGTGGTTGCTGTAATTGCGCTGATCGGTCAGGTAGCAGGTATGTTTGCTGCGGTTACAGGATACTTCTCCTTTAACGACGCTTCCTCTCTCACACTGCCCGGTATCGCAGGTATCATCCTGTCGGTTGGTATGGGTGTTGACGCTAACGTTATTTCCGCTGAGCGTATCAGAGAAGAGCTCAAGGCAGGCAGAACTATTGACGGCGCTATCAAGAACGGCTTCCAGCGTGGTTTTGCTGCCATCCTCGATAGTAACCTTACTATCGTTATCGTAGCAGTTATCCTTATGGCTGTGTTCGGAACATGGTTCGGCGCTTCCACAGAGGGTACTATCTACTCCTTTGGTTTTACACTTATCGCAGGTGTTATCATGAACTTTGTGATGGGCTGCTGGGCAACAAGACTGATGACCACCTCCCTTTCCAAGTTCAGATGCTTCAGAAAGCCCTGGCTGTACGGCGGAAGCTCCAACGCAGATGCTGTTCGCTCCGCTGAGGAGGGCAAGGATACTGTTGACGCTATCGAGATCGGCTCCAAGCTCAAGGTCGATTGGGTAAAGAAGACCAAGATATTTGCGATCGTTTCTGCAACTCTTATCGCTGTTACTGCGATCTGCACGTTCATTATCGTTCCCGAGGTGGATATCCGCTTCAAGGGCGGTACTATGGTAACTTACAGCTACACAGGCGAGGTAGATACCGAGGATATCGCGGCTACTGTTAAGGCTCTCGGCACTCCTACTCCTACAGTTACCACAGGTACAAGCTTCACAGGTGAGCTGAATACTATTGTGATCTCCTTTGTTGCTGACGAAAAGATGGATGATGAGATGCTTGCGGCTGTATCTGATACGCTTATTGCATCCTATCCCGATAACGAGATCAAGAATATCGATACTACCAATGTAAGTGCATCCTCCGGTGCGGAATTCTTCGTATCCTGCCTTATTGCGGTGGTTGTAGCATTCGTTCTGCTGGTAATCTATATCGCATTCCGATTCAAGAAGATAGGCGGCTGGTCTGCGGGTATCATTGCTATCTGCTGTCTGCTGCATGACTGTATCGTGACATACGCGGTATATCTGTTCAGCGGTATGCCTCTGGACTCCAACTTTATGGCAGTTATTCTGACTCTGCTGGGTTACTCCATCAACAACACCATCATCATCTATGACCGTCTGCGTGAAAACCGCGCAAGATACGGTGACAGATACACCGATGCCGAGCTTGTAAACCTCAGTATCAACCAGACGATGACACGTTCCATCGTTACATCTGCAACGACACTGTCTGCGATGATCGCGACATCTATCGTCTGCACGATGATGGGCGTAACATCCATCCTTTCTTTCTCTATCCCTCTTGCAGTCGGAATCCTTATCGGTTTCTACTCCTCTGTTTGCCTCGCAGGTCCTATCTGGATCTGGTGGAACAGCCGCAAGACAAAGAGAGCTTAAGTTCATCAGAATATCATCCCCGAGTGTATTGCTCGGGGATGTTTTATATCACAAAACAAAAACGGCGGATGATGAACATCCGCCGTTTTCAGCAAAAGCTAAGTATTAGCCCTCTACAGGAGCGCCAACGGGGCAGGAACCTGCACAAGCGCCGCAATCGATGCATGTATCAGCGTCGATAACGTACTTGCCGTCGCCCTCAGAGATAGCATTTACGGGGCAATCGCCTGCACAAGCGCCGCAGGAGATGCACTCATCAGTAATTACATAAGCCATTGTGATTTACCTCCTTGATTAGTTCGGGTTTTATCCCTTTAATATATTGTATCATATTTTTCAAAAAAATCAAGTGTTTAATTTTACAAAATCGTATAAAATTTATGTGAAATACAGACAAAGGCAAGACTAACTGCCATGATATTGCAAAAAAAGCGTTTTTATCAATGTAACCATTCGTCCTTGGCAGACGTGTTGTAAGTGAAAGCGCTTTTAAGGAGCTGATAAAATGCAGAATGATGTATTTACCGAATATGTCATAAAATACTCGGATATGGTCTACAGGATCGCTTACAGCTATACTCGAAGCATACCCGACAGTGAGGATATAATGCAGGAGGTATTGCTAAGGCTGTATCAGAGCGGTAAGGAATTCCGTGATGAGGAGCATATAAAGGCGTGGCTGATACGTGTTGCTGTGAACAGATCAAAGGATGTGCTGCGCTCGCAGAAGCGTAAGCATACAGCGGAGCTTACCGCTGATATTCCACAGCCGCAGCAGGAGAACGGCCTTGACGAGGCGTTGTGTACGCTTGGAGAGGATTACAGGCTTGCTGTATACCTGCACTACTATGAGGGATATGGTGTGCGTGAGATCGCCAGTATAATGCGGATAAGCGAATCCAACGTAAAGATACGCCTGAAGCGTGCCCGCGATAAGCTGAAAGCATTTCTGACAGATGAATGAAAGGATGGGTGTTATGAATAAGATAGAAGCATATTATGACGGAATTTCCCACGGGAAAGATACCGCAAAGCTGGCGGATGACATCATTCGCAGAGCAAACCACACAGCAAAAAAGAGAAGCTTCCGTCCTGCTGCGGTTGCAGTGGCAGCAGCGGTTCTGATGGTGGGCGGCGTTACCGCGGCAGCGGCAACAGGCCTGCTGAATATCAACGATATGTTTGGCGGCAGGATATCTGCACAGGACGAGCAGCTTGCACAAGGCCTTGTAGGAGCGGCAAAGGACTTCACATGGACTACCTCGGATGATGATTATGCTATCGAGCTGAAAGGCGTTACGGGCTCTGAGAGCGATATGCTGCTGATGTATGAGATAATGCGTACAGATGGCAGACCTGTAACTGATTTTATGACTAATATACCCGAGGATGGGGAGCTGGATATGTTCACCGACATATCGTTTTCTGATCACAGTCCATATATGATGACGGGTTCGGATATGTACTTTATAAATGAAGATGGCAACGTTGACATCTATTATCGGATCATTACTAATGGAAATATAACAGGAGAGCATTATAGCCAGAAAAGCGTAAATCTGTATCCTGAGAAAATGCTGTGGGATTATTTACAGCACAAGGATGTGGGAATAGTCATGCATATGCCGAGAGAGTGGAGTGACCGTCCTATTGGTTTTTATAACAGTGAAGCCTATTCAGCCAAAACTCCGCTTGATATTCCTTTGAACGATGAGAATATTATCGGTCTGGAGCTGGAATGGAGCATAGATTTCACTTATTATCCTTCCGATATTGCAGCATTGAGTAAGAGCATCCCGGAGGAGGATGCCGATGTTGAAGTAACTCATTGGAAGTCATTGGTGGGCGGTCTTGAAACCCTGGATTGCAATGTGACATATAGTCATTTCAGCTGTGTTGGCGGCTGGTTGGAGGTAGAGTATGCAGGCGAAGCATATATTGGCAGCAATTATGAGGGTCACAACGAGGTATACTTGCTGATGGATAATGACGAAATTCATCCTTGTTCCTTTGTTGGTCGGGGACATACATTCTATGGGGATGAAGCAGTAACAGGGATAGACATTGAAGTGCGTTACGGAGATGCTGCCGAAGATACTATTTCCGCGGTGGATATTGAGAAAATCAAGGCAGTTTATATAAACGGAAAGACATTCCCTCTAGCATAATACAGAAAATTCCCCGCAGTTTTTCTGCGGGGAATGCTTATTTCTTTTCAAATTTTATATATGCACCATCGGAGTTGAGTGTAAGAACATCGGTTTCAAATGCGTATGTTATCCCGTCAATAATAAGATTGCCATTATCATACGACCATGTGCTTTGTACAGAAGCGTCATCTGTTGTCAATATGGCGGTTCCGTCATCTAACAGCTGCATTTCTACAAAGCCGATCTCAGAAACATCCACGCTTTCGCCGTTAATGGCAGCTGCCTCTATAGTCCAGGTGCCTACGATCTGCTTTTCGCTGCCGCAACCTGTAAGCGCTACCATACATATTGTGCATAGCATGAGCATTGCGATTTTTATCGAAATGCGGATTTTCATTTAATTATCCTCCAGCTGTTTCAGCGCTTTCAGCTCATCCTTGCTGAGTCTTACCTGACCGTCCTTGATGACCTTTACCTCGTCCTTTTTAACAGTGAACGGAACATCGGGCTTCTTGTCCAGCTTTATCTTGAGAATACCCGTCAGGAGGTTTACCTCTTCAACGTGACCTCTGCCCTCTTCGGTCTCCACATACGCGCCGACCTTAGGCGTTGTACGCAGGAAATCCTCGTAGCAGTTCTGCTCATATTTCAGGCAGCACATAAGTCTGCCGCAGGTTCCCGATATCTTGGTGGGATTGAGGGAGAGCGACTGTTCCTTTGCCATCTTGATAGATACAGGCTGGAACTCGCCAAGGAAGCTGGAGCAGCAGAACGGTCTGCCGCAGATTCCGAGTCCGCCGAGCATCTTCGCCTCGTCGCGCACGCCTATCTGGCGAAGCTCTATCCTTGTGCGGTAGATTGCTGCGAGATCTTTTACAAGCTCGCGGAAATCCACTCTGCCATCGGATGTGAAGTAAAACAGTATCTTGCTGCCGTCAAATGTGCAGTCGATATCGATAGGCTTCATATCCAGCTTGTGCTGGGCTATCTTATCGGAGAACACCTGCATGATCTCCTTTTCCTTTTTGAGGTTTTCCTCAAGCTGCTTTTCGTCCGCCTGTGTTGCCTTGCGGATGATGCTTTTAAGCGGAGATACTATATTGCTCTCAGGCACCATGCGGTTGGAGAGAACTATCTCACCGCATTCAATGCCGCGTGCTGTTTCCACTATAGCCTTTTCCCCTGCCTTGAACTGCACCTTGTTCGGGGAGAAATAATATACCTTTCCCACATCCTTGAAGCGGATGCCGATTATCTCCACCTCTGCGCCGTTTTCGACAGGCTTGGTAGCATCGGGGCGACGGTTGCCGTTCCTGTTTCTGCGCTCCTGACGGTCTGTGCGGGGCTTGTCCTGTCTGTGCTCCTGAGGCTTCTGAGCATTCTGCTCAGGCTGAGTGTTTTCTGTGTTGTTCTTAGGTGCTATTTTTTCGGTAAAGTAATTATCCATTGTACTCCTTGATATATCAGATAAGTTTTGATGTAAGATACGACGCGGTGAGCGCCAGATTTAAATTAAGAGCAGAGTCAGCTGTGACCTTGAACACTGTATCCAGCATATCCAGTATCTGCTCCTCATTGTACGATTTTGCTATCGACTGAGCCTCTGCTCTGCCGCAGGAGGTCAGAGCGCCGCCGCAGCGCTCGGAAAGAGCGTCACGCAGTATCTCGGTAAGATAGCCGAGCATGGCTGCGAATTCGGGTCTGCCTGTCTGCTCAGAAAGAGCAGCGGCAGCGGAGTATGCGTCCTTTCTGCCTATGGCGGCAGCGGCTTTGCGGGCGGATTCTATGTACGGAGTATCACCCTCGCCCGAAAGGATATCCAGACATTTGCCGATGTTTCCCGAAAGCATTTCGGAAAGCTCTCTTGCCTGTGCCGAGGGCGTACCGTTGTCTGTAAGGAACTGCGCGCATTCCTCAACGGACGGACGCGGAACTTCAAACTCCGTCACTCTGGAACGTATAGTTTCGATTATGGAATCGGTATTTTCGCAGGTGAAGATGAACCGCAGGAACGGTGCGGGCTCTTCTATTATCTTCAGCAGGGTGTTCTGTATCTGCACGGACATCTCATCGCTGTCCTCAAAGATATACACCTTGATATCGCCGTCGTTTGGTTTTATTACAACGCTTTCCATGATACGGCGGATGGACACCTGACCGCTCTTGCTCTCATCAAGGCCGTACTTACCGCCGCATTCCCTCTTTACAAAAATAACATCGGGATGCGCGTCTGCGTTTATTTTTCCGCAGGCGGGGCATTCTTCGCACGGAGGCGCAGAGCACATGAACAGCTTTGCAATGTAATTTGCCATAACGCGTCTGCCCGTGCCCTTTTCGCCGTGAAGCATGATAGCGTGCGGCAGACGGTCACGGGCGGCTATGCTGTCAAGCCGCTCCTTGAGATAGTTTTTTCCGTAAAGGCGCATTATACCTTCTCGAATCTTTCTATGTTAGTAACGAAGATGGTCGCACCGCCAACAGCAACCTCTACAGGGAAGCTGGTATAGCCGCCTGTGCTGAAGTTTGCAGAATTGGGCACGAACTGCTTGCGCTTGTGGCTGTGCTCCTTGATGGTAGCGATAGCGTCCTCCACCTTGTCATCCTCCGAGCATATCATGAACGTGGTGTTTCCTGCCATGAGGAAGCCTCCTGTAGAAGCGAGCTTTGTTGCCTGAAAGCCGTTGCGTGTCAGTGCAGAGGATACTGCGTGGCTGTCGTCATTGTTTACTATAGCGTAAATGAGTTTCATATATATTCCCTCCCGATATATGAGAATGGGTATTACAGCATAATGCTATACATATATTATTATACAATATTCCGAGTGAAATTGCAACAGTTTTCACATAATACATCTTATTCATGTAGATTTTTTTGTGATTTTGCTCTATCTAGTTGACAATAACCGCAAAAATTGCTATAATTATTCTATAAACGACGGAAACCGAGGCGGATGTCTCGGATAATACGAAAGGACGGTACATATCATGGGCAAGTTCGTTATCAACGAAACAAAGACAGGCTACACATTTGCTCTTAAGGCAGGCAACGGCGAAACTATCGCAGTTGGCGGCGAAGTTTACAAGGCTGTGGCAAGCTGCAAGAACGGCTGCAAGAGCGTTAAGACCAATGCTCCCATCGCTAATGTAGAGGATCAGACTGTTGAGGGATACGCAACAGCTAAGAACCCCAAGTTCGAGATCTACACAGACAAGAAGGGTGAGATCCGTTTCCGCCTGAAGGCTAAGAATGGTCAGGTCATCGCTGCAAGCGAGGGCTACAAGACCAAGAAGTCCTGTGAGAACGGCATTGAAAGTGTTCGCAAGAATGCAGCTGATGCTGATATCACAATGGCTGAAAAGAAGTAAGCTTATAAAAAGCACCTCTCGGCGAGGTGCTTTTTAATGATATTATTATTTGGAGGTAATTGAAATGATTTCTATTGACGCATTTGAAAATTCACCTGCACGCCACATATCGGCAAAGCTGGGCAACTTCTCTGTGCTGGAGTATGACAAGGTCTCCTCTCTGGCTGCAGCTCGTCCCGATACTGCATACTACAGTTCTGCTATGGGCGTAAGAAAAAGACAGGTTATCGTTGAACTTAATGGCAACGGCGTTATCATCTCCGCAGGCGCTATGCAGATGATGCTGGGCAACGTTGAGGCATCCACAGATGTCAAGGGTGTCGGCAATATGCTGATGAAGGCTATGGCTTCCACTGTAACAAAGGAGTCTGCTATCAAGCCCAAGTATACAGGTCACGGTCTGCTGGTGCTGGAGCCTACATATAAGTACATCCTGTTTGAGGATCTTGCTAACTGGGGCGGCAGTGTTACAGTTGATGATGGTCTGTTCCTTGCCTGCTCTGATACCGCAGAGGTAAAGACTGTAATGAGAAGCAACCTTTCCTCCGCTGTTGCAGGTGGTGAGGGTCTCTTCAATACCGCTATCGTTGGACAGGGCATCGTAGCACTTGAGTGTCACCTTCCCAGAGAGGAGCTCATCGTGCTGGATCTCAACAACGATGTTGTAAAGATCGACGGAAACAATGCAGTGGCATGGTCCAGCGGTCTGCAGTTCACTGTTGAGAGAACAACAAAGACACTCATCGGTTCTGCTGCTTCGGGCGAGGGTCTTGTAAATGTATACAGAGGAACAGGACGTATCCTTGTTGCTCCGTGATGATATGACCTCATAAGATGCGCCGCACGATATTCTCGTGCGGCGTTTTTGCAACCTTTCGTTAAAGAGCGCGGTTTTATATACAAATGAAAGGGGTGCGGATATGGGCAGGATAATAATTGTGGTGCTGCTGTTTATTGCGGCTATGACAGGCTGTGCGGAGTCGGGTGCAAGGCTGGTTCTCGGAGAGCGCTTCGGAGGTATCGAGGTCGGCAGCGACAATTCGTATTATACAGAGATCGTTGCACTGCTGGATACCAGAGATAGTTTTTCTGAAGTGTATGATCATGGCTACGGCAGACCCGGTGCAAAGCTGAGCGCATACGAACATCAGGAACAGGGGTATATTTTAGGCTCTCTATTGGACGGAGAAAATGTGGTGCGCTTTGGCTTGGCAATGGAACAGCCGCCTTATCCCGATGTTGAGGGTTATGAGGTAGGATGGGCATTTTTTATCTATGACAGCCTGGCGGATACTTGGATATATTATGATGAGGACAGCTGTTCGGCGCTGCAAAACGCAGTTATCAATGCACAGCATTATGAGCTTATTGGAAAGACTTTCTCTGCAGAGGTGTGCTTTAATCCAACTGTACCGACGGAATATACTGTCCGTGCAGCGGGAGTAACATATCGCATAGAGCTGGACGAACCCATTACAGCGGCAAAGGGTGAGCTGCTTGAGATAACGATACTGCCACAGGATGAGCCTTTGAAATGGGGAGACAGACTTCCCGCAAGCGCGAAAGGTCTCACAGAATAAAGCACAGCCTGAGAAGTGAAAGCTTCTCAGGCTGTCTTATATCTATATATTCGTTATATTTCTTTCAGAAATCCATCTGCTTCCTTGCGGCTTTTGAAGATATAAATGTTTTTGTGTGGATATTTGTTCAGCAGCTCCACGATACTGGGTCTGCTTTGAATATTGAAGCTCTTCACAAATTCAATGAACTCGGTATCTTCTTCGTTTTCGTCCTCTACCCAGGGCATATCGGTCCGCGGTTTACCTCTTCGTTCTCTGATACCATCAAGGCACACTTCGGGCGGATAATCCAGAAAAATTACCGTATCACATGCCTGCAAACGCAGTTCTATCGTTGATCCGTAATTGCCGTCGATTATCCATTTGTCCTTTTTGATCGTATCTGACAGACGCTTGCGAAAGATGGATCTTTCTACAGTTGTTCTGTCTGCGTTCCAATACATCATGTCCAGATGAAAAAGCGGTATTCCTGTCTTTTCGTGCAGCGCTCTGGAAAATGTGCTTTTACCGCTTCCGGGGCAGCCGATCACTATGATCTTTTTCATATCTGATATACCAATAAATCTGCTTACTCAGCCTTATGAGCCTTGCAGCAGAATTCATCTGCAGTCAGCTTGAGGAGCGCTACGTTATTGAGGGTCTGTTCGCTGTACTTGTGCTCTCTGCCGCTTTTGTCGTACTTTGCCATGATGGAGTTCAGAGCGGTTATTTTCTCAATGCCGTTCAGGATATCGATAGTACCGCGGCCTGTTATGCATTCAAAGCTTGCAGAGAAGCTGCACGCGTTCTCTCCCGGGATTATCTCACCCAGCTTGTCTATCTCAAATGCAGCGTTGTTGTTTTTCTTTAGCAGCTCCATCTTCTTTCCCTGCAGTGCGCTGTGGAAATACAGTGCAAGCTCGCCGCTTTCCAGCGTATAGCCGAAGCACAGTGGGATAAGATAGGGAAATTCGCCGTCTACCAGCGCGATGCGGCATACCTGCGCTTCATTCAGTATCCTTTCGATCTCTGCGATATCTGTTACTTCTCTTTCTGATCTTCTCATTATATTTTCTCCTTGCTATGATGTCTACACATATTTGTTCTGTTTGTATGTTATGTATATTTTTGCTTTTTGCGACAAAAAAACAAGCACCCGCCTGCGTGTTGCGAGCGGGTGTAAATTCCTTATCGGAAATTATGCACTTGCGTTAGCCTTCTTAGCGAGCTGGCTCTTGAGGCGGGCAGCCTTGTTCTTGTGGATAAGGCCCTTGCCTGCAGCCTTGTCTACGCTTACAACAGCAGTCTTGATAGCAGCAGCGTCAGCCTCCTCAGCACGAGCCTTCTTCAGAACTGTCTTGAGTGCGGTCTTAGCAGCCTTGTTAGCGTCTGTTCTCTGCTTAGCAACGAGAACTCTCTTCTTAGCGGACTTAATGTTTGGCATTATATTTCACCTCCGTATTTTGATTACGAGCAAAAGCTTCTTTGTATTTTTACGAAATTTCAGGGAAATCTATCTATATTCACCAAAAATATCGCCGTAAACATTGAAATTTTATAAGCTCGGTTTATTTTTTCTCATAATACACTTAATTATAGCACAACTCAAAATAAAATGCAATAGTTTTTTGAAATTTTTTCATGACGGAGGAAGTTTTTTATGTATAGAACAGGTCTGGCTATGGAGGCGGCGAATCTTACTGAGGGACAGCGTAGCACAAGAGTTATACGCAGACGCTTCGGAAATACCCATGTAACAGATGTCCGTGTAAGCAGGACGGATTCGCGCAAGCTTGGCAAGGTTGCAGGGCGGTATATTACAATTGAGGGAAACCCCACGGATCATGCGGTTTCGTTGCTTCTGCAAAAGGCGCTGGAGCGGCTTCTGCCACGAGATGGGCTGATACTTGCAGCAGGCTTGGGCAATCCTGATATAGCAAGAGATAGTCTGGGATCGAGAACGGTACGGCTGCTGCACGGCGGCACAGGTAAGCGTGCGCTGGCTGCGATGGAAACGGATGTATATTCCAATACGGGCATAGAGACCGTGCGGATGGTGCGTGGCGTTGCGGCGGAGCTAAATGTACGCTGTGTACTGGCGATAGATGCGCTGGCTTGTCATGATCCGCTGAAGATCGGCAGGACGGTGCAGGTTAGCGACGCGGGGATACAGCCTGGCTCAGGTGTATGTGAGAATGTGCCGCCGCTCAATAACAGCTTTGTGGGTGTGCCTGTGGTGGCGGTGGGTGTACCGATGGTGAGTGAGCTGGCTGGGCTGACAGGCAATCCCATGCATAAGGGTTATCTTACAGCACCGCCCAACGAAGCGGAGCTGGCACAGGTCTGGGCGGAGGTAATAGCGGGCGCGATCAATGCCCTTACAGGGATATGATAAATTTCCCTATATATTATAATAGTATACCCAGAAAAAGTATATAAAAAATATACAGTTTGACATATAAACGTGCAATATTCCGCATTGTACAGCGATTTTTGGGTGATTTGTGCAGATTGCATAAAACAGAACTGAAATTATCTGCAAATTTCTCTGAGAGGCGCTGAAATAGTTCTTGCAATTAATTTGCGGATATGATACAATTATTTTTGCGGGTGTGTAGCTATAACTATGCACCATAATACAAACGGCATAGGCGTTGAGGTCGGAGGTTGCGCGGTTTCCGCGGTAATTTCGACGGAGCAGGTCCGATTTTAAATCGGGCGTAGAAGATTTACAGAAAACGTGTGATCTTCACCGCTCACTCGGCTGTTAAAGTGTCCGGAAAGTTTCGGATAACTAACGGGTTGGTGTTGTAAGGATGAAACACACGGTACAGTGGATTTTTCAAAATAAGCTTTTGCCAGTACCAAACTACAGAAGGAGTTGAAAAATCATGGCAGCAAACGAGAAGGTAAGAATCAAGATCAAGGGTTACGAGCACAGCGTTGTTGATGCAGCAGCAAAGAAGATCGTTGAGACAGCAACACGCACAGGCGCTCGCGTAGCAGGACCCGTTCCGCTCCCCACAAACAAGGAAGTTATCACTATCCTGAGAGCGGTTCACAAGTACAAGGACTCCCGTGAGCAGTTCGAGCTGAGAACTCACAAGCGTCTCATCGACGTTATCCGTCCTTCCGCTAAGACTGTTGAGGCTCTGCAGACACTGGAGCTTCCCGCAGGTGTAGAAATTTCAATGGATATCTAATTATAGATCATTGGAGTTATGTTGACTACGGTCAACCACTAACCATGCACCGTTAAGGTGCTGGTCATGTTGGAGCAATTCCGCTTCAACCAATAACCAAAAGGAGGAAAGCCGAAATGACAAAGGCAATCATCGGCAAGAAGATCGGTATGACACAGATCTTCGACGAGGCAGGTAAGGTCGTTCCCGTTACTGTTATCGAAGCGGGTCCCTGCGTAGTGGTTCAGAAGAAGACCACTGAGAACGACGGCTACGAGGCTGTTCAGCTGGGCTTCGGAGATGTATCTCCCAAGCACGTTAACAAGCCCGAGGCAGGTCACTTCAAGAAGAACGATATCGCGTTCAAGAGAACCCTTAAGGAGTTCCGTTTTGATGACATCTCCAACATGAACGTTGGTGACATCCTCAAGGCAGACGTTTTTGCTGAGGGCGACGTTATCGACGTTGCCGGTACCAGCAAGGGTAAGGGCTTCACAGGCGCTATCAAGCGTCACAACCAGCACAGACTTGACGAGTCCCACGGTTCCGGTCCTGTAGTTAGACAGGCAGGCTCTATGGGCGCTTGCTCCAGCCCCTCCAGAATCTTCAAGGGCAAGGGCATGGCAGGTCACATGGGTGCTGAGAAGGTTACAGTTCAGAACCTGGTAGTTGTTAAGGTTGACGTTGAGAACAACCTTATCGCTGTTAAGGGTGCTGTTCCCGGACCTAAGGGCGGCGTTGTTACAATCTGCGACGCTGTTAAGGCTTAAGAGGGGAGGACACTATCATGTCAAAGATTAATGTATTAGATATGGCGGGTAAGGTCGTTTCCGAAATCGAGCTTAACGATGCAGTTTTCGGCATTGAGCCTAACAAGTCCGCAATGCACTCCGCTGTTGTGAATTATCTCGCAAATCAGCGTCAGGGCACACAGTCCACACTTACCAGAACAGAGGTAAGCGGCGGCGGTAAGAAGCCCTGGAGACAGAAGGGTACAGGTCATGCAAGACAGGGTTCCACAAGAGCTCCCCAGTGGAGACACGGTGGTATCGCTCTCGGACCGAAGCCCCGTTCCTACAGATTTACTCTGAATAAGAAGGTTAAGAAGCTCGCTATGCTGTCTGCACTTTCCTGCAAGGTTGCTGACAACGAGATGATCGTTGTTGACGCTATCAAGACAGACGAGTTCAAGACCAAGACCATGGTTGCTATGCTCAAGGCTCTGGGCGCTGAGAAGAAGACTCTCATCGTTCTGGACAGCGTAGACAACAAGGTGATCAAGTCCGCAGCAAACATCAAGGGCGCTAAGACCACACAGGTCAACACCCTGAACGTTTACGACATCCTTAACTGCGACAAGTTCGTTATCGTTAAGGGCGCTGTGGAGAAGCTTGAGGAGGTGTACGCATAATGGTAAAGACAGCTCAGGATATCATCATCAAGCCCATCATCACAGAGCACAGCATGGAGTGTCTGGCAGCCGGCAAGTACACTTTCAAGGTTGCTAAGAATGCTAATAAGATCGAGATCGCTAAGGCAGTTGAAACACTGTTCAAGGGTGTTAAGGTCGCTAAGGTCAACACCATCAGCGTTCGCGGTAAGCTGAAGAGAATGGGCAGAAACGAAGGCTATACTTCCTCCTGGAAGAAGGCAATCGTTACTCTCGCAGAAGGCTCTAAGACAATCGAGTTCTTCGATGGAATGATTTAAGTAAGGAGTGAAACGAAATGGCTATTAAGACTTACAAGCCTGTCAATAACAGCCGTCGTGGTATGACTGTTACTGATTACAGCGGCTTATCTAAAGTAGCTCCTGAAAAGAGCCTTTTAGAGCCCGTAAAGAAGACAGCAGGCCGTAACAGCTACGGTCGTATCACCGTTAGACATCACGGTGGCGGTAACAGAAGAAAGTACCGCGTTATCGACTTCAAGAGAAACAAGCTCGGTATGAACGCAGAGGTTATGACTCTGGAGTACGATCCTAACAGATCCGCATTTATCGCTCTCGTTAAGTACGAGGATGGCGAGAAGAGATACATCATCGCTCCCGATGGCCTGAAGGTCGGCGACACAGTTCGCGCAGGCAGCGACGCTGATATCAAGCCCGGTAATGCTCTTGCTCTGGCAGACATTCCCGTAGGTACAGTTATCCACAACATCGAGCTTCACCCCGGCAAGGGCGCACAGCTGGTTCGTTCCGCTGGTAACATGGCTCAGCTGATGGGTAAGGAAGGCAAGCTCGCAATGGTACGTCTCCCCTCCGGTGAGATGAGATACGTTCCTGCAGAGTGCATGGCTACTATCGGTGTTGTTTCCAATCTCGACCACGAGAATGTTCACCTCGGTAAGGCAGGCCGTACACGTCATCTGGGTATCAGACCTACAGTTCGCGGTTCCGTAATGAACCCCAACGACCACCCGCACGGTGGT
>JAFTVU010000075.1 GCA_017465665.1 Oscillospiraceae bacterium | reverse complement strand
GCTCCCGACTACAAGGAACGGCTCTTCGGCAGTGCAGGAGGAAGATAATCGGGCATTCGGTTGAAAAAAAGTTGAAAGATGAAGCACAGCAGACCGAGGATATCTCATCCATCCTTGCTTGCTGTGAGAGGTCGCCTCGTCCTATGGCAGAGCAGCTTCGTAATATTGCGGAGGTGTTGGTGTTGTTGGAGAAATGGTCTTCGGATTGACTTTTGCGGCGGCGTGGTGTATAATGTTTTTATCAGATATTGAAAGGAACACCACCAATGGCAAAAGCTATTATAATTGACCGAGCAACCTACAAAAAAATAAAAGCTATGAACAAGGAGCAGCTCACAGACTTCCTCTGCGACATCTACCGAAGCGGACAGAAGGACGCTGAAACCTCTGCCATAGACTTCGATGAGCTTCGCACCAAGATAGGTGCTGTTAAGGGCATCGGCGAGGCAAGGCTCAACGAAATAATGCAGGTCATAGAGGATGAGATGACCTCAAAAACAGAAGAATAAATATCAATGCCCGACGGTATCTCCGTTGGGCATTTTGCTTGAAAGGAATAGAATATGGCAGTACACCCGCTTGTCTTAAAGGCTCTCGCTGCGGCGGCTACGGACAAACGCACTTGGAAATTCCTCGCCGTCCTCATAGCAGCTCTGCTCACGCCCGCCATCTTCCTCATAATCTGCGTTGTGATGATATTCTCCAGTGCGGAAACCACAAGCTATTCGGTCATAGAATACTGCTTTACGGATACCGCACTTCCGCAGAATATGCCTGAGGAGGAACAGACGGCAATCGAAAATATGCGACTATGGCTCTCGGAGCTTGAAGAAGAAATGACTGAATATGAAGAAACGGACAGTCTTGATGAATCACTCGTCAAGGCTGTTTTCTATTGCACTCATATAAGCTATGAGGTTCAGTATGACGCTGACGGCGAGGAAATTCCCATAGATTATGAAGCCTTTGTTTTATGCTTTGAAGAGAAAAGTATATCGGACTTGCCCGAAATATCCAAAAGCCTTTCGGAGCAGTTCGAATATATAAATCTCACAGCAAATCAAAGCTCCGCAATACAAAACGCATACACAATTATTCAGGAAATGGAGGTAACATGATAGACAAACAGGAATACAACAGTATAACCCATGTGGGTGCAACACCCGAGGACTGCAAGGTAATTCATCTTGCGCTTATGGAGGGAAAGAAGCTCTCCATCGACAAAAACGGCAGAATAACAGATGACACAGGCCGTTGGATCGCTGACGGAAAGGAGCGCAGTAATGGATAGCTACAGAGGCTTCGGCGTTACAATGGTCGAGGATGATAACATTGAGATACAGGACGAAAACGGACAGCCTGTCATTGCAAAAGGCTATTACTGTCAGATATATGCGGACTACGACTGCAATATGGAAATAGACTCCGTTCTTCTGGCGGAGGGTGTGGACATATCCTCACAGAGCTATAGCGAAGCAGAGAAAGCAATATGCCGTCTCATAGATAACGGGTATGAAATGTACTCTGAGGCAAAGTTCAAGGCTATCGGTACAAGTGCTATTTACACCGTTATAGTGAACGGTAACATGACATATTTCCGAACAAGTATCGCAGGCGGCTTCAGCTATCCGTTCAGCATATATAACGCTGCAAGGAGTATGGCTCACGCTCTTAATGAAGGTAATCCTATGGGTACGGTCTACACATCGGAGATGTTTCATCTTATGAGAGCAAGCCACAACTTCCCCGAGAATGTTCAGGG